>JAEWLQ010000082.1 GCA_023457495.1 Pseudomonadota bacterium
CCCGACACTAAACGGGCGGGCCCCCCGCGGTCCGGGGCCCCGCCGGTCGTTCAGGGCCGTCCGTCCTTCTCGCCCTGTTCTTTTTTCAACAGCATGAAACCGTACATCAGGTTGGCGACACCGACCGCCGCCGGAATCAATCCGAACAGCGACACCCGCTCTCTGACGAGTTCCTCGAGCGCGAAGTACAGGATGATGCCGATCAACAGCATCATCAGGCCGCTGCGGAAAGCCTTGGCCGAGGTCGGCGGCTGGCTTTCGTCGAGCGCCACCAGGCGGCGGTCGAGTTCCGGCAGGGCGATTCCCTTGTCGAGCGCGGAAAGCCGCTCCTTGTGAAACTGCTCGAGGAGCTGCGCCTTGCGCTTGTGCTCCGTCCAGATCGACAACATGCCGATGCCGACGCCCATGACGATGGCGACGATCGGGATGAAGACGCCAATGATTCCAGGATCCATAGACCGATTCTCCAGTGAGCGTTGCGAACGCCTTTGTTACTGGCGACCCCCTGAGTCGGTTGCAGCCGGCCGCTGCAACCCGCTATATCGCTGCGCAGTATCTACGATGTGCAGGCTGCTACAAACATGAAACCCGGCGTGCAGGCGCCTGTTATGTCCGCTGCCATGGAGCGGGATGCGGACCTGCTTGCCGCGTTGCGGGCCGGGGACCGGCACAAGGTGCTCGAGGGCCTGATGGCCCGGTATCGCCAGAAGGTCATGAACCTGGCGTTTTCCATCCTGCGAGACGCCGCCCTGGCCGAAGACATGTCGCAGACTGCCTTCGTCAAGGCGTGGCAGGCGCTCCCGAAATTCGACGGGCGGGCGGCCCTGTCCACCTGGCTTTACACCATCGTGCGGAACACCTGCCTGACCGCGCTGGAGCGCGAGCGACGCATCGTGCCGCTCGAGGACTTCGTCGAAGTCGCCGATGACGACGGGGATCCGATGGTGTTCGGCACCGCGCGGGCCGGCGCGGAATCCGCGGGGCAGGCCGCTGCCGAGTACGATGTCGCGAAGCTGCTGGATCAGCTGCCGGAACCGTATCGCCGTGTCGTGGTCCTTTTTTACCTGGAAGATCGCAGCTGCGAGGAAGTCGGCGAGCTGCTTTCGATGCCGACCGGTACGGTGAAGGCGCTGCTGCACCGGGGCCGCAAACGTCTCGCGGCGCTGGCCGGCGAGTCCGAGGAGAGCTCATGAACGCAAACAAGAGTGACGAAATCGAAGCGCGGCTGGAGCGTTCGCTCCGCAACCAGGTGCGTGCGCCGCAACTCGACGGCAGGTTCGATGCCGCCGTCTGGGCGCGCATCGAGAAGGCCGCGGCGCCGAGGGCCGCGCCCGCGCCGCGCAAGTTGCCGCGCTGGCTCGTCGCGAGCAATGTCATTGGTGTGCTGGTGGCGATTGCACTGGTGGCGTTCGTGGGTGGGGAGGCGTTGAGCGGTGCCGATATTGGTGTCGACATCGGCGTCGAATTGCCGCAGGTCGCGCCGGGATTGGTGGAGCGCGTGATGATGGCCGTCGCCTGGCCGATCACGGGCGTCGCATTACTCTTCGGACTGAAATACACCGGCATCGGGCGTCGCCTGCGAGCCGAATACTTCTGATGTCGCTCGCCGGGCACGCTCTCCCGGCGCCGGCATTCGCTGCTACACTCCGCGCCGCGCGGCATGGAGTCCGCGCGTGATTTTTTTCTTTCGCGGAAGAGAATGTCCTACACCGCATCCGATATCGAAGTCCTCTCCGGTCTCGAGCCCGTGCGTCGCCGCCCGGGCATGTACACCGACACCAGCCGGCCCAACCACCTGGCGCACGAAGTGGTCGACAATTCTGTCGACGAAGCGCTCGCGGGCCACGCAAAAGAGATCAATGTCACCCTGCACAAGGACAACTCCTTGTCGGTCGCGGACGACGGTCGCGGCATGCCGGTCGACATCCACCCGAAGGAGAAGGTGTCGGGCGTCGAGCTGATCCTGACGCGCCTGCACGCGGGCGGTAAATTCAGCGACAAGAACTACGAAGTGTCGGGCGGCCTGCACGGCGTCGGCGTTTCGGTGGTGAACGCGCTGTCGAAGCAGCTCGAATGCTGGATCAAGCGCAACGGCAAGGAATACAACATCAGCTTCAAGGACGGCAAAGTGTCCTCGAAGCTGGAAGTCGTCGGCACGGTGGGCCAGCGCAATACCGGTACGACGGTGCGTTTCTGGCCCGACCCGAAATTCTTCGACAGCGACAAGTTCTCCGTCCCGCAGCTCAAGCACAACCTCAAGGCCAAGGCCGTGTTGTGCCCGGGTCTCAAGATCACCTTCGAGAACGAGGCGACGAAGGAGAAGGACGAGTGGTTCTTCACCGGCGATCTCGCCGCGTATCTCAAGGACGAGATCGGCAAGGAAGACGCGCTGCCCGCCGAGCCGATCTTCGCGAAGAACGACAACGAGAAGGTCAACGCCGTCGAATACGCGCTGGTCTGGACGCCCAACGCGGAGCGCGCCCTCGGCGAAAGCTACGTCAATCTCATTCCGACCGCGGAAGGCGGCACGCACGTCAACGGACTGCGCGCCGGTATCGCGGGCGCGGTGCGCGAGTTCTGCGAGTTCCGCAATCTCGTGCCGCGCGGCCTGAAGCTCACTGCCGAGGACATCTTCGACAAGACGTGTTTCGTCCTGTCGATCAAGATCCAGGAGCCGCAATTCGCCGGCCAGATGAAGGAACGTCTCGCTACCCGCGACGCGGCCTCGCTGGTCGAAAACTTCGTGCACGACTCGCTGTCGCTGTGGCTCAACCAGCATCCGGATGCGGGCGAGCGCATCGCGCAGTTCGCGATCGAGAATGCGCAGGAACGCACCAAGGCGGCGTCGCAGGTCAAGCGCAAGCGCGTGACCGCCGGCCCGGCGCTTCCGGGCAAACTGGCCGATTGCACCAACAACGATCCGAAACACTCCGAGCTGTTCCTGGTCGAAGGTGACTCGGCCGGCGGCTCCGCGAAGCAGGCGCGCGATCGCGAGACGCAGGCCATCATGCCGCTGCGCGGCAAGATCCTGAACACCTGGGAAGTGTCGGTGGGCGAGATCGCCTCCTCGCAGGAAGTGCACGATATCTCGGTGGCCATGGGCATCGATCCGGGCACCAGCGATCTGTCGGCGCTGCGTTATCACAAGATCTGCATCCTCGCGGACGCCGACTCCGACGGACTGCACATCGCTACCTTGTTATGCGCGCTGTTCCTGCGGCACTTCCGTCCGCTGGTGGCGAACGGACACGTGTACGTCGCGATGCCGCCGCTGTTCCGCATCGACGCCGGCAAGAACGTGTACTACGCGCTCGACGAAGCCGAGCGCGACTCGCTGCTCAAGAAGATAGAGAGCGACGGCAAGACGAAGGCGAAGCCCTCGGTCACGCGCTTCAAGGGCCTCGGTGAAATGAATCCATCGCAGCTGCGCGAAACCACGATGGATCCGCGCACGCGCCGGCTCGTGCAGCTCACCATTTCCGCGAAGGACGACAGCGACCAGCTCATGGACATGCTGCTCGCCAAGAAACGCGCTTCCGACCGGCGCGACTGGCTGGAAGAAAAAGGCAACCTGGCCGAAGTCGCTCCCTGACCATCGCCCAAGAGACTGGGTAGAACATGCAAGACGAAATGAATTTCGAAGGCGTGGAGAAGCAACCTCTGCGCACCTTCACCGAGAAGGCGTACCTCGACTACTCGATGTACGTGATCCTCGATCGCGCGCTGCCCTCGCTGTCGGACGGCCTCAAACCCGTGCAGCGTCGCATCACTTACGCGATGAGCGAGCTCGGGCTCTCGGCCGGGCAGAAGCACAAGAAGTCCGCGCGCACGGTCGGCGACGTCATCGGCAAGTTCCATCCGCACGGCGATTCGGCCTGCTACGAGGCCATGGTGCTGATGGCGCAGGACTTCTCGTATCGCTATCCGATCGTCGACGGGCAGGGCAACTGGGGCTCGCCCGACGATCCGAAGTCCTTCGCGGCGATGCGTTACACGGAGTCGAAGCTCACGCGTTATGCCGAAGTGCTCCTGTCGGAGCTTTCGGATGGCACGGTGGATTGGCAGCCGAACTTTGACGGCACGCTGGAGGAGCCCGCGTTCCTGCCCGCGCGTCTTCCCAACGTATTGCTGAACGGAACGCAGGGCATCGCGGTGGGCATGTCGACCGACATCCCGCCTCACAACCTGCGCGAAGTCGCACAGGCCTGCATCCACCTGATCGACGAGCCGGACGCGATGACGCGCACGCTCATGAAGTACGTGAAAGGCCCGGATCTGCCCACGGGTGGCGAGATCATCACGCCGCGCTCCGAGCTGCTCGACATCTACAACACGGGCAACGGCACCTACAAGGCGCGCGCGGTCTACAAGGAAGAAGACGACAACATCGTCATCAGCGAGCTGCCGTACCAGGTTTCGGGCAACAAGGTCATCGAGCAGATCGCCGCGCAGATGCGCGACAAGAAGCTGCCGATGGTCGAGGACATCCGCGACGAGTCCGATCACGAGGAGCGCATCCGCATCGTGATCGAGCCCAAGAAGCGCGCCGATGTGGCGCAGCTCATGGCGCACTTGTTCGCGACGACGGATCTCGAGCGCAACTATCGCGTAAACCTCAACGTGATCACGCTCGAGGGCAAGCCCAAGGTCATGGGCCTGCGCGACCTGCTCAACGAGTGGCTGCAGTTCCGCACGCAGACGGTCACGCGCCGCCTGCAGTTCCGCCTCGATAAGGTCGACAAGCGGCTGCACATCCTCGATGGCTTGCTGGCGGCCTATCTGAATCTCGACGAGGTGATCCGCATCATCCGTCGCGAGGATGAGCCGAAGCCCGTGCTGATGAAGCGCTTCAAGCTCACGGACATCCAGGCCGAAGCGATTCTCGAGACGAAGCTGCGCCACCTGGCGAAGCTCGAAGAGATGAAGATCCGCGACGAGCAGAAGAAGCTCGCCGAAGAGAAGGAAGAGATCGAAGGCATTCTCAAGTCGAAGGCCAAGCTCAAGAAACTCATCGCGAGCGAGATCGAGGCCGACGCGGAGAAATACGGTGACAACCGCCGCACGAAGATCGTGGAGCGCGAAGCTGCGCAGGCGATCGACGAGTCGCAGCTCATCCCGAACGAGCCCGCGACCATAGTCCTGTCGAAGGGTGGATTCGTGCGCTCGGCGAAGGGTCACGAAATCGATCCGCGTACACTGCAGTACAAGTCGGGTGACGAATACCAGCACTCGGCGCGCGGTCGCAGCGTGCAGCAGGCGGTGTTCCTGGATTCGACGGGACGCGCGTACAGCCTGGTCGCCCATTCGTTGCCGTCGGCGCGCGGACTCGGCGAGCCGATGTCCTCGCGCGTGGATCCGCCCGATGGCGCCAAGTGGCGCGGCGTGATGATCGGCGAGCCCGAGGACCTCTGGCTGGTCGCGAGCGACGCGGGTTACGGCTTCACGGTGCGCCTCAAGGAAACCTGGGCCTCGAAGAAGGCGGGCAAGGGCCTGCTGAATCTGCCCGACGGCGCCCTCGTGCTGCCGCCCGCGCCGGTGCCGGGCGACGACGCGCTGGTCGCGGTCTCGTCCAAGGACGGCAAACTACTCGTGTTCCCGGTCAAGGACGTACCCGAGCTGCCGCGCGGCAAGGGCAACAAGCTGTTCGACGTCCCGTCGAAGAAGTTCGCCAGCCGCGAGGACTATCTCACCGGCATGACAGTGATCGGCAAGGACAAGTCGCTGATCGTGCGCTCGGGAGATCGCAAGATGACTATCCCGTGGCCGGAGCTCAAGGATTATCGCGGTTCGCGCGCACAGCGCGGCACGGTGCTGCCGCGAGGCTGGCGCAACGTGGATTCGTTGGAAACCGAGTAGCCTTGACTTCTGGGCACCATGGGTAGCTAACGCGCGGCGAACGGCGAGGCCATCACCGCGGGGTGGCGGTGTCGATTCTCGGAGTACCAAGGTAGTTAACGCGCGGCGAACGGCGAGGCCATCGCCCACGCGATGGGTTTCGCTACCGCGGCGCACCCCAGCTATTGGATTCGCGAGATTTCTAGACCGCCGGCCGTGGGGGCGGGTTATCTGTCTCTACCATCCTCGGAAGGCGCCTAGCGCGGTCTGAGGGAGCCGCTTGCCGGCTCCGTGCCTTGCGCGAACGCCGGATGCGCCGCGTACGCTCAGCCCCATCGCAAGTGCGCTGGCCATGCCGTTCACCGCGCCCTAACGACGATGATCCCCGCGCGAAGCGAACTCCGCTTCGCGGAGTTTCAGACAAGAGCGATTCTTTCTCGGGTCTTCGTGCGCTTCGAGCTTCGCTCGCGCGGAGTCCGAATCAAGAGATCCTTTCTCAAAAGGCTTTCGATGATTGAGCCACCTCGATGACTGAGAAGAGGGTGGTACTTGGGCGGCCGAGTGGCGTGCATGTGATGAGCACGAGCGGACGCGGCGCATCAGGCGTTCGCGCGAGGCACGGAGCCGGCAAGCGGCTACCTCAGACTGCGCTAGGTGCCCTCGAAGGATGGCGGAGACAGATAACCCGCCCGCACGGCCGGCGGACTAAAAATCTGGCGAATCCAACAACTGGAGTGCGCCGCGGGAGCGACGCTCATCACATGCGCGACGCTCGGCCGCTCTTCGTGCGTCGCACTTGGATCACCGTGTAGCCACCACCACCGCAGCACCAGCCATAGCCACCCCCGAGCTGCGATTGAGCCGCCTCACCGCCTTCGGCGTCGTGAACATCTCGCGTGCGCGGGCCGCAAGGAACACGTACGAGAACAACACCGCGGGCTGCACGATCATGATCGCGAGCGAGATCTCGATGAAGCGCAGCGCGTTCATCGACTGGAGGTCGACGACGGTGGGCAGGAGGGCGAGGAAAAACAGGATCGCTTTCGGATTGCCGAGCGTGAGCGTGAGGCTCGCGAGGAACGCGCGCCAGCCGTGCTGCCGGCCGTCCTCTTCATTCGCGACGGCCACTCGTGCCGCCGGCGCCGACCAGAGTTTCCACGCGAGGTAGAGCAGATAGGCGACGCCGGCCCACTTGATCGCGACGAATACCACGGCCGCGGTCCTCGCGATGGCGGCGAGGCCGGTCGCGGCGACTGTGAACCACAACAAATCGCCGACGATGAACCCCGCGATGAACGCAGGAGCGCCCTTGAATCCGTGCGCCAGTGAACGCGCGACGATGGCGGCGACGCCAGGGCCGGGGGAGGCGACAGTGAGTGCGTAGACGGCGCAGAAGGCCAGCAGGCCGTAGAGAGTCATCGTGTATACCGTCCGCGAAGGGAGGGCTATTTTGCAGCGGATTGCAGGTGGCGGTCGAGCCAGGAAACCATCTCGCCGAAGTAGTTCGGCCAGCCGGCCCGGGGTTGGGCCGAGCCGAAATCCGCGCCGTGTGCTCCGCCGGGAATCGTGATCAACGCGACCGGCACGTTGGCTTTCTCGAGCGCCGCCTTCATCGCGACGGACTGTGCGTAGGGCACGATCCTGTCGTCGTCGCCGTGCAACAACATGACCGGCGGTGAGCCGGGTTTCACGTGCGTGATGGGCGAAGCAGCCTGGTAGGCCGCACGCGCGGAATCCTGCGAGGGCGGCGCCTCCATGAACGAGACGACGTAGGCAGTCCCCTCGATGGTGTCGACGTTGCGCAGGTCCAGCACGGGCGCGCGCAACACGATGGCCTGCAACGCAGCGGACTCGCGATTCACGGGATCCGGATCGGTGGCGGCGCCGGGCGTGGCGAGCATGGCGGCGAGTCCAACCAGGTGTCCGCCCGACGATCCCGCGACGCCCCCCAACCGGGCCGGCTCGATGCCGTAGTCCTTCGCGTGGTGACGTACGAAGCGGATCGCGCATTGCACATCCTCGATCGCCGCGGGGTAGTGGAAACGCGGCGCCGCGCGATGATTCAGCGAGAACACCGTGTAGCCCGCGGCCGTTAGCGGCGGTCCCCAGAGGCCTATCTGCTGTTCCTTGAGCGGTGCAGCGCCGTATTCGTTCGAAGCCTGCCAGCCACTGCCGGAGACGAAGATGACCCCCAGGCCGTTCGATTTCGCGGGGCGATGCACGTCGAACAGCAGGGCCGCGCCGGACACCATTCCGTAGACGACGTTGCGCTCGACGGACGGCGTCGCCTGCGATGCGGCGGAGGCGGGCCCGGCAAACGCCAGGAGCAGCGCGAGCGCGAAGGATCGCATCCGGATCACCGCCGCGCCTGGCCTTCCTGCATGACCACTTCCTCGGGCGCGTTGATGAAATACCCCTGGATGAACTGCACCCCGAGCTGCCACAGCACCGCCATGGTATTCGCGTCCTCGACGCGCTCGGCGATCGTCTCGATCTTCGCCTTGTTTGCCTGCTCGACCAGCTTCTTGACCACGACCTGCGTTTCGGGATTCGACGCGAGATCCTGCACCAGCGCGCCATCGATCTTGATGAAGTCGAGCGGCAGTATCGTGAGTAGTTTGCCCGGATCGCGACCCGTGCCGAATCGCTCGATCGCGATCCGGAAGCCGAGTTGCTTGAGCGCGCGGAGCTGGCCGACCGCGGCATTCATGTACTGCTCCGCGATCGCTTCGGTGATCTGGAAACAGATGCGCTTGGGATCGTGTGTCCCGGTGCCGATCTGGGTCTTCAGCCATTCGAGGAAGCCGGGGTCGATCACGCTGTCCTTCGAGAGTCGTACGAACAGGCAGCCGGGCTTGCGCTGCGCGGCGAACGACAGCGAGGCGCCGACCACCCAGCGGTCGATGTTCTTGAGCAGGTCGTTGCGTTCGGCGGCGGCCATGAACTCGGCCGGCAGCACTTCCTTGCCCTGGTGATCGAGCATGCGCACCAGCACGTCGAACATGTTCGGATCTTCGCCCTGCAGGCTCGCCACCGGCTGCTGCACGAGCCGGAAGCGGTTTTCCATGAGTGCCGACTTGATGTGTTTCACCCAGATGCGGTCGTAGGCCTGCACGCGGGTGTCGGTGTCGGCGCGATCCAGGTGATAGATCTGGTTGCCGCCCTGCGTGCGGCCGCGGCGCACGGCCTCGAGGACGTCCGCGACCACCGCGTCGAAGTTGCCGCCGGCCGTCGGCACGGCGGTGAGGCCGATCGTGCAGGTCGCCTGCACGGTTCGCTGCCCCACGGTCGACGTGCCCTCCGAAAAACGCGCGAGCACCGCTTCGGCCCACGCCTCCACGTCATGCGAATTGCCGCGCTCGAGCAGTGCCAGGAACGCGACGCCCGAGAACCGGCCCGCGATGTCGTTGGGACCTAGATAGGACTTGAGAATCGTCGCGTATTCGGCGACCAGTTGATCCGAGTTGCGCGCGCCGACGTCTTTTTCGATCTCGGCGAATTTGTCCGGTCGCACGAGCGCCATGAATCGTACGCCGCCGGCGGGCGGGGCGCCGATGCGCGCCTCGATCGCATCGAGCGCTGGCCGGCGTAGCAGGAGTCCGGTATTGGAGTCGCGCTTCACCGCATCGGTGAGGTCGCTGGTGAGCTGGCGTTCGTCACGTTTCTTCGCGGGCACCATGATGCGCACGCAGGGCTCGTTCTCGAACTCACCGGGGGTCAGCACGAGATCGAGCTGCAACTGAGTGCCGTCACCCAGCAACGCAGTGACCTTGAGCGGGTGATCCGTCCATTTCCCCTGGGCACACGCGACCAGCGCGCCCTTGAGCGCGGCATGCGAGCGCTCGTCGAACAGGTCCATCAGCGGCTGATCGACCACCGCGCCCGCGTCGGCGAACCCGAACAACTCGAGCCAGGTCCGGTTGGCGTCGACCACGATGCCTTCTTGAACCTGCAGGATCGCGTCATTCGATCGTTGCAGGACGGACTGCAGCTGGCGGCGATAGTCGCTCGCGGACTGCAGGGTCGTGTTGAGCGCCCGCTCGAGGCGGAACGAGCGAAGTTCGCGCGCGATCACCGCCTGCACGCGTTCGGAAGCCGAGAGCGACACGACATCGCGCGCGCCGAGGCGCATGCCGATTGCGATGTCGCCTTCGGAGATCTGGGGCCGCACGATGATGAGGGGTACCTGTGGAGCGAGCTGATCGCGCACGGTGATGGCCTGCCGCGTGTCGGCTTCGGAGACGTACGCGCAGATCAGCAACTCCGGGTTGAGCTGCTCGAGCGCTTCGCCGAGATCGCGCACGGCCGGGATCCAGGTGCAATGCACGGGCTCCCCGGCCTTGCGCATCAAGCTGTTGATGAATTCGGACGGTTCGCGTTGCGGCGAAAATACGATGAGCGGAACGGCAGAATTGTCCGTCAATGGAACTCCCCGGAGTCGGCGCCCCTGCATGAGCGCCAGTCAAACAAGCGTTGGGAGTCTAGCACCGGGCCCCCGGGCGGACCGCCAGGGAAGTCGGATTGGGCAAGGTCCGCAATCGCGGGACTCGCGCTTATGGCGGGCTCATGGCCAGGTGGGTATCATGCCCGGTCTTTTTTTCAGGCCCCCAAACCCGACAAGCTCGGGCAAACCCGGAATCCCCATGTCCAGTTACTCGACCAACGAAATTCGCGGCGGAATGAAGCTCCTGATCGATGGCGACCCGTACGCCGTCATCGACAACGAATACGTGAAGCCCGGAAAGGGCCAGGCCTTCAACCGCATCCGCGTGCGCAACCTGCGCACCGGCCGCACCGTGGAGAAGAGCTACCGCTCGGGCGAGTCCATCGAAGCCGCCGACGTCATGGATACGGAGATGCAGTATCTGTACAAGGACGGCGATTTCTGGACCTTCATGAATCCCGAGAACTACGAGCAGCTGCAGGCGGGCGAATCGGCCGTCGGCGAGGCGGCGCAGTGGCTCAAGGACGGCACGATCTGCATCATCACGTTGTGGAACGGCGTGCCGCTGGTGGTCACGCCGCCGCCGCACATCGAACTGAAAGTCATCGAGACCGACCCCGGCGTGCGCGGCGACACCGCGACCGGCGGCAGCAAGCCGGCGAAAATGGAAACCGGCGCCATGGTGCGCGTGCCACTGTTCATCAACGAAGGCGAAGTGCTGCGCGTCGACACACGCACCGGCGAGTACATTTCGCGCGGCAAGGGCGACTGACGTTCGACGAAGTCTCTCCGAGAAAGGCCGGCGCATCGCCGGCCTTTTTCATTGACGGCGCCGCAGGCGACGTTTCCGTCGTGGCCGTCAGGCCTGACCAAGACTCTCGATGAAAATCGCGGCGAGCGCTTCGAGCCCCTGCTGATCCACCGAGGTGAAGCGGCGCAACTTCGGGCTGTCGAGGTCGAGCACGCCGAGTAGTTCGCCGCCGCGTATCAGCGGCACGACGATCTCCGAGTTCGACGCCGAGTCGCAGGCGATGTGCCCGGGAAACGCGTGCACGTCCTCGACCAGCACGGTCGCACGTCGTTCGGCGGCGGCGCCGCACACGCCTTTGCCGATGGCGATGCGCACGCACGCGGGTTTTCCCTGGAACGGACCGAGAACGAGCTCGCCTTCCTTGTATAGATAGAAGCCCGCCCAGTTGAGATCCGGCAGCGCGTCGTAGATGAGCGCGGACGTATTCGCGGCGTTGGCGATGAGATCGTGTTCGCCGGAAAGCAGGGCGGTGAGGTCGCGCGCCAGATCGCGGTAGGCCGTCCGCGCGTCGCTGAAGTCGTAGGCGTTTGAAACGTGGCTCATTCAGGCGCGCTCCAGGGGAAAGGCCAGAACTTCGTCGATGTGGGCGGCGCCGGCGGCGAGCATCAGCACGCGATCGAAACCCAGTGCGACCCCCGCGCAATCGGGCAGCCCCGCGTCGAGTGCGGCGAGCAGCCGCTCGTCGGCGGCGGCCATGGGCAGGCCGCGCGCGCGGCGAGCCGCCTGGTCAGCCGCGAAGCGCTGGCGCTGTTCGGCGCCGCTCGCGAGCTCGTGGTAGCCGTTCGCAAGCTCGATGCCGCGATGGTACAGCTCGAACCGCAGCGCGACGCGCGGATCCGCGTCGTCGAGCCGCGCGAGCGCCGCCTGCGACGCCGGATAACGATGGACGAACGTGAGCGCCTCCGCGCCCAACCGCGGGCCAACGCGCGCGCCGACGATGAGATCGAGCAATTCGTCGCGGCCGGCGGTGGCGGCATGCGCCTCGGCGAGACCGAGATCGCACGCCGCGCGGCGCAGCACTTCGATGTTGTCCGCAAGCGGATCGAGCCCCGCGTGGCGCTGAACGGCCTCGCGATAACTCACGAGCTCCACTGGGAGCTCGGCGATGCCCAACAAACCCCCCACGAGATCGGCGACCTCGTCCATGAGTCGTTCGAGCGAGAAGCCGAGCCGGTACCACTCGATCATCGTGAATTCGGGATTGTGTTGCCGCCCGCGCTCGGCGGCCCGGTACACGCGGCAAACCTGGTAGATGTCGCCGCAGCCGGAAGCCAGCAGGCGCTTCATCGCGTATTCGGGCGAGGTGTGCAGGTAGAGAGGCGTCGCAAGGCCGGCGACCGTGACCCGGGCGCTCGCGAGGTTCACGTCGGAAACCGGAGCATTCACGAGCGCCGGCGTTTCCACCTCGAGCACGTCGCGTGCGCGAAAGAACTCGCGCGTGAAATGCAACGCCTCGGCCCGGCGCCGCAGCATCGCGGGCGATGCCGTGGGACGCCACGCCAGCGCGTCGCTCATTGCGCGGCCCAGGGCTCGAGGCTGCCGATGCGTTCGCCCATCCGCACCGTGCGACCGGCGGTGAGCGTGGACGCCCAGGTCGAAGCGCCCGGAGGCAGCAGCAGGATGATGGTGGAGCCCATGTTGAAGCGCGCCATCTCCGCGCCCTTCGGCAGCTCGGTCGGTCCCAGCACGCCGTGCACCGGCAACTGCGTCACCTCGCGGTGTTTGCGCGGCGTGATGTCGCCATGCCACACGGTCGCCATGCTGCCGACGTTGAGCGCGCCCACGAGGATGATGGCCCAGGGCATGCCGCCCGCATCGAATCCGCAGAACACGCGCTCGTTACGCGCGAACAGCCCCGGAACGAGCTGCGCCGTGGTGCGGTTCACGCTGAACAGCCTGCCGGGAACGTAGAAACTCTCGCGCAGCTCGCCCGGCAACGCCATGTGGATGCGGTGATAGTTGTAAGGCGCGAGGTAGATAGTCGCGAAGCTGCCGCCGGCGAAAGTCTGCTCCCAGGCGCGGTTTCCCGCGAGCAGCGCGCGCAACGAGTATTCGTGACCTTTCGCCTGCAGCAGGCGGTCCTCGGTGAGCCGGCCGGCCTCGCTCACCGTGCCGTCGACGGGCGAGACGATCGCGCGCGAATCCGGGTCGATGGGCCGCGTCTCCGGGCGCAGCGCACGCGTGAAGAATTCGTTGAAGCTGGCGTATGCGGTGGGTTCACGCTCGACCGCGTCGCTCATGTCCGGATCGAAGCCGCGCACGAACAGCCGGATGAGCGCGTTCTTGAACGCGGGCGAGCGCGATCGCGTCGCGGCGAGCACGACCCGTGAAATTCCGTGCTGTGGCAGCAGGTGTTGAAGCGCGACGAACGCGTGACCGGCCGCGCCGGGGGATCCGTCGTTCATGAGGCAGGGACGAGCAGGTGGGGTTTGAGCGTCTCGAGGTCGCGGGCCAGCGCATCGACCCGCAGCGGCGGCGTGAAGACCGCGACGATGCGCGCCTGCGAATCGAGCGCGAACACCGTCGCGGAATGATCCATCGTGTATCCGCCACCGGGCAGATCGACGCGGCTCGAGGCGACACCGAATGCGCGCGTGACTTTCACAATCCCGGGCGCGTCGCCGGTGAGGCCGATAAACTCGCTGCCGAATGAACCCACGTATCTGCCGAGCTGTTCGGGCGTGTCGCGCTCCGGATCGACGCTGATGAGCGCGACCTTGAGACCGGGAACCGAAGCTTTCTTCTGCGCGCTCGCGAGTACCGCCAGCGTCGTCGGGCACACGTCCGGGCAATTCGTGAATCCGAAGAACACGAGCGTGGGATGGCCGCGAAACGAAGCGGGCGAGGCGGGCTCGCCGTGGATATCCACGAGCGAAAAGTCCGCGAGCGCGCGCGGCGCGGGAAATGCCGTGCCGCTGGCGAGCGCGGGCGGCGGCGGAGCGACGGTGCGCCCGACGTTTTTTCCGACGTATATGCCGGCGATGGCCGCGGTCAGCGCGATGGCGGCCAGGGTCCAGAAGTAGCGTTTGTTCATGCCGCGATTATCCCACACACGGACAGTCGGCGAGCTGATCGCGAGCGTCGCGCGGCGACTGGCCCGCGCGCGCGTCTTCTTCGGGCACGGCACCGACAATGCGCGTGACGAGGCCTTCGCGCTGGTGTTCCACGTCATGAAGCTTTCGCACGACTCGCCGCCACGCGTGCTCGCCCGCCGCGTCGGTGGCGCGCAACTCGCGACCGTCGAGGCTCTGCTCGAGCGGCGCATCCGCGATCGCGTGCCGCTGCCCTATCTCACCCATGAGGCCTGGTTCGCCGGATCGCCTTACTACGTCGACGAGCGCGTGTTGATTCCACGCTCGGCGATCGCCGAACTCATCGTCAACCGGTTCTCGCCCTGGATAGACGCGAAACGCGTACGTGCCGTGCTCGACATGGGCACGGGGTCGAGCTGCATCGCGCTCGCCTGCGCACAGGCATTCGCGCGTGCGCGCGTCGATGCGACGGATATCGATGCCGGGGCGCTCGAAGTCGCCGGCATCAATCGGCGGCGGCTGCGCCTAACACGTCGCGTCCGCCTCATCGAGTCGGACCACTTCGCGGCGCTTTCAGACCGCTCCTACGATATCATCGTGAGCAATCCGCCCTACGTGGGCGCACGCGAAATGCGCGGCCTGCCGCGCGAGTACCGGCACGAGCCGCGCCATGCGCTCGCCTCGGGTCGCGAGGGTCTCGACTCGGTTGCGGTCATCCTGCGCGAGGCGCATCGACACCTGCGGCCGCAGGGCCTGCTCGTGGTCGAGGTCGGCAACACGGAACGTGCGCTGGCCCGTGCTTATCCACGAGTGCCGTTCACGTGGCTGGATTTCGAACGCGGCGGCGGCGGAGTTTTCCTGCTGACGCGCGAGCAGTTGGCAGAGGCACGGAGCTATGTCCGGTAATTCGATAGGCAGATTGTTTACGGTCACGACCTTCGGTGAGAGCCACGGGCCCGCGCTCGGCTGCATCGTCGATGGCTGCCCACCCGGCCTGCCGCTCAGCGAAGCCGACCTGCAGGGCGACGTGGATCGGCGCCGTACCGGCACGTCGAAGTTCGTGAGCCAGCGACGCGAAGGCGACGTCGTGAAGATCCTCTCGGGAGTCTTCGAAGGGCGCACCACCGGCACGTCGATCGGCATCCTCATCGAGAACACCGATGCGCGCTCGCGCGACTACGAGAAGATCAAGGACCGCTTCCGGCCCGGCCACGCGGACTACACCTACCAGCAGAAATACGGCTTTCGCGACTACCGCGGCGGTGGCCGCTCCTCGGCGCGCGAAACCGTGATGCGCGTGGCGGCCGGCGCCATCGCGCGCAAGTACCTGAGAGAGAAACTCGGCGTGAACATCAGCGGCTATCTATCGCAGATCGGCTCGCTCGTGATCGACCCGGTGAAGCCCGAAGCGGCGTATGAAAATCCGTTCTTCTGTCCCGATCCGGCGCGGGTGCAGGAGCTCGAAGATCTGATGTGGAAGATACGCGGCGAGGGCGATTCGCTCGGCGCGAAGGTCACGGTCATCGCGAAGGGCGTGCCGCCGGGCTGGGGCGAACCGGTGTTCGACCGGCTCGACGCCGAGCTCGCGCACGCGATGATGAGCATCAATGCGGTGAAAGCAGTGGAGATCGGCGCGGGGGTCGCCTCCGCCGCGCAGCGCGGCAGCGAACATCGCGACGAGCTCACTCCACAGGGATTCCTCAGCAACAACGCGGGCGGAATCCTCGGTGGCATTTCTTCGGGGCAGGACGTCGTCGTGCACGTCACCCTCAAGCCCACTTCGAGCATCCAGGTGCCGGGCAAGACCATCGACGTGAACGGCAACCCCGTCGAGGTGATCACCACGGGCCGTCACGATCCCTGCGTGGGCTTGCGCGCCACGCCGATCTGCGAGGCGATGCTCGCGATCGTGCTCATGGACCACTGCCTGCGGCACCGGGGCCAGAACGCCGACGTTCAGGCGGGCACCCCCGTCATCGGCTGACGCCCTCCGCGGGCAGCGCGTCCGCCGGCATGGAAACCCCGAGGCGTCCGCGGTCGACGAGCGCACGAAATCCACGACTTACGCCGCTTACCCGACGTGTTAGAGCATCGAACGCGAAACGGGACACGTTTTATGTTCGACGCATTAGGGAAGATAAGCCGCGAACGTGGACATAACTTATGGATCGTGACGGGCAACCTATCTCGGGATGCTGTTGTGTGCGGGACACCCGCGCCATGGGCTTTGGTGCACGAGCCTATTTAAGTTATATTGCGGGCGGTCTCAGCTTAGGGTCGCAACTTTCGCCTCTAAGCTCATGTTTAGATAAAGAAATCTCATAGCCGACGGTGAATGTGGAGACGCGAATGATGCGGAATGGTCTCGCCCGGGTATTGCTCGCAGTACTGCTGTTACCCGGAATCTCCCATGCTCTGGGTCTCGGCGACGTCCGGCTCAACTCGCCGCTCAACGCGCCGCTCGATGCCGAAATCGAGCTGGTCAACGCGACCCCTGAAGATCTCGCAACCCTCGAGGCGAAGCTCGCCTCGAAGGAAACCTTCGCACGTTATGGCCTGGACTGGCCGCCGTTCATGGCGACCGTGACCGTCACGCGCGATCGCTCCGCCAACGGCGCCCACGTGCTGCGCGTCAAATCGGCGGAAACGGTCACCGAACCGTTCCTCACCTTGCTCATCGAAGCGACCTGGGCGCGCGGGCGCCTGGTGCGCGAATACACCGTGCTGCTCGACCCGCCCGTGTTCGCGCCCAACAGCGTGGCGCAGGCGCCGGTCGCCGCGCCGTCCCAGAGCGCGAGCCAGAGCAGTGGACAGATCACCCGTGCGGCGCCGTCCGAGCAGAGCGCGCCCGCGCCCATGCCTGTCGCGCCCGCTGGTGGCGGTGACAGTTACGAAGTACAGCGCGGCGACAGCTTGTCGGCGATCGCGCGCCGCCTGTCCGCGGGCAGTGGCGCTTCGAGCTCGCAGCTCATGGTGTCTATCTACCGTGCCAACAGCGGTGCGTTCGACGGCGACATGAATCGCCTGCGCGCAGGCGCCGTGTTGCGCATCCCGTCGGGCGAAGAAGTCGCCGCGGTGTCGCCGGCCGAAGCCTCGAGCGAAGTCCGAAGCGCCATCGGCTCCTGGTCGGCTGGCGCCGGCGCCAGCTCGGGTCGCCTGCGCCTGGTCGCGCCCACCGATTCGGCGAGCGCGTCCGGCACTTCCGGTTCGGATCCGGCCGAAGTCAGCGCCCTGCGCAATCGGGTCAATGAACTCGAAGGCCAGCTGAACGAATCCAAGCGATTGCTCGAGTTGCGCAACACCGAGCTCGCCGACCTGCAGGCGAAGCTCGCGGCTTCCCAGCAGCAACAGCCGGCCCCCGCCGTGCAACCGGCGCCTCAGCCGGAAGCCGCGGTGCCCGAAGTGACGACGCCGGAGGCGACCACCGAGCCTGAAACCACGAGCCCGCCGGAATCCGCCGTCGCCGAGGAGCCGACTCCCGAACCCGTGCAGCCTGCTGAGACGGCGCCGTCCACCAAGGCCGCCGCCGAAACGGAAGCGGGCCCGTCGATCATCGATTCGCTGCTCGACTACAAGTGGGCGCTCGCTGGACTTGCGCTGCTCGGCCTCATCGCCGTGGTGGTCAAGTCGCGCACCAAGCGCAAGAGTGCGGAATTCGACGACAACCTCGGCCGTCTCGCGGAACAGGGCGGCGATCGCCTCACCCAGCCCGTGGATTCCCTCTCCGACACCGGCCGCATGCGCGCGCCGGCCATGGACAACGTGCCGGACGACATCCTGGTCGAAGAATCCGGCACGCACCGCGCGCTGCAGGAAACGCAGGACATTCCGCTCGCGCCGACCGTGCGCACCGACGAGACGATCAGCAGCGAGACGGCGGTCAACCTCGACCAGGGTGACCCGCTCGCCGAAGCCGATTTCCACATGGCCTATGGTCTGTACGACCAGGCCGCGGACCTGGTCCGCATCGCGATCCAGCGCGAGCCGCAGCGTCGTGATCTCAAGCTCAAGCTCCTCGAAGTGTTCTTCGTCTGGGGCAACCGTGAGCAGTTCCTGGCGACGGCCAGCGAACTCGCCGAGTCGCGCGGCAGCGCCGATCCGGGCGAGTGGGAAAAGATCGTGATCATGGGCAAGCAGATCGCGCCCGAGGATCCGATGTTCTCCGAAGGCGGCGCGGGTGGCGCCGTCGGCGTGGACCTGAATCTCGATGGCGGCGTCGCCGGCGGCGTGGACTTCGATCCTTTCGACGTCAGCTCGCGTCTCGACGTGACCGGTGGCGGCACGCCGGATCCGGTCGACCTCGATCTCGGCAACGCGCTGCGTGACCCGGACGCGACTGGCGAAGGTCTGGCGCTGCCCGACCGCGACAGCGGTCAAACCACGCGCGAGATGACGGTCAAGATGACGCCCGCCGGCTCGGAAGCGCCGACGGTCGAGCAGCCTGCGCTGCGTCCGCTCGACGAGCCGACCATTCGCGAAAAGGTCGAAGGGGCGATGCGCCGCAAGTTGTCGAGCGACCAGACCGCCGAGCTCGCGCTCGACGATCTCGGCCTCGACCTCGGCTCGCTGGAACAGACCGACTCGCACATCGGCCTCAAGCCGATCCAGGGCCCGGGCAACAGCCAGGGTCCCGACGCCAACGCGCCGACGATGGTCGCGGGCCTCGATGAGAATTCACAGCGCCTGCTGCAAGCGGCGGCCGCGCGACATGTGGGCAATGGCGACGACTCGCAGATCGGCGAGCATGGCGCCAGTGGCACCTGGTTCCTGACCGAGAAAGAGCTCGGCGGCGACATGGACCTCACCAAGGGTCGCGCCATCGATCCGGGCAGCACGGCCTCGCTGGCGAAATTCGAAATGCCCGACGAGGGCTTCGACATCTCGTCGACCTCGCGGCTCGCGGCGATCGACAGCAACAACCTCGATTTCCCGGTCGAGCCGACGCAGCAGCAGCCGTCGATGACGCGCGGTGTGGACCTCGATCTCGGCGCGGCCAGCGGCAAATACGACATGCCCGGCACCGCGACCGAAGAGCTGGCGGTTCCGGATCTCGAACCCGTCACGCTGTCGGAAGTCGGCACCAAGCTCGACCTGGCCCGCGCATACGTCGACATGGGCGACCCGGACGGCGCGCGCAACATCCTCAACGAGGTATTGAGCGAAGGTTCGGCTTCGCAGAAGCAGGAAGCGCAGCGCCTGATCGAGTCGCTGCCCGGCTGACCTCCGGTTCCCGATGCCTCGTTTCGCGGCCGGCCTCGAATACGACGGCCGCTCGTACGCGGGCTGGCAGTTCCAGCCCGGTCTCGACACCGTTCAGGACACGCTGCAACGCGCGCTTTCGCGCGTCGCTGACGCACCGGTCGAATGCGTGTGCGCGGGACGCACCGATGCCGGCGTGCACGCGTCGGTCCAGGTGGTGCACTTCGACAGCGATGCGGTGCGCACCGAACGCGCCTGGCGCCTCGGCGCCAACACCTATCTACCTTCGAACGTCAGTGTCATCTGGGTGCGTGAAGTGCCCGCGCACTTTCACGCGCGTTACGCGGCCACGGCGCGCAGCTACCGCTACCTCATCCTCAATCGCGACTCGCGGCCCGGGCTCGACACGGGACGCGCGACCTGGGAACGGCGGCCGCTGAACGCCGCGCTCATGCACGAGGCCGCGCAGGTTCTCATCGGCGAGCATGACTTCAGCGCATTCCGCGCGATCGAATGCCAGGCGAAATCGCCGATGCGGAACGTGGAGCGGTTGAGCGTCACGCGCGCGGATGAGTGGGTCGCGATCGACGTGACCGCGAACGCGTTCCTGCATCACATGGTGCGCAATATCGCCGGGCTCCTCATGAGCGTGGGCAGCGGTGACTCTCCGCTCGGGCGGGTCGCGGCGGTGCTCGCGGGCCGTGATCGCAAGGTCAATGCCGCGACGGCCCCGCCGGATGGTCTGTACCTCGCGGCCGTGCGGTACCCGGCCGAGTTCGGGCTGCCCACGGCCCAATCCGTTATGATCGGCCGCTCTTTGACCCCCTCATTCGACAAGGGAACGCCCTGACATGTCCTGGTTCGAGAAAATCATGCCGTCGCGGATCAAGACCGAGCGCCGTACGCGTTCGGTCCCCGAAGGCCTGTGGATCAAGTGCTCGGCCTGCGACGCCGTGCTGTACCGCGCCGAGCTCGAACGCAACCTGAATGTCTGTCCGAAGTGCAACCATCACATGCGCATCGGCGCGCGCGAGCGCCTGGCGCGATTCCTCGATGAGGGCGAACAGTTCGAAATCGGCACCGGTATTTCGCCGGAAGACCCGCTCAAGTTCCGCGACAGCAAACGTTACCGGGACCGGCTCGCAGCCGCGCAGAAGGCGACGGGCGAGCGCGACGCGTTGATCGCGATCGCGGGCACGCTCGAGGGATTGCCCATCGTCGCCTGCGCGTTCGAATTCAAATTCCTGGGCGGTTCGATGGGTTCGGTGGTCGGCGAGCGCTTCAAGCGCGCGGTCGACCGCTGCATCGAGACGCGCGCGCCGCTGGTGTGCTTCTCGGCGAGCGGTGGCGCCCGCATGCAGGAGGCCTTGTTCTCGCTGCTGCAGATGGCGAAGACCAGCGCGGCACTCGCGCGTCTCGCGCAGGCGCGCCTGCCGTTCATCTCCGTGCTCACGGATCCGACCACGGGCGGCGTCTCCGCGAGTCTCGCGATGCTCGGCGATCTGAACGTGGCCGAGCCGCGGGCGCTCATCGGCTTCGCCGGCCCGCGCGTGATCCAGCAGACCGTGCGCGAGACGCTGCCGGAAGGTTTCCAGCGCAGTGAATTCCTGCTCGATCACGGCGCGCTCGACCTGATCGTCGACCGGCGCGACATGCGTGAGAAACTCGGCGCGTTGCTGCGCCTGCTGATGCGCCAGCCACCGGCCGTATCCCAGCCGGTTTCCTGACGTTCATGCGCTCGCTCGCCGACTGGCTCGAGCAGCAACAGCAATCCCATCCGAGCGCGATCGACCTGACTCTCGAGCGGGTGCGCGAAGTCGCGCGCCGGCTCGATCTGCTGACGCCTGCCTATCGTGTCATCACCGTGGGTGGCACGAACGGGAAGGGGTCCACCGTCGCTTATCTCGATGCGCTGCTGCGCGCCGTGGGACAAACCACCGGACGGTTCACCTCGCCGCATCTGCGCCGCTACAACGAGCGTATCTGCGTGGACGGCATCGAGGCGGCCGATGCGGACCTGATCGAATCGTTCGAGCGCATCGAAGCGGCGCGCCGCGAGATCACGTTGACGTTCTTCGAGTACAACACGCTGGCGGCGCTCGATCGGTTCCGGCGGGCCGGCATCGACACGGCAGTGCTCGAGGTCGGTCTCGGCGGACGGCTCGACGCGACCAACATCATCGACGCTGACGTGTCCGTGGTGTGCTCCATCGGGCTCGATCACGTCGATTGGCTGGGCGGCACGCTCGAGCAGATCGGGCGCGAGAAGGCGGGCATCTTCCGGGCGGCGCGTCCGGCGGTGCTCGGCAGTCCGGATCTTCCCGATTCGGTTCACGACACGATCCGGGATATCGGTGCCATTCCGGTCGTGCGTGGCCCCGACATTCACCCCCCCCGCCCGCCCCCGGCCCCGCAGCAGATCGACAACGCGGCACCGGCGCTGGCCGCCCTGGCCGCCGGGGACTTCGGAGTGGAGCTCAGCCACGCGCGGGTGAGCCAGGCCCTGCGCGCCGCGCGACTGCCCGGAAGATTCCAGGTCGTCCCCGGCGAAGTGGAGTGGGTTCTGGACGTCGCCCACAACGTTCCGGCCGCGGCCGTGCTCGCGCAGAATCTCGGCGCGCTGCCCGCGCGACGCACGCTCGCCGTGTTCGGAATCCTGGGCGACAAGGATATCCGTGGCATCCTCGCGACGCTCGCGGGCTGCATCGATGCCTGGATTCCCGTGACGCTGGACGGCCCGCGCAGCGTCAGCGCGCAGATGCTCGCGACGTGTCTGCCGGCGGACGCGTCCATCGTCGAGCGCGGCGCGGATGTCGCCGCCGGATGTCGCGCGGCGCTCAAGGCCGCCGCCGCGGGCGATCGCATCGTCGTGTTCGGATCGTTCCTCACGGTAGGACCGGCGCTCGAATTCCTTGGGATATAGTTCGCACATGGATTCGCGAGCCAAGCAACGAGTGACCGGCGCCGTCATCCTGGCGGCACTGTTCGTGTTGCTGGTGCCCGAACTACTCACCGGGCCGAAGTCGCCGCGCACGCCCGCGGCGACGGCACAGGACGAGGAGGGGCTGCGCAGCTACACCATCGATATCGACGACAGGTCTGCGAATACGACTCCCGCACTGACCCCCAATCCCGTCCCGGCGAACGCGATCTCCGCGCCGGCCGGCACGGGTGATGCGGCGCCACCCGCGACAGCGCCGGCCGAAGCAACGCAAGCCGAACAGCGGACCGCGGCGGCGGAAGAGCCGGTAAGGAACGCGAGCTCCACGCCCCAGGTCGCGCCCGCGCCCGCGCCGGCGCCGGCCACCCCAGCCCGCTCCGCCTCGCCTCAAACCACCCCGGCAGCGGCGCCAGCGGCCTCACGGGGCAACTTCGTCGTCCAGCTCGGCAGTTTCGGCAGCCGCGACAACGCCGATCGATTGGTACGCGATATGTCCGCAAAGGGGTTCAAGGCCTTCGTTGCACCGATCAGGAGCGGCGGACGCGACCTGTATCGCGTACGCGTCGGTCCGACGCCCGATCGCGCCTCGGCCGAGGCGCTTGCCGCCGACCTCAAGCGGATAGGGCAGTCCGGCAGCATCGTGCCGATTTCGTGACGCGCGACACCGGTTCCTCGTTGTCTCGCTGCAACGGCGAGCACGCGTCGAGTACAATGCCGCGCCTTCTCCGAGAGCGTCGGGTAAGACTCAACGAATGATTGCAGTCGACTACATCATCCTCGCCATTCTCGTCGTTTCCGCAATCATGGGCCTGGTCCGGGGCCTGCTCCGCGAAGCCATCGCGGTAGTCACCTGGTTTCTCGCCATCGTGCTCGCCTGGGTCTTCGCCGACTCGCTGGCTCCGCACCTGGGCGGTGTACTGGCGGATTCCCCTACGAGCACCTGGGCCGCCCGCGTCATCATCTTCGTGGGCGTGCTGCTGATCGGCAGTGCGATCGCGGTCATCGTTGGACATTACGTTCGCGTCTCCATGTTCTCGGGAATGGACAAGTTCCTCGGGTTCGTTTTTGGCCTGCTGCGCGGCATCGTCGTCGTGGGCGCGTTCACCATCGCCATCCAGGCACTGAAGATGGATGAGGAACCTGGATGGAAGAGATCGCGTCTGATGCCCTACGCGATCGGTGTCGCCGATGCGCTGCGCGGCGTGGTGGGTGAAAACCTCGAGCGTCTCGACCTCGACAAGTCACCCCTCAAACCCTGATCCGAAGGAAGCCCACCGAATGTGCGGAATCGCTGGAATCGTCGGAACGAGCGGAGTCAATCAACGGATCTACGACGCCCTGACGGTGCTCCAGCATCGCGGACAGGACGCGGCCGGCATCGCGACCGTCGCCGACGGCGAGCTGTTCGTGCGCAAGGGACAAGGCCTGGTGCGCGACGTGTTCGATCAGCACGCCATGCAGGACCTCAAGGGCAACATCGGCATGGGCCATGTGCGCTATCCGACGGCCGGATGCGACAACGCCGCCGAGGCCCAGCCGTTCTACGTGAATGCCCCCTACGGCATCTGCCTCGGGCACAACGGCAATCTCACCAACGCGCGCGAGCTCGGCGAAGTGCTCGAACGCGAAGACCGGCGCCACCTCAACACCAGCTCGGATTCCGAGGTGCTGCTCAACGTGCTGGCCTCGGAGCTGCAGCGCGTGGGCACTCCGCGCGTCATGCCGGCCGACATCTTCGCCGCGGTCAACGCCGTTTATCGTCGCTGCCGCGGAGGTTACGCGGTCATCGCGATGATCATCGGTCATGGCCTGCTCGCCTTTCGCGATCCGAACGGCATCCGTCCGCTCGTGCTCGGCCAGCGGGAAACGCCGAAGGGCGCCGAATGGATGCTGGCCTCCGAGAGCGTTGCCCTCGACATGCTGGGCTTCAAGCTCGTGCGCGATGTCGCGCCGGGCGAAGTGGTGTACATCGACGTGCTCGGCCGCCTGCACTCGCAGGTCTGCGTGACCACGACGCGCCACGCGCCGTGCATTTTCGAATACGTGTATTTCGCGCGTCCCGACTCACTGATCGACAACATCTCGGTGCATCGCGCGCGCATGCGCATGGGTGACCGCCTCGCGGAGAAGATCCAGCGCGAGCGCCCCGATCACGACATCGACGTCGTCATCCCGATCCCCGACACGAGCCGCACGAGCGCGATGCAGGTGGCCCAGCACCTCAACGTGAAATATCGCGAAGGCTTCGTGAAGAACCGCTACGTCGGCCGCACGTTCATCATGCCGGGACAGGAACAGCGTTCGAAGTCGGTGCGCAGCAAGCTCAACGCCATCGACCTCGAGTTCCGCAACAAGAACGTGTTGCTGGTGGACGATTCGATCGTGCGTGGCACCACCTCGGCGCAGATCATCGATCTCGCGCGGGAGGCGGGCGCTCGCAAGGTGTACTTCGCCTCGGCTGCGCCGCCGGTGCGCTTTCCGAACGTCTACGGCATCGACATGCCGGCGGCGAGCGAGCTCGTGGCGGCGGGTCGCACCGACGCGGAAGTCGCGCAGCTGATCGGCGCCGACTGGCTGATCTACCAGGATCTCGAGGATCTCATCCACGCCTGCGTGCACGATCATTCCAGTATCAAGGAATTCGACACGTCGTGTTTCTCGGGCAGCTACGTCACCGGCGATGTGACGCCCGACTATCTCGCGCGACTGCAGTCCGAGCGCTCGGATTCGGCGAAGGCCTCGCGGCGCGAGACCGATCGCGGGCCACTCAAGGTCGTCAAGAGCTGATTCTCCGGCGGCGCGTCCGCGCGTGAATTCGCGCCGCATCCTCCTCGAACTGTTCGACGCCGCGCTGCGCGCGGTGGATGGGCGTGCCTGCGTGGCGCGATTCCTGCGCGAATCGGGCATCCAGGCGCCGGTCGAAGTGTTTGCCATCGGCAAGGCCGCGAGCGCCATGGCGCTGGGGGCGCGGGACGAATTGGGCGCCGGGATCGAGCGGATGCTCGTCGTCACGAAGCTCGGGCATTCGGATCCCTCGCTCGAGGGGCCCGGCGTCCTCCAGGTCGAGAGTCCGCATCCCCTGCCCGACATCCGCAGCCTGGATCACGGCGCGGTCCTCGAACGCCAGGTACTCGATCGATTGTCCGTCCTGCCGCTGTTTCTCGTCTCGGGCGGTAGTTCGAGCCTGGTCGAGGCACTGCGCGAAGGAGTTTCGCTGGACGAGTTGTCCGCGCTCAATGCTCGCGGTCTCGCGGCGGGTTGGGATATCGCGAAGCTCAACGCGGAGCGCGGCCGGTTGTCGCGCATCAAGGGAGGCGGCATCTCCCGGTTGTTGGGTGGGGGCCGGGCAATCGCGCTGTTCATTTCCGACGTCCCGGACGATGACCCGGATGTGATCGGCTCCGGCTTGTTAGGCCGCGACGGCGATGCGGCCGATGCGGTCGAGCGTCACGTCGTCGCGAACATCGAGAACGCCGTTGCGGCGGCGGTGGCGGCGGGAGCGGCCCGGGGTTTGCGGCTGGAAACGGCGAGCCGGCGTTTCGCGGGCGACGCGGCGGATGTCGCGCGCGACTTCGTCGATGCGCTGCGCCGCAGCGATGCGGACGGTCTCGTATGGGGCGGCGAGTCCGTCGTGACGTTGCCGGAAAAAGCCGGCCGCGGCGGCCGCAACACGCATCTGGCGCTGCACGCGGCGCGGCGACTGCGCGCGGGCGAGGCGCTCGCAATCCTCGCGGCGGGCACGGACGGCTCGGATGGGCCGACGAGCGACGCGGGCGCGCTGATCGACGGCGGAACGATCGAACGTGCCGAGATCGCGGGAATCGACGTGGAGCGCGCGTTGTTGGAGCTCGACTCGGGAACGGCGCTCGAAGCCTCCGAGGATCTCGTCCACACCGGCCCGACGGGCACGAACGTCGGGGATATCCTGATCGGTATCAAAGGCTCCGGTCGCGTGCTCTAATCCCGCCCCTCATGCGTTTGCTGCTCATCGACGACGATCCGCGTTACCGGACGCTGCTGCGTCACCACATTTCGTGTGACTGGCCCGACGTCGAGATCGTCAGCTACAACCCGCGCGTGCGCGGACCGCTGACTCCCGGATTCCTTGCGCAGGGCTACAGCGCCGTGTTGCTCGATCACGAGTGGAGAGGCGGATCGGGCCTGGATTGGCTGCGGGACTTCGCGGGACGCGAGGGCTTCGCGCCGGTGGTGTTCCTCGCTTCGGATGACGAATCCGCCGACGCGGTCGAAGCGCGCGCCGCGGGTGCGTACGCGGTCGTCGGGAAGAAGAAAATCCGTCACACGGTGCTGAACGATGCGATTCGCCGCGCGGCCGACGAGCAGGCGAAGGCGCAGAGCCGCTGGCGCATGTCCGCGGGCGCGAAGATGGCCCAGGATTTTTCCGGCGCGCGGCTCAAGGCGTACCGGCGCATCGATCTCATCGCGAAGGGCTCCGTCTCCGAGCTGTTCCTCGCCGAAAGCGCGCAGCTCGGTGGGGTAGTCGTGCTGAAAGTGACTCCGGCCATCCGCAAGGAAACCGGCGTCGATCAATCGATGGAGCGTTTCCTCCAGGAGTTCGAGATCCTGCGCGAAGTGCACCATCCCAACGTCGTCAGGATCTACGACCTCGGCGTCATGGACGATCACCTGTACCTCGCGATGGAGCATTTCGCGAAGGGCGACCTGCGCAAGCGCATGTCGGAGGGACTCACCGCGCGCCAGTCGCTCGAATACGCGCGCGACCTCGCGCAGGCGCTGCAGGCCATCCACGAAGTCGGCATCTTTCATCGCGATCTCAAGCCCGGCAACGTGATGCTGCGCGACGATGACAGCATCGCCCTCATCGATTTCGGTCTCGCCAAACACGTGGCGCTCAAGATGGAAGTGACCGACAAGGGTCTCATCTTCGGAACGCCTCACTACATGAGCCCGGAGCAGGGCCACGGCAGACCGATCGACGCGCGCAGCGACATCTACGCGCTCGGCGTGATGCTGTACGAGATGCTCACGGGCAAGAAGCCGTTCGACGCCGAGAATCACATGGCGATTCTCGTGCACCACGCGAAGGCGCCGATTCCGAAGCTGCCCGAACGCATCGCGCACCTGCAGCCGCTCATCGACACGCTGATGGCTAAGGATCCCGCCGCGCGGCCGGCGGACGCCAACGAGGCCGCGCGGCTCATCGAGTTCGCGATGTCGGGAATGTCGACGACGTCGGAGGCGAGGTGAGCACACGCGGGGCCACCGCGGCGGCGCGCTTCGCGCGTGCGACGGATCGCACGATCCTCGCGGCGGCGACGCCGCGCGCGTGGGTGGACGCGGCGGTGGCGGACTTGCCCACGCTTCTGGTCGATCACGCGAATTGCGAGAAGAAGGCCGCGTCGACCGCGATGGCGCTGATCTTCGCGTACCCCGAGGATCGATCGCTTGCCGTCGCACTCTCGCGGCTCGCGCGCGAGGAGCTCAAACATTTCGAGCAGGTCGAGCGGCTCATGAAAAAGCTCGACGTGCAGTACGTGCGCATGAAGCCGGGGCGATACGCGAGCGAGCTGCGCAAGCTGGTGCGCACGCACGAACCGAAACGCAAGCTCGATCTCATGATCGTGCACGCGCTGATCGAGGCGCGCTCGTGCGAGCGATTCAGGCTGCTCTCGAAACATCTGCCCACCGAGGTGTGCGAGCTGTATGCGTCGCTGGAACGTTCCGAGGCGCGGCACTTCGAGCTGTACCTCAATTTTGCGCAACGCGAGTTCGATGCCGAAGAGATAGGGGCGAGCCTCGCGCTCATCTCGGAGCGCGAGGCCGAGCTCGCCACCTCTCCGGATACCGAGCTGCGCTTCCACTCCGGCCCACCGGGCTGACCTTCTCTCTTGCGCGGGCTACTATAAGTGTGGACTGAAGAATGACATATGTAGTAGAGTGGGTCAACGGAGGAGCCCATGAAAGTAGCCGGCCGAATTTGTGCAGCCTGCGTCACGGGGCTACTTGGCGCTCCATCCTTTGCCGACGACAAGACCGATGCCGCGCTCATCAAGGCGATCGCCGCCGTAGATTCCTACGCCAACGAGGCGGTGACCTGGAATGGTTTCGACGGCGTGCTCGTCATCGAGCAGGGCGGAAAACGGTTGTACGGCAAGGCCTTCGGGCCGGCCGACCGCGACGAGAACATTCCGATCACCCTCGAAACTCCGTTTCTCATCGCTTCGCAGGGAAAGATGTTCACAGCCGTCGCGGTCCTGCAGCTGGTGGAAGCCGGCAAGGTGAAGCTCGATGATCCGGTTGGCACATATTTGCGCGGCTATCACAACCGCGAAGTCGCCGAAAAAGTCACCATCAGGCATCTGCTCACGCATCGCGGCGGTACCGGTGACATGGGCATTCTTCAGCGCGAGGAGACCGACAACCGCGCCATCGTGCGATCGATCGACGATCTGCTGAGGCTCAATGGATCGCGGCCGCCGGCGTTCGAGCCAGGATCGAAGTTCGACTATTCGAACTATGGGTTCATCCTGTTAGGCGCGGTGGTCGAACGCGTGTCTGGCCAGAGTTACTACGACTACATCGAGGAACACGTCTTTCGTCCCGCCGGCATGCAGCACAGCGGCTTCCCGACTCTCGATCAGATGCAGGGAGTCGCCATCGGCTACACGTGGGTTGAAAAGGAGTTGAAGCCGAGCACCGAATGGCTGCCGTGGCGCGGAACCCCCGCGGGCGGAGGCATCTCAACCGCCGAAGACCTTGTGCGATTCTTCGCGGCTTTGAACGCGGGGAAGTTGATATCGAAGGAAATGCTGGCCGAAGCGACGCGACGGCAGCCCAATTGGGGTCTCGGCTTCGTCTCGTCGCCACCCGATGAATTTCCTCATTGGGGACATGGCGGCGGCGCTCCGGGCAACAGCCTGATCGCCGACTATCATCCAAAAGCAGATCTGAATTTTGTCTGCCTCAGCAACCTGGATCCGCCGGCATGCGATCACATGGCCTGGAAGCTGTTCGAGGCACTCGCGCCAGCGTATGGCGTGAAACTCTAACGAGGCAGTGGGATCTCTCTCACGCCATCGGCGCTGATGGCCACGCAGCTCGCCGCTTCGTACCACGGCGCGAGCACGACGCGTTCCGCGGGTTTGCCATCCACGTCGAATCGATGGATCGCCGGGCGATGCGTATGTCCGTGGATGAGCCGGTGGGCGCCGGTGGCGCGCATCGCACGCGTGACGGCGTCCGGGTTCACATCCATGAGCACGGGGACCTGCCGCTCGGTGTGTTCCTTGCTGCCGGCGCGCGCGGCGCTCGCGAGCGTGCGGCGGGTGGCCAGCGGCAGCGACAGGAATCTGCGCTGCCAGCGCGGACGGCGCACGATGCTGCGCAATTCCTGGTACGGCCAGTCCTCGGTGCAGAACACGTCGCCGTGGCTGAGCAGTGTCGGCACGCCGTGCACGTCCGCCATCACCGGGTCCGGCAGTAGTTTGACGCCGGTGCGTTTTTCGAATCCGTCGCCGAGCAGGAAGTCGCGGTTGCCGTGTAACGCGTAAACCGGGACGCCGCTGGCGCTGAGCGCCGCGAGCCCGTCGCAGGCGCGCGTATTGGCGGGATCGTCGTCATCGTCGCCGACCCAGGCCTCGAAAAGGTCGCCGAGCAGATAGAGCGAGTCGGCCGCGCGGGCCGGGCCGGCCAGGAATTTCAGGAAGGCATCGATCGCCCAGGGAGCCTCGCTGTCCAGGTGCAGGTCGGACGCGAACAGGCTGTGGCGCGATGCGCTCACTTCGGCGGCGTCGATCCTTCAGGCGCCGCGCCTTCCGCGGGAGGCGGCGCCGATTCCTGGCTCTGTTCGGCCGGAGTCTCGGCCGGCGGGGGTGAAGCGGGCGCAGTGGCCGGCGTCGCCGCCGCGGGCGCGGCCGAGATGATCTCGATCTTCTGGATCACGACGGCCTTGATCGGCGCGTCTTCCTTGAACGGGCCCTGCGAGCCCGTCGGCGACACGCTGATCCGGTCGACCACGTCCATGCCTTCGACGACCTTGCCGAACACCGCGTAACCCCAGCGCGTGGGCAGCGGATCGAGATCGGCATTGTCCGCGACGTTGATGAAGAACTGCGCGTCGCCCGTGTGCGGGCCGGAGGCGCGCGCCAACCCCACCGTGCCTCGAAAATTCTTGAGCCCGTTGCCGGCCTCGTTCGGGATCTGCTTCATGGTCGGCTTGGCCTTGTAATCGAGGCCGACGCCGCCGCCCTGGATCAGGAATCCGGAGATCACGCGGTGGAACAGCGTATTCGTGTATTGATCCTTGCGCACGTAGGCGAGGAAGTTCTCGACGGTGAGCGGCGCGCGGTCACGCTGCAGCTCGATGACGAATGACCCGAAGTTCGTGGTCACGCGTACACGTTCCGGACCTGCCGCCTGCGCGACGACGGACAGGAGGAGGGCGGCAAGGCCAATGAGGGGACGTCGTATTTTCATGGGCAACGATTCTACCGAAGCCGCGCCGCAGGGAGCGGATTCCCGTAAAATTCGCGCGTGTCTCACGGCCCTGTCACTACCCGCTTCGCGCCCAGCCCCACCGGGGAGCTGCATCTCGGCAACGCCCGCACGGCGTTGTTCAGCTGGTTGTTCGCGCGTCATCACGGCGGCCGATTCGTGCTGCGCATCGAAGATACCGACACCGAGCGCAGCAAGGAGGCATACACCACCGCGCTGATGCAGGACCTCGAGTGGATGGGACTGGCATGGGACGCGGGCCCCGGCAAGGGAGACCCCGACGTCGAATATCGCCAGTCGCGACGTGGCCCGATCTACGCGCGGCATTCCGCGTCGCTCGATGCCCGCGGCCTCACGTATCCGTGTTACTGCACGCCGCTCGAGCTCGACCTGTCGCGCAAGGCGCAGCTCGCCGCCGGACGGCCGCCGCGTTATGCAGGCACCTGCCGCGACCTGAGCGCGGAGGCGCGCGTGCGCAAGAGCGCGCAGGGCATTTCGCCGACGACGCGTTTTCGCGTGCCGACGGGCAGGTTCGTCGAGTTCGACGACATGGTCCACGGCGCGCAGCGCTTCGCCACCGACGACATCGGCGACTTCATCCTGCGGCGCGCGGACGGCAGCGCGGCGTTTTTCTTCAGCAATGCGATCGATGACGCCGAAATGGGGATCACCCACGTGTTGCGCGGCGAGGATCACCTCACCAATACGCCGCGGCAGCTGCTGGTGCTCGAGGCGCTGGGCCTGCGCGCGCCGACCTACGGACACCTGTCGCTGCTGGTGGGCGCCGACGGCTCGCCGCTGTCCAAGCGCCACGGCGCGACGACGCTGCGCGAGTTCCGTGAGCGCGGCTATCTACCGACGGCGCTGAACAACCACCTGTTCCGCCTCGGGCATTCGAGCGGCGAAAACGGCGTGTTGACGCTCGACGGCATGGCGAAACACTTCACCGTGAAGCATCTCGGGCGCGCGCCGGCGCGCTTCGAGGGATCGCCGCTCAATGTCTGGCAGCGCGACGTCGCGCACCACCTTCCGCTCGAGGAGAGCGAACGCTGGCTCGCGGCCGAGACGCCCGGCGACATCGACGAGAGCCGCCGCCGCGCATTCATCGCGGCGATCCGTCCGAATGTGCTGTTGCCGAAAGATGTGGCGCACTGGCGCGAGGTCGTGTTCGGTGGCGCGCCGGCGCTCGACGACTCCGCGCTCGCGCGCGTGCGCGAAGCCGGCGCGGCGTTCTTCCGCGCCGCCGCGGATGCCGCGCGCGACAAGGGTGGCGATCTCGACGCCATCGTCAATGCCGTGAAGACCGCCACCGGCGCGAAGGGCCAGGCGCTGTGGAAGCCGTTGCGCCTCGCGCTCACCGGCACCGCCGAAGGCCCCGAGCTCGCGCCGCTGCTCAAGGCCATGCCCGATTCGACCATCCACGACCGCCTGAGCCGCTTCGCCGCATGATCCGCATCCACAACTCACTGACGGGCCACAAGCAGGAATTGCAGCCCGTCGAGCCCGGCCACGTACGCATGTACAGCTGCGGCATCACCGTCTACGACTATTTCCACGTCGGCAACGCGCGCATGCTCGTGGTGTTCGACATGGTGAGCCGCTACCTGCGCCACCGCGGTTACCGCGTCACCTACGTGCGCAACATCACCGACGTCGACGACAAGATCATCACGCGCGCGCGGGAGGCCGGCATCGACTGGCGCGAGCACTCGCGGAAATACACCGCGGCGATGCACGAGGACCTCGCGAAACTCGGCTGCCTGCCGCCGGAGAAGGAACCGAAGGCGTCCGAGTACATCGACGAGATGCTGACGATGATCGGCCAGCTCATCGACAACGGCTACGCGTACCAGGCCTCGAACGGCGACGTGATGTACGACGTGCACAAGTTCGCGCCGTACGGAAAGCTGTCGGGCAAGCGCCTCGAGGACCTGCGCGCCGGTGCGCGCGTCGAGGTAGATAGCGCGAAACGCGATCCGCTCGATTTCGTGCTGTGGAAGTCGGCGAAGCCGGGTGAACCGGCGTGGCCTTCGCCATGGGGCGACGGTCGTCCCGGCTGGCACATCGAATGCTCGGCGATGTCGACGAAGGAGCTGGGCGAGCACTTCGACATCCACGGCGGCGGACTCGATCTGAAATTCCCGCACCACGAGAACGAGATTGCGCAGACCTGCGGCGCCACCGGCGGAAAATTCGCCGAGATCTGGATGCACAACGGCTTCCTCAACATCGACAACGAGAAGATGTCGAAGTCGCTCGGGAATTTCTTCACGACGCGCGAGGTGCTCGCGAAGATCAAGGACCCGGAAGTCCTGCGTTTCTTCCTGCTGTCCAGCCACTACCGTGGGCCGATGAACTATTCGCCCGACCAGCTCGATCTGGCGGAGGCGGGCCTCAATCGGCTGTACACGGCACTGCGCGAAGTGCCCGCCGTTGAAGGGGTCACCCATTCGCCTTCCGCCGCGACGCAGGACTTTCACGACGCGATGGACGACGACTTCAACACGCCCGAAGCCATCGCCGTGCTCCAGGGTCTGGCGCGCGAACTCAATACGGCCCGCGCGGCGGGGGCTGACGCGTCGAAGGCGTCCATGCTGGCGAGCGAGCTGCGGGCCCTGGCCGGCGCCCTCGGTCTGCTGCGGACGCCACCGGAGCGGTGGTTCCGTGCGGGCGCGGCGGCAGGAAGCCTGGCCGATGCCGAGATCGACGAGCGCATCGCGGCGCGCATCGCCGCACGCAAGGCGAAGAACTGGGCGGAATCGGATCGGATCCGCGACGAGCTGGCCGCGGCCGGCGTGATCCTCGAGGACAAGCCGGGTGGAGTAACCACCTGGCGCAGGGCCTGACCGGCCCCGGTTAAATTGACCCGGAGCCGGCTTGCTCGGGTATGATGCGCGCCCCCGACCGCCGGGCCCTTCCGCTGGGAAACCCCGGGCGGGCGGCATCGGTGACGGGGCATGGCGCAGTCTGGTAGCGCATCTGCTTTGGGAGCAGAGGGTCGCAGGTTCGAATCCTGCTGCCCCGACCAACCGATGAGGTCCAGGCGCGAGTCAGGTAGTCTCCGTTCCGGCTGTGCGCCCGTAGCTCAGTTGGATAGAGCACCGGCCTTCTAAGCCGGTGGTCGCAGGTTCGACTCCTGCCGGGCGCGCCATTTTTCTAGATTTTTTTGGCGCGATGTTTTTTCGGTGGTGGCCGTAGCTCAGCTGGTAGAGCCCCGGGTTGTGATCTCGGCTGTCGTGGGTTCGAGTCCCATCGGCCACCCCACTTTCCTCGAGCGTCGACCTCAGGGTCGTGCGGCGTCGTTCACTCCGGACGGCGCAGTGTCGCGAGCGCGGCCCCGTCCCCACAGCTCCTCGTACTTCCAGCCCGACAGGTCCTCGACGATTCGCCGGTTCTCGGGCGTTGGCTCGCTGCCCGGGTTCGTCTTGAAGCGCTCGATCTCCTGCATCAACACGGCATGCGTGTCGCGATTGAGCTTGAAGCGCAGCGAGACCAGGAAGCCGAACAACATCACACCGAGCGCGCCGATCACCATGATGGTGACCGCCACGTTCACGACCTCGACCGGCTGGATCTTCACGTTCGGGACCAGCCCGGCGACGTTGAGAATCTGGCTGACGATGAAGATGGCCGCCGACTGCATCAGCTTGCGTACGAAAGTCATGACGCCCGCGAATGCGCCTTCGCGGCGCCGGCCGGTGACGATCTCGTCCACGTCGGGCATGTAGTTGTAGATGCTCCACGGGATGTAATTGAGCGCGCCGCGGCCGAGTCCGGCGACCACCAGCACGGCGAGATACGGGACGAGATCCTTCACGCCCGCCAGGTAGAGCGATGCGATACCGATGATGCTGGCGGCGAACAGGCCGAGCGCGATGCGGTAGGAAGGCGCGGCGTGGATGCGCAGCGCGAGCCAGATCGTGACGGCCACCGAGAGCAGCTGCGCGAACGCCATCCAGGTCGTGAGTTGCGAGGTCGTCGCCACGGAACCCAAGAACACGAACGCCAGGATGAACGACAGCACGCCGTTCAGGATGTCCTGGCTGATGTAGCCGCCGAGGTACATGCCGAGATGCAGCCGGAAGGCGCGCACCCGCAGCGTCGCGGCGAGATCCTCGAACAGCTGGTTCAGGTTCGTGAACGGTGATTTCATCGGCCCCTGGTCGGCGGCCGGGATCTCGGACACCGGCCGCTCCCACGTGAATAGATAGACGGCCAGCGCGACGAACACGAAGAACACCGAGAACAGGATGCCGAGGTACAGGAAGGTGTCCGCGGACTCCCTGCCGCCGAAGTGAGCGATGATCACGCCCGGCAGCCACATCGCGGCGATGTTCGCGATCTGGCCGCAGACGATGCGCGCGCCCGCGAACTTCGCCTTGGTCTTGTAGTCGGGCGACATCTCCGCGGCCAGCGTTTCGTACGGGATGATCTGCATCGCGTACACCAGCTCGAAGAAGCAGTACGTGATGAGGTAGTACCAGAACGAATGGCCTTCGACCCACATGAGCGCGAAGGAGGGCAGGAGCGGTATCGCGATCAGGATGAAGAAGCGGCGCCGGCCGAATTTCCTGCCGAGGCGCGTGCGGTGGAAATGGTCGGAGATGTAGCCGATGACCGGGGAGAAGAAGGCATCGAGCAGTCGCGCGACCACGAAGATGATGCCGGCCTCAGCCGCGGTGAGACCGCAGAAGGTCGTGTAGAAGAACAGGATCCAGAAGCCGATGATGGACATCGCCCCGGCGCCCAGGAAGTCGTTGCTGCCGTAGGCGAGGTAGTGACCGAACTTGACCTGACGCGCTGCCATTGCCGTTCCCCCCGGATCGTTGCTGTTGTCAGTCGAACGCGCGTTTGAACTCGCCGAGCGCGAGTATCGCCATCGCCTGACCATACGGCATGGACGTCAATGGGATGTTGCGATAGCCGTCGAGATCGCTGAACACCGGTGTACCGAACGAGACATTCTTGAGCTCGCCGGTGCCGTCGATGTTGGCGAGCACGGCCTTCACCGCGCGCACGCCGGCGTCGGCGAACTCCCGGCCGATGTAGCCCTTGCGAACGGATTTGAGGATTCCGTAGGCGAAGCCCGCCGTGGCCGAGGCCTCCAGGTATGACCCCGGGTCGTCGATGAGGGTGTGCCACAGGCCGCCCGCGTCCTGGTGCTTCACGAGGGACCGGATCTGCTGGAGGTGGGTCTCGAGCAGGAACTCGCGCAGCCCGTCGCCGGCGCGCAGATCGAGCAGTTCGATGAATTCGGGAATCGCGATCGTCACCCAGCAATTGCCGCGCGCCCAGAGCGCGTTGGCGAAATGGTGCCGGCCGTCGAAGGTCCAGCCGTGAAACCACAGCCCGCTCTTGCGGTCGACCAGGTACTTCACGTGCAACATGAACTGGCGGCGGGCTTCCTCGACATAGTGCGGGCGGCCCAACAACTTGCCGATCTTCGCCAGCGGCAGGACGCTCATCATCAGCGTGTCGTCCCACAGCTGCTGGTCGTTGACCGAATTGAAAACGATGTGCTGGAAGCCGTTCTCCTCGGTGCGCGGCAGCCCATCCATGAGCCACTCGGCCCACTCGTTCAGGTAGGGCAGCCAGCCGGGGTCGGGCTTCTCTTCGTATAGATAGGCGAGGGTCAGGAAGGGCGCGACGGTGTTGATGTTCTTGGTCGGCGGGCCCGCCGCCAGCCGGTCGCGGAACCAGTCGAGCATGATCTGCTTGCAGCGCGCGTCGTTCGTCTGCTGGTAGTACTTCCAGATGCCATACAAACCAACGCCGTGCGTCCACTCCCAGTCGTTCCAGCCCTTCGTGTCGATGACGCGGCCGTCATCGAGCCGCAGCAGGAATTCGCCGGAAGTGTCCTTGATCTCGACGAGATTGCGGATCAGCAGGTGGATGGTGCGGTCGATGTCGGCGGCGTCGATGCCGTGGAGTAGTTTGGCCACGAAACGGGTTTCCTCGAGCTCCGGTGTATCAGTCGAGATGAAAGACCGGCACCAGCGGCCATTCGACCGGGCGACCGTCGGGATGCGTGTGCATGAGGTCCTTCATGTAATCCCACCAGCGTCTCATGAGCGGGTGGTCGGGCAGCTGCGCGCGCGTGTTGTCGTCGCGCAGCCTCAGGACCGCGAACAGGTGCAGCGTCTCCTCGTCGAGGAAGATCGAGTAGTCGTGGATTCCCGCCTCACGCAGCAGCTGGGCCAGCTCGGGCCAGATGTCGTCGTGGCGCTTCTTGTACTCGGCGAGGTGGCCGGGCTTCAGGCGCATGCGGAAGGCGATCGGCGGGGCGGCCCCGCTGATGTGAACGCTCAATTTCGGATCCCCCCGTGCGATACCGCATGATTCGATCGAGTTTGATCGCTTTTTATCGTAGTTGATCGGATTGCGCCAGCATTCATTCGCGACTCGCGGTGGATTTTCGTTTTCGCTCTGGTAGAGTGCGCGCCCCTGCGGAGGGCCGTTAGCTCAGTTGGTAGAGCAGCTGACTCTTAATCAGTAGGTCGTAGGTTCGACCCCTACACGGCCCACCACTCCCCGCGACGGGCGTCAATGCCGATGTCCGAGCAATCGTCCCGCGAAGATCACACCAGCATCGAGCCGGCCCGGGTTCTGGGCAGGCTCGCGGGTACGTCCTTCGCCGGCATCGAGCTCGACGGAAAAATCGGCGAGGGCAAACGGTCCGTCGTGTACCGGGGACGATGGCGCGACCGCGACGTGAGCCTCAAGGTCTACAAGCCCGCCGAAATCCTGCGCCATGCGCGCAAGCATCCGCTGCCGCTGGCCGAGTTCGAACATCGCCGCAACCAGGCCTTTTACGAGGCGGCGGGCATGGCGAAATACGTGGCCGAACCACTGGGTTATCTGGTCGAACCGGATCTCCAGGTGTCGCTGCAGGAGTACCTGGACGGCGAGATCTATTACTTCGCGTGCCGCGACAACGCCGGATTCATCTCGCCGCGTTTCAGGGAAGAGCTCGCCGAACTCGTGCGCCTGAGCCACCAGGCGCAGCTGTACGACATCGATCTGCACGCCATGAACGTGATGGTGGACCGGCACAGCGGCGGCCCGAAGCTTTTCGACTTCAACCAGATTCCCTTCCACGAGCGGCCGCAGAATCCGCTGGTGGCGCTGGCGTTGAAGCTGGGCTTGTTAGGGCGCGAATCGCGGGACCTGCGCAAGCTCGCGCGCTTCGATGACTTTGCGCGCATCGAGCGCAAGCTGGTGAAGTTCTACGAGCCCGGCCCGGGCCGCTGACTCGCTCGTCAGCCCGGCCGCGTCAGCAGCGGATCGTTGTCTTCCAGCTTGATCGCATCCTCGGGCAGCATCGCCGCGATCCCGTCCTTGATCGGATAGGCGAGTTTGCTCGTCGGGCAGACGATCAACTGGCGGGGTTCCGAGTAGAAGACCGGAGCCTTCGAGACGGGGCAGGCAAGCATTTCGATCAATCTGGGATCCACGGATTTCCTCTCTGTCAGGCGGCCGAGCGCGTGGTGGAGATCAGCCAGCAAAGCGCCACGGCCACGCCCGCGCCAACCACCTGCTGGGTGCGGGTCCACTGCCCGAGCGTTCCATCCATGGCGGCGATGCCGATCGCCGTGACGACGAACCAGATGCCGCTTTGCAGCGCGACGCCCTGGATGGACGCCGACTGCATGAACTTCACGGCCACGATGTACAGCGATACCCCGCAGGCGAACGCCGCCAGCGAGGCGAGGGCGACCTTGGCGTCGAGAGACCCTCCGGGCCAGGCTCTCGAGGCATAGACGAATCCGCGCGCATCGAGCAGCCCGGATGCGACGGTCAACAGTCCCACCAGGAGGAAATTGCCCATTTGCCCCATCTTATGTCCCTCTGCGCTGGCGGCGAAGCATAGCCAAAAAGGGGCTCGGAACGGTGAAGGTTCGGCGCCCGGATTGGCATATAATCCGCGCCCCTCGCGCCTGGGGGCGAGAGTGGCGGAACTGGTAGACGCGCTGGATTTAGGTTCCAGTGGGGCAACCCGTGAGAGTTCGAGTCTCTCCTTTCGCACCAACCGCGCAGCGTTACAACGAGTTGAGGAATGGATATGCAGGTTTCAGTGACCGCCACGGGCGGACTTGAGCGCCGTCTCGAGGTGGCGATCCCCGCCGCGCAGGTCGATGGTGAAGTCGCGCAGCGTTTGAACAAGATTTCGCGCACGGCGCGTCTCAAAGGCTTCCGCCCGGGCAAGGCGCCGCTCGCGGTGATCCGCCAGCAGTATGGCGAGCAGGTGCACGGCGAGGTGGTGAGCGACCTCCTGCGCTCTTCGTTCTCCGAAGCCGTTGCGCGCGAGAAGCTGAACCCGGCGGGTGGTCCGCGCATCGAGCCCATCGCGATGGGCCCGGGCGGCGATCTCAAGTACGCCGCGGTGTTCGAAATCCTGCCGGAAGTGCGGCTGAATCCGCTCTCCGACGTTTCCATCGAGAGACCGGTTGCCAGCGTCTCCGACGCGGATCTGGAAACGATGATCGACACGCTGCGCAAGCAGCGCCCGACGTTCAACGAGGTCGCGCGCGGGGCGGCGGCCAATGATCGCGTGACCGTGAGCTTCAAGGGCACGATCGACGGTGTCGCGTTCGAGGGCGGCAGCGGCGAGAACGTCACGATCAACATCGGCGCCGGCCAGGTCATGAAGGAATTCGAAGACGCGCTGGTCGGCGCGAACGCGGGGGATGCCCGCGAAGCCAACGCGACCTTCCCGTCGGAGCATCCGAACAAGGAACTCGCCGGGAAGACCGCGCATTTCGCGATCCAGATCGTGAAGGTCGAGGAACAGCAGCCGGCTGCGCTCGACGAGGAGTTCGCCAAGAGCTTCGGAATCGCCGACGGCAATCTCGACAGCCTGCGCAGCGAAGTGCGCGCGAACATGGAACGCGAGCTCAACGAGGCCGTGCGCCAGAACGTGCGTGGTCAGGTGCTCGAGGGCTTGTACAAGGCCAATCCGCTCGAATTGCCCCGCCAGCTGGTCGACGAGCGCATCCAGGAGTTGCAGGTGGAAATGCTGCGCCGTGCCGGCGTGCGCGATGCGAAACAGTTGCCGCCGCGCGAGCCGTTCGAGGAACCCGCGCGGCGCCGCGTGGCGCTGGGCCTGCTGATGAACGAGGTCGTGCGCAGCGCGAATCTCAAGGTCAGCCGCGAATCCGTGCAGGAAAAACTGAACGAAGTGGCCGCGTCCTATTCCAAACCGGACGAAGTGCGACGCGCCTACTTGCAAAACCCCGACATGATGCGACAAATAGAGTCGCAGGTTCTCGAGGCTCAGGCGATCGACTGGGTGCTGGGACAGGCCAAGGTGACCGACAAGACCGCGACTTTCGCGGACCTCACGAAGTTCGGTGCCAACGAGAGCTGAAGAACAGCCCGGTAGAAATCAGAAGAGATTCAGGAGATTTCGATGAACGAGCGCGCCTTGAACCTGGTTCCGATCGTCGTAGAGCAGACCGCCCGTGGCGAACGCTCCTACGACATCTACTCGCGCCTGCTCAAGGAACGCGTCGTGTTTGTCGTGGGTCCGGTCGAGGACTACATGGCGAACGTCATCGTCGCGCAGCTGCTGTTCCTCGAGTCGGAAAACCCCGAGAAGGACATCGCCCTGTACATCAACTCGCCCGGCGGCTCGGTGAGCGCGGGCCTCGCGATTTACGACACCATGCAGTTCATCAAGCCGGACGTGAGCACGATCTGCGTCGGCATGGCGGCCTCCATGGGCGCCGTCCTGCTCGCTGGTGGTGCGAAGGGCAAGCGTTTCATGCTGCCCAATTCGCGCGCCATGATTCACCAGCCCTCCGGCGGCTACCAGGGCCAGGCCAGCGACATCCACATCCAGGCGCAGGAGATCCTCAAGATCCGTGAGCGTCTGAATGAAATTCTTGCCCGCCACACGGGTCAGACCGTGGACAAGATCCGGGCCGACTCCGAACGCGACAATTTCATGAGCCCGACCGAGGCGGTCGCTTACGGGCTTGTAGATAAGTTACTCGACAAGCGTGTGGCGCCTCCGACTACGCCAACGCCGTAAAGATTCCCCGGCGTCAGAAGCGTCGGGGCGGCAATTGCGAAGCGACCCGCAGTTCTCGACAAATCCCATATAAACAACGGGTTCCACTGGGGCGTGACTTTTGTCGCCGTGCGGACCCGTGATATATAGAAACCATAGCTGACGGGGCATTTTGTCCGGTCAGTGTCACGCGGAGCAACGATGACCGAGGACACTCGCGGACGGCACGACGACGGCAAGTTGTTGTACTGCTCCTTCTGCGGCAAGAGTCAGCACGAAGTACGCAAGCTGATTGCCGGTCCGTCCGTTTTTGTTTGCGACGAATGTGTCGAGCTCTGCAACGACATCATTCGCGAAGAGCTCGAAGACCGCGCCGAACGCGCGCGCGACAAACTACCGAAGCCTTCCGAGATCAAGAAGGTTCTCGACGAATACGTCATCGGCCAGGAGCGCGCGAAGAAGACGCTCTCGGTCGCCGTATACAACCATTACAAGCGGCTCCAGACCCGCGGTGGTTCGTCCGGCCGTGGCAAGGACGACGTCGAGATCTCCAAGAGCAACATCCTGCTGATCGGCCCGACCGGCTGCGGCAAGACTCTGCTCGCCGAGACGCTCGCGCGTCTGCTCAACGTGCCGTTCACGATCGCCGACGCGACTACGCTTACCGAAGCGGGCTACGTCGGTGAGGATGTCGAGAACATCATCCAGAAGCTCCTTCAGAAGTGCGACTACGACGTCGAGAAGGCGCAGACCGGCATCGTCTACATCGACGAAATCGACAAGATTTCGCGCAAGTCCGACAACCCGTCGATCACGCGCGACGTGTCGGGCGAAGGCGTGCAGCAGGCGCTGCTCAAGCTCATCGAGGGCACCATCGCCTCGGTGCCGCCGCAGGGTGGCCGCAAGCATCCCCAGCAGGAATTCCTGCAGGTCGACACGTCGAACATCCTGTTCATCTGCGGTGGCGCGTTCGCCGGTCTGGAAAAGATCGTGCTGAATCGCACGCAGAAGGGCGGCATCGGATTCACCTCCGAAGTGCGCGATGTGAACACGCGTCCGCACGGCACCGACATCTTCAAGGAAGTCGAGCCGGAAGATCTGATCAAGTACGGCCTGATTCCGGAATTCGTCGGACGCCTGCCGGTGGTCGCGACGCTCGAAGAGCTCGACGAGAAGGCGCTCATCAGCATTCTCACCGAGCCGAAGAACGCGCTGACCAAGCAGTACCGCCGCCTCTTCGACATGGAAGGCGCGGAGCTCGAGTTCCGCGACGAGGCGCTCTCGGCCGTCGCGCAGAAGGCGATGCAGCGCAAGACCGGCGCGCGCGGCCTGCGCACGATCCTCGAGAACGTGCTGCTCGACACCATGTACGAGTTGCCCTCGATGAAGAACGTGTCGAAGGTCGTCGTCGACGACACGGTTATCGAAGGCCACCAGAAGCCGTATGTCGTCTACAAATCCGACACCGCTGCGAGCGACGACGCTGCGCCGCGGCGGGTCTCGGGCTCTGGCCTGAACTGACGGATCGACCGACGAATCCCTACGAGTACCGCCGGATTCTTCCGGCGGTGCACATCTGCCCCGGGATCTGAGCTGCGTCTCAATCGTTGAAACGCACCCTCCAAGCCCCATTTCCCGCGCTACACTTTGACTAAATACAGCCGCGGGACGCTGCATTTCGCAGCTTCTCGCAGTCTGCGAGGGCCCATCGCGTGACCGAAACCGCCTCGACTTCCACCAAGTCCGTAGCCATCCATGGACTGCCGGTCCTGCCACTGCGCGACGTGGTGGTCTACCCGCACATGGTCATTCCCCTGTTCGTCGGGCGAGAGAAATCCATCCATGCGCTCGACGTCGCGATGAAGGCCGACAAGCGCATCATGCTGATCGCGCAGAAACAGCCGGACGTCGACGATCCGAAGGCCGACGATCTCTATCGCATCGGCACCGTCGCCTCGATCCTGCAGCTGCTCAAACTACCCGACGGCACCGTGAAGGTGCTGGTCGAGGGCGTGGACCGCGCGCGCATCGAGGCGATGCACACCGGCGAGCACTACACCGCCGATGTCATCACCGAGCCCGATGCCGATACCTATGACGAGAAGGAGCTCGACGTTCTCGCGCGCTCCGTCATCTCGCAGTTCGAGCAGTACGTGAAGCTCAACAAGAAGGTGCCGCCCGAGGTGCTCACGGCGCTCGCCGGCATCGAGCAGCCGGGCCGTCTCGCGGACACCGTCGCCGCGCACATGGCGCTCAAACTACCCGAGAAGCAGAAGGTCCTCGAGATCCTCGACGTGCGCAAGCGCCTCGAGCATGTCCTCGTCGCCATCGAAGGCGAGATGGATGTGCTGCAGATCGAGAAGCGCATCCGCGGCCGCGTCAAGGCACAGATGGAGAAGAGCCAGCGCGAGTACTACCTGAATGAGCAGATGAAGGCCATTCAGAAAGAGCTGGGCGAGATGGAAGAGGGCGGCAACGAACTCACCGATCTCGAGAACCGCATCAAGAAAGCGGGCATGCCGAAGGAGGCGCTCGAGAAGGCCAATGCCGAGCTCAACAAGCTCAAGATGATGTCGCCGATGTCGGCCGAAGCCACCGTCGTGCGCAACTACATCGATTGGCTGGTCAGGGTGCCGTGGAAGAAGCGCACCAAGATCCTCAAGGACATCGCCCGCGCCGAGAAGGTGCTGGACGAAGACCACTTTGGGTTGGACAAGGTCAAGGAGCGCATCGTCGAATACCTGGCCGTCCAGCAACGCGTCGACAAGATCAAGGGACCGATCCTCTGCCTCGTGGGGCCGCCGGGCGTCGGCAAGACCTCGCTGGGCCAGAGCATCGCGCGCGCGACGAATCGCAAGTTCGTGCGCATGAGCCTGGGTGGCGTGCGTGATGAGGCCGAGATTCGCGGCCATCGCAGGACGTACATCGGCTCGATGCCCGGCAAGATCGTGCAGAACATGGCGAAGACCGCCGTGCACAATCCGCTGTTCCTGCTCGACGAAATCGACAAGATGTCGATGGACTTCCGCGGCGACCCGTCATCGGCGCTGCTGGAAGTGCTCGACCCCGAGCAGAACTCGACGTTCTCCGACCATTACCTCGAGGTCGATCTCGATCTGTCGCAGGTGATGTTTGTCTGCACGGCGAATTCGCTGAACATTCCGGCGCCGCTGCTCGATCGCATGGAAGTCATCCGTCTGCCCGGTTACACGGAAGACGAGAAGCTCAACATCGCGAAAAAGTACCTGTTGCCGAAGCAGGTCAAGCAGAACGGCCTCAAGCCCGAAGAGCTCAAGTGCGGTGACGAGGTGATCCTCGACATCATCCGCTACTACACGCGCGAAGCGGGCGTGCGCAATCTCGAGCGCGAGCTCGCGCGCATCTGCCGCAAGGCGGTGAAGCAGTTGCTGCTGTCGGCGAAGAAGCCGGACAAGGCCGAGAAAGGCGAGAAGGGCGAGAAGGCCGAGAAGGGCTCCGACAAGTCGGTCAGCGTCACGTCGAAGAATCTCGACAAGTTCCTCGGCGTGCGCCGGTTCCGCTACGGCAAGGCCGAGGAAGAGAACCGCATCGGACACGTCACGGGCCTCGCCTGGACGGAAGTCGGCGGCGAACTGCTGACGATCGAAGCCGCGGTCGTGCCCGGCAAGGGCAAGCTGCAGCACACCGGTCAGCTCGGCGAGGTGATGCAGGAGTCCATCCAGGCCGCGATGACGGTCGTGCGCTCGCGCGCGAACGTGCTCGGCATCGATCCGGACTTCTACCAGAAACACGACGTGCATCTGCACATGCCCGAGGGCGCGACGCCCAAGGACGGTCCGTCCGCCGGCATCGGCATGTGTACGGCGCTCGTGTCGGCGCTCACCAAGATTCCGGTGCGCTCCGACGTCGCGATGACGGGCGAGATCACCTTGCGTGGCGAGGTGCTGCCGATCGGTGGCCTCAAGGAAAAGCTCCTGGCGGCGCATCGCGGCGGCATCACCACCGTGCTGATCCCGGTCGACAACGAGAAGGACCTCACCGAGATCCCCGACAACATCAAGGGCAAGCTCGATATCCGTCCGGTCAAATGGATCGACGAGGTGTTCGAGATCGCGCTCGCGAGCCGGCCGACGCCGCGTCTCGCGACGCCGCCGGTAGAGGAGAAGCGAACCCGCCGCTCGGGCAAACGTTCGAACAAGCAAGTTCAGGCGCATTGACACGGGCTACGCCCGGGATTCAACCCGGCCGCGGGCCGGGTCCGTGAGTGATTAAGAGGGCCGCACAGGGGCCCTCTTTTCACTTCCGTCTCCCGGAATGATCCGCTAGACTGCGCGGCCTTTCGCGGGCGGCCTGTCGACGGGTGCTTAGCTCAGCGGTAGAGCATCGCCCTTACAAGGCGAGGGTCGGGGGTTCGAAACCCTCAGCACCCACCAAAAATTGGAGCGGTAGTTCAGTTGGTTAGAATACCGGCCTGTCACGCCGGGGGTCGCGGGTTCGAGTCCCGTCCGCTCCGCCAATTTTTTTAAGACCGTCCAGGGACTGTCGATGCTGCAACGTATTCGGGATGGCCTGCAGGCCTCGAAATTCATCACCTGGGTCATTCTCGGCGCGATCGGTCTCACCTTCGTTTTCTGGGGCGGCTCCGGCGCGCTCGATCTCGGCGGAGGCGCCACGCAGGGCGCGGCGTCGGTCGACGGCGAAGACATCCCCGCTTTCGAAGCCACGCGCGCGTGGAGCGAAGTCCAGAATCGCTGGGCGACGCAGGTCGGCACGGACATGACCGACGAGCAGCGCAAGAATTTTCAGCAGGGCATCATCGACAATCTCGTCCTGCGCAAAGTCATCGAATCGCGCCTGCGTGACGGCAACTATCGCGTGAGCGAACAGGCGGTACTCGCCGAATTCCAGAACATCCCGGCGTTCCATGACGCCGACGGAAAGTACGATCCGAACCAGGCGCGGCTGTTCCTGCAACAGAGCGGCAAGAGCGAGCGCGAGTTTTTCAACGACGTGCGCGAACAGCTCCTGATCACCCAGCTGCAGCAGGGACTCGGTGCTTCCTACTTCCTCACGCAGGCCGAGGCGCAGCGCCTCTTCAATCTCGAGAACGAAGAGCGCGAGGTGCAGTACGCGCAGTTGTCCGCGGATGCGTTCGCGGGCAATGAGCCCATCGAAGACGCCGCCATCAAGGATTACTACGAGAAGAACGGCGACCGCTTCATGACCACCGAGTCGGTGGCGCTCGATTTCGCCGAGCTGCGGCTCGAAGCGCTCGCCGCGCAGATCCAGCCCACGGAAGCCGACCTGCGCAAGGTCTACGAGGAAAACCGCGCCAACTACGTGCTCGAAGAGCGGCGGCGCGCGCGACACATCCTGATCCCCGTGACCGAAGGCGAGGAGGCCGCGGCGCTCAAGAAGGCCGAGAGCGTCCTGGCCGAGGCACGCGCCGGCAAGGATTTCGGCGAGCTCGCGCAGCAGAATTCCTCCGACGTGACCGCGGCGTCCGGCGGCGAGCTCGGCTTCGTCGAACACAGCCAGTTCCCCGGTCCCTTCGGCGATGCCTTGTTCGGCATGAAGGTCGGGGACATCGCGGGCCCGGTCAAATCCCAGTTCGGCTACCACATCATCAAGCTCGAAGAGATCCAGGCGGGCGAGGCGCGGGACTTCGACAGCGTGCGCGCCGAGATCGATTCGCAGTATCGCCAGGATCGCGCCGCGAGCCTGTTCGGCGATCGGCAGGAAGCGATCGCGGAGCGCATCGAGAAGGGCGAGACCGACCTCGACAAGCTCTCGAACGAATACGGACTCACGCGCGGCAGCATCCCGGAATTCCTGCGCGGCGGCGGCGGGCAGCCGCTCGGCTCGAGCCCGGACCTGCAGCAGGTGGTGTTCAGCGATGGAGCGCTCAACCAGGGCAGGATCGCCGGCCCGGTCGCGCTCGGCGAAGACCGCATCGTGATCCTCAAGGTCACCCAGCACCGCAAGGCCGAGGTCAAGCCGCTGGAAGTCGTTCGCGAAGAGATCGTCGCCCAGCTGCGCCACGATCGCGGCGCGGCCGCGGCCAAGGCCACCGCGGAAGCGGCGCTGCCCAAGCTCGCGGCCGGCGAAAAGCTCGAGACGATCGCGAAGGAATGGAAGGTGCCGGTCGAACCCGCCCGCTTCGTCGGCCGGGGTGATCCCTCGATTCCGGCGGCGCTGCGTACCGCGATCTTCGATGCCCCGCGTCCGGCGGAGGCTCCGGTGTCGAAAGCCGCGTCGCTCGATGACGGCTCGGCTGCGGTGTTCGTGGTGACGCGCTCACGCACCGGCGATGCGAGCACCAACCCCATGCTCGTCGAGCAGCAGAAGAACATGCTGATGCAGCGTTCGGCGCAGGGCGATCTGGCCGCCTACATCAACGAGGCAAAGGCCAACGCGAAAATCGTGACGAACCCGAAGGTGTTCGAGTAACACCGCATGGGAGCGGTCGGGGCGGAATCGAAACCAACTCCCGTCGTTCCGATTCTCGTGGCCATGGTCGCCGGCGCCGTGGTCGGCTGGCTCGTTCGCAAATTCCTCGGACCTGAAGGCGCCATCGGGCACTTCCAGCTCGTGCCGCTCTTCGATCTCGTCGGCACGATGTTCGTCAACCTGCTGAAGATGATCATCGTGCCGCTCATCATGGCGTCGGTCATCACCGGCGTCGCGGCGCTCGGCTCCGGGCCGGATCTCGGCCGTCTCGGCAGCAAGACGCTCGCGTTCTACGTCCTCACCACGCTGCTCGCGGTGCTGATCGCCCTCATGATCTCGAACGTCGTCGAGCCGGGCGTGAAGGACGGCGTTCCGGTGGGCGACAAGCTCGCGCTCACCGCCGACGCCGAAACCGTGACAGCGGGCGTCAAGGCGCGCGCCGATACCAGCGTGCTCGACACGATCCGCGGCATCATCCCGCCCAACATCGTCGAGGCGGCCGCCAACACCAAGCTGCTGGCGCTGGTGTTCTTCTCCGTGATCTTCGGCTTCTTCCTCGCCCGCATCGACCAGCCTTTCCAGGGCACGGTGATGACGTTCTGGCAGGGCATCTTCCAGATCATGATGCGCATCACCGGCTGGATCATGACCATCGCGCCGATCGGCGTGTTCGCGCTCATCGCCAAAGTGGTCGCGGTGGCCGGTTTCTCCGGCGCGCCCGCACTGCTGATCTTCGCGGCCTGCGTGGTCGTGGGACTCGCGCTGTACGCCTTCGTCGCGTTGCCGGTGCTGCTCGCGCTGGTCGCGCGCGTGAATCCGTGGAAGCTCTATCCCGCGATGGCGCCGGCTTTGCTCACCGCGTTTTCCACCGCCTCATCGTCCGCGACGCTGCCGCTTTCGCTGCAGTGCCTCGAGAAACGCGCCAATGTTTCAGAGCGCATCTCCGGCTTCGTGATGCCGCTCGGGGCCTCGGTGAATCACGCGGGCAGCGCGCTGTATGAATGCGCGGCCGCGATGTTCATCGCGCAGGCCTACGGCCTGCACCTTTCCTTCAGCACCCAGTTCACCGTCGTCGTGCTCGCGCTGATCACGTCCATGGGCATCGCGGGAATTCCCGCGGCCTCCCTGGTGGGCATCGCCATCATCCTGGCGGCGGTGGGATTGCCCGCCGAGGCGATCGGCGTGTTGCTCGTGTTCGACCGCATCCTCGACATGTGCCGGACCGCCGTGAACGTGCTGGCCGATGCCGCGTGCACGGTGATCGTGGCGCGGCTCGAGGGCGAGACCGGGGTGCTGGCCGAACAGAAATCCTGAGCCGGTAGTCCGGCCGCGAACGACGGCCGGTCAGCCTTCGCCGGCTTCCTGCGGGAAGCTCATGCCGACGGTGCTGAAGCCCGCATCGACGTACATGATTTCGCCGGTCACGCCGTTCGCGAGATCCGAACACAGGAACGCGGCGGCATTGCCCACGTCTTCGAGCGTGACGTTGCGGCGCAGCGGGGCGACGTCCGCGACGCGGCTCAGCATCTTGCGAAAACCCGCGATACCCGCGGCGGCGAGGGTCTTGATGGGACCGGCGGAGATGCCGTTCACCCGGATGTTGTGCGGGCCGAGATCGGCGGCGAGGAAACGCACGTTCGCCTCGAGGCTGGCCTTGGCGAGACCCATCACGTTGTAGCTCGGGATCGACTTCACGGCGCCCAGGTACGAGAGCGTGAGGATGGCGCCGGCGCGACCGGCCATGAGCGGCTTGGCGGCACGCGCCAGCGCGGTCAGGCTGTAGCTCGATACGTCATGCGCGACCCGGAAAGACTCGCGGGACGTGCTGTCCACGAAACCCCCGGCCAGTGATTCGCGCGGGGCGAATGCGACGGCGTGTACGACGACGTCGAGGTGGCCCCAGGCCTGCTTGAGGGCGCCGAAGGTCGAATCGATCTCGGCATCGTTGGTCACATCGAGGGGCAACACGAGCTTGGAGCCGAGCGATTCGGCGAGGGGCTGGACGCGATCCTTGAACTTGTCGTTCACATACGTGAACGCCAGTTCGGCGCCTTCACGGTGCATCGCCTGCGCGATTCCCCAGGCGATCGAACGATCCGACGCGACGCCGACGATCAGCGCGCGTTTACCGCTCATGAAGCCCATGTTTGCATCCCCTCTGGGTGGTTTGTCGAGGGCGGCATTCTGCCAGCCCGGACACCGGAGAGGGGACTAAACAGCCTCGTGAGGGCGGCTCCTGACGCCCTCGCGCGCCCGCTCAGCGGCGGACGTTGACCGTCAGCCGCTGGCCGGGACGCAGGACCGAGTGTTTGCTGATCCCGTTCCAGTTTACGAGGTCCGATACGGTCACGCCGAACACCTTCGCGATGCGTGACAGCGTGTCGCCGCTGCGCACCTTGTAGCTCACCGGACGCGAGCTGCCAGACGCCGCCGGCTTGCCGCTGGAGGATCCGCCGCGCGAATTGAGAACCAGCTTCTGGCCGGTACGCAGCGTGTCGCTGGTGCCCATGCCGTTGATCCGCGCCAGCGTCGCGACGTCCATGCGATGCCGCTTGGCGATGCGCCACAACGAATCGCCGCTGCGCACGACGTGCACCGCGGGCCGACGTCCGGTGCGCGTGTCGCCGCCGTCGAAGCGCGCGGCCGCGAGCATCACCTTCGGCGGCAGGTTCATGACCGCCGTCGGAACGCGCAACTCGCTGCCGACGACGAGCAGGGCCGCCGCGTCCAGGTTGTTCATGTCGCGCACGACGGTCGGATGCGTCTTGTATTTCTTCGCGATGGTCGAGACCGACTCGCCCGCCGTGACCTTGTGAACCGACACGCGCACGCGCTGGTCGGGCGGCAGCAACTCGAGGTTGCGCTTGAAAGCATCCGCGGTATCGCGCGGCAGCAGCAGGATGTGCGGACCGGCCGGATCGGTCGCCCAGCGATGGAAGCCCGGGTTGAGCTCGTACACTTCGTCGATCGTGATGCCGGCGAGCTCGGCGGCCAGCGTCAGGTCGATCTGTCCGCCGGTTTCGACCTGCGCGAAATAGGGCTCGTTGGCGATCGGGCTGAACGCGATGCCGTAGTCCTCCGGATTCGCCACCAGCCGCCGCATCGCGAGCAGCTTCGGCACATACGCGCGGGTCTCCGAGGGCAGGCTGAGGCTGAAGAAATCCACCGGCTTTCCGAGAGCGCGATTCTTCTTCACCTCGCGCTGCACGCGCGCCTCGCCGCAGTTGTAGCCGGCGATTGCGAGCAACCAGTCATTGAAGAACTCGTCGTGCATGTACTGGAGGTAGTCGAGCGCGGCGCGCGTCGAGGCCATGACGTCGCGGCGACCGTCGTACCACCAGTCCTGCTTGAGACCGAAGCGCTCGCCGGTGCCGGGCATGAACTGCCACAGGCCGTTCGCGGTCGCCCATGAACGCGCATAGGGCTCGAAGGCGCTCTCCACGACCGGGAGCAGCGCGAGCTCGAGCGGCATGCCGCGGGCTTCGATCTCCTGGACGATGTGATGCAGGTACAGGCCGGCGCGGCCAAACACGCGCTCGAGGTACTGCGGATTGTTCGCATACCAGGCGACCTGCACGTCGATGGCCCGCGAATCGACGTCCTCGAGCTTGAAGCCCGCGCGGATTCGATCGAAGACATCGCTAACCTCTGGGGTCTGCTCGGCCGCGGCTTCGACCAGGGCGGATTCGGCAACCAGCGTTTCGGCGACCACCTCGGCGGCGGAGGGGTCCGTCCCCGGGACGGCGGGAGTCTCAGCGGGCGCCGTGGCCGCCGGCTTGGAGGCCGCACGGTGGGCCGAGCGGCGCGGCTTCGGGGCGGCGACGGCGGGGGTGTCCTGCAGGGCGGACGCGTGCGTCTCGGGGGCCACCGCCTCGGTCAGGGGCGCGGTGGTCTGGGCAGAGGTCTCGCCGCTTGGGGCGGTTGCGCAGCCGGACATGGCGGCCGCTACGAACATCAATGGCGCAAAGGCACGCCATCCGGTGAATCCAACTGTCAATTCACACCCCCAAAGGGAACGAGGCGAGGACCGTTTACCGATAAAATACGGTACTTGTTCGAGGGGGCGTATTTAAGCCGTAAGTTCACAGGATTGCTACCTTTTTTGTGATGTAATTCACGCAGTTTGTGACGTACGCCACCGCATCCACCCTGATCGAATCCTGGCTTGAAACCGGCCTCGGGAAGGCCGTCTTGCAGGCCGAATCCGAGCTCATGACCGAGGCATTGGATGATGTTTTCGGGTGGGAGTTGCTTCAAGTAGGTACTTGGGGCATTCGCGACTCACTACTCGCCGGTTGCCGCACGCGGCGACACGCCGTTATCTCCGGCGGACGCGCCGGTCTTTCCGCAGCGGACATCGCCGCCCGCCTGTCACAGTTGCCGATCGCCAATGGCGCCGTCGATGCGGTCGTGCTGCCGCATACCCTCGAGTTCGAAACCGACCCGTATGCCGTGGTGCGCGAGGCCGATCGGGTGCTCGCCGGCGAGGGCCAACTCATCGTGCTCGGCTTCCGGCCGTTCAGCCTCTGGGGATTTCGCAGCCGCGCGATCAGCCGTGGCTATCCACCCGGGCTCAAGCGGATGCTCGGCGCGCGCCGCATCGCCGACTGGCTGGAGCTGCTCGGTTATGACATCTCGATCACCCGCAACTACCTGTTCACCCCGCCCTGGGGTGGCGTGGCGCCGCAGGCCGGCGTGCCTTCCGCGCTGGTTCGTCGCGGCTGGATGAAGCCCTGGCCCTCGGGCGCGTACCTCATCAAGGCGCGCAAACGCGTCTATACCCTCACACCCATCCGCCCGCGCGTGCGCGAACGCGTCCAGCCCATTGGCGGCCTCGTGAAGCCGACTACCCGATCGAGCAGCTGACGGAATGAGCTCGATCGAGATCTACACGGATGGCGCGTGTCGCGGCAATCCGGGGCCCGGTGGTTGGGCGGCGCTGCTGAGATCGGGCGCGCACGAGCGCGAGATCTCCGGCGCGGAAGCCGCGACGACCAACAACCGCATGGAGCTCACCGCGGTGATCCGCGCGCTCGAGGCGCTCAAGCGCCCGGTGCGCGGCGATATCTACACGGATTCCCAATACGTTCGGCAAGGCGTGCTCGAATGGCTGAAGAACTGGAAGGCCCGCGGATGGAAGACCGCGGACAAGAAGCCCGTCAAGAACCAGGATTTGTGGCAGCAGCTCGATCTGCTCACGCAAAAGCACGATCTTCAATGGCATTGGGTCAAGGGGCATTCCGGCCACGTCGAAAATGAACGCGTCGACGCGCTCGCGAACCGCGCGATCGATGCGCTGCTCGGTTAAAGTCTCGCGATGCGCCAAATCGTCCTGGACGTCGAAACCACCGGCCTCGAGGCCAGCGCCGGTCATCGCATCATCGAAATCGGCTGCGTCGAGATCCTGAACCGCAGGCCGACCGGTCAGAAATTTCACCGCTACCTGAACCCGGAACGCGAGATCGACGCGGGTGCGCTCGCGGTGCACGGCATCGACAGCGCGCGCCTCGCGCAGGCGCCGAAGTTCGCCGAGGTCGCCGCGGAGCTGGTCGGGTTCATCCGCGGCGCGGAGCTCATCATTCACAACGCGCCCTTCGACGTCGGCTTCCTCGACGCGGAGTTCGCGCGGCTGGCGGGCGAGGTGCGCGCCGTCGCCGAGATCTGCCGCGTGCTCGACACGCTGGCGCTGGCGCGCAGCCTGCATCCCGGCCAGCGCAACAGCCTCGACGCGCTCTGCAAGCGCTACAGCGTGGACAACAGCAAGCGTGACCTGCACGGCGCGCTGCTCGACGCCGGCATCCTCGTCGACGTGTACCTGGCGATGACCGGCGGGCAGAGCGCGCTCGCGCTCGACGTCAGCGCGGGCGCCGGGGATCGCGGACGAGTCAGCGTGGCGGTCTCCTCCCTGCGCACCCCGGGGATCACCCTTGCGGTGCCCCAGCCGGACGAAGAGGAACTGCGCCGGCATGAGGCGCTGCTGGATGTCATCCAGAAGGCGAGTGGGGGGAAGGTGGTCTGGCGGGAGTCCGTCACCGCAGCCCCGCCCGCGGCCGCTCCCCAGCCGGCCGCCGCCGACGTATCGCGATAGCGATCGAACGCACAGAAATCACTGAACGGCACCCCCGGACGCTCGATTTGCGCCCCGTGGACCGGCAAGATGCCGCCGATACGTCCTAAGGGCTTAAGAGAGTTAGAAAAATCATGGATTTGAGCTTGAGAAAGTGCCGGATCGGCGTGGTCGGCTTGGGATATGTCGGGCTGCCCCTGGCGGTGGAATTCGGCAAGCATTTCGACACGGTCGGTTTCGACATCAAGGCCTCTCGCATCGCCGAGCTCAAGTCCGGGAAAGATTCCACGCTGGAATGCTCGCCCGCAGAACTGAAGGCGGCGAAAAAGCTGCGCTATTCAACCAGTCTCAAGGAGCTCGGCAAGTGCCGCGTATTCATCGTCACGGTGCCGACGCCTATCGATCGCTATAACCGGCCGGATCTCACGCCGCTCGAGCGTTCAAGCGAGACGGTGGGCAAGGTGCTCAAGAAGGGCGACATCGTCATTTACGAATCGACGGTCTATCCAGGATGCACCGAGGAAGTCTGCATCCCGATCCTGGAGCGGGAGTCCGGACTCAAGTTCAACAAGGATTTCTTCGCGGGTTACAGCCCGGAGCGCATCAATCCCGGCGACAAGGAACATCGGCTGCCGAGCATCAAGAAGGTTACTTCCGGCTCGACGCCGGCGGTCGCCGACTTCGTGGACCAGTTGTATCGCTCGGTGGTGAAGGCCGGAACGCACAAGGCTTCGAGCATTCGCGTGGCGGAGGCCGCCAAGGTCATCGAGAACACGCAGCGCGACGTCAACATCGCGTTGATCAACGAGCTCGCGTTGCTGTTCAACCGGCTCGGAATCAATACCGAGGAAGTGTTGTTGGCCGCGGGCAGCAAGTGGAACTTCCTGCCGTTCCGCCCGGGTCTCGTCGGCGGCCACTGTATCGGCGTCGATCCCTACTACCTCACGCACAAGGCGCAGGAAGTGGGCTTCCATCCCGAGATGATCCTCGCGGGTCGCCGTCTCAACGACAGCATGGCTAACTACGTCGCCGGTCAGATCGCCAAGCTCATGGCGAGCCGGAAGATCCTGGTCAAGGATTCGCGCGTGCTCGTATACGGGCTCACGTTCAAGGAAAACTGTCCCGACCTGCGCAATTCCAAGGTCGCCGACGTCGTGCGCGAGCTGAAGCAATTCGGCGCGAAAGTCGACGTTTATGATCCGTGGATCGATTCCGAGGAAGCGGAACACGAATATGGAATTCGTCCGATCTCCCGCGTACGCGACGGCGTGTACGATGCCGCGGTGATCGCCGTCGGGCACAAGGAATTCCGCGACCGGGGTATCGGCAGCGTGCGCAAGGCTTGCAAGAAGAATCACGTCGTCTACGACATCAAATACGTCTTCGACGCGGACGAAGTGGATGGCCGGCTGTGAAGATCCTGCTCACCGGCGCGGCCGGATTCATCGGGTTTCACACCGCGCGCAAGCTGCTCGCGCGCGGCGACGAGGTCGTCGGCCTCGACAATCTCAACGACTATTACGATCCGAATCTCAAGCGGGCCCGGCTCGCGATCCTGGAGCGCGAGCCGAAGTTCCGCTTCGTGAAGATGGATCTCGCCGACAAGGGCGGCATGAAGTCGCTGTTCGCGCGCGAGAAGTTTCCGCGTGTGATCCATCTCGCGGCGCAGGCCGGCGTGCGTTATTCGCTGGAGAATCCGCAGGCCTACATCGATAGCAACGTGACGGGCACGCTCAACGTGCTGGAAGGCTGCCGTCACAACGGCGCCGAGCATCTCGTGTTCGCGTCGACGAGCTCCGTGTATGGGCTCAACACCAACATGCCGTTTACGCCGCATCGCGGTGTGGATCATCCGCTGTCGTTGTACGCCTCGACCAAGCGCGCCAACGAACTCATGGCGCACAACTACGCCGCGCTGTTCAAACTACCCGTGACGGGGCTGCGGTTTTTCACGGTGTACGGCCCCTGGGGTCGGCCGGACATGGCTCTGTTCCTGTTCACGAAGAACATCCTCGAAGGCAAACCCATCGACGTGTTCAACAATGGACACCACAAGCGGGATTTCACCTTCGTGACCGACATCGCGGAGGGAGTGGTGCGGGCCTGTGACCGTGTCGCGACGCCCAATTCCGAGTGGAGCGGCAATAATCCCGATCCGGCCACCAGCAGCGCGCCTTTCCGGATCTACAACATTGGCAACAACGCGCCTGTGGATTTGTCGCGATACATCGAGGTGCTCGAGGACTGCCTGGGTCGAAAGGCGCAGAAGAACCTGCTGCCGCTTCAGCCCGGCGACGTGCCGGACACCTTCGCCGACGTGGACGATCTCGTGCGCGACGTAGGGTATAAGCCCGCGACGCCGGTGGAGGTCGGAATCCGCGCGTTCGTCGACTGGTATCTCGAGTACTACAAGACGGGTGCTCCGCAACCCACGCGAGTGACCAACCTGGGCTGACGTTCGGGTACAGTTGCGGGCCTGTGAAAGTCCCGCTGCTCGATCTCAAACCCCAATACCGCGCCTTGAAGGCCGAGCTCGACGCCGCGATCCTGCGCGTGAGCGAATCCCAGTATTTCATCCTCGGTCCCGAGGTGAAGGCGCTCGAAGCGGCGGCCGCCGCGTATTCGCAGTGCAAGTACGGAATCGGGATCTCGTCGGGCACCGATGCGCTGCTGATCGCGCTCATGGCGCTCGATATCAGTCAGGGCGATGAAGTCATCACCAGCCCGTATACGTTCTTCGCGACCGCGGGAACCATCGCGCGAGTCGGTGCGCGTCCGGTATTTGTCGACATCGAGCCCGAGACATTCAACATTTCGCCCGCGGCGATCGAGAAATTCATCGACGCGCACTGCGAGACGCGCAACGGTGTGCTGTTCAATCGCGCCACCGGCGGCCGGATCCGCGCGATCATGCCGGTGCACCTCTACGGACAGATGGCCGACATGACGCGCATCATGGGCATCGCGAAGCGTCATCAACTGTCGGTCATCGAAGACGCTGCGCAGGCGATCGGTGCCGCGGATGCTCAGGGCCGGCGTGCGTGTTCGATCGGCGACATCGGCTGCCTGTCGTTCTTCCCGACGAAGAACCTCGGCGCGTTCGGCGACGCCGGCATGTGCGTGACGAACGACGAGCGCCTGGCCGCGAAGCTCATGAAGCTGCGCGTGCATGGCATGGAGCCGAAGTACTACCACGAGCTCATCGGCGGGAATTTCCGTCTGGACGAGATCCAGGCGGCCGTCCTGAACGTCAAGCTTCCCCACCTCGATGCCTGGAGCGAGGCGCGTCAGCGGAATGCCGCGTTTTACGACGCCGCCTTCAAACGCGCCGGTCTGGGTTGGAAGGTGGTTACCCCGCCTCCGGCGCCTTCCGGCGCCCGCCATATCTACAACCAGTACTGCATCCGCACGCCGCGCCGCGACGAGCTGCGCAGCTGGCTCGTGGAGCAGGGCGTCGGCTCGGAGATCTACTATCCGCTCGCCCTGCACATGCAGCAGTGTTTCGCCTACCTGGGGCACAAACCCCAGGACTTTCCGGAGTCCCTGCGGGCGACCCAGGAAACGCTGGCGCTGCCCATCTATCCGGAGCTGGCGGAGTCGCAACTTCAATACGTTGTCGATACCATCGCGGCCCTGTTCCGCAAGTAATCCGCCTCGCACATGCCCCAGGAAGACAAGAACGCCGTCTGGCGTGCGCTCCAGTCGCGCGCCGTCGAAACCCGGGCAGTAACACTGCGTGCGTTGCGCGACCAGGATCCGCAGCGCGGTTCCCGCTTCGCGTTCGAGGCCGTCGGCCTGTACTTCGATTTTTCACGCCAGCGCATCGACGGCGATGGGCTCAAGCTGCTCACCAGCCTCGCGGATGCGGTGGACCTGCGTGCGCACATCGAGGCGATGTGGCGGGGTGATGCGATCAACACCACCGAAGGACGCGCGGTACTGCATACGGCGTTGCGGGTGCCGGGCGTTTCCGAGGCGGCTCCCGGCGGGGCCGACATCGCGCGCCAGGTACTCGCCGAACGTGAACGCATGTTGGCCTTTGCCGAGCAGGTTCGTACGGGCGCCGTGCGCGGTTCGGGTGGCGAGTCATTCGCCACGGTCATCAACATCGGCATCGGCGGCTCGGACCTCGGTCCCGCGATGGCCGTCGAAGCATTGCACCCGCTGACCGCCGGCGCGCCGCGCGTGAAGTTCGTTTCGAACGTGGACGGCACGGATCTCGCGAATGCGCTCGAGGATACCGATCCGGCCCGTACGTTGTTCATCGTCGCGTCCAAGACCTTCAGCACGCAGGAGACGCTGGCGAACGCGCGCACCGCGCGCGCGTGGCTCGCCGGGAAGCTGGGTGAGGCGGCGGTGCCCGCGCATTTCGCCGCGGTGTCCACCAACGCGCAGGCGATGGATGCGTTCGGCATCAATCCTAACTATCGCTTCATGATGTGGGACTGGGTAGGTGGGCGCTATTCGCTGTGGTCGTCGATCGGCGTGTCGCTCGCGATCGCGGTCGGCCGCGGGGCGTTTCTCGAACTGCTGGCGGGCGCGCACGCGATGGATGAGCATTTCCGTACCGCGCCGTGGGAGCGCAACCTGCCCGCGCTCATGGGCCTGCTCGGCGTCTGGAACATCAATTTCCTCGATCTGCCGACGCTCGCGGTACTGCCATACGACGGACGGTTGAAGCGGTTTCCCGCGTATCTGCAGCAGCTCGACATGGAGAGCAACGGCAAGTCGGTGGCGCTCGATGGTTCGATGCTCGCATACGGCACCGCACCCGTGATCTGGGGCGAACCGGGCAACAATGCACAGCATTCATTCTTCCAGATGCTGCACCAGGGGGCGCCGCGCGCGGCGCTCGATTTCCTGCTGCCTGCGCGGTCTTCGTGCGGCAATCCGGCACAGGCCACGCTCGCCACCGGCAACTGCCTCGCGCAGGCGGAGGCATTCGCATTCGGCTACACACTCGAGCAGGCTACACGCGAGCTCACCGAGCGCAAGGTATCGCCCGCGCGCATCGAGCAGCTCGCGCCCCACAAGGTGCACGCTGGAAACCGTCCGGCGTCGATCGTTGCCTTCGAGCGGCTCGACGCCCGCACGTTGGGTAGTTTGATCGCGATGTACGAGCACAAGGTATTCGCGCAGAGCGTGATCTGGGGAATCAATGCATTTGACCAGTGGGGCGTCGAGCTAGGGAAAAAGATGTGCGAAGAACTGTTGCCGCTGGTGAACGACCCGGCGTTGGCAGCGGCACGGCCGACGCTGAAGCAGTTGCTAGGTCGCCTGGCGCAGTGGAAGGCATGAGTCGGGGCATCGCTTGTGCGTTAGCGCTGCTCGCGGCCCTGACATGGCAGGCGCCGGCAGGCGCGGATGCGGGTTGGTTCGAATCCGGCGATACGCAGCTGCGCCTCGACCTGCAGATACTCAACGACGCGAACGTGATTCGCTATCCACTCAACCAGTGGCCGATCCCGCGTGCGGCGCTGATCCATGCGCTCGCGAACGCGAAGGATCACGTCGCGACCAACACTTCCGTGATCGCCGCGCTTGCGCGCGTTCGTGGGCGCCTGACGCCGGGCGATTCGACGCGAACCCGCTTCTCAGCGGTGGCACGCGGCGGCGATCCGGGGCTGTTGCGCGACTTCGATTCTATCGCGCGCGAGGATGCCGAGGTCGGCGGCGGATTCGCCTTCGATGCCGGGCGGTTTTCGGCGAGCCTCAACGTGGTCGGCGTCGCGGATCCGGCCGACGGCCAGGAGATCCGCGCGGATGGATCGCAGGTCACCGTGCAATGGGGCAACTGGCTGCTGTCCGCGAACACGCTCGACCGCTGGTGGGGGCCCGGCCACGAAGGTAGTTTGATCCTGTCCAGCAACGCGCGCCCGATGCCAACCCTCATGGTCGAACGCGCCGCGGCCATGCCGTTCGAGAATCGCTGGCTAAATTGGCTCGGCCCGTGGCGATTCAGCTTCGGTATCAGCCAGATGGGAGAAGATCGCCAGGATGTCGCTTCACCTCTGTTCATGGCCTGGCGTGTGGCGATCATGCCTCACAAGGACGTCGAGATCGGTTTTTCGCGCACCGCACAATTCTGCGGCGACGGCCGGCCCTGCGACCTCTCGACCTTCTGGGACATGCTGATCGGCAACGACAATCCTGGATTCGATTCGACCACGCAGACGGAGCCGGGTAACCAGATGGCAGGATTCGACATCCACTGGAACTCGCCGATCGGCACCCTGCCGTATGCGCTCTACGGTCAGTACATTGGCGAGGACGAGTCGTCCTATCTACCGGCGAAGTATCTCGGCCAGCTCGGCATCGAGGCATGGAAGCCGTTCGCGCGCGGCGACGTTCTGGCGTGGTTCGCCGAATACGCCAACACCACTTGCTCCGCGCTGAGCAGCAGCGGTCCTTACTACAACTGCGCGTACAACCAGGCCGCCTTCGACGTCGAAGGATATCGTTATCGTGGTCGCGTGATCGGGCATACCACCGACAACGATGCCGAGAGCTACGCGGTCGGCGCGAAATACACCGCCGTAAACGGGGCGCTGTGGTCGCTCACCGGCCGGTTCGCGCGTCTCAATCATGACGGCTACGACGCGCGCAACACGGTGAGCTCCGGGCCCGCCGACTACACCGCGCTCGAGTTCTCGTGGCGCGGCAAGATCTTTGGTGAAAGTGTCTCGATCGAGCTCGGCGCCGAGGTGTACGAACCCGAGGGAGGTTCGCGCGAACTGGAGCCGTTCGGCTTCATCGGCTGGCGGCACGATTTCGGCTTGTGATGAGGCTTCCGACTCCGCGATGGGCATGCACGCTCGCCGGCCTCGCAGCCTCGCTTGCGATGTCGATCGCGCACGCCGATCCATGGCTGGCACCCGGCGATGAAGGGCTGCGCAGCGATATCCTGCTCCTCGCGGACGCCGGCATCCTCAGAGGGCCCGTCACGACCTGGCCATTGTCCTGGCCCGACATCGCGAGGGATGCGCTCGCGGCCGATATCGCCGGCTATGACCTGATGACGACCGCGGCCCTGCTACGCGTTCAGAGACTGTCGCGCGCGGCATCGGCGCCGGGATTCGCCGGGGCAGGCGCGCGCGTGCGGGGCGCCTGGCAGCCGACGATGCTGCGCACGTTCGAGGACACGCCGCGCGAGGAAGGCGAGGTCGCATTGCGCGCGAGCTGGCTCACCGATCACTTCGCCTTGAACCTCCAGGGCGCGGTTGTGGCCGATTCCGAGGACGGCAAGACCTTCAGGCCCGACGGCTCATACCTGGGCATCAATGTCGGCAATTTCATGATCTCGGCCGGATTCATGGAGCGATGGTGGAGCCCCGGCTGGGAAGGCGGGTTGATCCTCTCGACCAATGCGCGGCCGATTCCGAGCATCACGCTTGAACGCAACTACACCGATCCCTTCAAGTCGAAGCTGCTTTCCTGGATCGGGTCCTGGCGCGCGAGCATTGCGCTTGGGGAGGCCGAGTCGCACGACGTCCCTGTGCCGAACGTGAAATTCCTCGCGGCACGCATCAACTTCAGGCCGCGCCCGTGGCTCGAGTTCGGGCTCACGCGAACCGCGCAATGGTGCGGTGGCGAGCGCGACTGCGACTTCAACACATTCATGGACATGTTGCTGGGGCGGGAGAGCACTGAGGACTCGACCGGTCCCGGCGACACGCCCGGCAACCAGATGGCCGGATACGACATGCGGCTGCGCTCGCCCTGGAAGAAGCTCCCGCTCGCGTTCTATACCCAATGGATAGGTGAGGACGAGGCCGGCGGTTTGCCGAGCAAGTTCATTGGCACATTCGGACTCGAAGGCTGGACCTCGACGTCGCTCGGCGCGCTGCGCGCTCACTTCGAGTACTCGGACACCGCCTGCACCTTTACGCGCCAGGAGCCCGACTTCAACTGCGCCTATCGCAACGCCATTTATCCGCAGGGGTATACCTACCGCGGCCGGATCATCGGTCACGCGATGGACAACGACAGCCGCATGTATTCGCTTGCGGGGCTGCTGACGCGGCCATCCGGCGACGTAATCAGCGTGATCCTGCGGCGGACCGAGGTGAACCGTGACGGCACCGCCGACCATGCAATCAGCACCGTGCCGCGCGACCTCGACAATGTAGAATTGCGCTACTCACGGACGTTCGGCTTTGGCAAAGTGATGGTCGGCGCCGGTTTCGAAGAGCGCGGGGAGGACTCAGGTTCGAGCTCCAACGCGCATGCCTATATTTCCTGGCAACAAGGTTTCTGATGCGTAGCTGGTTGATCCTCGTTGGAGTGGTGTTGCTCTCGGCGGCCGTCCCGGTGCGCGCCCAGGTACCGACACCCGAACAGCTCGAAATGCTGCGATCCATGAGCCCCGAGGACCGTCAGGCCCTCATGGAGCAACTCGGGCTCGGCGGCGCGCTCGGCGAATCCATGGGAGCTTCGGATGCCAACGGCGACCAGCGCCGGCGCGATCAGCGGCGACTGCGGCCGGACGAAGTGCGCACCACCGACCTGCGCGAGGCATCCAATCTGTTTGTCGACAAGTCGCTGAAGGCGGAAGACTCGGTAATCGTCGACGTCGCATTCCGAAAAGACAAGCCGGCGCGGGTCGAACCCACGGGCCCTAACACCCCGCCGATCACGATTCCGGAACAGCTCGCGCCGGAGATGACGACTGAGGAGCGCCTCGCCGCCGAACGCCTTATCGATCTGGTGCGTTCTCGCAATCCCTACCAGCTCGATCGCAACGGGGCGATCCTGCTTCCCGGTTTCGAGCCCATCACGCTCGCCGGCCTCGACGAGGAGCAGGCGACGCATCGGTTGAGCTCGATCCCCGTATTCTTCAAGCTCGACCTGAAGGTCACGCGCCTGCCGGTTCGCAAGTCCGGATTCGCCGGACTAAAGCCCTACGGCTACGACCTGTTCCTGGATGCGCCTTCGACTTTCGCGCCGGTCACCGACGTTCCGGTTCCATCGGGCTACATCGTTGGTCCTGGCGACCAGCTCAATGTCCAGCTGTTCGGTAACCAGAACCGTAACCTGCGCCTTGTCGTCGGGCGGGATGGACGCGTGAGCTTTCCGGAGCTCGGGCCCATCAACGTTTCCGGGCAGACGTTCGAGCGCGTCGCCGCGATGCTCGAGGAGCGCGTTTCGCGCCAGATGATCGGCGTGCGTGCGAACGTGGGAATGGGTGACACGCGATCGATTCGCGTGTTCGTGATGGGCGAAGCGAACCGCCCCGGTTCGTACACCGTGAGCGGGCTCGCGACCATTTCCTCGGCATTGTATGCGGCCGGCGGCATCAAGCCGATCGGCTCGTTGCGCAACATCCAGCTCAAACGCAACGGGACGGTGGTACGCCGCCTCGACCTCTACGACCTTTTGCTGCGTGGGGACACCAGCGATGACGCCAAGCTCCTGTCGGGCGACGTCATCTTCATTCCGCCCGTCACGGCTACCGTCGCGGTAGATGGCGAGGTGAATCGCCCGGCAATCTACGAACTCAAGGGTTCGACCAGTGTCGAGGACATCGTGCAGCTCGCCGGCGGGCTGACCAGTGAAGCCGACGCCAGCCGTGCGGCACTCGTTCGCGTCAACGATCAACGCGCGCGTGTCGTGGTCAACGTGCCGCTGGATGCGCTGAAAGGGCGCGGCGAGGTGCTGCGCAACGGCGATTCGTTGCGCGTACTGCGATTGCGCCCGACTCTTGACAGTGGTGTCACAATCGATGGTCACGTTTTCCGGCCAGGCTGGCTCGCCTGGCACGAAGGCCTGCGCTTGTCCGAAGTGCTCGGCGGCATCGATGAGCTCAAGCCCAATGCTGACCTCAACTACATCCTGATTCGCCGCGAGCTGCCGCCGGATCGCCGCGTCGTCGCGCTGTCCGCCGACCTCGGCGCCGCGCTGCGCGCACCAGGTTCGGAAAAGGACGTCCTGCTCATGCCGCGGGACCGCTTGTTCGTGTTCGACGTCGAGGGCGGCCGCCAGCAGACGATGCAACCGCTGCTCGAGGAGCTCAAGCGCCAGTCGCGCATCGACCGACCGACGGAAATAGTGCGCATCGATGGGCGCGTAAAGGCGCGCGGTGACTATCCACTCGAACCCAATATGCGCGTGAGCGACCTGCTACGTGCCGGCGGCGGACTGCAGGATGCCGCGTTTGGCGCAAAGGCCGAGCTCGTGCGTTACCGCCTCACGGAGTCGGCGCGTCGCACCGAGCTCATTGAAATCGACCTGAGTGCGGTGATGCGCGGCGATCCAAGCGCGGACGTGCAGCTGCAACCCTTCGACTTCCTCAATGTGAAGGAAGTGCCGGAATGGAGCGAGCAGGAACAGGTAATGATCGCCGGCGAAGTGCGCTTCCCCGGCATCTATCCTATTCAGCGCGGTGAGACGATGCGTTCGGTGCTCGAGCGCGCCGGCGGACTTACCACGCTTGCGTATCCCGACGGCGCCGTCTTCACGCGCGTCGAGCTCAGGGAGCGGGAGCAGCAGCAGCTCGACCGCCTCGCGGAACGGCTGCAGGGCGATCTGGCCGCGACTGCGTTGCAAGCCACCGCCGCGAACCAGGGCCAGGCCGGCCAGGCGCTGACCGTCGGGCAGTCGCTGCTGAACCAGCTCAAGGCCACCAGGGCGGTGGGCCGTCTCGTCATCGATCTCGACGCCGTGATCGCCAATCCCATCGGATCTCCGGGAGACATCACGCTGCGGGAAGGCGACCATCTGATGATCCCGAAGATCAAGCAGGAAATCACCGTCATTGGCGAAGTGCAGACGCTCACATCGCACCTGTACCGCGAGAACCTCGTGCGCGATGACTACGTCGCTCTAAGCGGTGGCGTCACGCGCAAGGCGGACCGCGGCCGGATCTATGTCGTTCGGGCGGACGGCAGTGTCGTGTCGAGCGAGGGCACCGGCTGGTTCAGTCGCAGCGGCCAGGTCGCGATGCGTCCGGGCGATACCGTCGTCGTACCCCTCGACACTGAGCACATGCCCGCCCTGCCGATGTGGCAGGCGATCACGCAGATTCTCTACAACCTGGCGATCGCCGCGGCCGCAGTGCAGTCGTTCTGAGGACGGTGCGCGCATGAACGAGCAAGGGCAACACGACGACATTCGACATGTCGTGGACGGACCGCCGCAGGGTTACTTCGTCGTCATGCCGATGCGGCCCGACGATTCGGCATTCAACCTGCGCAGTGCCGTCGACTCGCTGTTCGCCGGCTGGCGCTGGCTGATCTCGTTCGGCTTTCTCGGCGCGGTCATCGGGGTCGTCCTGGCGCTCACCACCACACCTATCTACCGCGCGAAGGTACAGGCCGTGCTGGTCGACCCGGCGGACGCCGGCGGCGCGAGCGCCTTGCGAAACCAGATCGGTGGACTCGCCGCGCTTGCGGGCTTCGATCTCGGCAATGCCGCCGGCCGCAAGCAGGAGGCGTACGCGACGCTGACCTCCGGCGGGTTCGCGCGCGACTTCATCGTCGCCGAGAACCTCAAGCCGCAGCTGTTCCCGAAGCTGTGGGACCCGGCGACGAAGGCCTGGCGCGCGGGCGAGAACGAGCCGACGCTCGAGCAGGCGGTGACGCACTTCATGTCCAGCGTGATGTTCGTGACGCACGACCTGCGTACCGACATGGTGGTCGTGAACATCGATTGGACTTCGCCCCAGGTCGCAGCGCGCTGGGCCAACCTGGTGGTCGCGCGCGCCAACGAGCGCATCCGCGCCGAGGCGCGCCGTTCGGCGGATCGAAGCGTCGAGTACCTGAACCAGGAGCTCGCGAAGACCAGCGTGGTCGAGCTGCGCCAAGCCATCCACCGCCTCATCGAAGTCCAGATCAACAACGCGATGCTCGCGAACGTGCAGACCGAATACGCCTTTCGCGTGATCGATCCGGCGGTCGCGCCGGAAAAACGCATCCGTCCGAAGCGCACCCTCATGGTGTTGGCGGGCGGGGTGCTGGGCGGCATCGCCGGGATTCTCTTCATCCTGATTCGCGCCGCATGGCCGCGCCGGTCTGACGCGCGTCACGAAAAGCAGGCCTGACTACCTCATTAAGTTGACTGGCACCCGGCTGGTACCTAGACTTCGCGCGTTCAAGTATTGAACGCATGAACGTATCTGAATGATTTCCTTGAGTCTTTCGCGTTTGGCCCCGGTTTTGTGACCGCGCCATGCTGAGCGACGAAGTCCGATACAAGCTGCTGAAGCTCCTCGAGGCCAATCCGCGCATGCCGCAGCGCGAGGTCGCCCAGGCGCTGGGCGTGAGCGTCGGAAAAGTGAATTACTGCATCAAGTCGCTGGTCGACAAGGGCTGGGTCAAGGCCACCAATTTCCGCAACAGCCACAACAAGGCCGCCTACGCCTATCTACTGACGCCGCGCGGCATCGAGGAGAAGGCGCGCGTCACCATGAGCTTCCTGCAGTTCAAGATGCGGGAATACGAGGCCCTCAGCGCCGACATCGAGGCCATCCGCAAGGAAGTCTCGCACCAGCAGGAGTCGAAATGATCGACACCGCGCGCCGGTTGTGGGCGATCCTCACGCACGCGCAGCGCGTGCGCGCCGGTACGCTGCTCGGACTCATGATCGTCGGCATGCTGCTCGAGATGTTCGGTGTCGGCCTGGTGGTGCCCGCGCTCGCGGTGATTTCGCGTCCCGATTTCGCGGCCCCCGGCACGTCTTCCGCGCGGGTGGTCGAGTGGCTGGGCAATCCCTCGCGCGAACGGCTCGTCGTGCTCGGCATGTGGGTGCTGGTCGCGGTGTACGCGCTCAAGACCGTGTTCCTTTCCTACCTGACCTGGAAGCAGGTGCAGTTCGCGTACCGGGCCCAGGAGGACGTGTCGCGGCGCCTGTTCTTCACCTACCTGCGCCAACCGTATGACTTTCACCTGCGGCGCAACTCGGCTCAGTTGATCCGCAACGCGGTCAACGAAATCCATCTCTTCAGTCACACGTTCCTCACCTCCGGGCTGATGCTGATCACCGAAACCATGGTGCTGTTCGGCATCATCGGCGTGCTGCTGTTCATCGAGCCGGTGGGCACGCTCATCGTCGGCGCGGTGCTCGGTGTCATCGCGCTCGGTTTCCACTTCGTCATGAAGGGACCGATCGTCCGCTGGGGCAACCTGCGCCAGGCGCACGAGGGCCGGCGCATCCAGCACCTGCAACAGGGGCTGGGCGGCGTCAAACAGGTTCTGCTCACGAATCGCGAGCGCGAATTCCTCGCCGAATATTCGATCCACAACACAGGCAGCGCGACCGTCGGCGAACGCCAGCAGACTCTCTACCAGCTGCCGCGTCTCGGTCTCGAAATGCTCGCGGTGCTCGGACTCGCCGCGCTGGTGACCCTGATGGTCTCGCGCGGCGCCAGCGCCGGCGCGCTGCTGCCGACCATCGGCCTGTTCGCGGCCGCGGGCTTTCGACTGATCCCGTCGGCGAATCGCATCATGAGCTCGGTGCAGAACGTCTGGTATGCCGCGCCCGTCGTCAAAGTGCTGCAGGAAGAGCTGGCGCTCGGCGCGCCGCCGCTCGCGCCGGAACCCGGACCGATGCCGTTCGCCCGATCGCTGCGGCTGATCGACGTTCGTTATGCCTATCCCGGCGCCACGAGCGCCGCGCTGAACGGTGTGAGCCTCGAAATTCCGCATGGCCAGACCGTCGGTTTCATCGGCGGCAGCGGCGCGGGCAAGACCACGCTGGTGGACGTGATGCTCGGCCTTCTCAAGCCGGACTCCGGCCGCATCGAGGTCGACGGCCAAGATGTCGCGGACGCGCCGCGGGCCTGGCAGAAGAACATCGGCTACGTGCCCCAGTCCATCTACCTCACCGACGACACGCTGCGGCGAAACATCGCGTTCGGCATTCCCGCCGCGCAGATCGACGACGCCGCCGTGCAGCGCGCGGTGCATTCGGCCCAGCTCGAGGACTTCGTCTCGGGCCTGCCGGAGGGACTCGACACCATGGTCGGCGAACGTGGCGTGCGGCTCTCCGGCGGACAACTGCAGCGCATCGGCATCGCGCGCGCGCTCTATCAGGATCCGCCGGTGCTCGTGCTCGACGAGGCGACGAGCTCGCTCGATTCGGGCACGGAGCAGGGCGTGATGCGCGCGGTGAGCGCGTTGCGCGGGCTCAAGACCATCATCGTGATCGCCCATCGGCTGGGCACGCTTTCCGGATGCGACTGGATCTACCGCCTCGAAGGCGGACGGCTCGCGGCCGAGGGTGAAACGGAACGCATGATCGGCGACGCGCTGCGCGCCGAGCGCGAACGGGCATAGACGGATTAAACAGGAAGGTCAGCAAACGATGTTCGACGACAAGAATATTTTGATCACCGGCGGCACCGGCTCATTCGGCAAGCAGTTCGTGCGCATGCTCCTGCAACGCTACAAGCCGCGCCGGCTCGTGGTGTATTCGCGCGACGAGCTCAAGCAGTTCGAGATGGAGTCGGAGTTCAACGCCGAATGCATGCGCTACTTCATCGGCGACGTGCGCGACCGCGACCGCCTGGTCCAGGCCATGAACGGCATCGACTACGTGGTGCACGCCGCGGCCCTCAAGCAGGTGCCGGCCGCCGAATACAATCCGATGGAGTGCATCAAGACCAACGTGCACGGCGCGGAAAATGTCATCCACGCGGCGCTCGTCAACAAGGTGGCGAAGGTCATCGCGCTGTCGACCGACAAGGCCGCGAACCCGATCAACCTGTACGGCGCGACCAAGCTCTGCTCGGACAAGCTGTTCGTCGCGGCCAACAACATCGTGGGCAGTGACCGGACACGTTTCTCGGTCGTGCGTTACGGCAACGTGGTCGGATCGCGCGGTTCCGTGGTGCCGTTCTTCCGCAAACTCATCGAGAAGAAATCGGATCACCTGCCGATCACCGAGGTGAAGATGACGCGCTTCTGGATCATGTTGTCCGAGGGCGTCGAGTTCGTGTTCAAGAGCTTCGCGCGCATGCACGGCGGCGAGCTCTTCGTGCCGAAGATTCCCTCGGTGCGCATCGTCGATCTGGCGACCGCGATGGCGCCGGGCGTGCCGCAGAAGGTCATCGGCATCCGCCCCGGCGAGAAGCTCCACGAGGTGATGTGCCCGGCAGACGACTCGCACCTCACGCTCGAGTTCGAGGATCACTTCGTGATTCGCCCGACGATCCAGTTCGTGGGGAACATTGATTTTTCGGTGAACGCGCTCGGCGCCCGCGGCAAGCCGGTGCCCGAAGGCTTCGAATACCAGTCCGGCAAGAATCCTCAATTCCTCACCATCGAGCAGATCCAGGCGCTGAACCGCGCCGCGGGGCTGTGAGCACGGGACGGATCGGATGACGCAGGCAAGTCGGCTCGCCCTCGGCACTGCCCAGCTCGGGCAGCGTTACGGCGTGGCGAACCGCACTGGCCAGCCCGATCTCGCCGAGGCGGTCAGCATCCTCGCCGCGGCCCGCGCGGCCGGCATCGACATCGTCGACACGGCGATGGCGTACGGTGACAGCGAACAGGTGCTCGGCCGCGTAGGCGTTTCCGGGCTGCGAGTCGTCACCAAGTTGCCGCCGCTCCCTGCGGATACGGTCGCGGACCTCGCGGGCAAGTTGCGCCGCGATATCGGCGCGTCGCTCGAGCGACTGGGAACCACGGGCGTCTACGGTTTGCTGCTGCACCATCCCGGCGACGTGTTCGGCCCGAACGGCGCCACGCTCGTCGAAACGCTGCGCGGACTGCAGCGCGACGGGCTCGTGAAGAAGCTGGGCGTGTCCATCTACGATCCCGCCGAGCTCGAACCGCTGATGCGCGCGTTCGACATCGGCATCGTGCAGGCGCCTTACAACGTGCTCGACCGCCGTCTCGAAACCTCGGGGTGGCTGGACCGGCTGTCACGCGCCGGCGTCGAAGTCCACACGCGTTCCGCGTTCCTGCAGGGCCTGTTGCTGCTCGACGAACAGCCGCCGCAATTCGCCGCGTGGCGCGGGCTCTGGAGCCGCTGGAACGCGTGGCTCGCGGAGCACCGGCTCGCGCCGCTGGCGGCCGCGCTCGGCTTCGTGCTGCGCAATCCGGCGATCGCGCGAGTGGTCGTCGGCGTCGAAACCGCCGCGCAATTGCGGGGCATCGCGGCGTCGGCCGACGCGCTGCCGCTCGAGGTTCCCGCTGAGTTCGCGAGCGCGGACCTCGATCTCATCGACCCCTCGCGCTGGAAACGCGCATGAAGACCGTCGCCATCATCCAGGCACGCCTGGGTTCCACCCGCCTCCCCGGCAAGGTGCTGCGGCACGCGGCCGGCTCGCCGCTCATCGTTCACATGCTGCGCCGGCTCTCGGCCGCGCGCCGGCTCGACGAAATCGTCGTGGCCACGACCGACTCCCGCGTCGACGATCGTCTGGCCGACATGCTGGCCGCGAGCGGCATCAAGGTATTCCGCGGCAGCGAGTCCGACGTACTCGACCGCTACTACCAGGCGGCGCGCGCCAGCAACGCGACGCACGTCGTGCGCGTGACGGGCGATTGCCCGCTCATCGACCCGGCGCTCGTCGACGAGGTGGTCGGCGCGCTGCACGCGGGCGGTGAGGACTACGTCTCCAACAACCATCCGCCTACCTACCCGGACGGCCTCGACACCGAGGCTTTCACGTTCGCGGCGCTCGAGCGCGCCTGGAAGGAGGCGCGCGCGCAGGTCGAGCGCGAGCACGTGACGCCGTTTATCAAGAACGGCACGCAGTTCCGGCGGCGTAATCTCTCGCACGGCACGGACCTGTCTGCCGGCCGCTGGACGGTGGACGAGCCCGAGGATCTTGAGGTGGTGCGCGGCGTGTTCGAGCACTTCGCGCCACGCAACGATTTTGGATGGCAGGAAGTCGCGGCGCTCGAAGCCGCGAAGCCGGAAATGTTCGCCGCCAACCGCGGCACGAAACGCAACGAGGGCATGACGATGGGCACCGGGCAGAAATTGTGGCGGCGCGCGAAGCGGGTGATCCCGGGCGGCAACATGTTGTTGTCGAAGCGCGCGGAAATGTTCCTGCCCGAGAAGTGGCCGGCGTATTTCAGCAAGGCGAAGGGCTGCCGCGTCTGGGATCTCGACGGCAACGAATTCCTCGACATGTCGCTCATGGGCATCGGCACGAACGTGCTCGGCTACGGCGACGATGAAGTGGATGCGGCGGTGCGCGCGGTGGTCGACGCGGGCAATCTTTCCACGCTCAACTGCCCCGAGGAAGTGTTGCTCGCCGAGCGCCTCGTCGAGCTGAACCCCTGGGCCGACATGGTCCGGTTCGCTCGCACCGGTGGCGAGGCCAACGCGGTCGCGGTGCGAGTCGCGCGCGCGGCCACGGGTCGTGACAAGGTCGCGATCTGCGGCTACCACGGCTGGCACGACTGGTACCTCGCGGCGAACCTGGCCGACGGCGGCAATCTCACCTCGCACCTGCTGCCCGGCCTCGAGCCGCGTGGCGTCCCGCAGAACCTGCACGGCAGCGTGCTGCCGTTCCAGTACAACGATCTCACGGCGTTCCGCGCCGTCGTCGACCAGAACCCGGCGGCGATCGTCATGGAAGTGTCGCGCACCACGGGTCCGGCGCCGGGCTTCCTGCAGGAGATCCGCCGCGTGGCCACCGAGCGCGGCATCGTGCTGATGTTCGACGAGTGCACGTCCGGTTTCCGCCAGACCTTCGGCGGCCTGCATCAGCAGTTCGGCGTTGAGCCGGACATCGCGATGTACGGCAAAACGCTCGGCAACGGCTACGCGATCACCGCGGCCGTCGGCCGGCGCGCGATCATGGAAGCCGCGCAGCATACCTTCATCAGCAGCACGTTCTGGACCGAGCGCATCGGCCCGGCGGCCGCGCTCAAGACGCTCGAGGTCATGGAGCGCGTGCGCTCGTGGGAAACGATCACGAAGCTCGGGACCTCCATCGGCGAGCGCTGGAAGGATCTCGCGCGCAAGCACGACCTGCCGCTCGAGCTCAACGGCCTGCCGGCGCTGATCGGCTTCAGTTTCGCCTTGCCCAACATGCTCAAGTACAAGACGCTCATCACTCAGGAGATGCTCAAGAAGGGAATCCTCGCCTCGACGGCGCTGTATTCGTCCATCGCGCACGACGCCGTGTCGGTCGACCGCTACTTCCGCGAGCTCGACACGGTGTTCGCGCTGATCCGCGACTGCGAAGCGAAGCACCGCAAGATCGACGACCTGCTCGAAGGCCCGGTGTGCCACGCCGGGTTCCGCCGGTTGAACTGACATGCGCGCGTGGATCACCGGTGCCGCAGGACTGCTCGGAACGTCGCTCGTTCCGCATCTCGCCGCGCGCGGCTGGCAGATCGTCGCCGCGCCGGGCCGCGTGCGCGCGGGCCAGTCCGTCGATCTCACGGACGCCGCGACGGTGGCCCGCGAGCTCGACGCGGCGCAGCCGGACGTGGTGCTGAATCTCGCGGCGCTCACCGATGTCGACTACTGCGAGAAGAATCCGCAGGAGACCTATCGCGTGAACGCCGCGATGGTCAGCCACATCGCGCGCTGGACCGCGGCGCACGGCACGCGCTTCGTGCACGTCTCGACCGACCAGGTGTACGACGGTGCGGGTCCGCACGACGAGTCGGCCGTGGCGCCGCTCAATTTCTATGCGTATTCGAAATGCCTGTCCGAGGCCTATGTCGCGCAGGCCGGCGGCACCTCGCTGCGCACCAACTTCTTCGGCCGCAGTGCGTTGCCGGGCCGCGCGAGCTTCAGCGACTGGATCGTGAACTCGCTGCGCGACGGCCGCGAGATCACCGTGTTCGAAGATTCGCTGGTGAGCCCGCTGTCCATCGGCACGCTGGTCGCCGCGCTCGAGCGCGTGCTCAACGCGCCCGTGGCCGGCACCTACAACCTCGGCTCCGACCGGGGCATGAGCAAGGCCGACATCGCGTTCCGGCTCGCGGCCGCGGCCGGCCTGCCGACGGAGCGCATGAAGCGCGGGCTGCAGTCATCGCTGGCGCGCGCGGCGCGGCGCCCCGGCGACATGCGCATGAATTCCGACAAGTTTCATCGCACCTTTGGCGGCCCGCGCGCCGACCTCGCAACCGAAATCGACCGTGTGGGCAGGGAGTACCGTAATGAAGCCAGTTGAAGAATTCCGCATCGGCAAACACCTGATCGGCAACGACCATCCGACCTATTTCATCGCCGACATCGCGGCCAACCACGACGGTGACATCGAACGCGCGGTCGAGCTCATCCATCTCGCGGCCGAGGCGGGCGCCGACGCGGCGAAGTTCCAGCACTTCAAGGCCGAGAGCATCGTCAGCGACTTCGGCTTCAAGTCGCTGGGTGGCCAACAGTCGCACCAGTCGAAGTGGAAGAAGTCCGTTTTCGAGGTCTATAAGGATGCGTCGGTGGATCTCGGCTGGACGCCGCGCCTCAAGGAGGCCTGCGACAAGGCCGGCATCACCTTCTTCACGAGCCCGTACGCGTTCGATCTCGTCGACGCCGTGGACCCGTTCGTGCCCGCGTACAAAATCGGTTCGGGCGACATCACGTGGCTCGAGATGATCGAGTACATCGCGCGTCGTGGAAAGCCGTACATTCTCGCCACCGGCGCTTCGAGCATGGACGAGGTGGATCGCGCAGTGAACCATGCGCTGCAGTTCAATCAGAACTTCGCGCTGCTCCAGTGCAACACGAACTACACGGCCAGCCTCGAGAACTTCAAATTCATCCAGCTCAACGTGCTGCGTGCGTACCGCGACATGTACCCGCGCATGGTGCTTGGCCTGAGCGATCACACGCCGGGCCACGCAACCGTGCTCGGCGCCGTGGCGCTGGGCGCGCGCGTCATCGAGAAACACTTCACCGACGACACGAAGCGCGTCGGTCCCGACCACGCCTTCTCGATGGACCCACGCACCTGGCGCGACATGGTCGATCGCACGCGCGAGCTCGAGAACAGTCTCGGCACGGGCATCAAGCGCATCGAAGCCAATGAAAAGGAGACGGTGGTCCTGCAGCGCCGCGCTGTGCGCGCGCGCGTCGACCTTGCCGACGGCGCCGAGCTGCGGCGCGAGGACCTCGAAGTACTACGTCCCTGTCCGCGGGACGCCGTGAGTGCCGCCGACGTCGGCGCGCTGATCGGGAAGAAGCTACGTCGTTCCAAGTCAAAAGGAGATCACCTGAAGTGGTCGGATCTCGCCTAGGCATCGTGATCCCGGCGTTCAACGAAGCGAACGCGATCGGCGCCGTCGTCGCCGGTGCGAAGCGCTTCGGCCAGGTGATCGTCGTTGACGACTGCTCGACCGACACGACCGCGAGCGTCGCGGCGGAGCAGGGCGCCGACGTCGTGCGCCAGCCGCGCAACGGCGGATATGACGCCGCGCTGTCGGCCGGCGCCGCGCGCGCCAAGGCGCTCGACTGCGATTCGTTCATCACGATGGACGCTGATGGCCAGCACGATCCGGACACGATCGGCGTGTTCGTCGACCGCGCGCGCGCGGGTGCGGCGGTCGTCGTCGGCACGCGCGACCGCCTGCAGCGCTTCGGCGAGTGGGCGTTCGCGGTCGTCGGGCGCATCCGTTGGCGGATCCCCGATCCGCTGTGCGGCATGAAGCTGTACCGCATGAACGTGTACGACGACCTCGGGCACTTCGACAGCTACCAGTCCATCGGCACCGAGCTCGCGCTGCACGCGGCGAACCGCGGATTCCCGATCGAGAACATTCCGATCCGGACCAGGCCGCGCGGCGGCGCCTCGCGGTTCGGCGCCGGCTGGCGCGCGAACAAGCGCATCCTGCGCGCGCTGCTGATCGGGTTGCGGAGAAAACCATGAAGATAGTGGCCACGATCGAAGCCCGCATGACGTCATCGCGCCTGCCCGGCAAGGTGCTGCTCGACGCGGCGGGGCAGCCTATGCTCGCGCATCTCGTACGCCGCCTGCGCGCGGTGCCGTCGCTGAATGGCATCGTGCTCGCGACGACGATCAATCCCACCGACGACGTCCTCGAAACATTCGCGCAGCAGGCCGGGATCGGCTGCCATCGCGGCAGCGAGGAAGACGTGATGCTGCGCGTGATCGGCGCCGCGCGCTCGGCCGACGCCGACGTGATCGTGGAGATCACCGGCGATTGTCCGATCATCGATCCGGAAGTCGTCGAGCTCGTGATCCGCAGCTACCTCAACAACGACGCCGCGTACGTGAGCAACGCCCACGTGCGCTCCTACCCGGACGGCATGGACGTCCAGGTATTCCAACGCGAGACGCTCGAGAAATCCGCCGCGATGACCGACGACGAGCTCGACCACGAACACGTGACGCTGCACATCCGCAATAATCCGGAGATCTTCCGCCCGGTGCACGTGGTGGCGCCGCCGCACCTGCATTGGCCGGAGCTCGGCCTCACGCTCGACGAGCCCGGCGACTACGCGCTGCTCAAGCACATCATCGAGACGCTCGGCCCCGCGGATCCGCTGTTCGGTTGCGGCAAGGTGCTCGCGCTGCTGCGCGCGAACCCGGGCCTGATCGAGCTCAACCGCGGCGTGGTGCGCAAGGGAGATACGTGACGCATACGGCGCTCATCGTGGGACTCGGCGCGATCGGCATGGGGTACGACTTCGACCATGCCGAGGATCGCGTCTATTCGCATGCGCGCGCGCTCGCCACGCACCCGGCGTTCGGCGCCGCGGCCGCCGTCGACCCCGACGAATCGCGGCGCGCGGCGTACACGCAGCGGTACGGCGGCGCGACCTACGCCACGCTCGCGGAGGCGCTCGCGAACGTGAAGCCCGAGATCGCGATCATCGCGACGCCCACGGGCCTGCACGCCCCGCAGGTCGAGCAAGTGCTGCGCGAGGCCGCACCGCGCGCCATCCTCTGCGAGAAACCGCTCGCGCCCGATCTCGCCCAGGCGCAGGCCATCGTCTCCGGCTGCGAGGCGCGCGGCGTGCGCCTCTACGTGAATTACATGCGGCGCGCCGAACCGGGCGCCGTCGCGGTGCGCGACATGATCGCCGACGGCCGCATCGCAACGCCCCTGAAGGGCTTGGTCTGGTATTCGAAGGGCGTGTGCCACAACGGCTCGCACTTCATCGATCTCATGCGCCACTGGCTGGGCGACGTGCGCGATGCCCGCGTCATCCGCCCCGGACGCCTCTGGGACGGAGCCGACCCCGAGCCGGATTTCCTGCTCGAACACGAGCGCGGGCCGGTGACGTATCTGGCCGCGCGCGAGGAATGTTTCTCGCATTACACCGCGGAGCTCATCGCCCCGAACGGCCGCGTGTATTACGCGCGCGGCGGCGAGGCTATCTACTGGCAGCCGCTGGTCGCCGATCCCGAGTTCCCCGGGTACACCGTGCTCGATGCGCAGCCGCGCGCGCTGGCCGGCGACATGCCGCGCTACCAGTGGCACGTGCTGGAGCAGCTGCGCCGCGCGCTCGCCGGTGAGCCCAACACCTTGTGCACGGGCCGCGACGCGCTGGCGACGCTCGCCGACGTGTTCCGTGTGACAGATCAACTGAGAGGAACCTGATGGACAAGCTGGCATTGCTGGGCGGACCGAAGACGATCGACGCCCCGTTCTCGCGATACAACTCGATCGGCCGCGAGGAAGCGGACGCGGCGCGCGCCGTGGTCGAGAGCGGCGTGCTGTCGAAGTATCTCGGCTGCTGGGATCCCGATTTCTTCGGCGGCCCCAAGGTGGCGGAGTTCGAGCGGATGTGCGAGCGCCAGTTCGGCGTCAAACACGCCATCACGGTGAATTCCTGGACCTCCGGCCTGATCGCCGCGGTCGGCGCGCTGGACATCGAGCCCGGCGACGAGGTGATCGTGTCTCCGTGGACGATGTGCGCAAGCGCCACGGCGATCGTGCACTGGAACGCCATCCCGGTGTTCGCCGACATCGATCCCGAAACTTTCTGCATCGATCCGAAATCGGTCGAGGCCAACATCACGCCGCAGACGCGCGCGATCATGGCCATCGACATCTTCGGCCAGTCGGCGGACATGGACGCGCTGCGCGCGCTGGCGCGCAAGCACGACCTCAAGATCATCACCGACGCCGCGCAGGCGCCGGGCGTGAAATACGGCGACCGCGTCGGCGGCACGCTGGCCGAGATCGGGGGTTTCAGCCTGAACTATCACAAGCACGTGCACACCGGCGAAGGCGGCATCCTCGTCACCGACGACGACGAGCTCGCCGACCGCCTGCGCCTGATCCGCAATCATGCGGAGGCCGTCGTGGGCGACAAGGGCGTGACCAAGCTCAACAACATGGTGGGCTACAACTTCCGCCTCGGCGAAATCGAATGCGCCATCGGCATCGAGCAGCTCAGGAAGCTGCCGCGGCTCGTGGCCGATCGGCAGCGCGCCGCCGCGCGGCTGGCCGCGCGCCTGTCCAAACTACCCGGCCTGCGCACGCCCATCGTGCGTCCGGGCAGCACGCATGCCTACTACATGTTCCCGATGGTGCTGGATCTCGCGCGCCTCGGCGTGTCGCGCGCGCGCATCCACGCGGCGCTCGAGGCCGAGGGCGTGCCCAGCCTCGCGCAGGGCTACGTGAACGTGCACCTGCTGCCCATGTACCAGAAGAAGATCGCCTACGGCTCACACGGCTTCCCGTGGACTGCGCCGTTCTGCAAGCGCGACGTAAGTTACGCGAAAGGCATCTGCCCGGTGGCCGAGACGCTGCACGATTCCACCTACCTCGGGTTCGAGATGTGCCAGCACTGGCTGCCCGACGAGGAAGTGGATCTGATGGCGATGGCCTTCGAGAAGGTCTGGTCGCAACTCGGGGCGCTCAAATGATCTATCGCCTGTCGGATGACTACTTCGTGCGCGGATTGCGCGAGTCGGACGTGGACGGCCCGTATCCCTCGTGGTTCGAGGACCAGGAAGTCTGCCGCTTCAACTCGCATGGCAAGTTCGCGCGCAGCGAGGAGTACTTCCGGCGGTACGTGCGTTCGCTGAATGAGGTCGACTCGGTGGTCTGGGCGATCTGCCATCGCGAACACGGGCACATCGGCAACATCAGCCTGCAGGCGATCTCGCCGCTCAACCGCAATGCGGAATTCGCGGTGATCCTCGGCGACCGGCGTCACTGGGGCAGCGGTGTCGGGCGTCTCGCCGGGCGCCAGCTGCTGGCGCACGGTTTCGGCAAGCTCGGTCTCGAGCGTGTGTACTGCGGCACGGCCGCGACCAACACAGCGATGCGCAAGCTCGCCGCCGCGCTCGACATGCGCGAGGAGGGCGTGCGGCGCCATCACCTGTTCCTCGAGGGGCAGTGGGTGGACGTCGTCGAGTTCGGCGTGTTGCGCACGGAGTTCACGGGGCTCGCCTGATGCTCACTCTCGTCAGTCACGACGCCGGCGGCGCAGAAATCCTCAGTAGTTATCTGCGACGCCAGTCCGTGCCCGCCGTTTGCGTGCTGGGCGGACCGGCGCGCTCGATCTTCGCGCGCAAGTGCGCGGCGCTGCGCGAGGCGGAGCTCGATGCCGCGCTGGCCGGCGCGAGCTTCGTGCTCTGCGGCACGAGCTGGCAGTCCGATCTCGAGTGGCAAGCGCTGCGCCGAGCGCGCTCGCTCGGCATCCCGACGGCCGCGTTCCTCGATCACTGGGTGAATTTCCGCGAGCGCTTCGTGCGAAATGCCGAGCAGCACCTGCCTGACGAAATCTGGGTGGGTGACGAATATGCGCGCGGTATCGCGCGCGCCGCCTTTGATGGGCTTCCGGTGAAGTTGGTCGACAATCCATACGTCGACGACGTGCGCGCCGAGCTCGATGCCGCGGTGCCGCGCGCGCCGCGCGCCGCCGGTACGCATGTGCTGTACGTCTGCGAGCCCGTGCGCGAACACGCGCTGCGCCAGCATGGCGACGAGCGTTTCTGGGGCTACGTCGAAGAGGACGCGGCCGAGTTTTTCCTGCGCCACATCGCCGATGCGTTGCCCGGCGTGGCGCGCATCGTGGTGCGCGCGCATCCGTCCGAACCCGCGGACAAATACGCGTGGATGAGCGACCGCGCGCGCGCGCCGCTCGAATTCTCGCGCGGCCGTTCGCTCGCCGAGGACATCTCCGCGGCCGACGTCGTGGTCGGCTGCGAGTCGATGGCCATGGTCGTCGCGCTGTATGGCGGCAAGCGCGTGTTGAGCAGTATTCCACCGGGTGGGCGCGCATGTGTGCTGCCGCACGCCGAGATTCAATCCCTTTCGAGTTTGTTGGAGCGAGGTACCCATGAAAACCGAGTCGCGTGAGAGCCGGCAACCGCTGCCGGGAATCCAGTACTGCGTGCGCTGCTGCGTCCCGCAGACGCAGGAAGGCGTGAACTTCGACGAACTCGGCGTGTGCACCGCGTGCCGCTCCTCCGAGCAGAAGATGCACATCGACTGGACGGCCCGCGAGAAAGCGCTGCGCCGCATCCTCGAGGACGCGAAGGCCAAGGCGGGTAACGCCTATGACTGCGTGCTGCCCATCTCGGGCGGCAAAGACAGCTTCTTCCAGGCGCACGTACTCACGAAGATCTACGGCCTGCGACCGCTCGCGGTGACCTTCAGCCACAACTGGTTCTCCGAGACCGGTCTGTACAACCTGTGGCGCTGCCTCGAGGTGTTCAATCTTGATCACCTGCAGTTCACGCCAGCGCGCGGACTCGTCAACAAGCTCGCGCGCAAGTCGCTCGACGCGATCGGCGACTCCTGCTGGCACTGCCACTCGGGCGTCGGCGCCTTCCCGATGCAGGTGGCGACCAACTTCAAGATCCCGCTGCTCGTCTGGGGTGAATCGATCGCCGAGAACGACGGCCGCGCGTCGTACGAGAACCCGACGCACAAGTTCGACCGCGACTACTTCACCAAGGTCTCGGCTCGGCTGACGGCCGACGAGATGGTGGGCGGTGAGATCACCGCGAAAGAGATGCACGCGTTCGCGCTGCCGTCGTACGAGGAGATCGAGAAGACCGGCGTGTGGGGCATCCATCTTGGCGACTACATCTTCTGGGACGAAGAGCGGCAGACCGAATTCATCCGCGACGCCTACGGCTGGCGCGAGACGGAGGTCGAAGGCGCGTACAAGGGCTACAAGAGCGCCGAGTGCATCATGTCGGGCATGCACGACTTCACGTGTTATCTCAAGCGCGGCTTCGGTCGCTCGACCTGGCAGGCCTCGGTCGACGTGCGCAACGGCCTCATGACACGCGAGGAAGGCTTCGAGCTCATCAAGAAACACGACCAGGAGCGCCCGCAGGCGCTGGATTACTACCTCGAGATCACGGGCCTCTCCGAAGAGGAGTTCTACAAGGTGATGGGCACCAAGCGCCTCGACGAGATCCGCAAGATGGAGCTGCCCGTGCGCGCGAAGACGCGTCCGAACGCGGAGCGCACTGTGCCGTTCGTGCAGCAGCTCATCAACAAGCACCTCAACAAGCCGGATCCGCGCATCGCGCGCGACGAGCAGGCCGAAGCGCAGCAGAGGGGAAAGAAGGCGTCGTGAGCAACCTGTTCCTCGAAAATTCCGTTCCCGCGCTGCTATTGCAGATCGCGGACAAGAAGATCGGCTTCGGCGATCTCGCCGAGACCTGCGCGGCCGCCATCGAAAAATTCGAACCCGCGACCCACGCCTGGGTGTGCAGCGACCTCGCGCAGGTGCGCGCCGGTGCCGAACGCGCGCAGAAGGAGTTCAAGGCCGGCGAGCCGCTGCGCGCGCTCGAGGGCATGCCCTTCGGCATCAAGGATATCTTCAACACGCGCACGTTTCCCACCGAGATGGGCTCGAAACTGTGGAAAGGCTTCACGCCCGGCAACAACGCGCGCGTGGTCGACGCGGTGCTCGGCGCGGGCGGTGTGGCCGCGGGAAAGACCGTCACCGCGGAGTTCGCGGTGCATGCGCTCAACGACACGCTGAATCCTCACGACCCCAATCTCACGCCCGGCACGTCCTCGAGCGGCTCGGCCGCGGCCGTGGCGCGCGGCATGGTGCCGTTCGCGCTCGGCACGCAGACCGCGGGCTCGATCGTGCGTCCCGCGAGCTTCTGCGGAATCTGGGGAATGAAACCCTCCTTCGGGCTCATCCCCCGGACGGGCGTGCTCAAGACCACGGACTCGCTCGACACGATCGGCTTCCTCGCGACGCATGGCGATTCGCTGCGTCCGCTGCTGGACGCCATCCGCGTTCGCGGGCCTGACTACCCGTTCGTCTATCGCAACGTCGACAAGGCCGGCGACCGCCCGAAGGCGCAGGGCCGCCCGTGGCGCGTCGGCGTCGTGCGCACCCATACCTGGGATGGCGCGCGCGACTACGCGCGTGCCGCCGTCGACTCGCTCGCGAAAAAAATTGCGGCGACGCCGGGCTGGGAAGTCGTCGATCTACCGTGGCCCGAGGAGATGCAGTCCACCCACACCGTGCACGCGCAGATCTACGCCAAGTCGCTGGCTTACTACTTCCAGCAGGAAGCGAAGTCGCTCAAGGAGATCTCGCCCATCATGGCGCGCATGATCGAGGAGGGCCGCGCTGTGCCGAACGACGTTTACCGAAACGCGCTCGGCGCACAGGAGAACCTGTCGGCCATTGTCGACGAGGTGTTCTCGGGCATCGACGTGGTGTTGTCGCTCGGCACTTCGAGCACGGCGCCGCCGCGCGACGAAACCGAGCTGCCCGATCCGTCGCTGATCTGGACCCTGTGCCACGTGCCGTCGGTCGGCATCCCGGTGACGCGCAGCCCGGCCGGGCTGCCGCTCGGCGTGCAGATGACCGCGCGGCGCTGGAACGACTATCTATTGCTGCAGGCAATCGAAGAGCTCGTCGAGAAGGGCGTGTTGCCGAAGGGCAGCCAGGCCGTGAAGGATCACTGAGTCCGTGAGCGCCGCCGCATCATCCCCGAGTCCGCCGGCCGTCCCGGCCGCGCGTCGCACGCTCGTGCTGACGGCGGCGGGTCGCGCGTGCGCGCCGGCGGGGGCGCGGCTGCTCGGGCCGTGGTGCCACACCGCCGACGAGTTGTTGTCGGGTGGCGCGCCCGCGGAGTCGTCCCACTACCACTGGGACGACCGCGCCAAGCTCGCGCGCGATTACGACTACTTGGAGAAGATCCACGCGCGCGCGCTCGATGCGCTCGCGCCCGCGCTGAACGCGCACCACGGCGTCACACACTCTCGGCGTTATTGGCAGATCCTGCTGGATCCCTGGCTCATGGCCTGGTTGTCCGTGTCGTTCGATCGCTGGGAGTCGCTGCGCCTCGCCTTCGATGGCGACGCCTCGTTCGCCATCACGTCCGAAGAGCCGCGCGACCGTTCGCCGCCCGGCGACTACTCCGGCTTCATCGACGAGGTGCTCGCCAACGGTTGGAATGACTGGATGTTCTCGCGCATCGCCGAGTTCCAGTATGCCGCCCGCTGCGACGTGACCGCGTCGGGACGCACGGCCGTGACCGCGCCGCCTCCGCTGCGCCCCACGAGCCGCGCGGGCGGGCTCGCGCGCCGCGTCGACGGCCTGCTCGCGAAGTTCTCTCGTCGCAGCCGCGTCGCGTTCGTGCAATCTTATTTCCGCCCGGCGTCGCTGCTGAAGTTGTCGCTCGCGTTGCGACAGCCGCCGCGCGCCTATCTTCACGAATATCCGCCCGATGAATCGCTGGCGGCGCCCGCGCCGCGGTCGGACGACGCTGCGCGCACCGTGCGCGTGGCGCTGGCGGCCGAGAACGACTTCGAGAAATTCATCGCGGCGCGCCTGTCGCTCGACCTGCCCGGCAGTGTCGTCGAGGAGTACGCCGCGCTCGCGCGCCGCGCGCGCGCCGTGCCGCAGCAGCCGGCGGTCATCGTGACCGCGACGGCGCAATTCACCAACGCGCCGGCCAAGGCGTGGTTCGCGGAGCGCGTCGCGGCGGGTGGCGCGCTGGTGGTGCTGGAGCACGGCGGTTCGTTCCCGGCGCGCCGCGAGCTGCTCGAATTCGAGGAAGACATGGCGGACGTGCGCGTCCCATGGTTCGCGCCTTATCACCCCAAGCACCGGCAACTGCCGCCGTCGAAACTCGTCGGCGCGCCGCGCCCGCGCCCGAATGCCTCAGGTCCCTGCCTCGTCATCGCGAACGAGTCGTCGCCGTGGACCTTCCGCGCGCACTTCTACCCGATGTCGCACCAGTGCCTGCGTTCTTTCCACATGGTTTGCGACATGGTCGATGCGCTGTCGCCGGCGGTTTCGAGACACGTCAGCATCCGCCCGGCACCCGACCAGGGCTGGAACCTCGCGAAGTCGTACGCCGCCAAGCTCGGAGAGGCCCGGGTGTCGCGCCGCGGGACGCTCGAAGCCGCGCTCGCGCAAGCGCGGCTCATCGTGTGCACCTATCCCGAAACCACTTTCTCGGAGGCCATGGCCTCCGGGCTCCCGGTGGTCCTCGTCTATCCACCCGAGATCTACGAACGGCATCCCGTCGCCTTCCCGTTGCTGGAGGAGATGCGCCGGGCGCGCATCATCTTCCACGACGCCGCCGCGGCAGCCGCGCACGTGTCGGCGGTGTGGAACGATCTGGATGGATGGTGGAACTCGACCGACGTCGTCGCGGCGAGGCGGGCCTTCCGCGACACCGCCTTGCGTTTCGATGGAGATTGGCTCCGCGAATGGACGGGCTTTCTGCGCTCGTTCCCGCGGCCGGACAACACAGAGAAGAATTCCCGATGAAAACCCAAAAACCCCGTGTGCTGATCACCACCGTCCCGTTCGCGCAGAACAACCGCCTGCCGATCGAGATGCTCGAGTCTGCCGACATCGACTACGTCATCAATCCGATCGGCCGCAAGCTCAAGGAAGACGAGCTTGCTGACATGATCGGCGACTTCGACGTGATGGTCGCCGGCACCGAGCCGATCACCGAGAAGGTGTTCGCGCGCGCGTCGCGCCTGAAGCTCGTCTCGCGGGTCGGCATCGGTCTCGACAGCGTCGACCTTGTGGCCGCGGAGAAGCGCGGCATCACCGTGTCGTACACGCCCGATGCGCCGGCGCCCGCGGTCGCCGAACTCACGATCGGCCTCATGTTCTCGCTGCTGCGGTCCATTCACATCTCGAACCAGCAACTGCACGGCGGCCATTGGCAGCGCATCTTCGGACGCCGCATCGCCGAGATCACGCTGGGCATCATCGGTACCGGTCGCATCGGCACGCGCGTGCTCCGCCGCATCTCGGCGTTCGGTACGCCGCGCGTGCTCGTCAACGACATCAACCCTAACCACAAGCTCGTGCCCGAATTGAAGCTCGAATGGGTAGGCAAGGACGAGATCTATCGCAACTCCGATCTCATCAGCCTGCACCTGCCGATGACAGCGCAGACGAAGAACATGATCCGCCGGGAACACCTGAAGGTCATGAAACCCGACGCGTTGATCGTCAACACGTCACGCGGCGGCATCATCAACGAGCAGGACCTCGCCGACGTCATGGGCGAAGGCCACCTCGGCGGCGCGGCAATCGACGTTTTCGAGCAGGAGCCGTATACCGGGCCTCTCGCGAAGATCGAACGCTGCCTGCTGACTGCGCACATGGGATCGATGTCCGTCGATTGCCGCACGCGCATGGAAATCGAAGCGACGGAGGAGGCGGTGCGCTTCCTCACGGGCAAGCCGCTCACCGGCATCGTGCCGCCGAGCGAATATGAAGTGCAACGCGCGGGACTCTGAAAAACCACATGAAAAAAGCATGCGTGTTCGGCGGCTCGGGATTCCTGGGCTCCCACGTCGCCGATCAACTCAGCGACGCCGGTTATGAAGTCACGATCTTCGATCGCGTCGCGTCGCGATGGCTGCGCGCCGAGCAGAAGATGATCACCGGCGACATCCTCGACGGCGACGCGGTGAACCGCGCGGTCGCGGGCGCGGAAGTCGTCTACAACTTCGCCGCATTGGCCGACCTCAACGCGGGCCTGGACAAACCGCAGCTCACCGCGCAGATCAACATCCTGGGCGCGATCAACATCCTCGAAGCCTGCCGGCACAATGCGGTGAAGCGCACGGTGTACGCGAGCACCGTCTACGTCTACAGCCGCGAGGGCGGCTTCTACCGCTGCAGCAAGCAGGCCGCCGAACACTACGTCGAGGAATATCAGCGCGCGTATGGCCTCGATTACACGATCCTGCGTTACGGCTCGCTGTACGGTCCGCGCACCGACGACACCAACGGCCTCTACCGCGTAGTGCGCGAAGCGGTCGAACACGGCAAGATAAGCTACTACGGCAACGCCGATTCGATCCGAGAATACATCCACGTCGGCGATGCCGCGCGCGCGAGCGTCGTGGCGCTGGGCGACGACTTCCGCAACGAAAGCGTGGTGCTCACGGGACACGAACCGATGCGCGTCATGGACCTCATGAAGATGCTCGCGGAAATCCTGGGTCTCGAGACGGAGATAGATTTCCGCGACCAGAAACTCTCCGGCCACTACGTCCGCACGCCGTATGCCTATCAACCCAAGCTCGGACGGAAGTACACGCCGCCGCTGCACGTCGATCTCGGGCAGGGCCTCCTGCAGCTGATCGAGGATGTGCGCGGCAGACTCGAGAGCGGAAACAAGGATACGAAGCGATGAGCCTCAGATCGATTGCGAAGAGTTCCGTCGCCCAGATGACCCGGCTGTTCGGTGATACGCGCGTGGGGCGCTTCATGTCCGAACAGATCACCGAGGGCGCGATATCGCGCGTCCGCACGATCCGGCATGGCCAGACCTCGCTGAGCTTCTGCGTGCCGAATGCGCTGAACCACGATCGCGCCGCGACCTTCTCGACGAAGGAGCCCGAAACTCTGCGCTGGCTCGATTCGATTTCGGAGAACTCCGTGTTGTGGGACGTCGGTGCGAATGTCGGGCTCTACTCCTGCTATGCCGCGAAGGCGCGGGCCTGCCGCGTCATCGCGTTCGAACCCTCCGTGTTCAATCTCGAGCTGCTCGCGCGCAATGTCCACGTGAACGGTCTCACGGACCGGATCACGATCGTGCCGTTGCCGCTGTTCGAAAAGGTGTCCGATGGCGTGCTCAACATGAGCTCGACGCGCGCCGGCGGCGCGCTCTCGACCTTCAATGAGTCGTACGGGTTCGACGGCAAGCCGCTGCAGTCCGTGTTCCAGGTGCGTACCATCGGACTGCCGCTCGATTCCGCGCTCGAACTACTGGCGTTGCCGCAGCCCGATTACCTCAAGATGGACGTCGACGGCATCGAGCACCTGATCCTGCGCGGCGGCGCCCGCGTGCTGTCCCGGATCAAAGGTTTGTCCGTCGAAATCAACGACGCGTTTGAGGAACAGGCCCGCGAGTGCGAGCGCCTGCTGAGCGCGGCGGGGCTAACGATGACCGGCAAGGAACGCGCTGACATGTTCGAGACCGGCGACGAGGCTTATCGCCGCACGTTCAACCAGGTGTGGAGCCGCGCATGAACCGGCAACAGGCGACACAGCGGATCCGCGAGCAGCTCCGCGCCGGTGCTGCTTCCATCGGCAGCTGGATCCAGATCCCGCACCCTTCGATCGCCGAGATCTTGGGCAGGGCCGGCTACGACTGGGTCGCCGTCGACATGGAGCACGGCACCGTGTCGGCGCACCAGCTTCCGGACCTGTTCCGCGCGCTCGAACTCGGCGGCACGCTGCCGCTGGCGCGAGTCGCGCAGGGCGCGGTGAAAGACTGCAAGCAAGCGCTCGACGCCGGCGCGGGTGGCATCATCGTGCCGATGATCGAGAGCGCGGAGCAGTTGGTCGCCGTGCGGGACGCCTGCCGCTGGCCGCCGGCCGGCACGCGCGGCGTCGGTTTCTCGCGCGCGAACCTGTTCGGTAAATATTTCACGGACTATCGCGCCGAGGCGCAGGCGCCGCTGCTCGTGGCGATGATCGAACACGTGCGCGCGGTCGAACGTCTCGACGAAATCCTGCAGGTGGAAGGCCTGGACGCGATCCTCATCGGCCCGTATGACCTGTCCGCGTCGATGGGCCTGACCGCGCAGTTCGAGCACGCGGATTTCCGCACGGCCATGCAGCGCATCCACGAGGTATCGCGCAATCGCAAGGTACCGAGCGGCATCCATGTCGTCGCGCCGTCGCGCGACCAGCTGCAGGCGCGCCTGTCGGAAGGATTCCGGTTCATCGCGTATTCGATCGACTCGGTCATGCTGGAGCACGCCTCGCGTCATGAACGACTTTGAATCCGACTGCGAAGGCTACGGACGGCTGCGTTTTCCCGGTGGCCGGCGCAATGACAACGCGGATTTCCGCTTGCAGGCGAATGATCGCGGTCGCGCGCACGATTTCCTGTTCTTTTTCGATTCGCGCGGCGTGGGCCGCGCGTTCGCAGGTTCGATCGCCGATCGTCTCGTCCGTCACGCGGAGACCGGCGCCCGCAGTTACCTGCTGGCGTGCCGGCCGCTCGACCTCACCACCTGGGCGACGCTACTCAATTTCCTCGCTGCCAACGAACTGACGCCGCGGCGCATCGTGACGAACATGGGCTTCGTGGACTTCACGCCGAAGAAGCAGTCGATCCTCGACGACGCCGTGCGCCAGGTCGACACGCTGCTCGGCCCCGGTGTCGCGAGTTCGCACTTCTGCGAACGCACCCTGTCGTCGGCGGGCGAAGACATTCCGCTGTATTCCATGACATATGGCGATGCCTATCACCAGTGCATCGAAGCCCTGGCCGCGAAGTGTCTGCTGCTGGTCGTCAACACGCCGCCCGTTGATCGCGACATCCGAGTGCCGCGTCAACGCCCGGCGTCGTTCTTCGACGCGGTGGAGCAGGGCAATGCCTTCAATCGATCCATCGGCGGTGCCACCGTTGTCGAGCCGCCGCAGTTCGACGAACGCCACACGTACGACGCCGTCCACTACACCGATGCGGGCAACGAAGTGATCTTCGAGAAAATCCGGGAGCAATTGCAGTCATGAAGGAAGAGGATATCCGGCCGAAGAAGATCTTCGACGAATACCTGCGCCTGGCCGAGGCCGACACGCGCAAGTATTTCGCGGACGTGCAGCGCGCAAGATGCGCGTGTCCCGCCTGCGACGGTCCGGGCGAGTTCGCATTCGAGAAGCATGGTTTCGCATACGACAGCTGCCCTTCTTGCCACACGTTGTTCGTGAATCCGCGCCCGGTGCCCGACGCGTTCTCGCGTTACTACACCGAATCAGAATCGTCGAAGTTCTGGGCGACCACTTTCTACAAAGAGACCGCCGACGCCCGCCGCGAGAAGTTGTGGAAGCCCAAGGCGAAGATGGTGATCGACGCTCTGGCTCGCTATGGAGCGACCAACCACACCGTGATCGACATCGGCGGCGGCTTCGGCCTTTTCGCGCTCGAGATGCGTGCGCAGTCGGGCCGCGACGTGACCGTCATCGAGCCGGGTCCGCGGCTCGCGGATGCCTGCCGCGAGAAGGGGCTGCACGTCGTACAGAAATTCCTCGAGCAGGTCGAAGACGCGGAACTGCCGCGCGGCGGCCGTGCGTTCGTCAGCTTCGAACTGTTCGAACACCTGCACAGCCCCGAAGCGTTCCTGCGCCACGTGATGTCGCTGATGCGCGCGGGTGACGTGTTTCTGCTGACCACGCTGTCGGGCACGGGCGTCGACATCCAGGCGTTGTGGCAGGATTCGAAGTCCGTCTCTCCGCCGCACCACCTCAACTTCCTGAATCCGTCGTCGGTCGGCGTGCTGATGCGCCGGCTCGGATTCGAAGTGCTCGAGGTGACGACGCCGGGCAAGCTCGACGTCGACATCCTCGTGAACAACCAGGTGTTCATCAAAGACCGCTTCTGGAAGACTTTCGTCGCCTCGGCGACCGAAGAGCAGCGCGCGCAATGGCAGACGCTCATATCCGCTTCCGGATGGAGCTCCCACATGATGGCCGCCTGCCGCAAGCCCTGAACGAACACTTCGACCCAGACAGGAATCGAACATGCGCATCCTCGCCTTGATCCCCGCCCGCATGGGCAGCAGCCGCTTCCCCGGCAAGCCCATGGCCCTCATCGGTGGCAAACCGATGATCGGCCACGTGTACGAACGCGTGAGCCGCAACAAGCTGCTCACCGCGACCGCCGTGGCCACATGCGACAAGGAAATCGCGGACTACGTGGTTTCAATCGGTGGTGAAGCCGTCATGACCAGCGACAAACACGAGCGCGCGTCCGATCGATGCGCCGAGGCGCTGCTCGCGATGGAGAAGAAATACAACGTGCGTTACGACATCGTCGTGATGGTGCAGGGCGACGAGCCGATGACCCATCCCGACATGCTCACCGAGGCGCTGACGCCCATGCAGCGGGACGCGTCGATCCGCATCGTCAATTTGCGCGCGCCGATCAGCGGCGACCACGAGTGGCGCGACAAGAACTGCATCAAGGTCGTGTGCTCGCGCGCGGGCGACGCCATCTTCTTCTCTCGGCAGCCGATCCCGACGAACGTGTCGCTCGACGGACGCAATGTCTGGAAGCAGGTATGCATCATCCCATTCCGCCGCGACTTCCTGATCGAATACACGCGCATGGAACCGACGCCGCTCGAGATCGCCGAGTCCGTCGACATGATGCGCCTGCTCGAACACGGACACCCGGTGCGCATGATCGACACGAAGTTCCAGACGCAGGCAGTCGACACCCCCGCGGATCTCGAACGCGTCGCGAAGATCATGAGCGAGCAGGGCGCGGTCTGAGCCGCGCGCAAGTCCGGCGCACTTCATGACCGACGACACCGCCACACTGCTGATCCTGGGTGCCGACGCCCCGGGCACCTCGGCGCGCGCGTGGCGTTGGGGCGGCCCGGCGGACGGCCAGTCTCGGCTCGTAGTCGACTTCCTCGAATCGAACGCCGATGAAATCCGCCGGCGGTATCTCGCATGGGTGCAGGAACTCGGCGACCTCGTCGTGGACGGCAAGCCGCTGCGCACGCGCTTCGAGTTCGCGGACGGTGTTAATCCGTGGTCTCTTTCGGTGTTCGTCGAGCAAAGTCCCTGGCGACAGCTGTCGGTCGAACCCATCCTCAAGGTGATGGCGATCGAACTACTGCTCGAGCGCGAGCCGCCGGCGCGGGTCAGGTACGAGGGTTCCGATCGCGATCTCGCCGACATCCTGCGCAACGTGTGCGCGCGCCGGAACATGCCGTTCGACGCCACGCTCCTGCCAGCGCGCGCCGCGCCGCCGGCAGCGTCGTGGCGCCACCGGCTGCCGCAGTCGGTGCAGGCATTCCTCGGCCTTGTCTATCTCGCGCTCACGCGGGTTCCGCTGCGCAAGCCGACTCCCGCGCCGGATCGCACGGGGCGACGCATCGTGATCTGCGCGCCGTACTTCAACAACAACGGCAGCGAGGCGGGTGCGCGCGACTTCGAGTCGCATTTCTGGACGGTGCTGCCGGCGCTGCTGGAATCGGGCGGCTACCAGGTCACTTGGCTGCACAGCTTCTACGCACACGCGGCGACGCCCGACATCGGCGAGGCGCGACGGCAGATCCGCAAACTCAACGATTCGCGCGGCGCGCACGGCACGCACCTGCTGCTGCAGGCGTTCCTGACGATTGGCGGGTTCCTGAAACTCGCGGGACGTTTGTGCGCGACCGCGTGGCGATCGCGCGCGGGTGAGCGCGTGTTGAGCGCGAGCGTGCCTTACTGGCCGCTCATGAGAGCCGACTGGGCCAAGGCATTCCGCGGCGCAGGCTGCGTCGAGAATCTGCTCTTCTCGGAATGTTTCGACCGGGCGCTCAAATTCCTGCCGCGCCAGGACGAGGGCCTGTACCTCATGGAATGCCAGGGTTGGGAGCGTGCGCTGTGTCACGCGTGGCGCCGCTGGGGCCATGGCCGCCTGGCGGGCTCGGTGCACTCGACGATCCGCTACTGGGATCTGCGTTATCACTGCGATCCGCGCCGCTACGCTGATGCCGCGAACCGCCTGCCCGGACCCGATGTCGTCGTCGCGAACGGTGCCGCCGCGTGCCGGCAGTACCTGTCGACGTGTGGACCCCGAGAGCCCGTCGTGGAAGGCGAGGCCGTGCGCTACCTGCATCTCGCGAAGCCGTCGCGCGCGGCCGCGCCGGCCGTCGCGCGGGATGCGCTCGACGTCCTCGTGCTCGGCGACTATCTACCCGACAACACCGATTCGCTCATGAGGCTGGTCGAGGAGGCCGGCGCGGGCGCCTGCGCGGCCATCGCCGTGCGCGTGAAGGCGCATCCCAACAGCCCCGTGTCGCCGGACCGTTACCCGCGGCTGCGCGTGACGGTGGCCACAGGCGAGGTCTCCGCGCTAGCGGGGGATGCGGACCTGGTTGTGTCGGGCAATCTCACCTCGGCCGCGGTCGATGCGTACGTCGCGGGTGCGAGGGTTCTGGTGCTCGACGACGGCAGCAGACCCAACTACAGCCCGCTGCGCGGCGAGCCCGGCGTGACCTTCGTCCGCAGTGCCGCCGACCTGCGTGCCGCGATCGACGCGTCCGGATCCGCGTCCGCGGTCGAGTGCGCGCGCACCGACTTCTTTCACACCGACATGCGTCTGCCGCGCTGGCGCCACTACTTCGGAATCGAGGCCCGGGAATCCGCCTGATGAAGATACTGCTCACGGGCGCCACAGGATTGTTGGGCCGCTACATCCTCGAACACCCCGACGCGACCGGGCACGACATCGTCGCGTTGTCGCGCGGCGAACACGCGGAGCTTGCGTCGATGCCGCGGCTGCGCCGCGTCGCACTGGCGTTCGAGCAGCGCGCGCAGATCGCGAGCCTCGTGCGCGAGTTCGAGCCGGACTGGATCGCGCATGCGGGCGGCGAGGGCAACGTCGACAAGGTGCAGCAGGATCCGTCGGGGTATGCAGCCAACAACCTCGAGTTCCCAACATTCCTGATGTCGGAGGCGTCGCGCGCGAAAGCGCGCTGGATGACGTTCTCGTCGAATGGCGTCTATGGCGGCGACCGCGCGCCGTATTCCGAGAAGTCGTCCGCGCAGCCACTGCACGAATACGGCCGATTCAAGGCGGAAGTGGACACGCGCACGCGCGAATACCCGGGGCAGTGGGTGATTTACCGTCCCACCGTCTCCTACGGCTGGAACCACCCGTTCGGCCGCGCGAACCCGGTCAGCGGTTTCCTGCCGCGGCTCGCCCAGGGCGCGGAGCTGCGCATGGTCGACGACCAGTTCGAGAATCCGCTGTACGCGGGCGATGCCGCCGAAGTCTTCTGGCGCGCGATCGGTAGGGACTACCACGGTGAGCTCAATGTCGCCGGCGGTGACACGCGCGTGAGCCGCCACGAATGGATGATCGCGGTCGCGCGCGCGTTCGGATTCGACGGCGCGCGAATCAAAGTCGCGAAGCTGGGCGACTTCCCGAACGCGACGCTCCGCCCGCGCGACACGAGCTTTGATATCCGCCGGCTCGTCCACGATCTCGACTACAGTCCCGCCACCGTGCAGCAAGGTGCTGAGCTCATGGCGGCAGATTTCCGAAGAAGGCCCTCCACATGACCCAGAACACCAAAACACTGCGAACCCGCGTCTTCGACGCTCCGAAGTATTTTTCCAAGAACCATCAGGGAGCGGTGAACGGCTTCGTCGTTTCGCTGTACAAGGACTGGGAGAAACAGTTCGCGGCCGAGCCCAAGCAGGTCTACTTGAACTGCTGCCTGCCAGGCGAGCAGAAGGGTCCGCACCTTCATATGCGCCGCTGGGATTACTTCACGACCATCCGCGGCGCCGCGCGCTTCGTGATCAAGTACGGCCCCGGGGACTACGAGGAGATCGACGTCGTCGTGAACGACGGCGCGGGCATCAAGGTAGTCGAGGTGCCGCCGGCGGTGCCGTGTCTCATCGTGAACATTGGCCTTCAGGACGCGTGGGTCATCAACATGCCCAACCCGGCCTGGCATCCCGACAATCCGGACGACAACCCGGTCGACTACGGTGACTACGTGCCGAGCCCGTTCCCGGAAGCCGCGCGATGAAAACGCTGCTGGTCACCGGTCATCTCGGATTCATCGGCTCGGGATTCTGCGCGCGGTACGCGCGCGACTACCGTCTCGTCGGCGTGGACTACGCGGGTGCGGGCTCCATGCCGCAGAACCTCGCGGCCGGTGTCGAGGACGTGCGCGCCGACATCGCGGACGAGGCCGCGATGAACGCGCTGGTCGATCGCGTGAAGCCTGATGCCATTGTGAACTTCGCGGCCGAGAGCCACGTCGATCGCTCCATCGGCGGCGACCTGCAGTTCTGGAAGTCGAACGTGCTGGGCGCGCGCGTGCTCGCGCTCGCGGCGCTGCGCACCGGCATCCGGCTCTTGCACGTGTCGACCGACGAGGTCTATGGCGACGCGCGCGACAACGCGCAGGCGTGGCGCGAGGACTCGCCCATGCTGCCCATCAATCCGTACGCTGTGACCAAGGCGTCGGCCGAGCACCTGCTGCACTCGTATGCGCATACGCACGGCTTGGACGTCGTCATCACGCGTGGCGCCAACACCATCGGCCCCCGGCAGTTTCCCGAGAAGGCCGTGCCAAAGGCGGTGCTGTCGTTCACGTCGGGCCGGCCGTTCCCGTTGTTCCGCAGCCCCGCACGGCGCATGTGGATGTATGTGGACGATCACGCGCGCGGCATCCTGTACGCGCTGCTGAAGGGGCGAAAAGGCCAGACTTATAACCTGCCGCCGGCCGAGGCGAACGAGGCGTTCACGCACGACGTGATCGAGCGAGTTCGACACCAGGTGGGTCGCGGAGACATCCAGCTCGTCGAGGATCGCAAGGCCTACGACCTTCGTTACTGGATGGCCGGCGACAAGGCGCGCGCGGAGCTCGGCTTCGTGCCCGAGTTCGATCTCGAGCAGACGATCTCGCGCACGGTGCGCTGGTACCTCGACAATCCTCGCTGGCTCGAAGCCGCGCTCGCGGCTAACGCGGCGGCCTGACGCTTTCCATGAGCGCCTGTTCCTTGCTGGTCACCACGTCGCGGATGTACAGGGAGTATTCGCCATTTCCATACCGGTCCGCGGTTTCGAGCGCGCGTTGCTGGCTGATGAAGCCCATTCCGTGAGCGATCTCTTCGAGGCAGGCGATCTTGAATCCCTGCCGCTGGTAGATGGTCTCCACGAACTGCGCGGCCTGCAGCAGCGAGGCGGGCGTGCCGGTATCGAACCAGGCGATGCCGCGCCCCAGCACGCGTGCCTTCAGCGAACCGCGCGAAAGATAGACGCGGTTGAGGTCGGTGATTTCGAGCTCGCCGCGCGGCGAGGGCTGCAGCGTCGCCGCGATGTCCGCGGCTTCGCCGTCGTAGAAGTACACGCCGGGAATCGCGAAATGGGACTTGGGATTCTTCGGCTTCTCCTCGAGCGACAGCACGCGCGCGTCTGGCGAGAACTCCACGACGCCGTAACGCTGCGGGTCGGGAACGCGGTAGGCGAACACTGTGGCGCCCTGCGTCACGGCCGCGCCGGACTGCAGCTCCTCGGTGAGTCCGTGTCCGTAGAGGATGTTGTCACCCAGCACGAGGCAGGATGGCGAGCCTGCCAGGAAGTCGCGGCCGATCAGGTAGGCCTGCGCGAGGCCCCCGGGATTCGGCTGCGTGGCGTAGCCGATCTCGAGGCCCCATTGCTCGCCGGTGCCGAGCAGCGCGCGGAACAGCGCCTGTTCGGTGGGCGTGGTGATCACGAGGATCTCCCGGATCTTCGCGAGCATCAGCAGCGACAGCGGGTAGTAGATCATCGGCTTGTCGTAGATGGGCAGCAGTTGTTTGCTGATCACCTGCGTCATCGGATACAGCCGCGTGCCGGTGCCGCCGGCGAGAATGATGCCTTTCAACCCAGGCTCCTCGGTGGAATGGGGGCAGAGTGTAGCCGATGAGCCAGCCGCTCGTGACCGTCATAGTGCCCACCTACAACCGCGCGGGGATCATCGGCGAGACGGTGGCATCGATCCTCGGCCAGACCTGGCGCGAGATCGAGCTGCTCGTGGTGGCCGACGGCTGCACGGATGACACGGCCGGCGTGGTCGAGTCGTTCAACGATGCGCGGGCGCGCGTGATCTCTCAGCCCGGCAGTGGCGGGCCGGCGGCGCCGCGCAACAACGCGGCGGCCGTGGCGCGCGGCAAATACATCGCGTTTTGCGACGACGACGACCTGTGGGAACCCGACAAACTCCGGTTGCAGATCGAGCTCATGGAACGCGAGCCCGACATCGCGTTGAGCTACACGAGGGGCGTGAACTTTGGCGCGGAGGGCGAGCTGCCGAGCGACGCGCTGCCCATCTGGCCGTCCCGCAATCACTATCGCGCGCTGCTGTATCGCAACTTCATCGTCAACACCAGCGTGGTGGTCCGTCGCGACGTGCTGCTCGCGACGGGCAAGTTCGACGAGTCCGTGGCCGCGCGTGGCAGTGAGGACTACAAAATGTGGCTGCAGATCGCGCGGCGCCACCGCATCGCCGGGCTCGATGCGCCGCTTTATCGCTATCGTATCCACGGCACGAACCTCATGGGTGCGCGCTCGATCGCGACTTTGCGCAGCATCCGTGTGCTGCAGGACCTGAAGGCCGCCGGCATGATCGAAGGCTCGCTGTTTCTGCCGTTGCTATGGGCGCGCTTCAAATGGCTGGTCTACAAGCTCAAAGGCCGCTGACGGCAATACCCGGGCAACCCCTTGCAGCGCGGCGCGCGGTTGTGTGTTCCCGCGCCATTCCCGCAACCTACCCGCCGCGGGGCTTCAAGAAAGGAAGGCGGGCGACGATGTAACGGGGAGCCATGTATCGCTCCCGATTCATCCCGGTCCTCGCCCGCTGCCTGACCCTCGTCGCGCTCCTGCGCGCCGAGCGAGCAGGGTGACCTGTCGTGCACCACGACTGTGGTCACGACGGGCGAGAGCATGCGCATCGCCTCCCCTGGATGCTCGATGCGAACCACGCCGCTCCCGGCGCCGACAATCTCTTGTTGCCCGGTTGGTTGTATCTCGAAGGCCGCAACGGCGCGCCTACGCATCACGTGCGCGCGCTCGACCTGCGCGGGACCACGCTGCGCATGGAGATGCGCCAGGACGCACTGGACGTGAAGGTCGGACATCTATATTTATGCGTGCAGTCCGAGATGACAGACGGGATGTACGTGAACCTAGCCTATTCCGCCCAACCCCTGGACACGATGACCGATGACAACGGGGCTTGGGTGCCGATCGACTCGACGCTGTCGGCCGACCCGACGGCCTGGATGTGCCTCGGCAGTTCGGCGGCGCGCGCGGATACCTATCGGTGCGATGCCGTTTCGAAGATCATTCGCAACGTGAACTTCGATTTCGGTTTCATCATCCTCCCTGTCGACGACGTTCCTCATCCGGCGGTGCAGCCGTCGGGCGCGATCGAAGTCCGTAATTTCGAGATCGCCACCCTGTCCCGGCTCACGCAGTGATCTCGGACCGTTGGGGTTTCGCGAACTCCGCGCTCACCTGGGCGACGGCGATCGTGATCTACCTCGTGATGTCCTATCCGTATCACGCGATCGTGCTCACGGGTATCGACGTCTTCCCGCAGGCCATCTACGCCGGACTCTGCCTTCTCGGATTCGCGTTGTTCTTCGTGCATCGCCATTCGCCTCTGCCGGTCGAATACTCGCGCATCACGTGGTTGTTCGTCGTGGGTCTGCTCTTCGTCATGTCCATGACGCTCCTGACCACGCGCAACCCGACGGTGGTGCGCGAGTTGCTGCTGCTCGGGCTCGCGTTGCTGCTGCTGTTGCGAGTGCGGGGCGTCGACTGCCTCATGGTGATGCGCGCGCTTGTGTACGTGAGCGTGATCGTGCTGTTGCCGGCGATGATCATCGTGGCGATGTTCTACGCCGGCTTCATCGATGGGCCCACCTGGCGCGTGGAGCGGCTGGGCCTCGGCGAGACGAACCCGCTCATGATCCGCGGCACGATCGGCAGCGCCGAATACTACCTACCGTGGTTCCTCGCGTTCGTGCCGCATATGGCGAGCTTCGACCAGGGCTTCGGTCTCGTTTTCGTGCGGCAACCGCTCGTATACATCGAGCCCACCGATACGTGGCTGTATTCCGCGGGCCTGCTGTGGTTCGCGGTCGCGGACCGGACGATGCCCTTGCGGATCCTCTGCATCGCCGTGCTCGGCCTCGCGCTGGCGGTGTCGTATTCGGTCGCGGGCATTCTCGCGACCGTGGGCGCCGCGCTCGTCTGCGTCGGCGTCTACGTCGGCGGCCGGACGCTGGTGCTCGCCATCGTCGGCGGCATCGCGATGCTCTTCTCGGTGCTGCCGCTCGATTTCCTGTTGAGTCTCATCGCCGAGAACAAGGCCAACCAGCTCGAGTTCTACACGGACAATCTCAAGGTGCTGTCGAATCCCACGTTGTTCGGCAGCGCGGATTTCGCCGAAAGACAGGACGTCAACTACGGCATGTTGTCGGTCATCGACCGCTACGGGCTGGTCGGATTCGGATTCGCGGTGCTCGCGCTCATCGCGTTCGCGCTGATGGCGTTCCACCTGCTCAACGACAAAGAGAATCTCGGCTGGAAGCGGTTTCCTTTGTTCGTCGGCAGCGCAGTGTCGCTGGCTATGACCGCGAAATATCCCGGCATCGTGCCTGCGATGCCGATCATGAGCCTGGCGGCCGCCTTGAGCTTCCGGCAATTCCAGATGTCGCCCTTCACGGCGGCGGCCATTCGGCCGTGATACGCGGGGCTTTTCTGCCCGTTTTGTAATAAAGTCTCGACGCCGCGCGTCGGCAAAACACTCTGCAGAGCCCGGAATGAACGTCGAAACGTTCCTCCTCGACAAAAAAACACATGGTAGAAAGCTGATCGGAAGCACCATCGGCGCGATGACTGTCATGGCTCGCTGACGATGTGCGGAATCGCAGGCTTCTACTCACCGCGGCGTCCGGTCGCGAACACGGGGCTCGACGCCCAGGCGCAGGCGATGGGCGACGCGATCGCGCATCGCGGGCCCGACGACCATGGCGTCTGGACCTCGCCCGAACTCGGCCTCGCCCTCGCGCATCGACGCCTCTCGATCATCGATCTCTCGCCGCTCGGGCATCAGCCCATGGCGTCGGCCAGCGGTCGCTTCGTCGCGGCCTATAACGGCGAGATCTACAATTACACCGAGTTGCGGCAGGCGCTCGAGTCCGAGGGCGTCGGTGGCTGGCGCGGCCATTCGGACACCGAGATCATGCTCGCGGCCTTCGAGCGCTGGGGCATCGAGCGAACGCTGCGCGAACTCAACGGCATGTTCGCAATCGCGATGGTCGATCTCGAAAGGCGGGTCCTGGTCCTGGCGCGCGATCGCGCCGGAGAAAAGCCGCTGTACTACGGATGGCAGGGCGACACCTTCCTGTTCGGCTCCGAGCTCAAGGCGCTGCTCGCGCATCCGTCCGCCGAGCGGGTGCTGGACGAGGGCGCCGTCGCGCAATTCCTCCGGCTGGCGTACGTGCCGGCGCCGCGCAGCATCTGGCGCGGCATCGCCAAACTACCCCCCGGAAGCCTGATCGAAGTGCCGCTCGCGCCCGAGGCGCGCCGCGAATACCCGCCGAGGCCCTACTGGAGCTGGCCGGTGCCCGGCATCGATGCGCGGCCCATCAGCGTCGCCGCCGCGGCGGCCGAGCTCGAGCCGGTGCTGCGCAACGCGATCGGCCTGCGCATGCGCGCCGACGTCCCGCTCGGCGCGTTCTTGTCAGGCGGGATCGACTCCTCGACCGTGGTCGCGCTCATGCAGGCGCAGTCGGCGCGGCGCGTGCGCACCTTCTCGATCGGTTTCGCCGAGGCCGCGCACGATGAGGCCGCGTTCGGGCGCGCCGTCGCCGAACGGCTCGGCACGGAACATACCGAGCTGCGCGTGACGGCGGCCGATGCGCTCGCCGTCGTGCCGGACATCAGCCGCATCTGGGACGAACCGTTCGCCGATTCCTCGCAGATTCCCACCTACCTGCTCGCGAAACTCACGCGCGAACACGTGACCGTCTCGCTGTCGGGCGATGCGGGCGACGAGTTGTTCGGCGGTTACGTGCGCTACATCGAGGCCCCGGGACTGTTGCGGCTGCACTCGCGGGTGCCGCTGTTCCTGCGGCGCGGCGCGGCGGGCGTGCTCGATGCCTTGCCGGGACCGCGATTCGATCGCACGCTGGCCGCGCTCTCGCCCAGGCTCGCGGTGCTGTTCGGCGGCCACCGGCTGCACAAGCTTGCGGCGGTGCTCGGCGTCGACGGCCGCACGGAGTTGTATCGCCGGCTGGTGTCGCAGTGGCCGGACCCCGGCGCGTTCTACCGGCGCGCGCCCGAACCCGCGTCGCTCATCGACACGCTCGCGGTCGACCCGCGCGCCTCGGCGGTCGACTGGATGATGCTGCTGGACCAGCAGACCTATCTACCCGACGACATCCTCGTGAAGGTCGATCGGGCGACGATGGCCGTCGCGCTGGAATCGCGCGTGCCGTTCCTCGATCCCGACGTAATCGCGTTCGCGGCCCGACTCCCGGAGAGCGCGCGCATCGGCGGCGGCATCGGCAAACTGGTGTTGCGCGAGCTGCTGGCGAAATACCTCGACCCCGATTCCTTCACGCGGCCGAAGCAGGGCTTCGCGATTCCGCTCGCGGAATGGCTGCGCGGACCGCTGCGCGAATGGGCCGAGTCGCTGCTATCGCGCGAGGCGCTGGCCCGCTACGGTCTGCTGGACGCAGATTTCGTACGCCGCCACTGGGAAGCCCACGTGAGCGGCGCGCGCAACCTGCACTATCCACTGTGGAACTTCCTCGTGCTGCAGGCCTGGCTCGGCGAATACCGGCCGCGAATCGCATGACCGGCGCGAATCCCCGCGGCATCGTCATCGCTTCGCGCTGTTCGTGGACGATGCACAACTTTCGCCTGCCGCTGATCCGCTCGCTGATCGACGATGGGTTCGACGTCAAGGCTGTGGGCGCGGGCGGCGACGGCTACGACGCGAAGCTGCGCGCGGCGGGCGTGGACTTCGAAGACGTGCCGGTGAGCCGGCGGGGCGTCGCGCCCATCATGGACGTGCTGCTCACGCTGCGGCTCGTGGGTTTGTTCCGCCGGGCGCGTCCGAAGGTGTTCCATGCCTTCACGATCAAGCCGGCCATCTACGGCACTCTGGCCGCCGCGATGGCGGGCGTGCCGGTACGCATCGTCACCATCACCGGACTCGGTCATGCCTTCACGACGGCTTCGGGGACGCTGCGCCGATTGGTCGAAATGCTGTACCGGAGCGCACTGAAGCGCGCGAGCCTGGTGTACTTCCAGAACGAAGACGACCGCGCGCTGTTTCTCGAACGCGGCCTGGTGGCCGAAAACAAGACGCGACTCATCGCGGGATCGGGAGTCGATACCGCGCGGTTCGCCGTCGCGCCCCTGCCGTGCGCGATCGGCGGCAAACCGCGATTCCTCATGGTGGCCCGACTGCTGCGCGAGAAAGGCGTGAGCGAATATTTCGCCGCGGCGGAACGGGTGCGCGCGACCCATCCGGACGTCGAATTCGTCCTGCTCGGCGGCCTCGATTCCCGTAATCCGTCGGCGTTTTCCCGCAGTGAAATCCACGGTTTGACCGCCCGAGGGGCCGTTCGCTGGGTAGATGAAGTCGCGGATGTGCGCCCGTTCCTCGCGGCCTGCGACGTGCTCGTATTACCTTCCTACCGCGAAGGGATGCCACGTTCAGTGCTCGAGGCCGCTTCCGTCGGCCGGGCCGCGATCGTAACCGACGTTCCCGGCTGTCGGGCCGCGGTCGAAGCCGGAGTCACCGGACTCCTCATTCCACCCGCGGATCCCGAGGCGCTTGCCGTCGCCATGCTGCGTTTTGTCGAGGATCCTGGTCTCGCGGCAAGCATGGGGACCGCGGCGCGGTGTCGCGTAGTAGCGAGATTCGACGAAAAGTGCGTAATCAAAGAGACTACGTCTGCCTACATTGAGATGACTACGAAAGAATGAAAGCCTCGCCTCTGGTCCTGTTTCTCGAACTGAACGAAATCAATTTCGACTTCGTGCGCAAGTATTGCGAGGCCGGCATGCTGCCGAATCTCGCGGATCTCCTGCGCCGCTATCCATTGCATCGCACGGTATCCGAGAAAAACTACGAGGAACTCGAGCCCTGGATCCAGTGGGTCACGGCGCATACCGGGATGCCGCTGCGCGAGCACGGGGTGTTTCGGCTCGGCGACATCATCAACACCGATATCGACCAGATCTGGGAGCAGCTCGAGCGACGCGGCGTACGCGTCGGCGCGGTCAGTCCCATGAACGCCAAGAACCGGCTCGATGCTCCCGCGTTCTTCATTCCCGATCCGTGGACGCGCACGAAGGTGAGCGCGGGGCCCGTCGCGAAGGATTTGTATGACGCTATCTGCGTCGCCGTGAACGAGAACGCCAGCGGGCGTTTCGGCCCGGCCGTCGCCTGGCGGCTGGTGCGCGGCATGCTCGCCTACGCGCGTCCGCGGCACTACGTCAAGTACCTCAAGTACGTGATCGGCTCGCTGCGCGGAGCGCCCTGGCGGCGCGCGTTGTTCCTCGACCTGCTGCTCGGCGACCTGTTCGTGCAGGAGGTGCGGAACACCTCGCCGCAGTTCGCGAGCCTGTTCCTGAACGCGGGCGCGCACATCCAGCATCACTACATGTTCTGCTCGAGCGCGTATGGCGGCGAGCGACGCAACCCCGGCTGGTACATCAAGCCCGGCCTCGATCCGGTTCGGGAAGTGCTCGAGCTGTACGACGACATGCTGGGCACGGTGCTGCGCGAGTTCCCGAATGCGCGCGTGATGCTCGCGACGGGCCTACACCAGGATCCGCACGAGAAGATGACTTACTACTGGCGCCTGCGACGCCATGACGATTTCCTGCGAAAGATAGGCGTGCCGTTCGCCAGCGTCGAAGGCCGCATGTCGCGCGACTTCCTCGTGCGCTGCAATTCGCACGAACAGGCGCTCGCGGCGCAAAAGCGCATTGAGTCCGCGCACGCCCCCAATGGTGCGCCGCTTTTCGAAGTCGACAATCGCGGTATGGACCTGTTCGTGATGCTGGTCTATGCCGACAACGTCGACGACGCCTTCACCTACACGGTCGGGAACCAGACGTTCACCGACCTGGCGTCCGATGTCGTGTTCGTCGCGATCAAGAACGGGAAACACAATGGCATCGGGTACTTCCTGGATGCCGGCTCAAGGGCGGGGGAGTCCGCGAGCGAATTTCCCCTGGCTGCACTGCCTCGCAGGATCATGGAGGCCGTCCTGGGACCGGCTGGGTAGTTTCAAACTACCAATCCCATTAGAACCACTCCAAACAGCCCTTCAAACGGGCCCCTGTCGCCAAAATGTGACGGTGCATCGGACTTTTTCGCGCCAGATTGTGAGAGAAACCAGCCCGTCGTGACAGAAGGGAATCCGAGCCGGTGTGTCCGCCCCCTATAGCCGGTTGAACGCCATGGACCCATGTTTTCCTGACTATTCTTATTTCGTGCAACTGCTTACGGTCGAAAATTCAGATGGTTATACTTCGCCCGCTCTCAGGGGCGGAAGCGCGTCGCCAGCATTGGCGGCGGCCAAAGAGGATCTCCGTGACCAGTGAAATTGGCGCCGGACTGGCGTGTTTCTTTGCAACACTTCTCGCAATGCTCGCGTTGCGTCCCGTTGCAGTCGTAGTCGAGCTAGTAGACAAACCCGGCGGTCGCAAAACGCATCGTGGCGAGATTCCGGTCGTCGGCGGTCTCGCCATGTTCATCGGCTGTAGCTTCGGCATCGGGCTCCTGCCTCCCAGCCAGTTTGTAACTGCGTCACTGCTGTCCGCCGCGGCGTTAGTGGTGCTCGTTGGAATGCTCGATGACCGCTTCGAAATTTCCCCGGTCGCACGCCTGACTGCGCACCTCGTCGCGGCGCTGCTTGTGCTCGCGACCTCGACGGATCTCGCGATCACCACGCTCGGTCGTCCGTTTGGCAATTCGTTGATAGAGTTCTCCGACCTCGGAGGCGCCGCGTTCACCTGCATCGCGATCGTGGGCGCGATCAACGCATTCAATATGCTCGATGGCATGGATGGGCTCGCCGGGACGCTGGCGTTCAATGCGCTGCTCGCGCTGACCTGGCTAACGTCGCTCTCGGGCGATCAGATGGTCGGCAACGTGAGTATCGTGCTCTCGGGTGCCGTTGCCGCGTTCCTCATCTTCAATATTCCGGCGAAGTTCAACCGCCGCGTCCGGTGTTTCATGGGAGACGCTGGCAGTACCTTGCTAGGATTCTTACTCGCCTGTATGTGCATCAGCGCCTCGCAGGGCGAGGGGCCCGTGATCGCGCCGACTACCACGCTGTGGATTGTCGCGATCCCACTCTACGAGCTGCTCTGGACGACGATGCGTCGCGTCCTCAACGGTCGTTCGCCATTCCAGCCCGATCGCGCGCACTTTCACCACAAGTTGCTCGACGCGGGATTCGGCGTGCGCGGTGCGTTTTTCGTCCTGATCTGCATCGGCGCATTGCTCTCGCTCACAGGGATCAGCATTCACTATTTCGAGATCCCGGACGGCCTTTCCTTCGTTTTCTGGCTGCTGAGCGGGCTCGGCATGGTCGTGCTCATGCACAACGCCAGGTTGCTGTGGCACATACTGCCGAAACGCTTCCGGCGCGTGCGTCCGGCCGAGGGCGAGTTCGACACCGCCTGACAGCTTGCGGGCTGCCTCCGGGCGCCCCCGAGTTTCATACTCTTGAGTTCCGACAGCGACCGGAGGCGCGCGCGTAAGGCCTATTCGTTAAGATTCCGCCCCTTGCGTCCACTTGGGCGTCTGCAGGGATTCCATGCGAGTAACCATCTTCGGCTCCGGCTACGTGGGCCTAGTAACCGGCGCCTGCCTCGCCGACGCAGGCAATGACGTCCTCTGCGTCGACGTCGACGCCACCAAGATCGAGAACCTCAAGAAGGGCATCATCCCCATCCACGAGCCCGGCCTCGACACGCTCATCAAGACCAATGTCGAAGCCGAACGCCTGAAGTTCACAACCTCCGCAAAAGAGGGCGTCGACCACGGCCTGTTCCAGCTCATCGCCGTCGGCACACCTCCCGACGAAGACGGCTCCGCCGACCTCAAATACGTGCTCGCCGTCGCGCGCTCGATCGGCGAGCACATGGGCGAATACAAGGTGGTCATCATCAAGTCGACCGTACCCGTCGGCACCAGCGACAAGGTGCGCGGCGCGGTCCTCGAGACCCTCAAGAAGCGCGGCGTCGACCTCGAATACGACGTCGTCTCGAACCCCGAATTCCTCAAGGAAGGCGCGGCAATCGACGACTTCATGCGGCCCGACCGCGTGGTGGTCGGCACCGACAACCCGCGCGTGACCGAGCTGCTGCGGGCGCTGTACGACCCGTTCACCCGCAGCCGCGAGAAGCTGATCATCATGGACCTGCGCTCGGCCGAGCTCACCAAGTACGCGGCCAACGCGATGCTCGCGACCAAGATCAGCTTCATGAACGAGCTCGCGAATCTCGCCGAGCGTTTCGGCGCGGACATCGAGAAGGTGCGCGTCGGCATCGGTTCCGATCCGCGCATCGGCTATCACTTCATCTATCCGGGCCTCGGATACGGCGGCTCGTGTTTCCCGAAGGACGTGCAGGCCCTGGCGCGCTCGGCCCGCGCGGCGGGCTATACGCCTGCGCTGCTCGATTCGGTGGAGGCCGTGAACAAGCGCCAGAAGGAAGTGCTGTTCGACAAGATCTCGAAGCACTACGGCGGCAATCTCAAGGGCAAAACCTTCGCCCTGTGGGGCCTGGCCTTCAAGCCGGGCACGGACGACATGCGCGAGGCGCCGTCGCGTGTCCTGCTGCAGCAGTTATGGGATGCCGGCGCGAAAGTGCGTGCGTTCGATCCGGCGGCGATGAAGGAAACGCGCCGCATCTTCGGTGAACGTCCGGACCTCGTCCTGTGCTCGCGCGCGCGAGAGACGCTGGAAGGCGCCGATGCACTCGCGATCGTCACGGAGTGGAAGGAATTCCGCAGTCCGGACTTCGACTACCTGAAGAAGCAGCTCAAGGCGCCGGTCATCTTCGACGGCCGCAATCTCTACGACCCGGCGCTCATGAAGAAGCAGGGCTTCAAATATTTCGCGATCGGCCGCGGCGAGGCTGCGACGGCCTAACCCGACGCGGATTCCGTCCGTGCCGGATTGCGGCGGGGCCGTCCCCGCCCGCGATGTCGTGAGATCGCGCGCTGCGGCGGCGCATACACGCCGGCTTCTTCCGCGATGCGCAGCGTGAACGGATTGCGAACGATCACGCCTGCATACTCAGCTCCGTCCTCCAGATCCTCGCTCAGCAGCAGCACGCAGCGTTGGACCTGGGCCGCGGCGACGACGAGGCAATCCGGCCAGGTCAGCCGATACCGGCCTTCGACATCGTGCGCGCACTCGATCACTTCCCGGTCGATGGGCTGGGGATTCCAGGCCGATAGATAGAACTGCACGTCGTCCCAGGCGTCTTCACGCCGGATCGGGCTGCGAAACCTTCGCGTGGTGACGTCGTAGTACTCGTTGAGCACCTGGACGCTGGTCCGTCCGCGTTCCTCGTTCCACAACAAGCGCAGCCATTCCATCGCGGCAGCCCGTTTCGCCGCATCGCGCGGATCCCGGGCATGAATCAGCAGGCTCGTGTCAACGAATACGAACGCGGTCATGGATCTCGTCCCGGCCGGGGTATTTCTCGGGTTCTTCCTTCAGATCGAAGGGTGGTTTGGACAGGTACCGCCGCATTGCGCGCTGATACTCGCGGCGATCCTTCATCCGCGCCTCGAGGATCTCTCCGAGCAATCGCGACACGCTCTTGTTCTGCTCGGCGGCGTACACCCGGACCCAGTCGGCGGTGTCTTCGTCGAGCGTCACCGTGATGTTTTTCATTACCATCAAAATACACGAATTTCGTGTATTTGTGACCGGCACTATCAAACCGCGTACGATGCGCAGCAGATGAAACTCGTCCCCGTCATCCTCTCTGGCGGCTCCGGAACCCGCCTCTGGCCGCTCTCCCGCGAACTCCTTCCCAAACAGCTTCTTGCGCTCACTGGCGAGCGAACCATGCTCCAGGAGACCGCGGCGCGGCTGACCGGCTTCCCGGGCGTGTCCGGCCCCGTGGTCGTCTGCAACGAGGCCCATCGCTTTCTCGTCGCCGAGCAGCTTCGCGAGATGGGCCTGCCGCCCGCCGCGATCCTGCTCGAGCCCGCGGGTCGCAATACCGCGCCCGCCATTGCACTCGCCGCGCACGCGGTGCTCGCTTCGGTCGGCCCGGATGCTGTCATGCTGGTTTTGCCGGCGGACCACGTTCTCGGGGATCTCGAGGCGTTCCAGGCAGCGATCAAGCTCGCATTGCCGGCGGCCGAATCGGGTTCCCTGGTCGCCTTCGGCATCGTCGCGCGCACGCCTGAAACCGGTTATGGCTACATCCGTCGGGGTGCGGGCGCAGGTCCGGTGGCTCCCATCGCGCAATTCGTCGAAAAGCCGGATCTGGCGCGCGCGCGGGAATTCATCGCATCGGGCGAGTACTTCTGGAATTCCGGCATGTTCATGCTCGGCGCGCGACGCTATCTCGACGAGCTCGCGGTACATGCACCGGACATCGCTGAAGTGTGCCAGCGCGCCAGCGCCACCGCGGTGCGCGACGCGGACTTCACGCGCATCGACGCGGCGATTTTTTCCACGTGCCGCAGCGATTCGGTCGACTACGCGGTGATGGAACGGACCCGCGATGCGGTGATGGTGCCGCTCGATGCCGGCTGGAACGACGTCGGCTCCTGGGACGCATTGCACGGGGTGTTGCCCGCCGACGAGCGCGGCAATGTTGCCCGCGGCGACGTGCTGATCGAGGACTCGAGCGGATGTTACGTGCACGCGGACAGCCGCCTCGTGGCGGCGCTGGGTCTGCATGACATGGTGATCGTGGAAACCGCTGACGCCGTCCTGGTTGCGCCCCGGGATAAAGTCCAGGACGTGAAGAAACTGGTGGCGCGCATCAAGGCCGCGGGCCGGATGGAGCACGTCGCGCACGCGGCTCCGGGCGCGCAGGTAGTCAGCGACAAGAAAGGAAAACAGCAGTGACGGTGAATCTTTCGGCGTTCAAGGCCTACGACATTCGCGGCCGCATCCCCGACGAGCTCAACCCCGAACTCGTCTACCAGATCGGGCGCGCCTACGCGGCGTACGTGAACCCGAAGCAGGTCGCGGTCGGCCGCGACATCCGTCTCACGAGCAGCCAGTTCGCCGACGAGTTGATCCGCGGTCTCACCGACGCCGGCGTCAACGTGATCGACATCGGCCTGTGCGGCACCGAGGGCGTGTACTTCGCGACGTTCCACTGGAACCTCGACGGCGGCATCATGGTCACGGCGAGCCACAACCCGCCCGACTACAACGGCCTGAAGCTCGTGCGCGAGCAGAGCAAGCCGATCGGTTCGGACTCGGGTCTCAAGGACATCGCCGCGATGATCTCGTCGGGCAAACTACCGCCGCCGGCCGCCGCCAAGGGCAAGGTGACGACGCTCGATACGTCGAAGGAATACATCGATCACCTGCTCGGCTACGTCAACCGCAAGGCGCTGCGCAAGCTCAAGGTCGTCGTGGACGCGGGCAACGGCGGCGCCGGACTTGCCGTCGACAAGCTCGAGCCGCATCTGCCGTTCGAATTCATCAAGGTGCGCCACGAGCCGAACGGCAACTTCCCGCAGGGCGTGCCGAACCCGATGCTCGAGGAGAATCGCGGCCCCACGCTCGAGGCGCTGAAGAAGTCCGGCGCCGACGTCGGCATCGCCTGGGATGGCGACTACGACCGCTGCTTCTTCTACGACTCGAAGGGCTCCTTCATCGAGGGCTACTACATCGTCGGCCTGCTGGCCGAAAGTTTTCTCGCGAAGCAGCCCGGCGCGCGCATCGTCTACGACCCGCGCCTCACCTGGAACACCATCGACACCGTGAAGCGGCTCGGCGGCGTGCCGATCATGAGCAAGTCGGGCCACGCGTTCATCAAGCAGAAGATGCGCGAGGTCGACGGTGCCTATGGCGGCGAGATGAGCGCGCATCATTACTTCCGCGATTTCTCCTACTGCGACAGCGGCATGATCCCGTGGCTGCTGGTGCTCGAGCGCGTGTGCGAATCCGGCAAATCGCTCGATGAGCTCGTCGCGGCGCGCATCAAGGCGTTCCCGTCGAGCGGCGAGATCAACCGCAAGCTCCCCGACGCGAAGAAGGTCCTGGCCGAAGCCGAGGCCAGATACGCCAAGGGCGCGGAAGTCGTGGACCATACCGATGGCCTGTCCGTCGACTTCAAGGACTGGCGCTTCAACGTGCGCGCATCCAACACGGAACCCTTGGTGCGCCTCAACGTCGAATCCCGCGGCAACGAGGCTCTGATGCGCGAGAAGACGGCGGAATTGCTCGCCTTCCTCGACAGCATGGGCGCCATCAAAGCCAACCACTGAAATGGGGACATTCCCTGTTTCCTAGCAAAAGGGGACAGACCTCGATGAATTCATTCCTGCGCCGGCTGGCTTTCGCCGCCGTTTTCGCCACCGCCGCCCAAGCGCAAACCCCCGCGCCGGATTTCGCGATTCCGCCCGCGGTCGAGGCCACCGCCAAGGCCCAGATCACGGCTGCGGCGCTCGAGGCGCCGATCCGCTTCCTCGCGTCCGACGAGTTGGAAGGCCGCGGTCCCGCCACGCGCGGCGACAAGCTCACGCGGCTCTACCTCGCGAGCCAGCTGCAACAGCTCGGCTATCTACCCGGCGGCGGCAACGGTGGATGGGACCAGGAGTTCGACATCGTCGGCGTCACCGCGCACATGCCGGCGAGCTGGTCGTTCGCCAGCAAGAAGGGCGGCGTCGACCTCAAGTGGTCCGACGACTACATCGCCAGCAGCGGCGTGCAGTCCGCCACCGGTTCCATCAAGGATGCCGAACTCGTGTTCGTCGGCTACGGCATCGAAGCACCCGAATACAAGTGGGACGACTTCAAGGGCGTCGACGTCAGGGGCAAGGTGCTCGTGATGCTCAACAACGACCCGGACTGGGATCCGAAGTTGTTCGGTGGCAAGGCGCGCCTGTATTACGGCCGCTGGACGTACAAGTACGAAAGCGCCGCGCGCCACGGCGCCGCGGGCGCGATCATCATTCATACGACGCCATCGGCCGGATATCCCTGGCAGGTCGTGCAGTCCTCCTGGGGCGGCGAGCAGTTCGAATTGCCGGCCGAGAGCGAGCCGCGGGTTCAGATGAAAGCCTGGGCTACCGAGGACGCCGCGCGCCGCCTGGTGAAGGCCGGGGGGTTCGACCTCGACAAACTGGTTGCCTCGGCCAAGACCCGCGCCTTCAAGCCGGTGAAGCTCGGCCTGACTACTTCGATCGGGTTCGACAACAAGATCTCGAAAGTCCGCACCGCCAATGTCGCGGGGCTGTTGCCCGGCAGCGATCCGAAGCTCAAGGACGAGGTCGTGATCTATTCCGCCCATCACGATCACTTCGGCATCGGCGAGCCGGACAAGACCGGAGACAAGATCTACAACGGCGCGCAAGACAATGCCTCGGGCTGCGCGCAGCTCCTGGCCATCGCGCGCGCGATGGCGGCGCTGCCGGAGCGGCCGCGGCGTTCGGTGCTGATGCTGTTCGTCGCGGGAGAAGAGCAGGGGTTGCTGGGCTCGAAGTATTACGCCGAGCATCCGACCTTCGCGCCCGGAAAAATCGCCGCGAACATCAACTACGACGGCGGCAATTTCCTCGGCCGTACGAAGGACCTCACGCAGATCGGTTACGGCAAATCCTCGCTCGATGCGGTCGCGCGCGCGTTGCTCGAGAAGCAGGGCCGCGTGCTGGTGCCGGATCAGCAGCCCGACAAGGGCTACTACTACCGCTCCGACCAGTTCTCATTCGCCAAGATCGGCGTGCCCGCGTTGTACTTCGATGAAGGCAGCCAGTTCATCGGCAAACCCGAAGGCTGGGGCCGGGAGAAGAAAGATGCGTGGACCGAACACGTCTACCACCAGCCCAGCGACGAGATCGACGACACCTGGGTGTTCGACGGCATGATCGAAGACGCCACGATCGGTTTCGAAGCCGGCTGGCTCGTGGCCCAAGCAGACGAGATGCCCACCTGGAACAAGGGCGACGAATTCGAGGCCGCGCGCAAGAAGGCCATCGCCGCGAAATAATGGGGACATTCCTCGTTTCCTAGCAAACGGGGACAGGCCTGGGGCGTGGGTCGTATCGGTACGAGCTTCGATGAGTCCCTGAAGACGACTGTGCTGGGCTGCGCGTGGCAAGGCCGCCGCCCACGCGATGGGGTGTCGCTCCCGCGGCGCACTCCAGCTACTGGGTGCGCCAGATTTGTGGCCCGCCGGCCGTGCGGGCGGGTTATCTGTCTCTGCCAATCTTGAAGGGCGCCTAGCGCAGTCGGAGGGAGCCGTTTGCCGGCTCAGTGCCTTGCGCGAACGCCGGATGCGCCGCGTACGCGAAGCCCCATCGCGTGTGCACCGTCCTTGCCAGTCACTGTCCGCGCGGTCGTCTTCAGGGTCTCATCGAAGCGCGTAGCGGTACGGCCGCACGCGGGGCACGTTCGTTCGAGAGCGAAGCAGGATCGCCGCACTTTACGCACCATCGCGTTTGGTTGGAAAAGTGGCGCGTCCCACTACTCGTGGAGGGTCGCAGCGCTCGACGTAGTTAGGCATCGCAATGCACGTGCGCATCACGACGACCGCCGCGCGATGCTTCCCCAGAGCGGGAATTTCCCGACTCTTCTCTGATCTCAGCCATCCGGGCCGACATTCCACGTCACCTACCTGCGGAACGCGGACTCCACGTCCTCGTGCGCAGGCTCGATGAGTCCCGGCGCCGGAAACCTCGCACGGCATGGACGGTGCACATGCGATGGGGCTTCGCGTACGCGGCGCATCCGACGTTCGCGCAAGGCACCGAGCCGGCAAACGACTCCCCAAGACCGCGCTAGGCGCCCCTCCAGAATGGCAGAGACAGATAACCCGCCCCCAAGGCCGGCGGACTACAAATCTTGCGCACCCAACAACTGGAGTGCGCCGTGGGAGCGACACCCCATCGCATGGGCGCCGGCCATGCCGTCCACGCTGGCGCAAAATCGCCGGGACTCATCGAGCCCCCTGAGGTCTGTCCCCGTTTGCTAGGAAACGAGGAATGTCCCCATTTCAGGCGATCGCGGGGGTGGCGGCTTCGGAGGTGGAATAGTCCATCAGCGCTTGGAGCGCCTCGCCGGCGTTCCGGTAACGCTCTTCGGGCTTCTTCGCGACCAGCCGCTCCAGGAAGCGTTGATGCTTCGCGAGCTCCGCCGGCAGTTTCGGGATCGGTGCGTTCTTGTGCATCTCGAACAGCGCCACCAGCGTGCCCGCGGCGTACATGCGCTGGCCGGTGAGCAGTTCGTAGAGCATCACGCCCACGCTGTACAGATCCGAGCGCTCATCCGCCGTGCCGCCGAGCGCCTGCTCGGGCGACAGGTAGTAAGGCGTGCCGATCACGACGCCGGCCAGGGTCTTCGCCACCGGGTCCGCGTCGCGCCGCGCGCTGCCGAAGTCGACCAGCGCGATCGTGCCATCATCGCGGAACATGACGTTCGCGGGCTTGAGGTCGCGATGGATGATCCCGGCCGCGTGCACCGACGTGAGTGCCATAAGGATCGATCCGATGATCAGGAACGTTTCCTCGACCCCCGGCCGGTCGCGCTGGATGCGCGCGCGCAGATCGCCCGCGGGGAAGTACTCCATGACGATGTACGCATGGGTCTCGCTGAACCCATGCTCGTAAACCTTCGCGACGTTCGGGCTGTCGATGCTCGAGGCGGCGAAGTACTCCTGAACGAAACGCGCCAGCAGGTCCGAATCGCCGCTGCCTTCGCCCTTGAGGATCTTGAGCACGACCTGCTGCTTGTCCGAACCGCGCTCGCACAGACACACATTGGCGGTCGCGCCGCTGCCCAACGGCCTGATGGGCGTGAAGCCCTGGATCCCGGCCGCCTTGAGCACGGCCTCGGCATCGGCCAACCGCTTCGCATCCGCGCGCTGGATCATGCTGGGGCTGTCCGGCGCGGCCGCGGGCCGCGAGGCGGACTTGCTCTGCTGGGGAATCGGCTTGATCTCGGCCGCGGCGGGCCGCGATTCGGATCTGCGCGGCGGCGGCATCGGCGGCGCCTTCACCTCGATCTCGGCCGGCGGCTTGTGCCGCGCAACCTCGGTCGGCACGCGCACGATCTTCGGGAAGTTAGGCCGGGTGCGCAGCTCCGACAGCCACAGCAGGCCTTCCTTGCGCAGGTACTCGTCGTCGATCAGCAGGTGCACGTAGCGGTCCCAGCGGAAGTCCGCGGGCGGCTTGCCGTAGGCCGCGAGATCATGCACCTCGAGCTTTGCCTGCGGCCATTTCTCGATGGCCATGCGCCGCGCCCGGTTAACCAGGCCCGACGCGTGCCGCACGATGAGGACGCGCTCGGTCATCTCAGCGCGACACCGAGTGCCGTTCGATAATGGCCCGCAGCTTCAGCTCATCGACCGGTTTGGTCAGGTAACCATCGCAGCCGGCCATCGTGCCGCGGATCTTGTCGAAGGTCTTGTCTTTGCTCGTGAGCATGACGACCTTCATCAGCGCATTGTCCTTGTTCTTCTTGATCATCTTGCAGACGTCGTAGCCGTCCATGCCGGGCAGCATCACGTCGAGGAAGATCAGGTCGTAGTGCTGCTTGGAGATCTTGAACAGCGCCTCTTCGCCCGACGCGGCGAACTCCGGCGCGATGCCGTACGGCTGAAGCTTGTTCTGCAGGAAGGTGCGCATGAGCGGGCTGTCATCGACGCACAACACGCGGAACACCTGCTCCTCGTGACGCGGCGTCGGAATGCCCGTGTTGGCGGGCATCACGGGCGCCGGCGGCGGCACCGCGGCGGCCGGCGGTGTTACCGCGGCGGCTGGCGGAGTTACCGCAACGGACGGCGGCGGCTGCATCGGCGCCTCGGCGATGCGCGCGGTGCTGGCCGCGGTCGGCAGCGAGGCCGCGAGCGGCGAGGGCGGCGGCACGACGCGCAGGTTCGTGCGCGTCGCGGAGGAATTCACGACGGCCGACAGCGCCGCGGGCGACAGCGGCGTCACGCCGCTCGACATGTTCGCCAGACCACTCGGCGCGGGCGTAACGCCCGTGCTTGCGGTGCGATCGTTCAGGATCCTGTCGACGGTCTTTTCGGTGACCGGCTTCTCATTGAGCGATTTTTCGTTGATCGACTTTTCGTTGCCGTCGAGCGCCGGCACGACATTCGGCGTCAGCGTGACACTCGGCAATACGCTCGCGGCGGGCGCATTCGCGGTCATCGACGTCGGCATCGTGCCGGAGAGCTTCGCGGTCGCTGCCGGCGCGACGATGGACGCGCTGGCGGTCTGGCTCGCCGCGGTGAGGCTCGCGGCGCCGGCCGGCACGGCGGCGTTGATGCTGGTCGACAGCACGGGCTGTCGCGCGGTCGCCTCGGTGTTCACGCGCGCCGAGACACTCGCATCGAACTTCGCCGCGGCCGGAGTCGGCGAAGCGGTGCTGTCGAGCGTCGCGCTCGCGGTGGGCAGCGTGCCCCCCGCGCGCGGCGCGGAGACGTCGAGCTCCGCGGCCGATTCCTGCGCGGCGTTGTTTAAGGCAATCGCCAGCCGGTCCATCGCGCCTACGACCTTGAGGCCGAGCGGACGTGCCGCGGAGGCGACCCCGAGATCGGTGTTCTTGGCGCCGACGACCAGCGTGCGGTCCGACGTGCTCGAGAAGGTGGCCTGCCAGCTCGCGACCGCACTGTCGCTGTCGCCGTCGAGCAGGTACATGTCCGGCGCGACACCGCTTTCGGCCACCCACAACTTGTAGCCGATCTGGCGCGCGGGCGCGACCGACAGCAGGAAAATGGAATTGAGCATCTGGCGTTCGGGCGCGGAGAAGCCGACGACTCGAACGTTGAGGATGCGGGGTTTGTTGTTCATGGCGGCGGTCCCTTGCTTGGCTCAGCCGGCGGCCGCGCGTCTTTCGGCGCGCGCGGTAACGGCATCGGCCACGTGTTGCAGTAGCTCGTTTTCGGCGAATGGTTTGGTCAGGTAAACGTCCACGCCCGCGGACAGGCCCTGGCGGCGATGTTTGTCCATGGAGCGTGAGGTGATCATGATCACGGTGAGGCCGGCGAGCTCGGGGCGCGAGCGCACGTGCTGCGCGAGCTCCAGGCCGTTCATGTTGGGCATTTCGAGATCCGTCAGCACCACGTCCGGACGCGCGGTCTCGAGTGACTTCACGGCTTCGAGGCCGTCGCGGGCGAGTGTGACGTCGTAGCCGTGATCCTCGAGCAGCGACGCGATGGCGCGCCGCACCGACAGGGAATCATCGACGACGAGCGCACGTTTGCGCCGCTGCGCCTGGGCGCGCGCGGCGGCTGCGGCGCGCAGGCTTTCCTCGCGCGGGCTGCGCGCGAGCTCGGCGATGTCGAGCAGCGGGATCACCGCGCCGCTGCCGGTGAGGCCGATGCCGGCGACGCCCGGCAGGCGCTTGAGATACCGGCCGGTGGGCCGGGTGACGAGTTCGCCCGCGTCGAGCACCGCATCGACGAGCACGCCGACGGGACCGGAATCGGTATCGACCACGACGAGATTGCGCCGCTCGGGGAAGGCCGCGGGCGCGAGGCCCGTCAATCCGCCGATCTCATGCGCGGGATATTTCTCCTCCTCGGATCCGTCCTCGACCACGGCGACCAGCGCGCCATTCTCGCGTAGTAGTTTGACCGCGATCGCCGGGAAGGCACGGCGCACGGCGTGGCTCGCGAGGCCGAACACCTGGCCGCCGTCACGCACGAAGAGGGCGTGCGTCGCGACCAGCGATGCCTGGAAGCGCAGCTCGATGGTGAGGCCCTGGCCGGCCTGCGAGCGGATGTCGATGGAACCGGACAGCGCGCGCAGCCGCGTGGCGACCACGTCGAGGCCGACACCGCGCCCGGAGATTTCGGTGACCGCATCGCGGGTCGAGAATCCCGGCAGCAGCGTGAGACGCGCGATCTCCGCGTCACCCGGTTGCGCATCGTCGGCCAACAGGCCGCGTTCCACGGCCTTCTGACGGACGCCGTCGAGATCGAGCCCGCGTCCATCGTCCGCCACCTGCACGGTGACCACCTGCCCGCGGCGCGTAACCGTGAGCGTGATGCGGCCCATGCGCGGCTTGCCCACCGCGGCGCGTTCGTCGGGGAGTTCGAGGCCATGGTCGACCGCATTGCGCAGGATGTGCAGCATCGGATCGATGAGCTGGTTCAACACGTCCGCGTCGACCAGGATGTCCTGGCCCACGATCACGAGTTCGGCCTGTTTGCCCGTGGCCGCCGCCGTCTGGCGTACGTTGCGCTGCAGGCGCGGCACGATCGTCTCGACCGGCGCCATGCGCGTCTGCGAGGTCAGGTGCGCTAGCTCGCGCACCAGTCGCTGCTGCTGGTGCAGGATGCCGGCGAGACCGGCGAGCTCGTCCTTGATGCCGAGACCGAGATCGCGGGCGTCCGTGGTTTCCTCGATCAACGCGCGAGTGATGCTCTGCACTTCGTTGTACTGGTCCATCTCCAGCGAGTCGAACTCGCTGTTCTGCGAGCCGACGGCGTGCAGCTTGTGGCGCGCGGCGAGACCGCGGATGTCCACCGAGTTCTCGAGCTCGAACAAACGCTTCTGGATCACGCGGTCCTGATCCACCAGCTGGCGCGAATTCGTGGCGGTCGATTTCAGTTCCTGTTCGAGCTCGCCGACCTTGATGGTGAGCTCGCCCACCATGCGCACGAGATCGTCGAGCAGCTGCGTGGGCACGCGCGTCGTGGCCTTCGCCTCGGCGCGCGGCGCCTGGGCGGGCAGGAGAGCCGCGGGTGCGGTTTCCGCCGCGGGAGCGGGGCGCCCGTCATCCTCGCGGGTATTGTCACGCGCGGCGTCGAGCAGGTTGATCACGCCGAGCGCGTTGTCCGGGGCGCTGTCTTCGCCCGCGACCGCCGCCACCATCTGTTCGAGACAGTCGGCCGCCGCCATCAAGGCGCCGGCGCGCCCCGAAGAGGGCGGCTCGGATTCGGCTTCGCAGATCTCGAGCAAGTCCTCGAGGCGGTGCGCGAGCTTCGCGACGCCGCGAATGCCGAGGATGTTCGCCGAGCCCTTCAGCGTGTGCGCCGCGCGCTTCGCGTTGCGGAGCAGCTCGGTCTGCGATGGGTCCACGATCCAGCCCTGCAACGAACGCGTGACCTCCGAGGCCTGCGGGGGAGAGTCGTTGAGGAAGGCATCGATGAGCGCGGCATCGACGTCGTTCGAGACGTCGAGCGTGAGATCGGCGGCGGTCAGCGCCTCGGGCGCGGCGTCTTCGGATTCGTCGAGCGCGGCGCCGATGTCGTGCGCGGCGCCGAGCTCGCGGCGCAGCTCGCCGAGCGCGTCGGCATCGAGCGGCAGCGGCACCCAGGCGCCGCCGAAGTGCGCGCACAGCGCCTCGACATGCGCCGGATTCGTGGCTTCGCGCAGGTGCGACTCGAGCGCAGGCGCCCAGTCGGTGAAGAAGCCGCGCACCAGTACGCGGGCGTCCGCGTCGTCGGTGGATAGATGCTCGAGGTTCGCCAGCACCGACGCGCAGATACGCTGCACGCCGGCGAGACCCATGTAGCCCGCGGCTTCAGAAAGCCGCGAGACGGACGTTACATACGAGGCGTCATTCGACGCACGCGCGGACGGTCCGGCCTCGGTGCCGGCGTCGTACGCCTGCGCGAGCTCGGGCGCGAGCCCCTTGAGCTCGTCGGCGAGCGCGTTGAGGAGATCCTGTCCTCGCATCGTTCCTTCTTATGCCGCCCGGTTGCTGGGTAGTTTGAACACGCGCACCGACTCGACGAGGCGGTCCGCGGACTTCGACAGGTCGGCCGTGGCCTCCGACTGCAGCAGGATCTCCGCCGCGGTCTTTTCCGTGCTGGCGCCGATCTGGTGCACGCGGTTGCGCAGCTCCGTGGTGATCTTCATCTGCACCTGCGCGGAGGAGGTGATGCGCTTGACGAGCTCCACGAGCGAAGCGGTCGACTGCTGCGTCTCGCGCATCTGCTGACCGGACTTCGCGGCGATCTCAGAGCCCGCGACCACCTGCGAAATCGTCTTGTTCACGGTGTTGATCGTGTCCGACGTCTCGATCTGGATGTTGTTCACGAGCTGCGCGATCTGCTGCGTCGCCTGGCGCGAGCTCTCGGCGAGGCGCTGCACTTCTTCGGCGACGACCGCGAAGCCACGGCCCGCGTCGCCGGCGGCGGCCGCCTGCATGGACGCGTTCAACGCCAGCACGTGCGTGCGTTCCGCGATCGTGTTGATGAGGTTCACGATGCCGGTGATTTCCTGCGAACGTTCGCCGAGGCGCTTGATGCGCTTTTCGGCCTCGGCGATCGATTCGCGGATGCCTTCCATGCCGCGCACCGTTTCGTTCACCGCGCCGAGCGCGGTCACCGTGGACGTGGTCGCCTGCTCGGCGGCGCGGTTGGAGGCGGCGGCGAGCTCGGCCACCTGGGTCATGACCTTGTTCGCATTCGCGAGGTTCTCGCTCGCGCGCTCGACGTCCGAGCGTTCCGCCGCGGCGGTGGCGTTCACCGAGCCGGCCTGGCGCTTCCCGCGCGCGGGGGCGAGTTTCCCCTGCGCGGCTATGCTGGTCACTACAGAGCGCACGCGGCCGGTTTCATGCGCGAGCAGGTTGATGGAGTCGGACACGGTGCCGATGACGTTCGCGCTCACGGGCGCCTTGGCGGTCAGGTCCTTGTTGGACAACTGCGCGACGGCCTGAAGCAGCTGCACGACCGAGTTGTTGAGGTCTTCGTTCTCGCGCTCGGCTTCGGCCAGGCGCGCGACGCGATCGTCGAGCAGGTTGTCGAAGGCGCGGCTGAGCTGACCGAATTCGTCATCGCCGCCGAGCTGCGAACGCGCCTCGAAATCGCCCTCGGCGATCGCGTTGACGGTGTTCTGCAATTTCGTGATCGGCCTGGTGACCGAGCGCAGCAGCGAGAAGGCGATCAGCAGGCCGAGACCCAGCAGCGCCACGGCGATGCCGGTCGACCACATCACGACCTTCTCGCGCACCGCCGTCACCGGCGCGAACGCTTCGGAGGATTCGATCTCGGCGATGATGGCCCACTTGAGGCCGAGCACCGACAGCGGCGCGTACGCGCCGAGCACGGACTGCTTCGCGTAGTTCGGGTAGACCCCGTAACCCGCGGAGCCTTTCTCGAAGACTTCGGCCGTCGCCTGCGTCTTGATCGGGACGAGACCGACGCCCGTGCCCTTGGCCTCCACGGCGTTCGCCAGGCCCTTGGCGTAGCCCGCGTCGCTCACACTCTTCGCATAGGCATCGATGTTTTCGATCGCGAGGCGCGCGATGGAGCGCGGCGTACCGTCGGCGGCGGAGACCAGATAGGTCTCGCCCGTGTCGCCGAGGCCGCGTTCCTTCCACTTGCCTTCGTGCGTCATGACGGAGTTGATCTTGTCGAGCGGCACCTGCACGACGAGCACGCCGATCTTGCGATTGCCATCGAAGATGGGCGTGCCGAGGAAGGCGGCCTGGTCGTTGTAGGAGGGCAGGTATTCGCCGAACTCCGACAGGGAAACCATGCCCGGCGACTCGAGCTTCCACGACTGGCGGAAGGCATCGGCGAGCCGGCTCTTCGCGAACGGGCCGCTGACCAGCGACGTGCCGAAGTCGAGCTCCTTGAACACGGTGTAGACGATCGCGCCGTTCTTCGGCTCGACCAGGAAGATGTCGTAGAGGCCGAACTGGGCGAGCGCCGTGCGCAGGTACGGATGGATCGCGGCGTGCAGCTCGGAATAACGCGAGCCGTCGTTGGCGCGCACGAGGTCGGACTTGGAGCCGAGCGCATGCGGGTTCGCGGCGATGTACTGGTACTGCAGGTTCATCGCGCTGTCGGAGAGCGCGGCGACGTTGTGCGACATGTCCACGGGCTTGCCCGCGTTGCGCTTCTGGAATTCCACCACGTAGTCGCCGGTGTAATACCGGCCGAGGCGCGCGCGCTGGGCGGGCAGGTCGGCGACGTTCAGCACGGAGGCGTCGAAGGCCGCGGGCAGTTCGCGCATCGCCTCGATGACGTCGGGAGAAGCGGCGAGCACCTGCACCTGGTTCGACAGCGACTGGAAGTAGTCGGTGATCTGGCCGGCCTTCGAAGCGCGCTGGGCGATCAACGATTCGCGCGCCTGCGATTCGAGCGCTTCGCGGCCGGACTTGAGCGATTCGTGTCCGACGATCAGCGAGGTCACGGCCACGGGGATGATGGCGAGGAACAGCGTTCCGAGCAGCAGCTTCTGCCGGATGGACTGGGCGCCGAACATGTTGCGAATGGCCATGGGATTAGCTCACGAGTTGATCGAGTAGTTGCGCGTAATCGAATTCGAACCAGGTGTCGTCGCCCTGCGCGTAGGCCGCGGTGACGGCGGTGGCGGCCGCGGCCGGCAAGGCCGGTGGCAATACCTGCGTTTCGGGCTGAAAGACCATGCGGCGCGGCAGGCCATCGATGACGATGCCGGCGGCGTCGTTGCCGTGGCCGATCACGAGCAGCATGCGTTTCTCGCGCGGCAGGTGCTGCGTCTCGAACAGCGCGGCGAGATCGAACAGCGGGACGATGCGGCCGTGGAGATTCACGAGCCCTAGCAGGTTCGCGGGTGTACGCGGCAGTGGATAGACGTTCGGCATCTCGGTGAGCTCGCTCGCCGTGGCGAACGGCGCGAGCATGCGCACCTGGCCGATGCGGAAGGCCTGGCGGACGATGTCATTCGGGTTTTCCGTGCCGGTCGTGGCCGGCTGCACCAGCGCCGCGAGCTCCGGGGGCAGCGGGGGCAGCCCGAGCGTTGCGGTGGGCCAGTGACTCATGACGCCTGGGGCAGACATCAGGCGCAGGCCGCGATGGCGCCGAGGATCTGGTCGGGGGTGTACGGCTTGGTCACGTAACCTTTCACGCCGAGCATCTGCGCCCACACGCGATCGGCCTTCTGGTTCTTGCTGGTCACCAGCACGACGGGGATCGCCTTGGTCGCGGCGTCTCCGCCGATCGCGCGGGTGGCGGCGAAGCCATCCATCTGGTCCATGTTGACGTCCATCAGGATGACGTCGGGCAGGGCGGTCTTGGAGATCTCGACGGCCTGCAGGCCATTCGTGGCGGTGAGCGTGGTGTAGCCGGCGGCGCTCACGATCCTTTCCAGGTTCATGAGATCCGGACGTGCGTCATCGACGATCAGCACCTTTTGAATGGCCACTATTCCCTCCCACGAGTGCACAACGGGGCCGCGCCGACCCTCTCGGGCGGTTTCTCCCATTGGCACGCAGGGAATCTTGGCCGTTATGTGACAAAACCACGGTGACGCCGGTCACACCGGGTTTCCCCGGGGGGCGTTCCAGTTCGCGGTTTTCCGGGTTCTGAAGGCCCGGTTGGAGCGTTAGCCGTTCGGCCCCGACGAGCGGTGCCAGTAGAGGTTGTAGCGCTCGTTCGTGGTCCGGAACCACGGAACGAGCTCGACCTCGGCGCCGCCCTCGAATCCACGTGTGATGAAGCGCAACGCCGAAGCGTCCACGCGGGTGGTCGAGGCCAGCAGCTCGGTCAGCGGCCGGGTCCAGACAGGGATGGGCACGGTATCGTTGAGCATCTCGCCGGACTTGCGCTCATTGATGATGAGCTGCGCGCCCGGGGTGAGACCGGCCGTACCCATGCGTCCCGCGAGCACGATCGGACCGTAGCGCAGCGCGGCGTGATCGGGCGAGTGCGGCAGGGGCTCGAGCGCCAGCGACATCGGCGTGCGCACCTCGATGCGATCGCTCGCGCGGAAACGCCGCGTGAGCGAGAAGTATTCGCCGGGACGTCGCGCGGTGTGTTTGCGGCCGTTCACCGACACCGTCATCGCCGGGCACCAGGCCGGCTGGCGGATCGAGAGCGTCAGCGACTGTGGCCGGGCGCTCGCGAATTCCAGGCGCGTCGTCTCCTCATCGGGAAAACGCGTGTGCTGGGTGAGCCGGATCCCGCGATCGGCCCAGTCGAGAGTCGAGGCGAGGAAGAGGTTCACGTACAGCGTGTCGCCCGCATGCGCGTAGATGGATTCGCCGTAGCGCGCGTGATTCTCGATGCCCGAACCCGTGCAGCACCAGAACGAATCGAAGGGCGTGTGATACAGCCGCACGTATCCCGGTCGCGTCGACTGGAAATACGAGTTCATGCCCGTCTGCGGATCCTGCGAGGCGAGAATGCCGTTGAACAGCGCGCGCTCGAAGTAATCGAAGTACCGGGCCTGAGGATCGCCGCCGTACAACCGGCGCGTGAGCGCCATCATGTTGTGCGTGCAGCAGGTCTCCATCGTCTTGGCGGAGCCGAGGCGCTTGGCGAAATCCTGCTTCGGGAAGAAGAGTTCCGCGTCGCCATGGCCGCCCGTGGCGAAGGAGCGTTCCTCCACGACGTTGTTCCAGAAGAACGTCGCGGCGCGCCCGTAACCGGCTTCGGCCAGCGCGGGATCGACGCCCGCGAGCCGGGTGAAGCCGATGACCTTCGGGATCTGCGTGTTCGCGTGCAGTCCGTCGAGCGTGTCGCGTCCCGCGGCCAGCGGCTCGAGCAGCGCGCGATGCGAGAACTTGACCGCGAGCTTGAGGTATTTCTCGTCGCGCGAGATCTGGTACACGTCGACCAGCACCTCGTTCATGCCGCCATGCTCACGGTCGAGCATCTTCTGGAAGCGATCGTCCGTCACCTCGGCGCAGACGCGGTCTATCCACCCGGCGAACGCGAGCAACACGTCGCGCGCCTGCTCATTGCCACGATGCAGGTAGGCGTCGCGCAACCCGGCGAGCACCTTGTGCGTGGTGTACCAGGGCACGCCGGCGAATTCCTTGCCGGCGAGACTGTCCGTGAGCGGCGCGACGCCGTCGGGGAAGGCGGTCAGCCAGCCGCCGGTGCGCGCCTGGCATTCGGCGAGTTCCTTCACCATGTAATCCACGCGCTCGGCGAAACGCGCATCGCCGGTGGTCTCATACATGCAGGCGGCGGCGGTCAGGTAATGACCGGCCGTATGTCCATGACAGCGGATCCACACCCACGGCTCGAGCGACTCCCAGCCGCCGTACACCGGCGCACGCGGTTCGAGCCCGGCGTTGGTGCGGAAGTTGGCCAGCATGCGGTCCGGTTCGAGGCGCAGTAGATAGGCCTCGTCGAGCCGCTGCGCCGCGAGGAAGGGCCCTTCGCCGAGCTTCACCTGCCGGAGACTGAAATATCGCGGCGCCGATCCCGCGCCCGAGACGGCCGCGGCATGCGCCGGCAGTGTCGCCAGCGCGGCGCCCGCGCCCAGGATCTTCAATGCATCTCGACGGGAATGACCGTGGCTCATGAGGCGTTCAGCTCGTATTGGATGGTGGCTCGATAAGTTTCGCCGGGGAGCAGCAGCGAGTTCGGGAACGCTGGCTCGTTGGGTGCATTCGGCAGGCCCTGCGGTTCGAGGATGACGCCCGCGCCGAGAGCCGGATGCGAGCGCGCCAGGAACTGGCCGTTGTAGAACTGCAGTCCGGGGCCGCTGCCGTGCATCCGCAGCGCGAGGTCGCGGTCCGCGGAGCTGAGCTCGCAGACGCAATCCGCATCCTCGTCCAGCAACCAGCAATGATCGTATCCGCCGGCCAGCGACAGCTGCGGATGCGTGGCGATGTCCGGCGGCGCGAGCCGTCGGGCCGCGCGGAAGTCGAACGGGCTTCCCTCGACGGAGGCGAACTCGCCCGTCGGGATGAGACCGGCCACGACGGGTAGATAGCGGCTGGCCGGGATGCGCAGGAACTGGTCGGTGGCCCTCGCGTGCCCGGCATTGAGGTTGAAGTACGGGTGCCAGGTCAGGTTCACCGGCGTCGGCGCATCACATTGCGCGGTGAGGACGATGTCGAGCGTGGACGCGCCGACGCGTAGCTCCAGCCGCGCTTCCAGGTTCCCCGGATACCCTTCCTCGCCGGCGGGCGAGGTGTACCCGAGCGTCAGCGACTGCGCGTCGTTCTCCAGAACGCGCCACACGCGTTTTCCGAAACCCAGCATGCCGCCGTGCAGGTGGTTAGGCCCCTCGTTCGCGCTCAGCACGTGGCGCCGCCCGTTCTCGACGAAGGTCGCGCCACCGATGCGGTTGCCGAAGCGGCCGACCAGCGAGCCGACGTAGGCGCGGTCGCGCACGTATTCCTCGAGCGAATCGAAATGCAGCACGAGATCGCGCCGCACGCCGCGCACGGGGAAGGTCAGGCGTCGCAGGATCGCCCCATACGTCAGCACCTCGGCGGCGAGACCCTCGCCGCCGATCGAAATCGATTCGATCGGTGTGCCGTCGAGCGCGCCGAAGGAAGCCCGGGTCATCGCGACGTCAGTATTGGCGCGTCGGCAGCACTTCCGCTGCGGTCTCGCGCGGGAAGACGCCTTCCTCGGTCACGATGCGCCGCGGGATCTCGCGTCCGGCGGCAACTTCCTTCACCGCCTCCATGAGCTGCGGTCCGAGCAGCGGATTGCACTCGACGGTCACGTTGAGTTTTCCGGCGATCATCGCCTCGAACGCGCCCTTCACGCCGTCGATGGAGACGATGATGATGTCCGTGCCGGGCTTGAAGCCGGCTTCCTCGATGGCCTGGATCGCACCGATGGCCATGTCGTCGTTGTGCGCGAACAGCACGTTGATGCGGCGGCCCTCGGCCTTGAGGAAGGCTTCCATGACTTCCTTGCCCTTGGCGCGCGTGAAGTCACCGGTCTGCGAGCGGATGATCTTGAAGCGCCGGTCCGTGCCGATGACTTCCGCGAAGCCCTTCTTGCGGTCGTTGGCGGGCGCCGAACCCACGGTGCCCTGCAATTCGACGATGTTGATTTCGTCCGGGGCCGGTTGTCCCGCGCCAGTGGTGTAGTGCTCGAGCAGCCAGCGGCCGGCCTTGCGGCCTTCCTCGACGAAGTCCGAGCCGATCAACGAGAGATACAACGACTGGTCACTGACCTCGACCGCGCGATCCGTGAGGATCACGGGAATGTTCGCGGCCTTTGCCTCGCGCAACACGGTTTCCCAGCCGGTTTCGACCACCGGTGAAAAGGCGATGACGTCGACGCGCTGCGCGATGAAGGAGCGCAGCGCCTTGATCTGGTTTTCCTGCTTCTGCTGCGCGTCCGAGAAACGCAGTTGGATTCCCGCATCGGCGGCCGCCGACTGGACGGAGCGGGTATTCGCCGTGCGCCATTCGCTTTCAGCGCCGATCTGGCTGAAGCCGAGCACGATCGCCTGGGGTTCCCCTGGTGCGCCGGCCGGATCGCTGCTGCGAGTGCAGGCGGCGAGCAGGGCGAAGACGAGGGTGGTCGTGAGAAGTCGCAGTGTTTTCGTGTGCATGGGTACCCGCATCATGAGTTTCGTATCGATAGCCATCAAGCCGGAGATTTGCACGTCGGCATACCGGTTGTTATATACATGTTTTGGCATTGGGGGGTTCAATGGCCGCGTCCACACCTTGGTTCATTCGTGCGCGTCTCAAAACGCGCCAGTTGATGCTGCTCACGGCAATTTGCGATGAAGGGAACATCCATCGCGCGGCCGCGGTTCTGCACATGTCTCAGCCCGCGGCTTCGAAGCTGCTCAAGGACCTCGAGGACATGCTCGGGGTCTCGCTGTTCGAACGGCAGCCGCGAGGAATGCGTCCCAACTGGTACGGAGAGACGCTGATCCGCCATGCGCGCATCGCACTGTCGAGCTTGCGTGAGGCGGGGCAGGAAGTCGATGCCCTGAAGTCGGGTCTCGCGGGACACGTGAGCCTGGGCGCGATCACGGGACCGGCGCTCAGCCTGGTTCCCCAGGCGCTTGCTCTCGTGGCGCGTGAGAACCCGAAGCTGCGCGTCGAGCTGCACGTGGATTCGAGCGACGTCCTCATCGAGGAGCTCGGGCAGGGCAAGGTCGACATCATGGTCGGGCGCATTCTCGAACGGCAGGAGAAATCCGGCCTGAAATACGAGCGTCTCGCCGAAGAGCCCGTGTGCGCGGTCGTCCGGCCGGGACATCCGCTGCTCAGCGTTCCGGGCCTCTCGCTGCGCGCGGTGGAGAAGAAATCCTGGATCGTGCCGCCCGCGGGCGGTGTGCTCCGGCACCGGTTCGACCTCATGTTCAGCGAGGCGGGACTCGCGCCGCCGACGCACCTCATCGAGACGTCCTCGCTGCTGTTCATCACGAAGATGCTGCAACAGACGGACTTCGTCGCGGTGGTGGCGCAGGATGTCGCGCGTTACTACGCAACTCACGGCATGGTCGCGATCCTGCCCATGCAGCTGTCGTGCACGATGGATGCGTTCGGCATCATCACGCGCACCGACTGGTTGCTGTCGCCGGCGGCCAACGTGTTGTTGCGCGCGCTCAAGACGGCGGCGGTCAGCAGCTACGGGTGCACGTTCCCGACTAACTAGCGGAGCCGGCTTCGAGGTGACGCGCGAGCGCCGACCTGATCTCGGCGAGGCGCGGCGGCTTGCTCAGGATGGCGTCCACGCCGGGCGGCACGTCGCCGTCGGCGACCAGGCGCCGGCCCCAGCCGGTGAGCAGCAAAACGAGCGTGGAGGGCACGCTCGCCTTGATCGTGGCCGCGACCTTGCGGCCGTCGACATGGGGCATTCCCAGGTCCGTGATCACCACCGGGAACGGCTGGCCCAGCGCGTGCGATTCGACGAAGGCATGGATGCCCGCCTGTCCGCCGCTGGCCGTCGTCACCGAATGGCCCTCCGCCTCGAGCGCGTCGCGCAGTGACTTGAGCAGCAGCGGATCGTCGTCGATGACGAGGATGCGCAGGGGAGGGACGACGAGGCCGGCGGGTTCCGCGCGGATCGCCGGACTCTCGCGCGACACGGGAAAGGTCAGACGCACCAGCGTGCCCTTGCCGGGCTCGCTCTCGATTTCCAGGCCCGCGCCGTGCCGTTGCGCGATGCCATAGACCATGGCGAGGCCGAGCCCGGTGCCGCGTTCACCCTTGGTCGTGAAGAACGGATCGAGGCAGCGGCGCCGCGTTTCCTCGTCCATGCCCACACCGGTGTCGATCACCTCGAGCACGACGACGAGCCGGGAATCCGCCGCGGCGGAGGTAGTGCGGAACGTGAGCGTGCCGCCCTCGGGCATCGCGTCCACCGCGTTGAAAGTGAGATTCACGAGCGCATCGCGGATCTGGCTTTCGACCGCGGCGATCGGCGGCAGGCCGGCGCCGAGCTCCAGTTGGACGTCGACGGCCGCGCCGCGTCGCTGCGCCATGTCGCTCCAGCGCGCGCGTGTGAGATCGACCACCTGGCGAACGAGCTCGTTGATCTCGACCGGCGCCAGCAGCGCTTGCGGCGCACGCGCGCGGTAGAACTCGCCCATGCGCGCCACGGTCTGCGCGATGTCGTCGATCGCGCGCTGGATGATCTCGAGCTGGCTGCGACCGCGCTCGGAAAGGTTGGTCTCGCGTTCCAGCAGCGCCTGCGTGTACAGGGAGACGGGCGAGATGGCGTTGTTGATGTCGTGCGCGATGCCACTCGCCATCTGGCCGAGCGCGCGCAGCCGCTCCTGCTGCATCACCTGCTCCTGGGTGTGCCGCAGGTCGTCGTAGGCGCGCTGCAGTGCCTCGTGCAGCTGCGCCTGGTGCGCGGCAAGGGCGGTGTGTTCGCTGGCCTGGCGCAGGAACTCGCACTCCGCGCTGCTGAAGCTGTGAGTCGCCCGGCGCGCGCAGATGAGCACGCCGAACACCTGGCTTTCGACCAGCAGCGGCGCGATGACGAGCGCGCCGAGTCCGGCGGCGGCCAGGCGCCGGGGGAACTGGGAGTCGACCTGTGCGATGTCGTGCTCGCAGACCAGTTCTCCGCGCAGGCATCGGGCGAGACCGTTCGCGTCGATCGGGATGACGGAGTCGAGTCCCATTCCTGCGGCGGCGGCGATTGGCTCGCTGCGGTTGCCGACGCAGGTGATGATGAGCTGCTCCTGGTCGGCGTGGTAGAGGCCGATGCTGCAGAAGTCGACCGGCAATTCCTCTTCGAGCCGCGCGACCACGACCTGGAAGATGCTGCGCAGTTGCTGTCGTTCTCCGATCGCGCGCGTGATGCGCGACAGCAGCGCGAGGCGCTGCAGCTGCTCGGCGAGCCGGGCCTCGTGCGCGATGCGCTCGCTGATGTCACGGTAGTTGGTGACGATCGCGCGCACGGAAGGATTGTCGAGCTGGTTGGTCGCGACGCCCTCGAGCCATAGCCAGCGGCCATCCTTGTGGCGGCGTCGCCAGACCGCGGAAATGGGCTTGCCCGGGTTCGCGAGCAACTCGCCCTGCCGCCGCTGCAGCACGGGGGCATCGTCCGGATGAGTCGTCAGGGCCGCGTCGGTGCCGATAAGCTCCTCGGGTGAATACCCTTCCACGTTCGTGACCGCGGGGCTCACGTACAGGAACTGACGCTGCAGGTTCGTGAGTATGATGCAGTCCGCGCCGTTCTCGATGAGCGCGCGAAACCGCGCCTCGCTCTGGCGCATGGCGTCGTAGGCCGCTTCGAGCGCGCGTGTGCGATCGGCAACCCGCGTCTCCAGCTGCTCCTTCGCTTCACGCAGCTCGTTCGCGTCGCGCACCTGGTCCGTGACGTCGCGCGCCGTGGCGTACATGAGATCGTGCAGCGGAAACGAGCGCCACGAGAGCATGCGCCACGAGCCGTTCTTGTGACGGTATCGCCCCACGAATTCGTCGACGCGTTTGCCTTCGTCGAGCTGCTGGTGGATGGCCTCATCGGTGCGCTTGCGGTCATCGGGATGTGTGATGTCGAAGTACGAGATCCGCAGCATCTCCTCGACCGTGTAGCCGAGCAGGTCGGTTATGGCCGAGCTCACGCGCTTGAAGTACCCGTCGCGGCTCGAGATCACGAACAGGTCGATGGAAAGGTCGAAGAAGCGGTTGAGCTCGGCCTCGGCGCGTTCGCGCCCCGCGAAATCCCGGCGGATCGCGTACAGCGCCAGCGCGACGAACGACAGCGCGAGTCCGCTGCCGAAGACGATGACCATCTGCGTGAGATGCGCGCTCCGTTGCGCATCGCGCTCGCGCGTGTTCAGGACCTTGAACTCCCGCGCCTTCATCTGCTGTGCAAGGGAGAGGATTTGAGCCTGGGCCAGCGCCCCCGGGCGCTCGGGGCTCCTCGAGAGCCATTGTTGGACGGCCGCGAGGCCGCCCGCACGTCGCAGTTCCACGAGGTTCGCGCTCTGCCGCAGCCGGTCTCTCACCGCCATGCCCAGATCATCCGCCAGGCTCGCCAATGAAGGCTCGCTGCGCACCGCATCCCGCAAGAGCTGCAGGAGGCCGTCGACCCGCCCCGTGGCGCGCGTGTATTCGGCCGCGAACTCCTCTTCGCCGCTGATCACGTAGGCGCGATGCGCGGATTCTGCTTCCCAGGTGGTGCCCACCAGCGCATCGATGTTGGAGATGACGGTGTGCGCTTGTGAAACGAGGCGCGTGGTTTCCTCGAGGCGCACGGCGGAGAGAAACGACACGACGCCGATCGTGCCGAGGAAGGCGACGGCGATCGCGAAACCGATGTGCACCTTGCGTTCGGTGGCGACGTTGCGCTGGCTCAGTGTTTCGCGGGTCGCTCCCTGGCGCCAGCGGGTGAGCTCGGCGAACAGGACGCTGACCAGGACACCCTGCAAAATGAGAAACAGCCACTGCGCGACCGCGATCGATTCCGCATTCCACACGCGCCGCGGCGGCGGCAACCCCATGAACGCGGTGATGACTGCAACAATCGCGGTCGCGAACAAACCGGGGCGCAATCCGCCTAGATAGGCCGACAGGACGATCGGGAAGAAAAAGAGGATGAGGACCGGACGGTCACCGACCCAGGGTGTGAGAGCGAGCCGCAACAGCAACGCAGCGAGGCACAACGCCAGCGCGATTGCGTAGTTGCGCCAGCGAGGCACGACCCTGACATCCGTGTTGTCGGGACTTGCTCGCACCGGGCGAGAGTAATCTCACCCCGCGCCGCGCGAAAGCAGTCCGCACCGCTCGTAGGATCAGTCGTGGTCGGCGACCAGCGCCTCGACGTCGTCGAATTCGAGCAGGCCGCCTTCCATCAACTCATCGGCGATGCGCTCGATCAACGGCCAGTCTCGCTCGATGAGCTCCATCGTTTCCCTGCTCGCCGTCACGAACTGCTCGTCGGTCAGGCCGAGCTGCGCGACGGCTTCGCGATCGTCGGATGCGGCGAATCCCGCGAACACGCGGTCGAGCCGCCGTCCTACTTCTTTCGCTTCCGCGAAGGGTCCGGCCAGCGAGACGATCGCGAGCAGCCGCGGCGACAGCTCGAGCTCGCCGGAAGATTGCAGGTCGGTCCAGTGCAGTGCGCCATCCGTCTCCTCGTACTCGTCCGGCAGGGCGGTAACGTGATCGAAGACCAGGCCGGCGCGGATCGCCGCGACCGCGTGCGCGGCCTCGTGGATGGCGGTGATGCGGGAGATCGTCATTGCGTGGCAGTTTCGGCGATTTCCAGTGAAGACGATAGGCCCAAGGGCAGCCGCGACGCGCAATAGAGGCATCGCAGCGCGACTTCGGAGAAGTGCTAGCGTCGATGCGCGCTGTCGGATTGCGTTGACATCATCCGGTGCGCGCGACCGGCAGGAGCGGTATGCCTTCTTTGTCTCAACCGCGACGAGATTGTCGGGCAGTGCTGTGATTGCACGTCGAGAATGAACAATGAGGTCCGGAGTAATTGATACCACCGTGGGTAGATAGCTAGCCGTAGACATGTATTGCGCTCACTTGCGTCTGATAGGAGAGAACGTCCTCCCCCACGCAGGTACGGCGCACATCCACCGAGACGCAATCCCACCATTCCGTGGACAGCAACGTTGTTCGCAGGCCTGGGCCACTTGCGTTGAAGAGTGGAACGCTTGTTAAACTGACAGCACCGGCAAATTCGGCTTTGTCCATCTGCCGGTCGAAACCGCTTCTTGTTGGGGTTTCCAAGAACGAGAAAAAAATATGAGGAGTCACTGTGCAGATCTTCCCCCATCTACTCGCCTTGTCCGTGCTCACGCTTGCAAGCGGAGCCTCATCCGCACAGAGCGTGCCGCCCCCTAAGTCGTCGCAAGCGTATCGTGACTGTGTTGCATTGGCCGAGCCCATATTCATCACGATGGGTTTCTTCTACAGGAAGATGAAATCGGACGGAGTCACTGTCGAAAAGATCCGTGAAAGCTGCGATCGCCCAGGGCCGTACAGCGATAACGGAGAGGCCAAGGCGTGGAAGCGAGAGAACCTCGGTCATTTCCGCGCGGCCTGGACCAAGACGATCGACGAGTACAATCCCCTCATCGCAAGACACGTTGATGGCTTGCAGAAACTTCGTGCCGAGGGTGATGCGAAGAAGATCGCTGACAAGGAAGCGATAATTGCCCAAATGAGAGAGGACGTGCGAAACGCATACCGCGCCCTGGATATCGTTGATCGGGAATTCGGGGCCGCGCCCTGAGCGCGAGCGCAAGCCTGTAGTCGAAGAGTGAAGATGGTGGGCGGTACAGGGCTTGAACCTGTGACCCCTGCCGTGTGAAAGCAGTGCTCTACCGCTGAGCTAACCGCCCGCCGGGACTGACGTCCTTCCGAGAGGGGCGAGAGTCTAAAGACCGCCCGGAGCCGAATCAAATGGAGGTTTCGGGCGGTCGGCCCGGCGATTCCCGGAATCCCGGCCCGGTACCCGCGAATGCTACGATTCGCGCCCCCAAAAAGGCCGGTCCCACGCCCATGTCCACGCCCGTCGTCACCCGCTTCGCCCCGTCGCCCACCGGCATGCTGCACATCGGTGGGGTGCGCACGGCGCTGTTTTCCTGGCTGTACGCCCGGCGCATGCAGGGCCAGTTCATCCTGCGGGTGGAGGACACGGACCTCGAGCGCTCCACGCCGGAGGCGGTCAGGGTCATCCTCGAAGGCATGGCCTGGCTCGGCCTCGAACACGACCAGGGGCCGTATTACCAGACGCAGCGCTTCGATCGCTATAAAGAGGTGATCGCGGACATGCTCAAGGCGGGCACGGCCTACCACTGCTACTGCAGCAAGGAAGAGCTCGATGCGATGCGCGCCGACCAGCAGGCGCGCAAGGAAAAGCCGCGCTACGACGGCCGTTGCCGCCACGGCAAGGGACCGGGCCCCGCGAGCGGCCGGCAGCCGGTGGTGCGGTTCAAGAATCCGGAAGAGGGCGCGACCGTCGTGGAAGACGTCGTGCACGGCCCGGTCACGTTCCAGAACAAGGAACTCGACGACCTGATCATCGCGCGCTCGGACGGCACGCCCACCTACAACTTCTGCGTGGTGGTCGACGACGCCGACATGGGCGTCACCCACGTGATCCGCGGTGACGATCACCTCAACAACACGCCGCGCCAGATGAACATGCTGCTGGCGCTCGGCAAGACGCCGCCGGTGTACGCGCACGTGCCGATGATCCTGGGTCCGGACGGCGCGAAACTCTCCAAGCGCCACGGCGCGGTGAGCGTGCTCGAATACCAGGACCAGGGCTATCTACCCGAGGCGCTGCTGAACTACCTCGTGCGCCTCGGCTGGTCGCACGGCGACCAGGAGTACTTCACGCGCGACGAGATGATCGCGGCGTTCGACGTGCGCGACATCAACAAGTCGGCCTCGGCGCTCAACCCGGACAAGATGTTGTGGCTGAACCAGCAGCACATGGTGAAGGCGCAGCCCAAGGACATCGTGCCGCACCTGCGCTGGCACCTGGGGCGCCTCGGCATCTTCTCGCAGGACGATCAGCTCCTCGAGGGCATCATCCTCGCGCAGCGCGAGCGCGCGAAGACGCTCAAGGAGATGGCGGAGAACAGCCGCTTCTTCTTTGGCGATGAGGTGACGCTCGATGCCAAGGCGGCGGACAAGCACCTGACGGCGGACTCGAAGTCCCTGCTGCGCGAGCTGAGCGCGCGCCTGGTGGCGCTGGAAAATTGGAGCGCGCCGGATGTGCACGGCGCGCTCGAAAGTCTTGCGGCGGAGAAGGGTGTCGGGCTCGGCAAGATCGCCCAGCCGCTGCGCGTCGCGGTGACGGGCGGGACTATCTCGCCCCCCATCGACCAGACGCTCGCGCTGCTGGGCCACGAACGCACGCTGCAGCGACTGCAGCGGGCGCTCGCGCCCTGACGCGAATTTACGGAATGGTCTTCGTCGCGACGTTCGAGATGTCGCTCTCGAGCCCGCGCGAATTGACGGCGTACACGGCGAAGTACCACTGACCGGAAGTCAGGTTGCCCACCGTGTAGGTCGTAACACCCGCGGTGTTCACCGTGGCCGACTGATCCAGCGCGCTGGCCGCGCGGCCATACGCCACACGGTAGCCCGCGAGATCGGAGAGGGAGGAGCCGTCGGAGTTCGTCGTCGGGGCAGACCAGTTCAACACGGCCGTGCCGGAGGCGGTCTGCACCACCGCCAGCGAGAAGGCGGGCAACGTGGCGCTCGCCGTGCCATCCGACACCGAAATGATGATGTTCGAGTAGCTTCCGACGTCTGTCGCTTGCGGCGTACCTGAGAGCCTGCCCGTCGACGCGCTGAACGTGGCCCAGGACGGGGCGTTCTGGATGCTGAAGGTCAGTGCGTTGCCATCGGGATCCGAGGCGGTCGGCTGGAAAGAATACGCCGTGAGCACGTTGACCGAGGTGAGCGGCGTGCCACCGATCGCCGGCGGCCGATTGGCGGCGGCGCTCACCAGGATGGTGAACGAAGGCAGCGACGCCGTGAGATTGCCGTCGGTCACCGTGATGGTGATGCGCGCCGACGTGCCAACGTTCGCCGCGGTGGGCGTGCCGCGGAGGCGGCCGGTGGACGTGTTGAATTCCATCCAGGACGGCTGGTTCTGGATCGAATACCGCAGCGTATTGCCGTCGGGATCGGAGCCGACGGGCTGGAAGCTGTACTGCGAACCCACCGTCACGCTGGTGGGCGGCGTTCCCGTGATGGTCGGCGGCCGGTTTTGCACCTGCGTTGCCGCCGATACGGTGATCGAGAACTGCAAGTCGGCGGTGGCCTGGCCATCACTGACGGTGATGATGATGTTGCCGGTGGAGCCGACGTTGGCCGAGCCGGGAGTGCCGGTCAGCGCACCCGTGGCCGGGGTGAAGGTCAGCCAACTGGGGCGATTGGCGATGGAGTATGTGAGCGTGTCGCCGTTCGCATCGGCGCCCACGGGCGTGAAGGTGTACGACTGGTTCACGACGGCCGTGGTGGCCGGGGTACCCGAAATGGTCGGAGCCACGTTTCCGGGAGGCGGTGCCGACGAATTGCTGGTGACTTGAATCCGGAAGGGCGGAAGTTGCACCACCGCCTTGCTGTCGCTCACCTCGATCTGGATCGACTGGGTCATGCCGACGTTGGCTTCGTCGGGTGTGCCGCTGAGCGCGCCCGTCGAGGTGTTGAATGTTGCCCAGGACGGAACGTTCGTGGCATTGAACGTCAGGGGATCGCCATCCGGATCCACCGCCGTCGGCGTGAACGAATAGGGCGTTCCCGCGACCAGGGTCGTGGGTGGAGTGCCCGTAATATGGGGAGGAGTGTTTCTATCCAGGGAGGAGTCGCCCCCCTCGCTGCCGCAGCCGGCGAGCGCAAGTGATGCAAGGGTCAAGAATGCAATATGTTTGCCGCAGATTCGCATGTTCGGTCCTGTCAGAGTTCTGTCTAGGCCGAAACGCTTGGCGGCAGCTGGACTGACGGCAATACGGGCTTGACAACCGCTCGCTATTGCCGGCAACCCCGCTATCTGTGCCACCTAGGCGTTTCAGACCGGAAGCTTTGCGTCCCTGTCTCACAACAGGTTTGCCTTTACTTACGTTGCAGCGAGTTAAACGTGGCCAAAAACTTATTTCAACGTGTCGGGACTGGCCGACACGGGGGGACTCGGTAGGCTGAACGGAAACGGTCGGGCGACTGACAAACAATTTCCGGAGTTGTGATGAGTTTGCTTTCGTTTGCTTGACATACCTCACAACCAACCGTAATTTGCCGCGCCTCGCGTGGGGCCATAGCTCAGCTGGGAGAGCGCTTGCATGGCATGCAAGAGGTCGGCGGTTCGATCCCGCCTGGCTCCACCACGTCTCGATTGCGTCCCCATCGTCTAGAGGCCCAGGACATCGCCCTTTCACGGCGGTAACGGGGGTTCGAATCCCCCTGGGGACGCCAGCCCGAGCTTTGAGACGGAAGCCTCATTTGCGAGGTCTGGGCCGGCCTGCCTTCTGCTTCGGAGGCGTCGGGCCACCTACACTTGGCCTCACATGCGCATAGGTTTTTTCGGAGATTCTTGGCGGCCGGCCCTTCTGGCGCTCTGGTTAGCCGAGTCGGGAGCGGTTTTGATCGCGAGTCGCGTGGCGTGCCGCCTCGCGAACGGTCCTTCCGTGGATCCTCGCATCTACTGGATCCAGGCCGCCGTATTCGGCGGCTGCGTGATCCTGGCCATGGTCACGATGGGCCTGTTCACGCGGCGCATGCGCGATCGCATGGCGGGCATCATCCTGCGAATCACGATTTCCGTGATCGCGGGCGGTGTGCTCTCGGCCCTGCTGCTCGCCATCTGGCCGCCGTACCGCTTCACCTTCCCCGCGTTCGTCTCGGCGATCGTGTTTTCCTGGGTTCTGCTGGTGGTGGTGCGCGCCATCGCACAGCGCATCATCGACGAGGACATCTTCAAGCGGCGCGTGCTGGTGTTCGGCGCGGGTTCCAATGCGCTGCGCCTGGCGATGTTGCGCCGGCGCGCGGATCAGCGCGGCTTCAAGCTGATCGGATTCGTGGCGGTCGACGACGAGGAAATCGCGGTGCCGCCCGAACGCGTGGTGAAATTCGAGAGCGGATTGTTCGAGTTCGCCCGGCGTGAGGGGATCGAGGAAATCGTGGTCGCCATGGATGACCGGCGCCGCAATTTCCCCCTGAAGGATCTCCTGGAATGCAGGCTCGCCGGCATCCTGATCTCCGAGCAGGTGAGTTTTCTCGAACGCGAGACCGGCAAGGTGCATCTCGAGGTGCTGAATCCGAGCTGGTTCATCTTCGGTGCGGGTTTCCGCCGCGACGGCATCCGCGTTAATTCGGAGCGCGCCTTCGACCTGCTCGCGAGCGTGACGCTGTTGCTGCTCGCCTCGCCGGTCATTCTGCTGACCATCATCGCCATCAAGCTCACCGAGGGCCTCTCGGCGCCGATCTTCTACAGCCAGGCTCGCGTCGGCCTGAACGGCAGATTGTTCCGCGTGATCAAGTTCCGCAGCATGCGTCCCGACGCCGAGCGCAACGGCGCCGTGTGGGCCAGCGCGAACGACGACCGCGTGACCCCCATCGGCAAGTACCTGCGCAAACTGCGCATCGACGAGCTTCCGCAGTTGTGGAACGTGCTGCGCGGAGACATGAGCTTCGTCGGGCCGCGTCCGGAACGTCCGGAGTTCGTCGCGAAGCTCGGCGAGAACATTCCTTACTACCGCGAGCGCCACAGCGTGAAGCCGGGTATCACCGGCTGGGCGCAGCTCTGCTACCCGTACGGCGCATCGGAGAAGGATGCCGTCGAAAAGCTGCAGTACGACCTGTTCTACGTGAAGAACCACGACCTGGTGTTCGACATCCTCATCCTGCTGCAGACGGTGGAAGTGATCCTGTTCAAGAAGGGAGCGCGCTGATGTGCGGCCTGGCCGGCATCGCGCGCATTTCGGGCGACGCGCCCATCGCGCGCGCGGAGCTCGAATCGATGATCCATACGCTGGAGCATCGTGGACCGGACGGCTACGGCTTCCATGCGCCGGGCGACGTGGGGCTCGCGCACGCCCGTCTGTCGATCATCGATCTCTCGACGGGAGATCAACCGATCCACAACGAAGAAAAGACCGTGTGGACGGTGTTCAACGGCGAGATCTTCAACTACATCGAGTTGCGCAACGAGTTGCAGAAGGCGGGGCACCGCTTCTACACGACCTCGGATACCGAGGTCATCGTGCATGCCTATGAGCAGTACGGCGACGATTTCGTCGATCACCTGAACGGGCAGTTCGCCATCGCCATCTGGGACGATGCGCGCAAGCGTCTGGTGCTGGCGCGGGATCGCGCGGGCATCCGTCCCCTGTTCTTCACCGAGTCCCGCGGACGGCTGCTGTTCGCCTCGGAGATAAAGGCGCTGTTGGCGCTCGCCGAAGTGCCGCGCGAGCTCGATCCGCAGTCACTCGCGCAGGTGTTCACGTACTGGTCGCCGCTCGCCGACCGCACCGCTTTCAAGAACATCCGCTCGTTGCTGCCCGGGCAGCTGCTGGTGCTCGAGCGCGGGCGAATCTCGACACGCCGATACTGGGACTGGCAGTTCCCGGACGGGCGCATCGAGGCGACGCGCAGCGCCGAGGATTACGCCGAGGAGCTGCGGGCGCTGCTCATCGATGCCGTGCGCCTGCAACTGCGCGCCGACGTTCCGGTGGGCGCCTATCTGTCCGGCGGCCTCGATTCCTCGATCATCACGTCGATCATCAAGAACTTCACCGACACTCCGCTGCGCACGTTCTCGCTGACATTCGAGGACGCCGAGTTCGACGAGAGCGCGCATCAGCAGGAGCTGGTGAACTACCTGGGCACGAACCACAGCGAGCTGAAGTGCCGCACCGCGGATATCGGCGCGGCGTTCCCCCGGGCCATCCGCCACACGGAGATCCCCGTGGTGCGCACCGCGCCCACGCCGATGATGCTGCTGTCCGGCAAGGTGCGCGCCGAGAACTACAAGGTGGTGCTGACGGGCGAGGGCGCCGACGAAGTGTTCGGCGGCTACGACCTGTTCAAGGAAGCGCGCATCCGGCGGTTCATGGCGCGCGCGCCGCAATCGAAGTGGCGCGGCCGCATCCTCGACCGCTTGTACGGCTACCTGAAGAATTCGCCGGCCGCGAGCCCGGCCATGGCCTCGCGGTTCTTCAGCGAGGGCATCGAACACATCGGCGAGCCGTATTTCGCGCACGTGCCGCGCTGGACCACGACCCAGCGGGTGACGCGCTTCTTCTCGCCGGCCATGCAGGAGGCCGTGGGGCAGTGGGATCCGTACGCCGCGGTGAAGGCGACGCTCGCGCCGGGGATCGAGCGCTGGGGGCCGCTGGCGCGCGACCAGTACGTCGAGGCGCATACTCTCATGGCGGGCTATCTACTTTGCTCGCAGGGCGATCGCGTCGGCATGGCGAATTCCATAGAAGGGCGCTTCCCGTTCCTCGACCACCGCGTCATCGAGTTCGCGAACCGGCTGCCGGCGCGCTACAAGATCAACGGCCTCACCGAGAAGTTCCTGCTGAAGAAGGCCATGCATGATTACCTCCCGCCGGGCGTGCGCAGCCGCACCAAACAACCTTACCGCGCCCCGGATTCGGCCAGCTTTTTTGTGAACGGTGTCGCACTGGACTATGTCGACGACGTACTCAGCCCGGCTTCGCTGGCGAGTGCGGGATACTTCGACCCCGGCGCGGTCGCGAAGCTCCTCGAAAAGAGCCGCCGCGGCAAGGTCATCGGTTTCGCCGACAACATGGCGTTCGTCGGTGTCCTCTCGACCATGCTGCTGCACCGGCAGTTCATCGAAAAACGCGCAGTCGCGGCCTGAAGCCGCGGGTGTGTCCGGATCCACAGGGTAGGTAGACAGGTTCATGCTTCTGCATCAGACATTGGAAGACTCGGCGCGCGACCATGGCGCGAAGGTGGCGCTGGTCTGCGGCGCGCAGCGTTACACGTACGCCCAGATAGACGCGGAGGCCAACCGCCTGGCCGCCTTCCTGCGCGCGCGCGGCGTGAAGCGCGGCGATCGAGTCGCGACTTTCGTGGACAACGGCGTCGAGGCGGTGGTCGCCATCTACGCGGCGCTCAAATGCGGCGCGGTGTTCATGCCGATCAACCCGCTCACGCGCAAGGACAAGCTCACCTACATGCTGAACGACGCGCGCGCCAGCGCGCTCGTGGCGCACGACATCCTCGCCTCGGAATTCATCGACTCGCTGCAGGCTAACCAGTCCGTGCATACCTGCGTGGTGGTCGGCGAGGCAGACCTCGGTCCCGCCGCGGCCGCGCTCGGTTCGCGGCTGATCAAATATCCGCAGGCCGTCAGCGGTCCCGCGCAGATCGCGCGCGAGCCCTGGGAACAGGAGACCATCGACCAGGATCTCGCGGGGCTCATCTATACCTCCGGTTCCACGGGCGATCCGAAGGGCGTGATGCTCACGCACCTCAACATGGTGACCGCCGCGCGTTCCATCTCCACCTACCTCGGGCTGCGACACGACGACATCATCCTGTGCGCGCTGCCCATGGCCTTCGACTACGGTCTGTACCAGATACTCATGGGCGTGCTGAAGGGCGCGACCGTGGTGGTGGAGACCTCGTTCGCTTTCCCCGTGAAAGTGCTCGAGACCATGGTGCGCGAGAAGGTGACGGTATTCCCCGGCGTGCCCACCATGTTCTCGCTGCTCATGAACCTGAAGACGCTGCGCAGCTACGATCTGGCATCGCTGCGCGCCATCACCAACACCGCGGCGGCATTGTCCGAGGAACACATCCGCCAGTTGCGCGCGTTGTTCCCGCATGCGTTGCTGTTCTCGATGTACGGCCTCACAGAGTGCAAGCGCGTCACCTACCTGCCGCCCTCGCAGCTCGACATCCGCCCGACCAGCGTGGGCCGTGGCATGCCCAACGAGGAAGTCTGGCTGGTGGACGAAAACGGCAAGCGCCTGCCGGATGGCAGCACGGGCGAGCTGGTGATCCGCGGCAGCAATGTGATGCGCGGTTACTGGGAGAAACCCGCCGCCACGGCCGAGCGCCTCAAGCCGGGCCCCATACCGGGCGAGATGGTGCTGTACTCCGGCGACATTTTCCGCACCGACAGCGAAGGCTGGCTGTACTTCGTCGCGCGCAAGGACGACATCATCAAGAGCCGCGGTGAGAAGGTGAGCCCCAAGGAAGTGGAGAACATTCTCTACGGTCTCGAAGGCGTGCTCGAAGCCGCGGTCATCGGCGTGGACGATCCCATCCTCGGCCAGGCCGTGAAGGCGTTCGTGGTGCTCAAGGGTGACAAGACCTACACCGAGCGCGAGGTGATCAAGTTCTGCCTCTCGCGCATGGAAAGTTTCATGGCGCCGAAGTACGTGCAGTTCGTCGCCGAGTTGCCGAAGACCAATACCGGCAAGATCAAGAAAACCGGACTCGTTTGATTTTCAGTGGAGTGACAATGGACGACGTGAAGCAGGCCGTTCGAAAATTCATTTCGGACAATTTCATCATGGGTACGAGTGGACCGCAGTTCAGCGACTCCGACTCATTCCTTTCGCGGCGAATCATCGATTCGACCGGGTTTCTCGAGCTGGTGAGTTTTCTCGAGGAGACCTTCGGCATCCAGGTCGCCGACGAGGAGATGACCCCCGAGAATCTCGACAGCCTCGATGCCATCGACGGCTACGTGAAACGCAAGAACGGAACCTGACTCCCATGCAGCGGACCCGTCTGAGTAGCAAGACACTGGACTTCGATCCGACGAAAGAAGTCGATCGCATCAGTGAATGGATGCGCAATACGCTGGCCAACACGCTGCACAAGCGCGGCGTGGTGCTGGGATTGTCCGGCGGCGTCGACAGCTCGGTGTGCGGTGCGCTCGCGGTCCGCGCGCTGGGCCCCGGTCGTGTGTTCGGCATTCTCATGCC
>JAEWLQ010000083.1 GCA_023457495.1 Pseudomonadota bacterium
CCCCCGCCCGGGGGCGCGGGCGCGGCGCGACAACCCCCCCCCCAACCCCCCCGCGACCGTGCGCTCCCAGGAAGTGGATCTCGTCATCCAGGACATGAACTTCCAGCGCGAGGCCACTTCGGGCGAGGAAGGCATCGCGCTGTTCCGGGAATTGCGCGCGTTGCACCCGGACGTGCCGGTCATCCTGCTCACCGCCTGGACGCACCTCGAGACCGCGGTCGACCTGGTGAAGGCGGGGGCCGCCGACTACATCGCGAAGCCCTGGGACGACGCGCGCCTGCTCACCACGGTCCGCAACCTGCTCGAATTGCGCGCGGCGGTCGAAGAGAACATCCAGCGCCGCGCGAATCGCGCCGAAGCGCGCGCCGCGCTCGCCGAGCGCTACGACCTGCGCGGACTCGTATACGAAAGCGAGGCCATGCACACGGTCGCATCGATGGCCGCGCAGGTGGCGCACGCCGACGTACCGGTGCTCATCACGGGTCCCAATGGCTCGGGCAAGGAAGTGCTCGCCGATCTCGTGCACGCCAATTCCCCGCGCCGCGACCGGCCTTTGATCAAGGTGAACGCCGGCGCCCTGCCCGACCAGCTCATCGAGGCCGAGCTGTTCGGCACGGACTCCGGTGCGTTCACGGGCGCGAAGCCGCGCGCGGGACGCTTCGAGGCCGCCGACGGCGGCACGTTGTTCCTCGACGAGATCGGCAACCTGCCGCTCGCCGGCCAGGCCAAACTACTGCGCGTGCTGCAGACCGGCGAATACGAACGGCTCGGCAGCAATACGACGCGCAAGGCGAACGTGCGCGTGGTCGCCGCCACCAACCTGCCCTTGCGCGAAGCGATGCGCGAGGGCCGCTTCCGCGAAGACCTCTACTACCGCCTGTCCGTCATCGAGCTCACGCTGCCGCCGCTCGCCGAACGCCGCGACGACGTGTTGCCGCTGGCGCGCGCCTTTCTCGACAAGGGCGTGCGGCTCACGGGCGACGCGGAGCGTGCCTTGCTCAACTATTCCTGGCCGGGAAACGTCCGCGAGCTGCGCAACGTGCTGCAACGCGCGGCGCTGCTCGCCGGCGCCGCACCCCTCTCCGCGGCGACGTTGAACCTCCCGGCCGTTTTACCCGCGCGCTCGGACGAGCCCGTGCTCGACCGCGCCACCATCGAACGCACCTTGAGCGAGTCGGGCCACATCGTCGCTCAGGCGGCGCGACAGCTCGGCATCAGCCGTCAGGCGCTGTATCGCCGCATGGAAAAGCTCGGGATCAAGGAGTCCCCGGGCCGCTGAGGCCCGCACCGCGCGCCATACATGCGCTGGCGCTCTTCAATGGCCGGCTGGGCCACGCTCTGGCTGGCGGGCATCGCGCTGCTGGGCGCCCTCGCCCATGCCCTGGCCGCGCATTACATCGATTCCCGCGGGCTCGCGGCCGCCGTCACGGCACTGGTGCTGACTCCACTGATCGCCTGGGCGGGAACGGCGATGACCCGGCGCTGGAGCCGCGCCGCACGCGCTCTCGGCGACGGCATCGCGAGTCTCAAGGATCGCGATTTCAGCGTCAGCGTGACCAACCTCACGTCCGACGAGCTCGGCGAGGTGGTCGACGCGTACAACGGCATCGGCGACCGGCTGCGCGTCGAGCGACAAAGCCTCTATCAGCGCGAGCTCATGCTCGACACCGTCATCCAGAGCACGCCGCTCGCGTTGGTGCTGACGAACGACTCCGACACCGTGCTGTATACCAATGCAACCGCGCGGCAGCTCTTCGCGGGCGGGCGCAAGCTCGAGGGCGAACGATTCGCGCGTTATCTCGATGACGCGCCCGCGCCGCTGCAGGAGGCGATACATCGCGGCGGCGACACGCTGTTCACGCTCGAGCTCGGCGGCGAGCCGCAGGTCTATCACGTCTCGCAACGGCGCTTCCTGCTGAACGCCATGCCGCATCGACTGCTGCTGCTCAAGCAGCTGACGCGCGAGATCAACTCGCAGGAAGTGGCGACCTGGAAGAAGGTGATCCGCGTGATCGCGCACGAGCTCAACAATTCGCTTGCGCCGATATCTTCGCTCGCGCACTCCGGGCGGATCCTCGCGGAGTCACCCGATCCCGCGCAGCTTCATCGCGTGTTCGCGACGATCGAGGACCGTGCACGGCACCTGGCGGGTTTCATCGACGGTTATGCCCAGTTCGCGAAGCTCCCGCAGCCGCGGCTCGCCCCCGTCTCCTGGGAGGTCCTGATCGAGCGCCTGCGCGTCGTCGCCGCATTCACGCTGGCCGGAGAGCTGCCGCGACGCACCGCCAGCTTGGACACCGCGCAGCTGGAGCAGGCATTGATCAATCTCCTCAAGAACGCCCGGGAGTCGGGCTCGCAGCCCTCCGATATCGAGCTCGCCGTGATGGCCACTTCGGGCGGCTTCACCATCGAGGTGCTCGACCGCGGACCCGGATTCTCGGCCGGGGCGCTCGAAAATGCCCTCGTCCCTTTCTACTCGACGAAGGCCGCGGGCACCGGGCTCGGGCTCACGTTGTGCCGCGAAATCGTCGAAGCCCACGGCGGCCGCCTGCGCATCGCGAATCGCGACGGCGGGGGCGCGGTGGTCACGCTCTGGCTACCGGAAGGTAGTTAGTCCGGGCGACGCGGCGCGGCCGCGAGACGCCGCGGCCGCGGATCGCGTACACTCGCGGCCTGCGCGGCATGGACCCGCCAACCACCCAGGACAAACGCATGTACGACCTGTTCATCGGCAACAAGAACTACTCCTCCTGGTCGCTGCGCCCGTGGGTGCTGCTGCGCGAGCTCGGCATTCCGTTCCGCGAACGGCAGGTGGTGTTCGGCGGCCCCGATCCCGACGCGTTTCGCGCGTTCTCCCCCACCGGCAAGGTTCCCTGCCTGGTCGACGGCGCGACGACGGTGTGGGATTCACTCGCGATCACCGAGTACGTCGGCGAGCGTCACCCGGGCGTATGGCCGTCCGAGTCCGCCGCGCGCGCGTTCGCCCGCTCGGCCGCCGCGGAGATGCATTCGGGATACTCCGCGCTGCGCGACATCTGCACGATGAATTGCGGGATCCGCGTGAAGCTGCACACCGTGAGTCCGGCACTCCAGCGCGATCTCGCGCGGCTCGAGGAACTGTGGGCCGATGGCCTCGGTCGATTCGGCGGCCCCTTTCTCGCCGGCGCGCGATTCACCGCCGCCGACGCGTTCTTCGCGCCGGTCGCGTTCCGCATCCAGACCTACGAACCGCCCGTGAATCCCGCCGCGCGCCGTTACGCCGCGCAACTACTCGCGTTGCCTTCGATGCAGGAGTGGTACAACGCCGCCCTGCGCGAAACCTGGCGCGACGAGCCGCACGAAGCCGAAGCACGCACCGTGGGTGAATGGACCGCCGACCTGCGGGCTTCATGACCGCAGGGCTCTTGAGATAACCTCCGGGCGCCGGCCCATGCC
>JAEWLQ010000084.1 GCA_023457495.1 Pseudomonadota bacterium
TCGGCCAGGGCGATCTCGAAGACGTTCTTTGCCAGATCGATACCGACAGTCGTAGCATCCATGGAGGACTCCTCTTGTTGGACTAGCTGATGCACCACATCCAGCTTGGCACATTGATGCCGAATCGCCTCGGCAGGAGGAGTCCATCTCATCATTCGAGCTGATGCGTGAGAGATAAGGTGCCAAGCCCATATCTCGGCGCGCGCGCCGCTCAACTCAACCGTTAGGCGGCAACCATGGACCAACCCAATCGCTACGCGCCGCCGAAAGAACTTGCCGGGTCTACGGTTCCGGACCTCGCTGACGCGCATACAACCGGACCGAGATCCATCGGTGAATTCATCATTCTCGGGAGCCTCATTGGCTCACTCTTGTACTTGGGATACTTGATCGTATCTGGCTCGATTCGGCTCGAAGGTCATAAACCGCTCGTGATCGCGATCGTCGCGGGCTTTATTGCATTGGGGTTCCTGTCATTGTGGTTGGTGACACGTAGACGCGTTTCGGGCGCCGTAGCTTCCGTGGCGTTCTATGGAGCTCAGGTCATATCGGTGACCTCTCCGTCAGGGGCCAAGCTGGGCTTCAATTCGTTGCCCACCATCTACTTTCGAATCTGGGGAGACAGTGACGCCCCGACCAATGTCAACATCGTTGCCCTGGTTCTTCTCGTTTTCTCTGCCGTTCTGTGGCAAGTGTTTCGCGGTGTGCAATTGCCGCCTGATGCCTCGCTGGAGCGGACGCGTGAAAGATAGAGTTTCAAGCTCAGACGGCGGCGTGCGCGCCACCGAAATCAACAGTTAGAGCACGATGTAGCTGTGAGGTGTCGCAAGTGCTTCGCAAGGTTCTTGGTTCGATGGTCGCTGCGCTCGGCGCAATCTCGACAGCGTTCTACGCATACGCATTTACACACGCGGCCTCCATGGTGGACCAGCCTGAAGTGGCAATAGAAGACCGCGCGATGTGGGTGGCGCACTGGCAGTTCTTCACCGGCCTCTATGCAACTCTGGGTGTGCTGCTGCTCGTCGGTGGTTGCCTCATTCTCGCCAGGAACTCGACCGGTGCCCTCGTGGCTGCTGCAGCGATCTTTCTCAGCGGGATAGCCTCCTGGGTCATCAAGGCCGTCGGATTTGCACGGTTCCCTTTCGAAGAGCCAAATATGGTTGAGAGCATCATCCTGATCGGGCTGAGCGGCTTCATGCTTCTGCTCTTCCTTCGCAGGGCTCTCTGGAATCCGCCGCGCGAGGATCCGACGGGAGAGCGGAAATGAGCACCGCACAAACCGATCCAGCCCGCCGTGCGACCTGCTGTTGCGGACAGCTCCAGGCGCGCGTGGTGGGCGCGCCCCTGCGCGTGTCCGTGTGCCACTGCCTGGCTTGTCAGCGCCGCACGGGAAGCGTCTTCAGCGCGCAGGCGCGATTCCCGCGCGCGGCGGTCACGATTTCCGGCACGAGTACCGAGTACGTCCGTACCGGCGACGAAGGAACGAAGAGCCGATTCAATTTCTGTCCCAGGTGCGGGACCACCGTGTACTTCACGCCGGAGCATGACCTCGAAACGATCGCGATTCCCGTGGGATTGTTCATGGACCCGTCGTTCCCCGCGCCGAACTACTCGGCATATGAAGAACGCATGCACTCCTGGGTAAACTTGACCGGCGACATGGAGCATCTGGCGTGATGCCGGGGCAGTCGCAGTGACGGCCATGACTATTGAAGTGGAAGTGCTCGAGCGATTCTTCGCTGCAATCAACCGAAACGACATGCAGGCCATGATCAGGGGCTTCGATCCGCAGATCGTGCGCATCGAGCCCGAGGGCTTTGAGACCGCGGGAACCTATCGCGGGATTGCCGACGTTCAGGAGCACGTCACAAAAGGACGTGGGTCGTGGGCCGAAGGGAGTTGCGATCCCGAGAAGTTCCTGGTGAAAGGCGACAAGGTCGTGGTGTATCTCCATGCCAGGGTCCGCATGAAAGACTCGACCGAATGGGTCGGCGGACGCTTTGCCGACGGCTTCGTGTTTCGAGAGGGAAAGATTCTCGAATATCGTACCTTCTGGGAGCGCGAGCCGGCTCTCGAGTGGGCCGGCATCGAGGACTCGCAGCTCGATCCATAACTCATCCTTGGAAACGAACCTCCAATCCGCCCGCGCCGAACTACTCGACATGGCGTCCGAGGACTTGCGGGTGCGCGGGGAACTTGCGCAAAGTGGCGAGCTGTTCGAGGGATATCACGCGCGCATGCGCGAGATCCACGAGCGCAATGCGGAGCGGCTGGGCGAACTCATCGAGTTGCACGGCTGGCCGACGCGCTCGCTGGTAGGCGACGAGGCGGCGGCGGCCGCGTGGCTGATTCTTCAGCACGCGATCGGCAAACCTGCGTTGCAGAGGCGTGGACTCGCGCTGATGAATGCGGCCGCGGCGCGAGGCCAGGTGTCGCTCTTGCACGTCGCGATGCTCGAGGATCGGATACGGGTCAACGAGGGCAAGGGCCAGCGCTTCGGAACGCAGTTCGATTGGGACAGGGATGGTTTGCTCAGCCCGCTGCCAATCGAAGATCCAGCGCACGTCGACGTCCGGCGTGCCGAAGTCGGCTTGTCGACATTGGCCGAAGACATCCGGCGCAAGCGCCAGGATGCGGCGCAGAACGGCGAGGGGCCGCCAGCCGACTGGGAAGCGCGGCAGGCGGAAATCCGGGAGTGGCGCGAAACCGTGGGATGGCTGGATAGGGAAGCGACGTGACACGCGATGACGCAATCGCGATCGCAAGTCGGTGGATCGACGCCTGGAACGATCGCGACGTAGCAGCCGTCCTGGCGATGTTTGCCGACGACGTGACATTCACGAGCCCGACGGCGCTGGCGGTCACCGGCGCAGCCACCGTGCGTGGCAAAGCTGGACTACGTGACTACTGGAACGCCGCGCTGGGCCGGATCCACTCATTGCGTTTCACGCTCGACCGTGTAGTTTGGGACCCTGCGGCGCGCGAGCTTGCCATCCTCTACGTATCAAACGTCAATGGGCAATCGAAGCGCGTATCCGAGAACCTGACCTTCGGACCCAATGGACTCGTGATCAGCGCAGAAGTTTTTCATGGAGTCACCACGTGACGATGCCCCGCATTCTCATGTCCGCGAGCGCGCTGACTCTCATCCTGCTCGGAGTGCCCTGCATCTTCGCTCCGGACATCGTGCTGGCGCGGCTCGGATCGCCCGCGTCCGGTCCCGAACTATTGATCGTTCAGGTGACGGGCGCACTCTATTGCGGATTCGCGATGATCAACTGGATGGGCCGGGGCAACCTGATCGGCGGCATTTACGGCCGCCCGGTGGCCGTCGGCAATCTGCTGCATTTCAGCGTCGCGGGGCTCGCGATCGCGAAGGCCGCGATGACCGGCCTGGGTGCGGGTTCATTGTGGGCGCTCGCGGCCATCTACGCGATTCTCTTCGTGGGGTTCGCGTACGTCGTGTTTCGCAATCCCCTGCGGGACACGGCTTCTTCGTGACCCGTCGCAATCCGAATATGCCGCCCGGCATTGCGCACCATTTCGGGAATCCTGCCCGCAACTGAAGCGTCGGGGTTTACCCCCTGCACCGGACTGAGGCAACCGGTCTCATTCAGAGCCTCGGCTGCCGGACTTCCTCCGCCGACATCCATGGCATGGACGTTGCTTAACAAGGTCATTGCTCATCGGAACGAGGGCCAGATTCAGCAATGTCCAAGCGCATTATTGTCGTGGGCCATGGAATGGTCGGGCAGCGGTTTCTCGAATCGCTGACCCAGGATTCACCCAATGATCTGTCGATCACGATGCTCGCGGAAGAGCCGCGGCTGGCGTACGACCGGGTCAATCTCACCAAGTACTTTTCCGGCTCGACCGTCGAGGACCTGACTCTCACCACGCGCGAGTTCTTCGACAAGAACGGGATCGAACTACATTCCGGCGATCCGGTCGCCTCGATCGATCGTGCTGGCAAACGCGTCACGACGCGGAGCGGCGCGGAATACGAATACGACGTCCTGGTGCTCGCGACCGGATCGTTCCCCTTCGTCCCACCGATTCCGGGACGCGAGCGTCCCGGTGTGTTCGTGTACCGCACGATCGAGGACCTCGAGGCGATCAGCGAATCCGGCAAGAACTCCACGCGCGGTGTCGTGATCGGCGGTGGATTGCTGGGTCTCGAAGCCGCCAAGGCGCTCAAGGATCTCGGCCTCACCACCCACGTCGTGGAGTTCGCGCCGCGCCTGATGGCGGTCCAGGTGGACGAGGGCGGCGGCGGCCTGCTGCGCACGCGCATCGAAGGCCTGGGTGTCTCGGTCCATACCGGCAAGAACACCACGCGCATCGACGACGGCGAGTCCGCGCGTCATCGCATGCATTTCGCCGACGGTGGCTCGCTCGAAACCGACATCGTCGTGATCTCCGCGGGCATTCGTCCGCGAGACGAGCTCGCGCGCAATTGCGGGCTCGAAGTCGCGCCGCGCGGCGGCATCGTGGTCAACGGCGACTGCCGCACCTCCGACGACGCCATCTTCGCGATCGGGGAGTGTGCCTCGTTCGACGGCAAGGTTTTTGGTCTCGTCGCGCCTGGCTACCAGATGGCGCGCATCGCCGCGTCGCGCATTCTCGGTAGCGAGGGTGAAATCTTCGCCGGCGCCGACATGAGCACGAAGCTCAAGCTGCTGGGCGTCGAGGTCGGCTCGATCGGTGACGCGCACGCGGCGACTCCCGGCGCGCGCGTGTATTCCTTCTTCGATCAGCGCAAGGAGGTCTACAAGAAGCTGGTGGTCGACGCCGAGTGCAAGAAGCTCCTCGGCGCGGTGCTGGTTGGTGACACGTCCGACTACTCGATGTGGCACCAGACCATGAGCAACGCGATGCCGTTGCCCGAAAACCCGGAGACGCTGCTGTTTCCGGCGGCCGCGGCCAGTTCGGGTGCGCCGCCGACCAACGCGTTGGCCGCGCTGCCGGACTCCGCCCAGGTTTGCTCGTGCAACAATGTTTCGAAAGGCGGCATCTGCTCGGCCATCGAGGCCGGCTGCACGACCGTCGGCGCACTCAAGACGAAGACCAAGGCGGGCACCTCGTGCGGCGGCTGCACGCCGCTCGTCACCCAACTACTCAACGCCGAGCTCAAGAAGCGCGGCGTGAGCGTGAACGTCTCGATGTGCGAGCACTTTCCGTACACGCGCCAGCAGCTCTTTCACCTCGTGCGTATCGGGGAGATCAAGACATTCGATGACCTGATCGCCAGACACGGCAAGGGACTCGGCTGCGACATCTGCAAGCCGGCCGTCGCCTCGATTCTCGCCTCGTGCTGGAATGAATTCGTGCTCAAGAAGCGCAACGCCGCGCTGCAGGACACGAACGACTACTACCTCGCCAACATGCAGAAGGACGGCACGTATTCGGTGGTGCCGCGCGTGCCGGGCGGCGAGATCACGCCCGAGGGTCTCATTGTCATCGGCCAGATCGCGAAGAAATACGGGCTCTATACAAAGATCACGGGCGGCCAGCGCATCGACATGTTCGGCGCGCAGGTGCACCAGTTGCCGCTGATCTGGCGCGAGCTGGTCGACGCCGGCTTCGAATCCGGGCACGCGTACGGCAAGGCGCTGCGCACGGTGAAGAGCTGCGTCGGATCCACGTGGTGTCGTTACGGCGTGCAGGATTCGGTGGGCCTCGCGATCGATCTCGAGAATCGCTACAAGGGCCTGCGCGCGCCGCACAAGATCAAGTTCGCCGTGTCCGGTTGCACGCGCGAGTGCGCGGAGGCGCAGGGCAAGGACGTCGGCGTGATCGCGACCGAAGGCGGCTGGAACCTGTACGTCTCCGGCAACGGCGGCATGAAGCCGCGCCATGCCGATCTGCTGGCGCGCGACCTCGACACGGCGACACTCGTCAAGTACATCGATCGCTACCTGATGTTCTACGTCCGCACCGCGGATCGGCTGCAGCGCACCTCGACGTGGCTCGAGAACCTCGAAGGCGGCATCGACTACGTGCGCAAGGTGGTTTGCGAAGATTCGCTCGGAATCGCCGCCGAGCTCGAGGCGGACATGGCGCGCGTGATCGGCACGTACGCCTGCGAGTGGAAGGTCGCGATCGAAGACCCGCAGACGCTCAAACGCTTCCGGCATTTCGTGAACGCCGACGAGACCGACAGGAACGTGCTGTTCGTCGAGGAGCGCGGGCAGATCCGGCCCGCAACCGCCGAAGAACGCGCGAAGGTTGGTGAAACCGGGGTGGCGGCATGAGCGCCTGGCAGAACGTCTGTCCGGTCGACGACCTGGTCGACGGCACCGGAGTGTGCGCACTCGTCGCGGGCCGGCAGATCGCCGTCTACATGGTCGATGGCCAGGTGTACGCGCTCGACAACTTCGATCCAGCGAGCCGCGCGAACGTCCTGTCGCGCGGCCTGACCGGCGACCTGCAGAACGAACGCGTGGTGGCGTCGCCTATCTACAAGCATCACTACTCGCTCGCGTCCGGCCGCTGCATCGAAGACCCGACATTCAGCGTCGCGGCCTACGCCACGCGCATCGTCGACGGATTCGTGCAGATCGAGGCGCCGCGCGCGATGCGCCGCATCCGCCTCGTGGTCGCCGGCAACGGCATGGCCGGCATGCGCACCGTCGAAGAGCTGCTCAAGCTCGGCGTCGCGGACCGCTTCCACATCACCGTGTTCGGCGCCGAGCCGCGCGGTAACTACAACCGCATCCTGCTTTCGCCCGTGCTTTCGGGCGAACAGCAGGCTGACGACATCATGTTGCACCGGCCCACCTGGTACACGCGCCGCGGCATCGCACTGCATTCCGGGGATCCGATCGTCGAGATCGATCGCAAGCGCCGCACCGTGCGTTCGAAGAGTGGCAAGGTCGCGCAATACGACCGGCTGCTGATCGCGACGGGCTCGGATCCGATCGTGCTGCCGCTGCCGGGCAAGGATCTGCCGGGCGTGGTCACGTTCCGCGATCTCGACGATGTGAACCGCATGCTCGAGCGCTCGGGCGCCGGCCGGCGCGCCGTCGTGATCGGCGGCGGGTTGTTAGGGCTGGAGGCGGCTCACGGCCTTTCGCTGCGCGGCATGCACGTCACCGTCGTTCACCTGCTCGACACGCTCATGGAGCGCCAGCTCGACACCGCTGCCGGCGCGTTGCTGAAGTCCGCGCTCGAAAAGCGCGGGATCGAGTTCCGCATGTCCGCGAAGACCCAGGAAATCGTGGGCTCGGAGCGGGTGACCGGTGTGAAGTTCGCGGACGGCACGGCCGTGGATGCGGACCTTGTGGTCATGGCCGTCGGCGTGCGCCCGAACATGGAGCTGGCGAAGCGCGCGCACCTCGCCTGCGACCGCGGCATCCTCGTCGACGACACGCTGCAGACCTACGATCCGGCTATCTACGCGGTGGGCGAGTGCGTGCAGCACCGTCGCCAGACCTTCGGCCTGGTCGCGCCGCTGTGGGAGCAGGCGCGCATCTGCGCGCAGCACATCGCCGAGATCGGCGTGTCGCGATTCTCCGGCGCGATCAATGCTACGCAGCTCAAGGTGTCCGGCATCGAGGTGTTCTCCGCGGGCGATTTCTCGGAGAAGGCGAATCGCGAATCCCTGGTGCTCTCCGACAAGCGCCGTGGTGTCTACAAGCGCATCGTGCTCGAAGGCAACAAGGTGTGCGGCGCCGTCCTGTTCGGCGATACGCGCGAGGCGAGCCGCCTGCGCGAGCTCATCGCCGACGGCACGGATGTCGGGCCGATCCGCGATTCGCTGCTGTTCGATTCGTCGGCCGCCGCTTGAGGAACGTGGAAGCGCCGGCAGCCACCCGCACCACCTGTCCCTACTGCGGCGTGGGCTGCGGCGTGCTGGCGACGCCGCGGCGGGATGCGGTCGATGTGCGCGGCGATCCGGCGCATCCCGCCAATCGCGGCAAGCTCTGCGTGAAGGGCAGCGCGCTCGGCGAGACCCTTGGCCTCGACGACCGGCTTCTGCATCCCAGGGTGTACGGCGCGCGCGCGACGTGGGATGCCGCGATTTTCACGGTTGCGAATGCATTCGCCCGAACCATCGAACGTCACGGACCGGACTCGGTGGCGTTTTATGTGTCCGGACAGCTTCTCACCGAGGACTACTACGTCGCGAACAAGCTCATGAAGGGCTACATCGGCGCGGCCAATATCGACACGAACTCGCGCCTGTGCATGGCCTCGGCGGTCGCCGGCCACAAGCGTGCCCTTGGCGAAGACGTGGTGCCGGTGAGTTACGAGGATCTCGAGCGCACGGATCTCGTCGTGTTGGTGGGCTCGAACACGGCCTGGTGCCATCCGATCATCCTGCAACGGTTGATGGCGGCGCGCGAGGCGCGGCCGGCCATGAAGATCGTCGCACTGGATCCGCGCCGCACGGCGACCACGCAACTCGCGGACCTTCACCTGCCGCTGGCCGCCGGCACGGACGTGCACCTGTTCAATGGTCTGCTCGTGTGGTTGGCGGATCATGGTCATCTCGATCGCGAATTCATCGCGGCGCACACCAGCGGTTTCGACGAAGCGCTCGCCGCCGCGCGCGAGGGCGGCGGCTCGATCGTGGACGTGGCGCGCGAGTGCCGGCTCGACGTGCCGCAAGTCGAGCAATTCTTCAAACTATTCGCCGAGACGCCAGCGACCATCACCGCGTTCTCTCAGGGCGTGAATCAAAGTTCCGCGGGCACCGACAAGGTCAACGCCATCATCAATTGTCACCTCGCGACTGGCCGGATCGGCAAGCCGGGCGCGGGGCCGTTCTCGGTGACGGGACAACCCAATGCCATGGGCGGGCGCGAGGTCGGTGGCTTCGTGAATACACTCGCCGCACACGTCGACCTGCACGACGAGCCAGGCCGCGCCGCCGTGCAGCAGTTCTGGGACAGCCCGTCGATCGCCTCGCGGCAGGGACCGAAGGCGGTCGAGATGTTCGAGCAGATCCATGCCGGCAAGATCAAGGCGGTCTGGATCATGGCGACGAACCCGGTAGTCAGCCTGCCCGACGCCGACAGGGTGCGCGAGGCGCTGCGGCGTTGCGAGTTCGTTGCCGTTTCCGACGTCATGGGCAACACGGACACCGCGGAGTTCGCGCACGTGCTGCTGCCCGCGCTCGCCTGGGGCGAGAAAGACGGCATGGTCACGAACTCCGATCGCACGATGTCGCGGCAGCGGCCCTTTCTACCCGCGCCCGGCGAGGCGCGCGCGGACTGGCGCATCGTCTGCGACGTCGCGCGCGCGATGGGATTTTCCGGCTTCGATTTCGCGACGCCGCACGAGGTGTTCCGCGAACACGTCCGGCTCACGGCGCACGCCAATCACGGCAGGCGCGCGCTGGATCTCGGCGCCTGGTCGGACATCACCGCCGAGGAATTCGAGCGTTGGCAACCGGCGGCATGGCCGATGGCGTCATCGCGCGAGTCCGCGCGCGGTCCGATGTTCGCGGACGGCAAGTTCCTGCATGCCGACGGGCGCGCGCGTTTCGTCGCGCTCACGCCGCGTATGCCAGGCAACGCGCCCACGCTCGAGTTTCCGCTGGTGCTCAACACCGGGCGCGTGCGCGATCACTGGCACACGATGACGCGCACGGGAAAATCGGCGCGCCTGTCGGCGCACATCGCCGAGCCGTACGTGGAGCTGAATACCGCGGACGCATTGCGATACGCGGTGCGCGCCGGCGAACTCGCGACGCTGCGCACGCGCTGGGGCTCGATGGTGGTGCGCGTGCGCACCGGCGCGGATGTGCCGTCCGGCATGGTGTTCGCGCCTATCCACTGGAATCGGGCCTTCGCATCCGATGCGCGCGTCGGCGCGTTGACGAATCCGGTCGTCGACCCGGTTTCCGGTGAGCCAGAGCTCAAGCACACGCCCGTGGCGATCGAGCACTTCGAGGCGGAGTGGTTCGGCGTGATGTTGACGCGCAGCTCGCGCCCGCCGCCGGTGACGCAGTGGTGGACGAAGGTGCAGGGCGAGAAGTTCGTGCGTTACGAGCTCGCCGGCAATCACGCGCGTGACTGGTCGACGGAGGCGCGGCGACTGCTCGGTGTGCCGGCGGACGGTGAAGTATCCAACGTCGACTGGATCGAATACCACGAGCCCAAGCGGCACGTGTACCGCGCGGCGTGGTTCGTCGACGACCGGCTGGAGGCGTGCATCTACTTCGATCGCCGCCCGTCCTTGCCCGAACGCGGCTGGCTCGCGCGCTTGTTTGGCGGCCGCAAGCTCGATGCCGCCGCGCGCGCCGCGATTCTCGCCGGCCGCGCGATCGAAGGCGCGGACCAGGGCGCGCTCGTGTGTTCGTGTTTCGGCATCGGACGCAATCCGATCGCCGCCTGCGCACGCGAGCTCGGCGCGGCCGCGACGCCGGTCGAGATCGGCAAACGCCTAAAGTGCGGCACGAACTGCGGCTCCTGCGTCCCCGAAATCCAGGCCATCATCGCCGACACCGCGAAAATGGGGACATTCCTCGTTTCCTAGGAAAAGGGGACAGACCTCGCGAGCGGGCAGCGCCTTCTAGTCGTCCTCGCCGAGCTGCTCGCGCACCACCTCGTCGATCTCCTCGTCGGTGATGCCGAAGCGCGCTTCTTCCGCCTGATCGAGCCCGTCGCCGAGTCCCGCCTCATCGGCATTGACGATGCGGTCGGGAGTCAGGTCCTCGCCCGCGAGCTCGTTCGAATCCTGTTCGACGTCGAGGCGCTCGCCTGTGCCGTATCGGTCGCTGGTGCTGTCGAGGCCGCCAACGCCGACCATGTCCGCGCCCGTATCGGAACTGTCGCTGGGGCCGAGCGAGCGGATGTCGTGACCTTTGAGGACTTCCTCGTCCTGGTCCGGAACTCGCGCGGGATTGGGTTTGCGTTTCGCGGTCATGGGGGCTTCCTCAGGGGTGATATCCCGTTCGAGCGCGTCTGTGCGCCTCAGTGCCCGAACCCTGGAATCACCACGCGTAGGAACACGCGCAGGTCGACGCTGAATAAATCATACAAATTGGGGTATCTTCGCGGCCGGGCATTCACGACGAGTCGGCGACGGAACCATTCATCGGCGATATTGATTCGCGTATCCGTTGCGATAACCCAACTAACCGATATCGTCGACAGATAGAGTTTGTCTCAGGGGGGCGTGATGACGAGCAGACGAGGATTTCTGCGACATTCGATGGCGGCCGGCGCACTCGCCGCGGCGGCATCTTCCCTGCCGGCTTTCGGACGCAAGGCAAAGCTGCCGCACACGTTCAAGCTCAAGTACGCGCCGCACTTCGGCATGTTCAAGGCCCACGCGGGTGACGATCACGTCGCTCAGCTCGAGTTCATGGCGGCGCAGGGTTTCCGCGGGTTCGAGGACAACGACCTCATGCGCCGCCCGGTCGACGTGCAGGAGAAGATAGGCGCGACGCTCGCGCGGCTCGGCATGACGATGGGCGTGTTCGTCATCGACGGCGGCGACAACTGGAAAACGTCGCTCGCGACCGGCAAGGCGGAGTTCCGCGACAAATTCCTCGACACCTGCCGCAAGGCGGTCGATGTCGCGAAGCGCGTGAACGCGCGCTGGGCCACCGTGGTGCCCGGCTACTTCGAACGCAAACTGCCCATCGGCATCCAGACCGGCCACGTGATCGACACGCTGCGCGCGGGCGCGGAGATCCTCGCGCCTCACAACCTGACCATGGTGCTCGAACCGCTGTCCGACAACCCGGACCTGTTCCTGCGTACCTCGGACCAGGCGTACGCCATCTGCCGCGCGGTAGATAGTCCGGCCTGCAAGATCCTCTACGACATGTACCACATGCAGAGGAACGAGGGCGACATCATCGCCAACATCGATCGCGCCTGGAGCGAGATCGCGTACTTCCAGATCGGCGACAACCCCGGCCGCAAGGAGCCGGGCACGGGCGAGATGAATTACCGCAATCTCTTCCGGCACATCAGCTCGAAGGGATTCGACGGCATTTTCGGCATGGAACACGGCAACGCGCAGCCCGGCAAGGAAGGCGAGATTGCGTTGATCGACGCCTACGTAGCGGCCGACACTTTCTAGGAGCCTCGCATGACAACTTCCCTGCGCGCGAAATGCGCGCTGCTCGCAATCTGTGCCGGTTCGACCATCGCCGCCACGCCGCCACCGGCGCAGCCCGCGGATTCCGCGCCGCGCCTCGTGCCGCTCGACATCTTCACCGTGCCGGCGGACCTCGAAGTCACCGTCTGGGCGCAGTCGCCGATGCTCAAGAACCCGACCAACATCGACATCGATGCGCAGGGGCGCATCTGGGTGACGGAGGGCGTGAACTACCGCCGTCACAAGGACCGCGATCCGAAGGGCGACCGCGTGGTGATCCTCGAGGACACCGACGGTGACGGTCGCGCGGATACATCGAGCGTGTTCGTGCAGGAGCCGATGCTGGTCGCGCCGCTCGGCGTCGCCGTGATCGACAACAAGATCATCGTGTCGAACGCGCCCGATCTCATCGTCTACACGGACGTGAACCGCGACCGCAAATTCGATCCCGCCGTCGACAAGCGCGAAGTGCTGCTCACGGGCTTCGACGGCCGCAATCACGATCACGCGCTGCACTCGGTGACGTTCGGGCCGGATGGCCGCTGGTACTTCAGCCAGGGCAACGCCGGCGCGTTCTTCACGGATCGCAGTGGCAAGACGTTCCGCATCGGCAGTGCCTATGACCCGGTGCCGGATGGCGGCGCGCAACCGGTGTATGGACCGCGACCGTCGTCCTACGCCGGCGCACGCAGCGACGATGGGCACGTGTACGTCGGTGGCTTCGCCGCGCGCATGCAGCCTGATGGCACGGGCGTCGAGATCGTCGGCCACAACTTCCGCAACAGCTACGAGCAGACGGTCACGAGCTTCGGCGACATCTTCCACAACGACAACGACGACCCGCCGGCCTGTCGGACTACCTACCTGATGGAGTACGGCAACCTCGGCTGGTTCTCGCGCGATGGCAAACGCTTCTGGCCCGCGGACCGCCGGCCCGGGCAGTCGATCCCGACCGCCGAGTGGCGCCAGGAAGATCCGGGCGTGATTCCCGCGGGCGACGTCTATGGCGGCGGTGCGCCGACCGGCATCGTGTTCAACGAGGGCGACGGCCTCGGCAAGAAATACCGCGGTCTGCTGCTGTCCGCGGAGGCGGCGCGCAACACGATCTTCGGATACTTCCCGAAAGCCGAAGGCGCGGGCTACCGGCTCGATCGCTTCGACTTCCTGACCAGCAACAAGGCGCAGGTTTTCGCGGGCACGGACTTCAAGGGCGGCAAGGTCAACGAAGAGATCCAGACGTTCTTCCGTCCCTCCGATGTCGCGGTCGGTCCGGATGGCGCCATCTACGTCGCCGACTGGTTCGATCCTCGCGTGGGCGGCCACGACGACAAGGACGACACCACGTCGGGGGCTATCTACCGCATCGCGCCCAAGGGCTTCAAGCCGCGCATCCCGCAGTTCGACGCGTCGACGCTCGACGGGCAGGTGACGGCGCTGCGCAGCGCGGCGGTCAACGTGCGCAAGCTCGGCTTCGACGGGCTGGCGGCGCGCGGCGCGGAGGCGCTGCCGGCGGTCACGAAGTTGCTCGACGACGAGAATCCGTACATCCGCGGGCGTGCCGTATGGCTGCTCACGCGGTTGGGACCCGAGGGCGTCGCCAAGGTCGAAGGTTTGCTGTCCAGCAATGACGCGATGCTGCGCGTGACCTCGTATCGCGCGCTTCGGCAGGTGGACCGTGCGCAGGCGCATGCCGCCAAACTCGCGCGCGATCCTTCTCCGGCGGTGCGCCGCGAAGTCGCGCTGTCGCAGCGCGACGTGCCCTTCGAGGCATCTCGCGAAGTGCTGCTGGCGCTGGCGGCCGGCTACGACGGCGCGGATCGCAGCTATCTCGAAGCCTGGGGCATCGGCGCGACGAACAAGGAAGCGGACTTGTATGCGGCGCTGGCCGCGACGGCGCCGAGTGGTGATGCGGCGAGCTGGCCGCGCAAGTATTCGGATCTCGTGTGGCGCTTGACGCCCGCGGCGGCGGTGAATGCGTTCTCGACGCGCGCGCAGGCGGCCTCGTTGCCGGCCGGCGAGCGCACGAAGTCGATCACCGCGCTCGGATTCATTCCGACGAGCGAGTCGGCGTCGGCGCTGCTCGACATCGCGCAGCAGGGCAGCCGCGATCTGCGCGAGAACCCCGCGTTGTGGTGGCTGCTCAACTACAAGAGCACGCGTTGGGCGGATGCCGGTGTCGACGCCGAGCTCAAGCGCCGCGGCTTGTTCGATCCGGACGCGGTGACGATTACCGAGGTCACGGTCCCGGCGCCGTCGCAGCCCGCGGCGCTGCCGGCGATCGCGGACATCGTCAAACTACGCGGCGACGCGAAGCGCGGCGCGACCGCGGCGGCGGCCTGCATCATGTGTCATCGCATCAATGGCCAGGGCGCGGACTACGGTCCGGCGATCGAGGGCTTCGCGAGCCGGCAGACGAGGGATGTCGTGATCACCGCGATCGTGAATCCGTCGAACGATATCGCGCATGGCTACGACGGCACGGAAGTCACGCTGGTCGACGGCCGGAAGGTGCACGGGCTCGTGCTGAGCGGCGGCAATCCGCTGATCATCCAGAGCACCGGCGGCGTCACGCAGATGATTCCTGCGAGCCAGATCAAGGAGCGCAAGCGCCTCGGCCGTTCACTGATGCTCAGCGCGGAGCAGCTAGGCCTGACCGCCCAGCAAGTCGCCGATATCGCCGCCTATTTAAAGTAGTGGGGAAGTAATGGGGACATTCCCCGTTTCCTAGGAAACGGGGACACTCCTCGATTCAAGGCGCAGGTCTGTCCCCGTTTGCTAGGAAACGGGGAATGTCCCCATTAAGCCAAGCCCGACAGGTCCTTGTCTTTCTTGGCCTGAAGGGTCTCGCTGAGGGCGACCACCAGCGGCTTCATGAACCACGAGTGCTCGGGGCTCGAGGCAACCTCGAAGCCCGCGGTGCGGATCGCCTCGGCGACGATGGGTCCGACCGCCGCGATCTTCGTGCGCGCAAGCGCGCGTTTCACCAGCTGCGCGGGTTGCTGCGTCACCAGCCGCTCGATCTGCAGCTTGCTCGTGAACGCGATCGCATCCACCTCGCCATTCGCCATGCGTTCCAGCAATGACTTCACCGTCGCATCGTCCGCGGCGTTGCCGTAAACATAGGGCGCGACGGTCGTGATCTCCGCGCCGCGCTCGCGCAGGAACGAGGTGAGCGGAATGTTCGGATCGTTACCGTAGAGCTGCACGGCGACCTTGCGGCCCGCGAGGTCGATCGGCTTCAGCGCCGCGATCACGCCCTCGGTGGTGGGCGCGGTGGCTTCGATGTTCGGTTTGAGCCCGAGCTGCCGCAGGACCCGCGCGGGCTTCGGACCGCGGGTGATCGTCCGGGTCTTCGCCAGCCCCGCGATGAACCGCTCCTGCATCGACGGATCGTGCCGGTTGATGCACGAGAGGATGCGCGTGAGGCCTTCGCCCGTGATCAGGACAAAGTCATCGAACCCGCCCTCCGCGACGCGCACGGCGAAGGCGAGCACGGCCGCGCTGTGCGGGGTGTCGTAGATGGTGACGAGCGGGCAGCGCAGCACTTCGGCGCCGCGCCGTTCGAGCAGTCCGCTGAACACTTCGAGCTCGCGCATCTCCGGTACGGCGATGCGCTTGCCCTTGAGATTCCAATCGATTTGTTGAGGACGTGTCATGGGTTTGTGAACCCATTGTCACATTAGATGCGCGCGCCTGCGATGCCAATGGCACCCCAGGTCGTGCGCCAGCGGTGCTTGATGCTCGTGAGTCCGATCAGCGCCAGCAGCGCGAGTGATGCGAACACGAGAAGTCCCGCCTGGTAGTGGCCCGTGAGTTGCTTCGACAAGCCGAGGCTCGACGCGAGAAAGAATCCGCCGACGCCGCCGGTCATGCCGACGAGCCCTGTCATCACGCCGATCTCGTGCCGGAAGCGTTGCGGCACGAGCTGGAACACCGACCCGTTGCCCATGCCGAACGCCAGCATGCCGCCGGCGAACAGCGCGAGCGCCGCATAGACACTCGTGGGGCGGAAGCTGACCGCGATGAGCGCGAGCGCGGCGAGGAAATACATGAGGCTCAGCGTCTTGATGCCGCCGATGCGATCGGCGAGCGCACCGCCGATGGGTCGCACCAGCGAGCCCACGAACACGCACCCGGCCGTGAAGTAGCCGGCCTTCACGGCGTCGAGTCCGTAGTCCGTGTTGAAGTAGATGGCCAGCGAGGAGGCGAGGCCGACGAAGCCGCCGAATGTCACCGCGTAGAAGAACATGAACCACCACGCGTCGCCCATGCGCAGCACCGCGAGGTACTCGTGGAATTTCTTGGGCGGCGGCGTGTTGGGGCTGTCCTTGGCGGCGAAAAGATAGACGGCGAAGGCGATGGCGAGCGGAATCGCGGCGAGCCCGAGCACGTTGTTCCAGCCCACCAGCACAGCGAGTCCCGGCGCGAACAGCGACGCGAATACGGTGCCGGAATTGCCCGCGCCCGCGATGCCGAGCGCGGTGCCCTGGTATTGCGGCGGATACCAGCGCGACGCCAGGGGCAGCGCGACGGCGAACGATGCGCCGGCGACGCCGAGAATGAGCCCGAGCGCGAGTGTTCCGGCGTAACTGTCGATGCCGATCAGCCACGCGACCGCCAATCCGGTGATCACGATGACCTGGCCGATGATGCCGGCGCGGCGCGGGCGCAGCTTGTCGACGAGGATTCCGAAGACGACGCGCAGCAGCGCGCCCGCCAGCACGGGCAGCGCGACCATGAAGCCCTTCTGCGCCGCGTTCAGCCCGAGATCGGCGGACATCTGCACGGCGAGCGCGCCAAGCAACACCCAGACCATGAAACTCATGTCAAAGTAGAAGAACGCCGCCAGCAAAGTGGGTAGATGTCCCGCCTTCAGGAACTCACGATTGACCACGTCACCCCTCGTCGATGAGATTCAAGTCCCGGTGGACATGCAAGTAGCGGACCACGGCGCCGCGGGTGGTCTGCATGTCGGCGTGGGATATGCGACGCACCAGGGCGGGCGCGCCGAGAACGAGGATTACGCGGCGTGTTATGTCGGTCCGCCGCGCGGTGAGCTAACTATCGGGCTCGTAGCGGCGCTCGCCGACGGGATGGGCGGCGCCAGGGGCGGCCGCACGGCGGCGGAAATGGCCGTGCGCGGCTTCATCGATGGCTGCCTGGGGCAAGCGCCGACGCAGGGCGCGGCGCGCATCGGCGCGCAGGCCGCGAATGCGGTCAATCGCTGGATCCACGGCCTCGGCCGATCCGATCCCGAACTCAACGGCATGGCCTGCACGTTGAGTGCACTGCTCCTGTGCGGGAGGAGTACCCATCTGGTCCATGTTGGGGATTCGCGCGTCTATCGACTGCGCGACAACGAGCTGCAGGCGCTGACCACCGACCACACGCTCGGGGCCCCGGGAACCAGTCACGCCCTGACGCGGGCCGTGGGTGCGCAGGACACCCTGCGCGTCGATCATTTCAAGGAATCCGCGCACCTGCACGATCGCTACCTCATCTGCAGCGATGGCGTTCATGGCGTCCTGTCGCACCGGGAAATCCACGGATTGCTGGCCCGACGCGCCGCGCCGCAGGAGACCGCACGCGAGCTCGTCGAACGCGCGGTCGTCGGCACCGAATCGGACAACGCCACCGCGCTCGTGCTCGATATCCTGGCATTGCCCTCCGCGCAGTTCGCCGACCTCGAGCTCGCGGCCGCGGAACAGCCACTGCGCACGCCGCCGGCGAGCGGCGCGATCATCGACGACTACACGCTCGGCGAGATGCTCGCGGACGGTCAGTACATGCGCGTGTTCCGCGCGCACGATCTGCGCGGCGGCCGGGAGGTCGTTCTCAAGTTTCCGAAATCGCGCCCCGGGCTCGATGCCCATTTGCGTGCCGCGTTGCTGCGGGAGATGTGGATCGCGAGTCACGTGCGCAGTCCCTACGTCACGGAATCGCTGGAGCCCGTGGCCGAGCGGCGCAGCTGCCTGTATGGCGTGCTGCCTTTCTACGAAGGCGAGACGCTGGAGGCGCGCCTGCTGCGCCGACCGCAGGTCACGCTCGCCGCCGGGCTCGAGATCGCGCTCAAACTGACGAAAGCGGTCGCGGCCCTGCACCGGGCCGGCATCATCCACCGCGACATCAAGCCCGAGAACGTGATGCTCGAGGCGAACGGCGGCCTGAAGCTCATCGATCTCGGGGTTGCGCGCCTCCGGCAGTTCGAAGACGCGGCGACCCTCGAGGTGCCGGGAACGCGCAGTTACATGGCGCCCGAACTATTCAACGGCTCGCCCGCGGACGAGGGCGCCGACATCTTCGCGCTCGGCGTCAGCGTCTACCGCATGTTCGCGGGAGGCGCCTATCCCTATGGCGAGATCGAACCGTTCGCGCAGCCGCGACTCGGCAAGGCGACCTTGCTCACGAAACACCGGCCGGATCTGCCCGCCTGGCTCGAGCGCACGATCGCACGCGCGATCGCACTCGACCCGCGCGAACGCTTCGCCGACGCCATCGAGTTCGCGTTCGAGCTCGAGCATGGATCGTTGCGCGCGCTGCCGCATTCGATCGAGCGCCCGTCGCTGTACGAGCGCAATCCCGTGCGCTTCTGGCAGTCGGTCGCGGCGATCCTGTTCATCGCCTTGATGGTGGCGGTCGCGCACCTGACCTGACTAGCCGGTCGATAGCGCACTTCAATGGCGCGGCGTGATCCTTCCCGGCGGCTTTTCACACAGACTCTCCTGCACAACATTGACGGCGCGCGCGCACCCCTCCGCCGTGTTTCGGTGCACGGCGCCGCAAGCAGCGGCCCGGTTGCGCAAACCGCGTGGAAAAGAGGCCTGGCATAGGGATTGCTTTACCCCGCGTGCACAGCGGGGGGCTGATGCGGTCTAACTAATTTGTCACGGGAGGAAGTACCGATGAAGTCCCTATTTGCGTGCACGTCACTGCTTGCGGCCGGTCTGGGCGTCGCGCATGCCGGCGAAGCGGATTCGTTCAAGGCGGCGTTCAGTGGAACGAAGCTGATCCTCGACACCCGCCTGCGCGTCGAGACCGTCGAGCAGGATGGGCTCCCCAACGATGCGCAGGCCACGACCCTGCGCGCGCGGCTCGGGTTCGAAACCGGCAAGGCATGGAAAACCACGCTGCTCGTCGAAGGCGAGGCGGTGGTGCCGATCGAGAACGATTACCGGCCGGATCCGACGGTGCCGACGATGGTGACCTACCCGGTGGTTCCGGATCCCGAGGCCTATGAAGTCAACCGGTTCCAGCTGACCAATACTTCGCTGCCGGGAACGACCATTACGCTCGGGCGTCAGCGCCTGGCGATCGATGACCAGCGTTTCGTGGGGCCGGTCGCCTGGCGGCAGAACGAGCAGACCTTCGACGCGCTGCGCATCGTGAACAAGAGCATCAAGAATCTCGTGTTCGACGCCACCTATTTCAACCGCGTGAATCGGCTCTTCGGGCCGGACTCGCCGCAGGGGCACTACGAAGGCGACAGCGGGTTGCTCAACGTCAGCTACCAGACGGAGGTCGGCAAGATCACGGCCTTCAACTATCTACTGGACTTCGAGAACATCGTGGGTGTGTCGGCCGCGGTCCGCGATTCGACCAACACCTACGGCGCGCGTTTCGCGGGCGACGTTGCCGCGAACGAGAAAGTGAAGATCACGTACGCGGGTTCGTACGCCACGCAATCCGACTACGCCGACAATCCACTCGACTTCGAGCTCGACTACTACAACCTCGAAGGCGGCGTGACGGTGAAGCAGTACGGTCTCGCGGTCGGCATCGAGAGCATGGGAGGCAACGGCGTGAAGGGTTTCGCGACGCCGCTCGCGACACTGCACAAGTTCCAGGGCTGGGCCGACAAGTTCCTCGCGACGCCGCCGAACGGCATCGAAGACATGTACGTGAACCTCAGCGCCAACTACAAGGCCGTCGGTGGTCTCGACACGCTCGGCGTCGTCGTGAGTTATCACGACTACGAAGCCGAACGCATCGACGCGGACTACGGCAGCGAGATCAACGTGTCGCTGGCGGCGAAGTACAAGAAGGTCAACGTCATGCTGAAGTACGCCGACTACGAAGAGGGCGTCCTCGCCTCCGCCCGCGACACCCAGAAACTCTGGATGCAATTCGAATACGTCTGGTGAATGAGGCTTGGTTGGTGGCCGGGGGGTAAAAACCCAGATATGAATGGCGAT
>JAEWLQ010000085.1 GCA_023457495.1 Pseudomonadota bacterium
CGGCACCGACCGGCTTTACATAGCGGTGGGATTTGACCGGTCTTATTAGACGGGCGTCACACTTTGTCCGAGAACGGGATCACACACGCACGCTGAGCGCCCGGCCTTCGCGCCTGTAATGACCGCCATTCGCGCAAGCGAATTGGGGCCACGACAAAGGGGCGAGATCGATGAAGGTGAATGTGGGCGTGATGGCGGCACTCGTCGCGGCGTCGGCCGCGACGCTGGCGTCCTGCTCCACCGCGAGCTCCGGAACGCCGGAGGTCGAGGTGGTCGCCGCGCCCGCCCCGGTGCGCAGCTACATCGTCGAGGCCACGAATGTCGATGCGGCCGCGCGCGCGGTCCTCGCGGCCGGCGGCAAAGTCACCTCGCGCCTCGGCGTCATCGATGCGGTGGAAGCTCATCTCACGGATGCCCAGCAGCAGCGCGTCCTCGCCACCGCAGGCATCAAGCAGATCACGCTCAACGCCGCCGTGAGCACGCAGGCCGCCGCCAACGTGCGCGACGACTTCGAGCTCGATTCCTTCGCCAACAACGACGGCACGCATCGCTGGTACGGCGACTGGGTCGAGCAGAACGACGACAACAATCCGAACGGCGGCTACATCATGCTGGGCTGGCACGATCGTGGCGGCAAACGCCTGATCCTCACCGGCCGCGGCGGCGCCATCTACCGCCGCGCTGCGACGCCCTCGACCGCGCCCAACGTCACGCTCCGGTTCAAGTACCTGCGCAACGGCCTCGATGCCGGCGAATACGTGTCGGTGCAGGCCAGCGGCAATGCCGGCGGCTCCTGGACCGAGCTCGGCAGGATCTCAGGCCCCGCCAACGACAGCGGCTTCACGAGCCAGAGCTACAACATCACGGCGTTTCGGGGACGAGACACGGCCATCCGCTTCGTTCCCTCGATGAGCGGCCGCTTCGGCGATGAGAACGTCGACATCGACGAAGTGGAGATCTCGTACACCACGAACTTCGGCGAAGGCGATCCGCGGCCGGTCGACGTCAACGCACGCGACTTGCACAACGCGAACATCCGCGGCCGCGACATCGGCGTGGCCATCATCGACACGGGCTACTGGAAACTCGATTCGCTCGACAAGGACACGCTCGGCAACGGGCGCGTCGCCGCGCAGTACGACGCCGTCAACAACGTGTTGCAGACGCAATGGTCCTCGGTATCGACCGACACCCACGGCCACGGCACACACATCACCAGCCTGATCGCGAGCAGCCGCAAGGACGGCGCGGGCCGTTATTTCGGCGTCGCGCCCGACGCACGCATCATCTCGATCAAGGCCTTCGCGGAAGACGGGTCGAGCACGTACGCGACCGTCATCCGCGCCATCGACTGGGTGCTGAACAACAAGCAGTCGTACAACATCCGCGTTCTCAATCTTTCGCTAGGGGCCCCGGCGCGTTCGCGCTATTGGGACGATCCGCTCAACAAAGCCGTGATGCGCGCGTGGCAATCCGGCATCGTCGTCATCGTATCAGCGGGTAATGGCGGACCGCTGCCGCAGACCGTGGGCGTTCCGGGCAACGTGCCCTACGTCATCACGGTCGGCGCGATGACCGACAACTCCACCCACTACAAGGGTGACGACCGGTTGGCCTCGTTCTCCGCCGCCGGTCCGACATTCGAAGGCTTCGTGAAACCCGACCTGGTCGCGCCCGGCGGCAGCGTCTGGGGCTTCATGGCGACGTATCAGAAGATCGCCGTCGAGCATCCGACGTTCATGAACAACGGCGACTTCTTCACGATGTCGGGGACGTCGCAGTCCGCGGCGATCGTGTCGGGCATCGCGGCGCTGATCATCAGCCGCAATCACGGCATCACACCCGACCAGGTGAAGTGCCGCCTCATCGCGAGCGGCAAGCCGGCGGTGAATGCGCTGGGACAACTTGCGTACAGCGTGTTGCAGCAGGGCACGGGGCTCGTCGACGCGAAGGCCGCGGTGTACGGCACGGCGAGCAACTGCGCGAACCAGGGACTCAACATCAACGCCGACCTCGCGGGCACGCAGCACTACATGGGCGGCGTGCGGCAGCGCGCCGACGGGACATACGAAGTCACGAGGCCGGGCGGCGGCCTTTTCGACCAGGGCTATCTCTGGGGCGACGGCTACCTGTGGGGCGATGGTTATCTCTGGGGTGATGGCTACCTGTGGGGTGACGGCTATCTCTGGGGCGACGCCTACCTGTGGGGCCAGGCCAGCGCCTACAGCGGCGACATCCCCTGGACGAACGGCTTCCCGAGCCCCATCGGCAACTCGGTCGGCACGTCGACGACGATGTCCATCAACACCTGGGTCGCCCCCGAGTAGTCAGGGCGCGGCGCACCGGCCTCACATCGAGGTGCGGACGTGCCAGAGTTCGGGGAAGAACTTGAGCTCGAGAGCCTTGGCGAGATACGGGACGCCGGCGGTGCCGCCCGTGCCGGGTTTGTAGCCGATCACGCGCTCCACGGTTTTCAGGTGATGGAAACGCCAGAGCTGGAACTTCTGGTCGAGATCCGTCAGGCGTTCGGCCAGCTCGTACAGATCCCAGTCCTTCTCCGCGTTGTGATAGACGCCGAGCCAGGCCGCGGTCACCGCCTTGGACGCGACGTGCGGTTGCGAGAAGTCGCGCTCGATCAGCTCTTCGGGAATGCCATAGCCACGGCGTGACAGCAGCCGCAGCACTTCGTCGTAGATGGACGGCGCGTGCAGCGCGCGCTCCAGCTTCTCGTAACCCGCCGGGTCGCGCTTGTGCACGGCGATCACGTCGCGGTTCTTGTTGCCGAGCTGGAACTCCAGCATCCGGTATTGCAACGACTGGAAGCCCGAGGAGCGTCCCAACGTATTGCGGAACGCGGAATATTCGAACGGCGTGAGCGTCGAGAGCACACTCCACGCGCCGAGCAGTTCTTCCTGCAGCCGCGAGATGCGCGCCAGCATCTTGAACGAGGGATCCAGGTTATCCCGCCGCACGCACTCGAACACCGCACCGAGCTCGTGCAGGAACAGCCGCATCCACAACTCGGAAACCTGGTGGACGATGATGAACAGCATCTCGTCCTGCTCGATGGAGTTCGGCTTCTGCGCGTTCAGCAGTTTGTCGAGTTGCAGGTATTCGCCGTAGGACTGGGATGCGCCCAGGTCCCAGTGCACGCCTTCGAATTTCGGATCTGCCTTGTTGTCTGCCATGTCACTCGTCCGAGAAAACCCAGCGCGGCACGTTGCGCCAACCCTGCACGAGCTCGCGGTCGAGTGCTCGCCAGTCCGCGCACTGCCGCTCGACTGCGGCCCAGAAGCGCGCCGAGTGGTTCATATGTTTCACGTGCGTGAGCTCGTGGATGATGAGGTAGTCGACGACCTCCGGCCGCTGGAACAGCAGGCAGGCGTTGAGGCTGATGGTACCGCGCACCGAGCAACTACCCCAGCGCGATCGCTGGCGGCGGATGGAAACCTTCGAATAGGCGATGCCGGTCGCCGCCGACAGCGCCTCGACGCGCGGTTCGAGCCGCTCGCGCGCGGCCCGCAACAGCCAGGCGCGTAAAACGTCGCGCTGCCCCTCCGCCGAGCCGCCGAAACGCAACACACGTGACGCGTCGCTGTCCCCCTGCGCCCGGATCGTGGGACGTCCCGCTCCGCCCGCGAGGTGGGTTCGCCAGCTTTCGCCGGTGACCGCGAAAGCGACGACCGGCGGCGGAAAAACTTCGGGAGCCGGTTTATTGCGCAACGCCGCCGCACGGCGTGTCTCTATCCACTCGCGATGCGCGGCCAGGAACCGCTCCACGTCCGACGGCCGCGCGCGAGGCGGAATGATCACCTCGACGCGCGCATCCGGATACACCCGCACCGACAGCCGTCGCGCGCGCGTACTCACCCGGAAATGGGGACTGTCCCCATTTTCACCGCGACCCGGACCGTCAAGCAGATCCAACTGAAAATGGGGACTGTCCCCATCTCCCTCGCCCCGCGGTCGTTGTCCATCAAGCCCGTTCATAACCTCGACGCCAGAGTAACGCCTTCACGAATCGCACGCTCGGCATCGAGCTCGGCCGCGAGCAGCGCGCCGCCGATCACGTGCACCGGCCGCCCGAATGGTGTGAGCATTGTCGCCAACTCGTTCACAGACTCCTGTCCCGCGCAGATGATGACGCTGTCGACCGCCAGGACTTCCGCGCCGGCCTCACTCGAGATGTGCAGACCCGCATCGTCGATGCGCTGATAGCTCACGCCATTACGCATGATCACGCCGCGATGCCGGAGCGCCGTACGATGGATCCACCCCGTGGTCTTGCCGAGCGTGGCGCCGAGCTTCGCGGCCTTGCGCTGCAGTAGATAGACCCGGCGCGGCGCCGCGACCGGCTTCTGGGGCACGATGCCGCCGCGCTCGGTGAGCGTGCGATCGATGCCCCACTCGGTGAAGTATTCGTCCGCCGCGTCGGCGCCCGTGTCGACGTGGCGCGTCGTCAGGAACGTCGCGACGTCGAAGCCGATGCCGCCGGCGCCGACGATGGCGACGCTCGCGCCCGCGATCTTCGCGCCCGACAGCAGCTCCGGATAGTTGATGACCTTCTCGTGCCCGATCCCGGGAATGTCCGGCACCCGCGCCGCGACGCCGCTCGCGATGACGAATTCGTCGAATCCATCCGCGGCCAGCAGCTTCGGTTCCGCCAGCGTATCGAGCCGCAGTTCGACGCCGGTGAGCTCGATGCGCCGCGCGAAATACCGCAGCGTGTCGCGGAAGTCCTCCTTGCCCGGCACCTCGCGCGCGTAGCGGAACTGTCCGCCGATCTCGTGCGCGCGCTCGAACAACGTCACGCGATGCCCGCGCTCGCCCAGCGCCGTCGCGCAGGCAAGTCCCGCCGGCCCCGCGCCGATCACCGCGATGCGCTTCGCGCGTGCGACGCGCGGCAGCAGGAGCTCCGTCTCGTAGGCCGCCTGCGGATTCACCAGGCAGGTCGCGCGCTTGTTCTCGAACACGCGATCGAGGCAACCCTGGTTGCAGGCGATGCAGGTGTTCACCTCGTCCTCACGGCCTTCCGCGATCTTGCGCGGCAGGTCCGGATCGGCGAGCAAGGGCCGCGCCATCGAGATCAGATCCGCCGCGCCGCTCGCGAGCAGCGCATTCGCATCGTCCGCCGCGTTGAACCGGTTCGTCGCGATCACCGGTAGTCGCGTCGCCGCCTTGATGCGCGCCGACACCCAGCCGAACGCGCCGCGCGGCACCATGCCGGCGATCGTCGGGATCCGCGCCTCGTGCCAGCCGATGCCGGTGTTCAGCATGCTGGCGCCGGCCCCTTCCATCTGCGACGCCAGCCATTCGACTTCCGCGCCGGTCCCGCCACCCTCGACCAGGTCGAGCCCGGAGAGACGGAAGATGATGATGAACTCGCGGCCGACCGCGGCGCGCGTCTGGCGCACGATCTCGAGCGCGACTCGCGCGCGATTCTCGAGCGATCCGCCCCACTCGTCCGTGCGCCGGTTGGTGCGCGGCGCGAGGAATTCGTTGATGAAATAACCTTCGGAGCCCATCACCTCGACGCCGTCGTATCCGGCCTCGCGCGCGAGCACCGCGCATTCGACGAAGTCCGCGATCTGGTCGCGCACGCCATCGGATGAGAGTTCGCGCGGCGTGAAGCGGCTGATGGGCGCGCGCAGCGCGCTCGGCGCCACAGGAAACGGGTGATAGGCGTAGCGCCCCGTATGCAGGATCTGCATGCAGATCTTGCCGCCGGCCTCGTGCACGGCATCCGTCACGAGCCGGTGACGCGCGACTTCATGCGGAGCGGACAGCTTGCCCGCGAACGGCTTCGCCCAGCCCGCGCGATTCGGCGCGATGCCCCCGCTGACCAGCAGGCCCGCGCCGCCGCGCGCCCGCGCGGCGAAGTACGCGGCGAGCTTGGGAAAGTCGCGGGCGCGATCCTCGAGACCGGTGTGCATCGAGCCCATGACGATCCGGTTCGCCAACCGGACGGGCCCGAGATCGAGCGGCGCGAGGAGATGCGGGTATTTCACCCCGCGCATTCTAGCTTCAGATGGCCGGGCGTTCCCGGCGCGTGAAGCTTAACGCGTGATCTGGGCCATCAATTGCCGCGCCATCGCGTAATCGGGCGCGATGAGCAGCGCCCGCTCCAGCGCTTCGCGCGCGCCGACGATGTCCCGCTCGGCGAGCAGCACGCGGCCGAGGAAGGCATAGGCATCGGCCGCGCCCCATTCCGGCGTGGTCGACGGGCCCGTACGCGCGGCTTCGAACATCTGGGTCGAGGTACGCAGCTGGGCAACGGCCGCGGACTTCGCGGCGGCATCCTTGCCGGCGCGCTCGTACGCGGCCAACGCCTCCACCAGCCGCACGCGCGGGTTCTTCGGCTCGAGTTTCACCGCCTCGTCGATGCGCGAGCCGATGCGGCCGCCCAGAAGCGGCAGCGAGCTCATCTCACGTCCGGCCAGCGTGCAGGCCGTCGCGAGCGAATAACTCTCGGCGCGCTGACGCCGCGCCTCGGGCGCATCGTCGAGACCCACCGGCACCTTGGGCAGCGTCTTCACGGCGGCGTCGGTTTCATCGCCACAGGCGCCGATCGCGCTGCGCGCACGCCCCTTGTTCGCCGTGGCCAGCACCTGCGCGATGCGGTAATGCGTGAGCGCGCTGAAGTAATGACGGGTACCGGCGTCGGCAGCCGGGGTCTCACCCTCCACCGCCCTGGGTTTGAGCGAGGCCAGCAGGCTCTCGAGCGCACGAGCGTCGTTGGTGTAGTACGCGTACTGGATGCGGCCTTCCACGTCGGACCAGTCGGTCGGCGACTGGGCATTCGCCAGCGAGACGAGGACGAGCGAAGAGGCGCCAGCCCAGGCCAGCGCCTCTAACCACCGCGATCCGTGGATGCGCCTCACAACTCCCGCAAACCCGTCGTGATGGGCATGCGCGCCGCGCGGATGCCGGGCAGCAGTCCCGCGATGAACGTGAGGATCAGGCCGTAAACGATGCCCGTGACCATCAGCTGCGGCGTGACGGTGAACGCATACGTGATCTGGCTGAACGACTGGAAGTTCATGGTCGAGCTCTGCATGCCGTTCAAGAATACCAGCGCCAGCAGGCCGCCGAGCAGGCCGCCCGCCGCCCCCAGCAGCAGCGCCTCGATCAGCACCGAGAAGAGGACCGGCATCGCGCCGAAGCCCATGGCGCGCAGCGTCGCGATTTCTCGCACGCGGCTCGCCACGGCGTTCAGCATGGTGTTGACCGCCGCCAGGATGGCCGCGAGACCCATCATGATCGCGAACGCGAAGCCCGCGCCCTTGATGAGCGTCGACATCAGCTGCTGCTGCTCCGCATAGAACTCCGGTTCGCGCTGGACGGCTACCTGCACGCGCGGATCCTTGGTGAGCGCGTCCTTGAACTTCTTGAGCGTCGCATCGGATGCGTCCGCCAGCCGCACGCGCACCGACTGGTAGCTGGTGCCGCGGTTCCACACCTGCTGCACGAGGCGCGCGTCGCCCCAGGCTTCGGATTCGGCGATGCCGCCATCGTCGCTGAACAGGCCGACGATGACCCAGTCCGTATTGCCCCAGCGCACCGTCTTGCCGACATCGATGTTCTCGTAGTTCGAGACGACACCCTTGCCGACGATGATCTCGTTGGTGCCCTCGCGCATCATCCGGCCCTTCTCGATCTTGAAGGACTTGCGCAACAAGGGCGCCGCGGGTGACGCGCCGCGGAACGGCAGGTTCGCGCCCGTCTCCTTGTTCTTGAGCTTGCCTTCGGCGAGCACGTACAACTCGGCGGAGACGATCGGCTTGCCATTGGCGTCGCGCTTGACGCCCGGGGCGTCCGCGATGACCGTCACCTGGTCCTGGCCGAACCCCGAGCTCATCTCGTTGGTCGCGCCCGAGCGCAGGATCACGCCCACGTCAGGCGAGCCCGACAGTTCGAGTGCCTGCCGGAAGCCCGCGGCGATCGAGAGCACCGCGATGAGCACCAGCGTCACGCCGGCGATGCCGACCACCGCGACCAGCGAAGACGCCCAGCGCTCCGGGATGTTGCGGATGTTCATCGCCGTCACGGCGCCGATCTGCGAAAAAGTGTTTGCCATGATGGTTGCCCTCAGCCCCTGCGCAACGCGTCGACGATCCTGAGCCGCATGGCGGTCATCGCGGGCCACAGCCCGGTGATGATGCCGAGCGAAATCATCAGCACCAGCGCGGTGATGATCGTGCTGTCGGCGACTTCGAACAGCGGGAAATATCTCGTCATGAAAGGCTGCAATCCTTTCACGAACAGTGCACCCAGCCCGAAACCGATCAATCCGCCGACGACCGTGAGCAATACGGCCTCGCCCACGATCACGCGCAGGATCGACCCCGAGCTGAATCCGAGCGTCTTCAACACCCCGATCTCATTCGTACGCTCGCGCACCGACAACGCCATCGTGTTCGCCGTCACGAGCAGCATCACGAAGAACACGGCGAACACCACCGACACGAGGATCTTGCCGATGTTGCCGATCTGCTCGAGGAACTGCTTGGTGAACGCCTTTTCCGTCGCGGTCTTGGTCTCGTCGCTCGAGTTCTCGAACTGCGCGTCGATGCGTTTGGCGATTGCCTCGGACTGCGAAGGGTCGGCGACCTTGATCGTCATCCAGCCGATCTGGTCGCGCCCGAACTGCAGCGACTCGTTGTAATAGTCGTAGTGGAACATCGCGCTCTGGTTGTCCCAGCCGGCGCTGTTCTCCACCGAGTAGATGCCGACGATGTTGAATTCCCAGGTGTCGCTGTTGTTGGCCTTACGGAAGATCGAGGACTTGATCGGCACGCGATCGCCCTTCTTCCAGCCGTAGTTGTCGGCAAGCACACGGCCGATGACCATGCCCTGGCGGTCAGCCTTCCACGCGGCGAGCTCTTCCGGCGCGAGTTTCACTTCCGGATACACCTTGAAGAAGTCGTCCACGTTGAGTGGAAACACCGGTATCTGCTGCTTGCTGTCCTTGTAGACGCCGCCGAACCAGTTCAGGTGCACCGCCGCCTTCACGCCCGGCACCGCGATCACCTTCTGGTAGTGAGACAGCGGGAAGGAATCGATGATCGACACCTTGCTGATGGTGATCAGCCGGTCGGCGCCGGTGAGATTGACCGCCTGGGTGAGTGACGTCCGCAACGCGTCGAGCATCGCGAACATCAGGAATGCCAGGACGATGGAGGCGAGCGTGAACACCAGGCGCAGCTTGCGCCTCGTGAGGTTCGCCCAGAGGAATGACAGCCAGGCCATCTACTTGACCTCGCGCTCGAGGCGCCCCTTCTCCAGGTGCAACGTGCGCGTGGCGCGTTCCGCGGCGCGCGGATCGTGCGTGACCATCACGATGGTCTTGCCGTGCTGCTTGTTCAACGCCTGCAGCAGGTCGAGCACTTCGTCGCCCGACTTGCGGTCGAGATCACCCGTCGGCTCGTCGCACAACAGCAGCGTCGGATCCGTGACGATCGCGCGGGCGATGCCGACGCGTTGTTCCTGGCCGCCCGACAGCTCGCGCGGCTTGTGTTTCATGCGGTCGGCCAGGCCGACCAGCGACAACGCCGTATGCACGCGCTTCAAGCGATCGCCGCGGCCGAGCTTCGTCAGCAGCAGCGGTAGTTCGACGTTGCGCTCGGCGGTGAGCACCGGCAGCAGGTTGTACATCTGGAACACGAATCCGACATGGTCCGCGCGCCAGCGGCCGAGCGCGGCGTCCGACAGACGGTCGATCGCGATGCCATCGACTTCGATGCTGCCGGTGGTCGGGCGATCCAGCCCGCCGATGAGGTTCAGCAGCGTCGTCTTGCCCGAGCCCGAGGGCCCCATCAATGCGACGAAGTCGCCGCGTGGCAGGTCGAGGTCGAGCTTCTCGAGCACCGGCACGACTTCGTTGCCGCGCTTGTACTGCTTGGCGACGCCACGCAGCTTGACCACCACCGGATCCGCCTTGCCAACCGCCTGTTCCACTGCCGCCATGTTCGTATCCCTCGCCTGAATTGTGTTCTCAGCTCGACTTGAGTTTGACCTTGCCGCCGTCCTCGAGACCCTGCACGAGCGGCGAGATCAGTTCTTCTCCGCTCTGCACGCCCGCGCGGATCTCCACCGAGCCTTCGCTCTCGGGACCCAGCGTCACGGCGCGCCGCTCGGCGCGACCGTTGCTCACTATCCATACGAAGGCTTCACCGCCCTCTCGCTGTACCGCGCCGTCGGGCACGCGGATACGCGGACCGGCATTGGCATCCTGCGCCGGTGCTTCGTCGAGGAAGCGCACTTTGATGCCCATGTCGGGCAGGATGCGCGGCTCGAGCTTCTCGAAGCCGATGCGCACGCGCACCGTGGCCTTGGTGCGATCCGCCGTGGGGACGATGTTGATCACGTGCGCCGCCAGCGGCGCGTCCGGATACGCATCGAGCGTCGCCTCGACCCGCTGATCCGGCTTCACGCGATTGATGTACGACTCGTTGACGTCGACCTCGACCTCGCGCGAGTCCATGTCGACGATGGTCGCGATGCCGGTGCGCGTGAAGCCACCGCTCGACATCGGCGAGATCATCTCGCCGGGCTGGGCGTTCTTCGAGATCACGACGCCTGCGAACGGCGCGCGCACTTCGAGGTCCGCGTAATCCACGCGCCGCACCTGCAGGCCGCTCTCGGCGACCTTCACCTGCGCCTTCGAGGCCTCGAGCCGCGCCTTGAGCGCGCTCACTTCGGCTCGCGAGGCGTCGAGCGCGGTCTGGCTGATGAGCTGCTGCTTGACGAGTTGTTCGTTGCGGCCGAGGTTGCGCTCGGCTTCCGCGAGACGCACTTCGATCTCGGCGAGATTGCGGCGCGCCGCTTCGAGCTCGCGCTCCGCCATCGTGAGCATGGTCCGCGTGTTGATCGGATCGAGGCGCGCGAGCACCTGGCCCTGCTCCACCGCCATGCCTTCCTCGACGTAGATCTCGGCGATCTTGCCCATCACCTTCGACGAGACCGTCGAGATGCGACGCGCCACGACATAACCCGACGCGTTCAGCACGGAATTGCCGAGGCTCGGTCCCGTGGTTTGCGCTTCCGCCGTGATCGTCGTGACTTCGGTGGTCTTGCCACCGAACAACATGACGCTCGCGACGATGGCCGCGGCGAGAATGGCGCCGCCGATGATCCAGGCGATGATGCGTTTGCCCGGACCCCCGTCCGGAGGCTGATTGTTGCGGTCGATGCGAAGCGAGCTCAGTGTCTCGGTGTCGAGAGCCATGCCTTGTAAGTCCCTGAAACCATTGCGGGTTGCGCCGTCATTGGTGGAGCCCGGTCGACGCAGGCGCAAAGAGTAAAGGAAAACCGGCAGAGGAACACCTGTCATCTGTCATGCGCCGCACGTGAGTTTTCCACTGCGATTTCTATCCAGTATTGGTCGATCAAAGACACTGTAAATCGACAGCGTCGCTCGACCGATTCATTCATGCGCAGCACGGATTGGTATCACGATGGACCCGACGAATTCGCGGCGGGCCGCCGTTAGAATTCGCGCCCAGGGGGAAATTCAGAATGACGAAACGTTGGGACGCACTCGATGTGCTCCGCGGTCTCACCATCATCGTGATGTTGCTCAACATGACGCCGGGCTCGTGGTCGACCAACTACTCGTTCATCACCCACGTGCAGTGGGAAGGCTGGGCGATCGTCGACATGGTGGCGCCGGGATTCCTGTTCTGTATCGGTGTCGCGATGCCGTTGTCTTATGGACGGCGTGCCGCGAAGGGTGATTCCCGGCAGGCGCTGCTGCGTCATGTGTTGTGGCGCGCGTTCGTGCTCGTTGCGCTCGGGTTCGTGCTCAACCTCTACCCCACGTTCGATTTCGAGAACGTGCGTATTCCGAGCGTGTTGTCGCGCATCGGCCTGTGTTACGGCATCGCGGGCGCGTTCGTGGTGCTGACCGCGCGCCAGGACGCCTCGGGCGCACTCACCTTCCGCACCGGGCTCATCGCCTGGACCTCGGTCGGCATGCTGGTGGCGTACTGGGCGCTGCTGTACTTCGTGCCGGTGCCGGGCTTCGGCGCGCCGCGCTTCGATCCGGTCGGCAACTGGGGCGCGTACATCGATCGTGCGGTCATCGGCACGCAGCACTTCTTCCAGCACTACAAGATCGACGGCGAGGTCGTGTTCGATCCGGAGGGCATCCTGTCCACCTGGCCGGCCTGCTTCAACGTGCTGGCGGGTGTGCTCGCCGGCATCTATCTGGCGCGGCCCGACGCGACGAATCCCGCATTGAAGGCGGTGATCACCGGCGCGGCGATGATGGCCCTCGCCTACCTGCTCGAGCCGCTCTGCCCGATCATCAAGAACATCTGGTCGAGCACATTCGCGCTGTTCAGCGCAGGGTTCGCACTGGCGTTGCTGGGCCTGCTGATGCCGGTCACGCAGCAACCGGGCGTGAGCCAGACGTTGCAACCCGCGCGCATCTTCGGGGAGAACCCGCTGCTGGCCTACATCATCAACTGGCTCATGATGCCGCTGATCGACGCGAACTGGTTCGGCACGAAGCAATCGCCACTATCGCTGCGTGACGGCGGCCAGCAGTGGCTGAGCCAGTTCCTCGAGCCGCGGGCGGCTTCGCTGGTGTTCGGCCTGCTGTGCATGGCGTTCATCCTGGTGATCCTGCTCTATTGCCATCGCAGGCGCTGGATACTGAAAATCTGACGATGGAATTGATCGACATCGGTGCGAACCTCGCGCACGACAGCTTTGACGCGGACCGCGAACAGGTGATGGCGCGCGCCCGGGGGCACGGCGTCGTGCAGATGGTGGTGACCGGATCCAGCGAGGAAAGCACCGCGAAGGCGATCGCGATGTCGCGCGCGAATCCCGGCGTGCTGTTCGCGACCGCGGGTGTGCATCCGCATCATGCCGCCGATCTCACGGTCGAAGCCCTGCCCGCGCTCGAGGCCGCGGCGCGCGAGCCGGAAGTGGTCGCCGTGGGCGAATGTGGTCTCGACTACTTCCGAGATTTCTCGCCGCGCGACCTGCAACGCCGTGCGTTCCACTGGCAGCTCGAAGTGGCCGCGCGGGTCGGCAAACCGGTGTTCCTGCATCAGCGCGATGCACACGAGGATTTCTTCGCGATCCTGCGCGAGCATCGCGCCGCGCTCGCGGGCGGCGTCGCGCATTGCTTCACGGCCGGCGAAAAGGAGCGCGACGCCTATCTGGAGCTCGGCCTGCACATCGGCATCACGGGCTGGATCAACGACGAGCGCCGCGGGCTACACCTGCGCGAGGTGGTGAAGGGCATTCCGGCTGACCGGCTGATGATCGAGACCGACGCGCCCTATCTATTGCCGCGCGACATTCGCCCGGCGCCGAAGAGCCGGCGCAACGAACCCGGCTATCTGCCCTACGTGTTGCGCGCCATCGCGGCCGCGCGTGGTGAGACGCCCGAGGCGGTCGCGGCCGCCAGCACTGCGGCCGCACGCGAGTTCTTCCGGCTCCCGATGCGCTAGGCGCGCAACGCCTTTCTCGCCGCCTCCGCGCCTTCCTGCACCGACGCGGATTGCGCGCGGGACTCGCGCCGGTACTTCGCGGGCGGCACCGTGAATCGTCGCTTGAACGCGCGGTTGAACGCGGCCTCGGATTCGTAGCCCACGTCGAGCGCGACCCGCTGCACGCTGCGACTCGTCGAGCGCAGCGCTTCGGCGCCGAGCTCGAGCCGCCATTCGGTGAGATAGGTCATCGGCGCCTGGCCGAGATACTTCGCGAACTTCTCCGTGAGACCCGAGCGTGACACGCCGGCATGTTGTGCCAGGGCCTCGAGCGTCCACTCGCGCGCGGGCTCGCGATGCAGGGCCGCCAGCGCGCGGCCGACCGCCGCATCCGCGGCTCCCGCGAGCCAGCCGCTACGTCCTTCGGGCAGGCTGAGCAGATAGCGGCGCAGCACTTCCGCGAACAGCACTTCGGCGAGGTGCGCGAGGATGACGGCGCTGCCCGGCGCGGCCACGCTCGCCTGGTCGACCGCATGCCTCAGTGTTTTCTCGAACCATTCGCCTGCCGGATCCGAGCGCAGGTTCACGCGCAAGGCGCGCGGCAGCCCCGCGAGGACGGGCTTGATCAACTGTGCATCGCAGGCTAGATAGCCGCAGACGAGCCCGGTGTTTTCCCCACCTCCGCCGAAATCGGCCAGCCGCAACCGTCCGGACATGAGCGCATTGATTGCCTGCGAGCCATCGATGGTCTTGCCGCCGGTTCCGTTGCCCATGAAATGCGCATCACCGTGCGGAATCATCACGATGTCGCCCGCCACCAGCGGCGTGGTTTCCTCGCCGACGCGCACGTAGGCCGTGCCTTCGCTGATGTAGTGATATTCGATGCAATGCGTTGCTTCGGGCGCGACGAACGGCAGGAACGCGCTCGAGGGCGGCGCGTTGAGGCACCAAGGCGCCGTACAGCGCGACTTGAAGAACATCGCGCCCGAGAGCTTCACGGCGCGCAGTAGTTCGGAAAGTGCGTCCATTCCCTGTCTCGTCCGGTTTCCGGGGCAAATTCTGCGGCAGATCGGTCAAACGCGCGAGGGGCGCTGGCATCTGGAGCAAGGGATCCGGCCGTACGGCAAATCCCGCGCCGCACCGGATCCGCACTATCCACGCCCACGCAACAGGAGACCCCCATGAAAGACACCCCCGCTTCCCCCGTCGACCCGCACGCCCTCGAAGCGCTGCTGGGCCGCGCGATCAACGATGTCGGCGCAACCTCCCTCGCGACCCTCACCATCGTCGGCGACCGGCTCGGCCTGTACCGCGAACTCGCCGCGGGCGGCCCGCTGACGTCGGCCGAGCTTGCGCAGCGCACCAGCACGCATGAGCGTTACGTGCGCGAATGGCTCAATGCGCACGCCGCCTCGGGTTACATCAACTATCTCGCCGATACGGGCAAGTACGCGATGTCGCCCGAGCAGGCGATGATGTTCGCCGACGAGAACAGCCCGGCCTTCGTGCTCGGCGGTTTCCAGATCGCGCTCGCCTCCGGGCGCATCGTCGACCGGCTGTCCGACGCCTTCTGCACAGGCGAAGGCATCGGCTGGCACGAGCACGATCACGGCGTGTTCGAAGGCTGCGCGCGATTCTTCCGTCCTTCGTACATCGCCAACATCGCGCAGAACTGGATCCCCGCGCTCGACGGCGTGAAGGCGCGGCTCGAAGCCGGGATTCGTGTCGCGGACATCGGCTGCGGGCACGGCACGTCGACCATCATCATGGCGCAGGCGTATCCGAACTCGCGGTTTTACGGCTTCGACTATCACAAGGAATCGATCGAGCAGGCGCGCAAGGCGGCGCAGGCCGCGGGCATCGCCGATCGCTGCACGTTCGAAGTCGGCGGCGCGCAGGATTACCCCGGTCATTCGTATGACCTGGTCACGATCTTCGACGCGCTGCACGACATGGGCGACCCGGTCGGATGCGCGCGCCATGTGCTCACGACGCTCGCGCCGAACGGTACGTGGATGATCGTGGAACCCTACGCCGGCGATCGGATCGAGGAGAACCTCAACCCGCTGGGACGCGCGTTCTACGCCGCTTCGACGTTGATGTGCACGCCTTGCTCGCTGTCGCAGAAAGGCAGGCTGGGACTCGGCGCGCAGGCCGGCGAAGCGCGATTGCGCAACGTGATCACCACGGCCGGATTCCGCCAGTTCCGGCGGGCGTTCACTTCACCCGTGAACCTGGTCCTCGAAGCCCGCCCCTAGAAATGGGGACAGTCCCCAATTGCTAGCAAATGGGGACTGTCCCCATTTAGGCGACGGCGCGGGGGCTCGAGCCGAAGTGCGGGCTCGGTTTGCAGGTTTCCTTGATGCGCTGCCAGCCGGGCCTGAACTTCGCGACGGAAATCTCGAGCTCGGTTGCGCCGAGCCTGGGGAATTCCGCCGCGACCGAATCGAGCATGACCGTGAAGCGCGGCAGGCCTTTCGGAAATTTCGCGCTCTTCGTGAACACGATGCGGCCTTCGACCGGCGTGTCCTCCTGCGCGATGGCTTTCACGCTCGCGATGCGGTCATACAGCGCGGACTGCGGATTGACGAAGGTGCTGCGGCGCGGACCGCTCATTAGTGTCCAATCGGTCATCTGATCGCCGCCGAACACGATGCCGGAGACGTCGCGCATGTCGATCACGATGACGCCGCGGCTGGTCAGCAGCAGGAAATCCAGGTGGACATCGCCGCCGTTGCCGTCGGGCACCAGCACGTTGCGCAGGTAATCCGCCGCGCCGCTCGTCACGCGCGCGACACGACGCGCATCGCGGCGGTGTCCCAGCCACGCGCGCACGCCAAAGAAGCCGCCGAGGGCGACGACAAGCGCTCCAACGACGATCCCGGCAAGCTGAATCTGGGTCAGACCGAAGGGGGGATTCAACGCGTACTCGCTGTTCTCTAGGTGTTTTGCAGTGCCGCGGACAAAGCTGCGAGCTCGGGGTCGAGATCTTCACAGGACACCGGCCGCGAGAACAGTTTAGCAAGGCTCTCCGGCATTTCGATTCGGGAACCTGTCAACGGCTCCACGATTTCGCGAAATTTCGCCGGGTGCGCCGTCGCCACCAGGATCCAGTGCCCGTCCGCCCGCTCGGCCGGGCTCATGCGCGCATAAACCTCGGCCGCGGTGGCCGTGTGCGGGCACCAGGGCTTCCCGTACTGCGTGAACCGGGCGAAATCCTTCTTGATCCGCTCCGCGATTTCGGCATCGGACACGCTTTCGGCGCGTACCGCCTTGCGCACGTCGCCCATATCGGGAAACAGCGCGCGCAGCCGCTCCATGTTGCTAGGCGCGCCCACGTCCATCGCCGAGGCGAGCGTCGGCACGCTGGCGCGCGGCTTCCAGTCGCCGCTCTCGAGGAAATCCGGCACGGTGCGGTTCGCGTTGTGCGCCAGGATGATGCGTCCGATGGGCAAACCCAGCTTGCGCGCCCAGACGCAGGCCACCGAGTTGCCGAGGTTGCCGCTCGGGATGATGAAATTCGGTGTCACGCCATGCGCACGCTGCACCGCGAGACTGGTCGCCGCGTAGTAGACAGCCTGCGGCAGCAGCCGCCCCAGGTTGATGCTGTTCGCGCTCGACAATTCGAAGCGAGCCTTGAGCGCCGGGTCGACGAACGCCTCTTTCACGAGCCGCTGGCAGTCATCGAACGTGCCATTGACCCGGTACGAATGCACGTTGTCGCCCCAGCAGGTGAGCTGGCGCTCCTGGGTCGGCGAGACGAGCCCTTTCGGGAAGAGCACGGACACTTCGATGTTCGGACGCCGATGGAACGCAGCCGCGACCGCGCCGCCCGTATCGCCCGAAGTCGCAACGAGGATGTTCAGCGGGCGCGTCGCGTCCTTGCGCAGGCGCTGCATGGTCGCCGCGAGGAACCGCGCGCCGAAATCCTTGAACGCCGCCGTCGGGCCATGGAACAGCTCGAGCACGGACAGCGCGCCGCTCTCGTCTTTCGGAAGCGGACCGACAGGCACCAGCGGCGCCGGGAAATCGAATGCGTCGCGCACGATCGCGCCGATTTCGGACGCGATCGGATCGCCCTCCGCGAACGGCTTGATGAACACTTCCGCGACTTCCGCCAGCGTCGAGGCGCCGTCGAATGCGCCGGGCGGAATCGTCGGCCAGGTCTCCGGGATGTAGAGACCGCCATCCGGCGCAAGCCCCTGGGTCAGCGCGGCGCCGAAGGAGACGGGAGTCGAGCTCCCGCGAGTACTGATGAATTTCATGTCTGGAGTGGGATTACGACGCCTGGCTCACGACGTGCGCGCCGGTCGAGGAGATGGGCACGATCCAGTGATCCGCCTCCATGCCCGCCGCCTTGAACGCCGCGACCATCGCGTCGCGAACCCGCGGCGCATCGGCGTCGAGCGACCACGCGAACATGGATGGGCCCGCGCCGGAGATCGTGCAACCGAGCGCACCCTGCGCCATCGCGCCCGCGCGCACGGCGTCGAAGCCCGGAATGAGCTGCGAGCGTTGCTTCTCGATGACCACGTCCTCGAACGAGGCGCGGATCACGTCGAGATCGTTCGAATAGCAGCCGGAGATGAAGCCCGCGAGGTTCGCGGTCTGCCAGATGAAATCCGACATCGGCACGTCCCGCTTGAGGATGCCGCGCGCCTGCTTCGTCGAGAGGAACAGGTGCGGATGCACGAGGATCGCGCGGATGCCGTTCGGCACGGGTATCTGCTTCACGCGCGGATTGTCGATGCCGACCGTGAGCACGAGTCCGCCGAACAGGCTCGGGCTGATGTTGTCGACGTGCAGCGAACCCGAGGACACCGCCTCGCCCTGCATCGCGAACTTGAGTAGTTCGATCTTGCTGAGCGGTTTGTCCAGCAGCGCGTTGGCCGCGACGACGGCCGCCACGGCCGAGGCCGCCGAACCACCGAGACCGGAGCCGAGCGGAATGCCCTTGTGGATCGACGCGGCGAAGCCGAAGCCCGGGTTCAAGCCCTGCTGCATGGCGAGCAGCGCGCGCCCCGCGGTGTTCTTCTCCGGATCGCTGGGAATATTCGTGACGACGCCGGTGGCGCCGGACATCACGACGCCCGGCTTCTCCGTGCGCTTAACCGTGACCGAATCGCCGAGCACGTCCACCGAGAAGCCCAGGATGTCGAACCCGATCGCGACGTTCGCGGCGGAAGCCGGCGCGAATGCGGTTGCTTGTTTCACAGTCACAGTCACAGGTGCGCTCCAAGATACGAGCAGACCCGCAGCAGGTCGGCGAAGACGCCCGCGGCCGTGACGGCCGGACCCGCGCCCGGGCCCTGCACGATGAGCGGGTTCGTGTTGTAACGCGCCGTCGCGTAACGCACGACGTTGTCCGTGAGCGCGATGTTCGCGAAGGCGTGTGAGCGGTCGAGCTCACGCACGCCCACCGAGGCCTTGCCGTCGGCGGTCAGCCGGCCCATGTAGCGCAGCACCTTGCCGCGCGCGGCCGCGTCGTCGAAGCGTTTCTTCATCTCGCCGTCGTACTTGGCGAGGCCATTCATGAAGTCGTCGATCGAGCCCTTTTCCAGGCCCGCCGGAATGAGGCTCTCGACTTCGACGTCCTTCATCTCGAGCTTCAGGCCCATCTCGCGGCCGAGGATGATGACCTTGCGCACGAAGTCCGTGCCCGAGAGATCGTCGCGCGGATCCGGCTCGGTATAACCCTTGGCCTTGGCGTCCTTGACGATCTCGGAGAACGGCGTCTTGCCGTCGTAGACGTTGAATAGATAGGCGAGCGTGCCGGAGAAGATTCCCTCGACGCTCGAGATCTTGTCGCCGGTCTCACGCAGGTCACGCAGCGTCGAGATCACGGGCAGGCCCGCGCCCACGGTCGCTTCGTACAGATAGGACGAGCTGCCGAGGCGGCGCGCTTCTTTCAGCGAGTCGTAATACGCGAGCGGTCCGCTGTTCGCCTTCTTGTTGGGCGTCACCACGTGGATGCCGGCCTTGAGCCAGTCCGCGTAGTGCTTCGCCACGGCTTCGTCCGCGGTGCAATCGAGGATCACGGTATGCGGCAGGTGATCGACGTGCAGGTGCTCGGTGAACTTCGCGATGTCGGCCGGCGTCTTGCTGGCGTCGAGCGCGGCTTTCCAGCCATCGATTGCGATGCCCTGCTCCGACAACAGCATTTTCCGGCTGGTCATGATGCCGCGCACGCGCAGGTCGAGTTTGAAGTCGCGCAGCAGGCGCTCGCGCTCCGCTTCGATCTGCTCGAGCAGCACGCGACCCACCGCGCCCGGGCCGACTAGGCCGATCGAAATCGTGTGCGGCGACAGATAGAAGCCCGAGTGCACCGCGCGCAGCGCGCGCGTCGCGTCTTTCTGATCGACGACAACGGAGATGTTGCGCTCCGAGGCGCCCTGCGCGATGGCGTGCACGTTGACGCTCGCGGAACCGAGCGCGTTGAACACCTGGCCCGAGACACCGGGCAGGCCGGCCATGCCGTCGCCCACCACGGCGAGGATCGCGAGGTCGCGATCGACCGCGATGCTCTGGATCTGGCCTTCCTTGGTCTCGCGATCGAACGCGGCCGCGACCACGCGCGCCGCGCGCTCGGCCTCCACGCCCGGGATCGCGCAGCAGATGGAATGCTCCGAACTACCCTGCGAGATGAGGATGACCGAGATGCCCTCCTCGCGCAGCGCGCCGAACAGCCGATGCGCGGTGCCGGGCACGCCGATCATGCCGGCGCCCTCGACGTTCACCATCGCGATGTTGTCGATCGAGGTGATGCCCTTCACGGGCAGCGAGGAATTCGGCTTCGCGCAGATGAGCGAGCCCTGCTTCTGCGGCGCGAAGGTGTTGCGGATCCAGATCGGGATGCCGCGGCCCACGGCCGGGGCCATGGTCTGCGGATGGATGACCTTCGCGCCGAAATACGCGAGCTCCATGGCCTCGTTGTACGACAGCGAGTCGATGACCTTCGCGTCCGGCACGCGGCGCGGATCCGCCGACAGCACGCCGTCGACATCCGTCCAGATGTGGATCTCGCTGGCGTCGAGCAGCGAACCGAAGATGGAACCGGAGAAGTCCGAGCCGTTGCGGCCCAGCGTCGTCTGCACGCCGTTGCGGCGCGAGGCGATGAAGCCGGTGATGATGAGCGTGCCCTTGAAGTCCGGACCGACCAACGCGTTGAGCTTCGCGCGCGATTCGTCCCACAGGACGGCAGGGCCGAGCGGGCCCCACTCGACCACCACGGCCTGGCGCGCATCGATCCAGCGCACGGCGCCCGCACGCTTGGCGCGCGAGTCGAAGAAATCGCGGAACAACTTGGTCGACCAGATCTCGCCGTAACCGGCGATCAGGTCGCGCACATTGCTGGCCGCCGAGCGCGTCAGCTTGACGGTGTGCAGGATGCCTTCGATGTCGTGCCGGTCGCGATCGAACGCGGCCATGTACAGCTGGCGCGCCTCGGGCTTCAGCAGCGCTTCGGCGATCGTGTTGTGGCGCGCGCGCAGGGCATCGAGCTCGCCGCGATACGCGTCATCCTGGGCCTCGGCCCGGGCCACGAGATTGAGCAGCGCGTCCGTGACGCCGCGACAGGCGGAGAGCACCACGCCCAGGCGACCCGCGGGCAGCGTTTCGAGGATGTTGGCGACGCGCTTGAAGCATTCGGCGTCCGCGACCGAGGAACCGCCGAATTTGTGTACGACCCAGGCGGCAGGGTCAGGAGCTGGCATGAAGAATTGGGACCTGGAGGGTGCAAAAAAGCCCGGCAAATCTACTAGTTGCACCCCTACGCGTGCAAGCACACAGGCCGCGGATTGCATATATTTGCGGCACCGATGAGTCTCCACCGGCTTCTGCCCCTGTACGAGCGAGCGCGCCTCGCGAACGAGCCCCTCGTGCTCGCCACCGTCATCCGCACCGGGGGCTCGACCTATGCCAAGCCCGGCGCGCAGATGCTGATCGCCGCCAATGGCGAATACGCGGGTCTGCTGTCGGGCGGATGCCTGGAGGGCGATCTGCGCGAACATGCGCGCGAAGTCGCGCGCAGCGGCACGGCGCGCATCGTGAGTTACGACCTGCGCAGCAGCACGGACCAGCTCTTCGGGCTCGGCGCCGGCTGCGAAGGCGCCATGGACGTGTTGTTGACCCGCGCGAGCGCGCCCGAGGGATGGCAGCCGCTGCCCTACCTCGCCCATGCCTGGCAGCGCGGCGATGCGTCGCGCCTCGCCTTCGTGGTCGCGAGCGGCGAGGCGGACATCGCCCTGGGGTTCAACTTTCCGGCGGAGGGCGAGCCGACCGAAGCGGCGCGTACGGATGCGGGGCAGCGCGAGCTGTTCGATACGGCCATCTGCGTGAGCGGCACGGCGATGGCGCGTACGCCGCGACTCGACGTGGAAATCTTCGTGGCCACCTTCGCGCCACCTCCGCGTCTGCTGATGCTGGGCGGCGGTCCCGATGCGCGCCCCGTGGCCGAGCTCGCCGATTTTCTCGGTTGGCGGGTGACGGTGGTCGATCATCGCGCGGCTTATCTCGTGCCCACGCGTTTTCCCGCGTCGACGCGGCTGGTCGAGTCGGCCACCACCGAACTCGCCGGCGCGGTCAAGCTCGCCGACTACGCGGCGGCCATCGTCATGAGCCACCATCTGGATTCGGATCTGAACTACCTGCGCGTACTCGCGCACAGCGCGGTGCCCTACGTGGGCCTGCTCGGCCCCGCCGCGCGCCGCGAAAAGCTGCTGCAGGACCTCGGCACCGATGCCGCACCCCTGCGCGAACGTCTGCGCGCCCCGGTCGGCCTCGACATCGGCGGCCGGTCGCCCGAAGCCATCGCCCTGTCCATCGTCGGCGAGGTACACGCCTTCCTGAACGGCCGCGCCGGCCGCCCCTTCACCGAGACCGCCCGATGACGATGATCGGTGCCTGGCACGGAAAATCCGGGATGAACGGGTGATCGAGGAACTGCTGCCGCTCGTCGTGGTGCTGGCGGTGTCAGGGCTGCTCGCCGGATTCGTGGCGGGGCTGCTCGGCGTGGGCGGCGGCATCGTCACGGTTCCGGTGCTCGAGTACGCGCTGCGCTTCGCGGACGTGCCGGCGGACTATCGCATGCACGTCGCGGTCGCGACCTCGCTCGCGGCCATCATCCCGACGTCGATCAGCTCGGCGCGCACGCATCATGCGCACGGCGCGGTCGATTGGCAGCTCGCCCGCAGCTGGGGCGCGCCCATCGTGATCGGCGCGATCGTCGGCAGCCTGTTCGCGTCCTACGCGCCGCAGTACATGCTGGCCGGCGTATTCGGCAGCGTCGCATTGCTGATCGCCGCGAAGATGCTGCTGCCGTTCGACGACCTGCGAATATCGCGCGAGGTGCCGCGGCGCGCCGGCGGCGCCGCGCTGGCCACGCTCATCGGCGGTCTGTCGGCCATGATGGGCATCGGCGGCGGCACGCTCACCGTGCCCACGCTCAATCTGTGCGGTTACCCGATCCACCGCGCGGTCGGCACGGCGGCGTTCTTCGGGATCTTCATCAGCATTCCCGGGACCGCCGCCTATCTACTGGCGCGGCCGCCGGCGGAGCTGCCCTGGGCAACGGTCGGCTTCGTGAGCCTCATCGGCCTCGCGATCATCGCGCCCGGTTCGATGCTGACCGCGAAACTCGGCGCGCGCGCCGCGCACCGGCTGAGTCGGCGCCGGCTTTCTCAGGGGTTCGGCTGCTTCCTGCTCGTGGTCGGTGCGCGAATGGTTTACCGCGCGTTCGCCTGAGGCGCGGGCGTAACGACGGATCCTTCGTAGACCACGTCCTCCGGCAGTACCGGCACCGGGCAATCGACCAGCAGGCAGGTGGCGCGCAGCAGGTCCACCTGCGGCACGGTCAGGCGTCCGCCCACCGAGATCACGCGCACCATGCCTTCCGAGAAGGCCACCTTGCCCGTGGGCTGAACCTGCGCGATGCCGGCGATCGCGGCATCGAGCCTCGCCGGCGCGACGAGCGCTTCCGGGTACGCCGCCCATTTCGGCGGCGGCAACAATCCCATGAGTCCCGCGCGATATGCATTCTGTCCCTGGTTGCCGGCGGGGAACCGGCAGCGCGCCAATGCCGCATACAACTCGCAGACGGCCGGCGCGCGGTCTAGCAGCGGCACGGGAGGCGGCGATTCGGCCGCTATCGCGAGACGCCGCTCGAGCAGCCGCGTCACCGCGTAACGCAGCAGGTCGCCCGTGGCGACCGTGGGCGCGAACGCACGCGCGACCGCGCGCAGCCGTTTGCGCTGCGCCCGATCCAGGCCGTCGAGCAGCGGCAGCAGGTCAATGAGCAGCGGCAGCTTCGCGGCCGGCGCCAGTTCCGCGACGCGCACGATCTGCGCCTGGGTTTCCTTGAGTAGTTCGACACCCAGCACCGGCGCGAGCTTCGTGAGTTGTGCGCGCCACTTCGCCGGCTCCGATGAGAGCATCGTCGCGACGTACACGCCCTGCACGGCATCGAGGGACTCTTCGATCTGCGCCAGGCACGAAACGATCGCGGCCTGCTGCTCCTCGCTCAATCGATCGCGCAGGACGTCCGGCGGCAGCGTCCGTCCACCGAGTTTGCGCACACCGGCGAACGTGTCGGCCAATGAAAGACCGGCGACCTGCGCGGTATCGACACCGCTGGCGCTCCTCGCCGGCGCGGCGGCAGGAACTGGCGCGGAAGATTCGGCCGGGGCTGAAGATGCGACCGGCTCGGCGGCGGCCATGGCCATGACACCCGCGACGACCGGGGCCTTCCCCGCCGTACCTTTGTTGAACGTCGCGGCAGGCTGCGGTGGCGGCTCACCCGCCGCGGCCGCCTCTTCGGCGAGCTGTTTGGCGACGAGGCGCCGGCGTTCCTCGCTCACCAGCGACTTGAAGCGGCTCGGCGTCACACGCGAATCGAGCGCGCGCACGCGTTGTTCCAGCGAAGGATGCGTCGCGAACAGCGAGCCACCGAACTTCGAGGCCCAGGCCGGTTCGCTGCTCGCAATGAACATGTGCGCCACACCCGCGGCGCCTTCGTGTTCGAGCCGCGTGCCCGCGTGGTTCGCCGCCATCGCGATGAACGCGCCCTGCAGCGCGCCGGGATTGCGCGTGAACTGCACGGCCGAGGCATCCGCGAGATGTTCGCGGCGACGCGAGACGGCGGCCTGCAACAGGCGGCCGGCGACCATGCCGACGCTGCCCGCGATGAATATGCCGAGGGCGATGAGCTTGAGTTTGGCCGCGTCCTTGCCGCGGCTGCGGCCGTTCAGCATGCGCAGCGCGATTTCCGTGACGACCCACAGACCGAAGATCCACGCGGCGAGTCGCATGTTCAGCTTCATGTCGCCATTGAGGATGTGGCTGAACTCGTGACCGATGACGGCCTGCAGTTGGTCGCGATCGAATGCATTGAGCGCGCCCTGCGTGACGGCGACCGCCGCCTCGTCCGGCGAGTGGCCCGCGGCGAAGGCGTTGATGGCCTCCTCGTCCGGCAGCACGAAGACCTGCGGTTTGCGGATGCGCGCCGCAATCGCCATTTCCTCGACGACGTTGAGCAGGCGCTTGCGCGCCAGGTCGCCGTCCTGCGCCGTCACGGGCACACCGCCGAGCGCGCGCGCGACCTCCGCGCCGCCGGCACGCAGCTGCGAGGCCTTGTAGAGCGAGGCGCCCAGGATGACCAGGCCGACTCCGCCCGAGATCCAGATCACGAGCGCCGGGTGCTCCGCGAGCTCGCGCGGATGCACGCCGAGGCCCACGACCACGACGAGATTGATGACCAGGATCACGAACAGGACGGCTGCAATGAAGCCGCCCACCAGGATGCGGGTGTACTTGCGTTGGGTGTCCTGCCGCTCGAAGAACTGGGTACCGCTCACGATCTCGCTAACCCTTTGAAAAGGCGTGAACTGAACAGAACACAAACTAACCGCAAATGCCGCGGGCGGACGTGCGCTGGCGCACGGGGGACGGCAAAAAAGTTGCTCCAAGTGCGACCGGATTAACGTTCGCCCGGCCACGGTCGCGGGCGGGCGACGGCAACGGGGGTAATATGCCCTCCCATGAACCTCGAACCGCAGAAAGCCGGGTCCGAAATCCGCACCCTCGGTGGCACCACGCGCCTGTTCGTGAGCCTCACGATCATCGTGCTGGCGGTGGTGGCGATACTCGCGGTGCTCGATGTGATCCCCCGCGCGGCGTTCACTGAAGTTGCGGCCAAGACGGGCGTCATCGTCGGCATCTGCGCCGTCGCGACGGCCGCCATAACCTTTCTCACCCGACGTTAGGTTGCCATGACCGAATCCCCGTCAGCGGAGGCCAGCCACGTCCATGTGGTGGTTCTCGCGGCGGGCGCTTCGACGCGTTTCGGTTCGACCAAGCAACTCGTCCGCGTCAATGGCCGGCCGCTCATGCACACCGTGGTGAGCCGCGCGGTGGAGCTCGCGGGTCATTCCGTCACGGTCGTGCTGGGCGCGCACGCGGGCGAACTCGCGCCGCTGCTCAAGCACACGCCGGCCACCGTGACGGTCAACCGCAACTGGGCCGAAGGGATCGCAAGTTCGATCCGTGAAGGCATCGCCCACACTCCGCCCGCCTCCGACGCCGTGTTGTTCGTGCTGGCGGACCAGGCCGCGGTCACGACCGAAGACCTGCGCCGGCTCGTCGGCGCCTGGAAGCGCAACCCGACCTCGATTGCCGTCGCACAATACGCCGGCAACGTCGGCGTCCCGGCCATCTTCCCGCGCTGGTGTTTCCGCGAGCTCAACGAGCTGCGCGGGGACCGTGGCGCGCAACCGCTGATGCAGCGCCATGTGGATCGCCTCGTGCGTCTGCCGATGCCGAGCGCCGAGCTCGACATCGACCGGCCGGAAGACCTGCTGGCGCTCGAGGCCAACACGCCCATCAAGCGACGCTCCCTCTCCGACTCCTGACCGCCGGTCCAACTACCCTCCCAGCGCCAGCGCGAGCATCCGCGCGACTGGATAAGCCAGCACCACCGCGCTGCAAGGCGCGAGGCACAGCAGCAGCGCGGCCCACAGCTTGAGCGGCGCGGCGCGCGCCACGTATTCGGCGCGTGCGAAACGCTGCGCCGCGCACTGCCGCGACTTGTCGCGCAACACCGGCGCGAAATCGACGCCGAGCTTCTGCGCCGCGCGCAGCGACTGCAGCAGCGAACGGACCGGCGCGAGTCCCACGCGTTGCTCTAGAGCGCGCAGGATCTCCAGCGGCTCGGCATCCACGCCCTGTTCGGCGATGGTCCGCAGCCAGGCTCGCCGCAAGGCCCCGTCGGGCGCGCGTTCGGCGCAGGCCACGAACGCGGTCGACAAACTACTGCCGCCTTCGAGCGCGAGCGCCAGCAGGTCGAGATGCAGCGGCAGGTCGTCGAGCATCTCCAGCTTCACCCGCCGCCGCGCTGACGCGAGGAACTGCGGGGCAACCGCGTATCCAATGACACCCGCCAGCAGCGCCGCCAGCAGTCCGAGGAAGCCCAGCGTCGTCGTCGTGGCCATCACCGGCACCGCAACGAGCGCGCCGCCAGATGCACGCGTCAGGTTCCAGTGAGTCGGCGCATCGAGCCGCGCGAGTTCGCCCGTGCGCAGCGCGTCGCGGATGTCGGCGACACCGCGAAACCCGAAGACGGCCAGCGCGGCGAGTCCGACGCCTGCCACCAGCAGCACGAATGCCGGCACCTCTCCCACGGCTCATACCGCCGCGCGCGTGATGCGCCAGAGCAGAAGACAACCGATCGATTCGACGAACAACACGAACAGCAGCAGGGAATCCGGCGGACGCAGTCCGAACGCCAGCAACCCTGCCCAGAGTACGGCCGGCAGCGCAGCCGCGACCGCGGCGCGGCGCAGGCCCGAGCGCGTGCGCGCCAGCATCTTGCGTTCGAAGGCGACACGGCGGCGCAATCTCAACCCGAGCCGCTGCGCCGCATCCGCCAGAAGCGGCGGATCCAGTTGCCCGAGCTCGAGCGCGAACAGGAACGACCGCGACTCGGGAACACGATCCGAGAGCCGCGCGATGCGCTCGGTGAGTTCGGGGTCCGGCGCCTGCGCGGTTTCCCGGCGCAATCCCAGCGCGAACGACTGCAAGGCCACCGCGATCTCGCTGTCCTCGCGGCTCTGTGCCCGGCGCCGCCAGGCGGCCATCGCCGGCAGCGCAACGACCACCGCCGTGGCGAGCAGCACGGCCAACGCGCCGGCCACACTCTCGGTCATCATGGCTCGATGCGCAGCGGCAGGCCGTCGCGCTCCTCGAGCAACACGCCGTATGACTGCCACAATCCGACGAGCAGCAGCACGGCCATCAACGCCGTCGCGATGCGCTCGCGCCGGGACATGGGTTTGCGCTTCCTTGCATCCATGCGCCATTGAACCGCGGTGCATGCCGCGCGGTGAATCCGACTAACCGCCGCGAATGCGCAGCTTTGCGGCTTGCGAGCCGCGAGCCGCAAGCGCGCGAAGCGATCAGCGGGCGCTCAGGAATTTCTCGATCGCGCTGAAGACGTCCGGTCCCTGCACCGTGTCGAACAACGCCTGCGCATGCGCGGCGCCGTCGACCACGATGAGCTCGCGCGGCTCCGGCACGGCGGCGAAATCCTCGCGGATTCCCGTGAGCCGCAACGTGCTGGTGCCCTGCACGTCATCGCGCGCCACGATGAAAAGCTTGCGCCCCGGCATCTTCGAGACGTCCGCGCCCGATAACGTCGCGCGCGATCCCAGGAACACCACGCGATCGATCTCCCCGGGCTTCTCGTGCAGCAACGCGTCGCCCGCGGCCATCCCGCCCAGGCTGCCGCCGACGATGGCGACGCTGCGTACGCCCCGCGTGCGCAAATACCGCGCGGCCGCGAGCAAATCGAGATACAACGGCGCGGACAGCGGATCTTCCTGACCCGGCCCCACCGAATCACCGAAGCCGCGGAAATCGGGCGCAAGCACCGTGAAGCCGCGCGCGCGCAGTTCATTCGCCTGCGGCTGCCAGCTCGCGCGGGTGTAACGGCCGCCGTGCGCGAGCACCACGCCACGCTCGCCGCCGCGATAGAAATCCGCGCGAATCTTCGCGCCATCCTCGGTCTCGAAGCTCACGGCCTCGGCCGCGAAGGCCTGGCCCGCCGCGAACAGCAACACGGCGGCAACGAGACGCGCTGTGGCTCGCATGGCTATTTCATCGTCGGCATGACGAACTCGGCGGCCTGTCCCGCCTCCGGCCAGCGGCTCGTGACGGTCTTGAGGCGCGTGTAGAAGCGCACGCCTTCCATGCCGTGCATGGCGTGATCGGCGAAGCTCGAGCGGCGCCAGCCGCCGAAGCTCATGAACGCCATCGGCACCGGGATCGGCACGTTGACGCCGACCATGCCGACTTCGATCGCCTGCACGAACGCCCGCGCGGCGCCGCCATCGCGCGTGAACACCGAGGTGCCGTTCGCGAACTCATGCGTATTCACGAGTTTCACCGCCTCCGCGAATGTCGGCACGCGCACCACCACCAGCACGGGTCCGAAGATCTCCTCGCGGTAGATGCGCATCCCGGGCGTCACGCGGTCGAACAAACTACCGCCGAGGAAGAAGCCGCGCTCGTATCCCGGCAGCGTGAATCCGCGGCCGTCGACCACCAGTTCAGCGCCCTCCTTCACCCCTGCGTCGATGTACTCGCGCACCCGCTCGCGATGCGCCGCCGTGACCAGCGGACCCATGTCCGCCTCGCCGTTCTGCGAATGATCGATGCGCAGCGTGCGCACCCGCTCGGCGAGCGTCGCGACGAGACGGTCCGCGGCCGCATCCCCCACCGCCACCGCCACCGAGATCGCCATGCAGCGCTCGCCGGCCGAGCCATAGGCCGCGCCCAGCAAGGCGTCGGCCGTCAGGTTCACGTCGGCGTCCGGCAGCATCACGAGGTGATTTTTCGCGCCGCCGAGCGCCTGCACGCGCTTGCCGTGCGCCGTGCCTTCGCGCTGCACATATTCGGCGATCGGCGTGGAGCCGACGAAACTCACGGCATCCACCTGTGGGTGCCGCAGCAACGCATCCACAGCGACCTTGTCGCCGTTGAGGACATTGAAGACGCCGGGCGGCAGACCCGCTTCCGCGAGCCACTTCGCGAGCAGCAGTCCCGCGCCCGGATCGCGTTCGGAGGGTTTCAGGATGAACGTGTTCCCGCACACCAGCGCGATCGGGAACATCCACATCGGAACCATCGCCGGAAAATTGAACGGCGTGATGCCGACCGCCACGCCCAGAGGCTGGCGCAGGCTGTAGCTGTCGATGCCGCTGCCGACGTTGTCCGCGAACTCGCCCTTCGTGAGGTGCGGCGCACCGCAGGCGAATTCCACGACCTCGAGCCCGCGAGTGACTTCACCGGCCGCATCGCTGACGAGCTTGCCGTGTTCGGACGCTATGAGCACCGCGAGTTCCGCGCGGCGCTGCTCGAGGATTTCCTTGAAGCGGAACAGGACCCGCGCGCGCTTGAGCGGAGGCGTGGCCGCCCAGGCCGGATACGCCGCACGTGCCGCGCGCACCGCGTCATCGACCTCGGCTGCCGACGCGAGAGCGACGCGTGACGCCACGATGCCGAGCGAGGGATTGAAGACATCGGCCGCGCGGCCGGATGTGCCGGCGACGGGGCTTCCCCCGATCCAGTGCGTGTAGGTATTGACCCGGTCGTGTGTCACAGCCAGCCGGAGTGTAGCGCCGACCAACAAGGGAGACGAATTCGGCGATACTGTCGCGCGATGACCGAACCGACCATGGAGCACAAGCAACTGCTGAACGACATCGAGCGTGCGATGTCGGAGGCGACCGACGAGGCGACCCGGCGCGAGCTCGCGCAACTGAAACAGCGCCTGAGCTCCCCGGAAATGCTCGAGATCGCGCGCGAGATGGCGACGCACCGCGGGCGCCGTGCGCGCGATCCCGTGCTCGAATTCCACGTGCCGCTCGTGCCGATGGTGCTGAGCGCCGCGGCCACCGTGGCCGCGACGGCCGTCTGCCTGTTCGTGGTCGCCGATGGGCTCAAGAGTCCGGTCGCGTTCCTGGTCGGTATTCCCTTCAATCCCTGGGTGGCGGCGGCCATCGCCGGCCTGATTGCCGTGGTCTTCGCGGCGCTGTCGCTGATGCGCAGCTTTTCGGTGCGCTGCGATACGACGGGCATGGCCTCGCGTGCGAACGGGGCTCGTTTCGGCAAGCTGCGCGTGGGCACGATGCGCTGGGAGGATATCCGATCGCTCGCGGAACGCGATTCCGACCGTGTGCTCGAGGTGCATGCCTCGGGCGGCCAGGTGCTCGACATTCCGATGCGGGTGACTAACTACCCCGTGCTCAAGCAACATCTCGAGAACATGGTGCGCCTGTACGGCGAATTGGGAGCGTCCGCGGCTTCCTAGGAGAACAGGGCTGGCGGATTCAGCCACTCGAGGCGCCGCCGGATCATCATCTTCCTGTCCTGAATCGACTGATCTCGAAATACGAGGACGTGTCCGTTTCCTCGGTATGCGGCTCGAATCTCGCCTTCACCGGAAATCCAAAAGTCGGATCGGCTTCCCACTCGATGCGCTCCATCGGGAATGCGAGCATTCGGCGGAATTCAGCGAATAACTCCGCAATAGTCCGGTCCGTGAACGTGTCGACTCTCCAGGGTCCCGGCCGGTCCCACGTGAAACGCGACTTCGCGGTGCACCGGCCGTTCACCACGCGTATCTGGAACGTCGTGTAGCCGAATGCTCCGCCGCTTTTCAGAGTGTAGGAATAGCTTTTGGGCGCCGTGCTCGACCACTGTTGCGCGGCGCGCTCGACGGCGACCTCGAGTTCGGCTACGCGCTCCGACGCGATTGCGGCGCCCGGTTCCGCAACGAGCAGGATTGCCGCGAGACCCGTCAGCACCGTCATGCGCCGCTGCCCTTTTTATGCCTTCGACACCATCATCACGCCGGCGATGGTCACCGCGCCGCCGACGAGCATCGAAACCAGCAACTGCTCGCCGAGCAGCAACACGCTGATCGCGACTCCGAACACCGGCACGAGATTGTTGAAGATGCTCGTGCGGCCGGCGCCGATGCGCTTCACGGAGGTGTAGTACCAGACGAAGGCGAGCGCCGTGCCGAAAATGCCGAGGTACAGCAGCGAGACACTCACGCGCCAGTTGAATTGCGAGACGGACAGGCCCGCGAACTGCGGCGCCGATATCGCGGCCAGCAGAAGCGTGCCCCACAGCGCGGCGTAGTTCGTGGCGGCGAGCGGAGTCAGTCCGCCGAGCACCTTGCGGCCGACGACGGTGTACAAGGCCCAGGAGGTCACGGCGCCGAACATCAGCAGCTCACCGGCGCCGATGCTGCCCGATGCCAGGTTCGTCAAATCGCCGCGCGAGACGACGATCGCGACGCCGAGCAGCGCGATGGCGACGCCCAGCCAGCGGCGCGGGCTCAGGCTCTCGCGCAGCGCCACGGCCGAGATCGCGATCGTGAGGGCGGGATTGAGCGCGATGATCAGCGCGGCGCGGCTCGCCGGCAGCCGATCGAGCGCGCCCATGAAGAACAGGTTGTACGCGAACACGCCGAACAGGCCGAGCACGAAGGTGCCTATCCACTGCCGGCCGGTGAGCTTCGGCAGGCCGCCTTCGATCGCGAATGCCGCGACCAGCAGCGCGACGCACGCGACCACGTAGCGCGCGAACGAGCCCATGATCGGCGAAAGCGAAGCGACCACGATCTTGCCGCCGACGAACGTGCCGCCCCAGATCGCGGGCACGGCCACGAGTCGCGCGTAATCCACGCCGCGCGCGCCGGTGGCGGCGGTCACAGCGCGCGGCCCCGGGCGAGGAAGTTGCCGTTCTTGAAGCCCGGCTTGCCGTAGCGGAACGGCGCGCCGTCGAGATCCGTGACGCGCCCGCCGGCCGCCATGAGCACGGCCTGCCCCGCGGCGGTGTCCCATTCCATGGTCGTGCCGACGCGTGGATAGAGGTCGGCCTCGCCCGCCGCCAGCAGGCAGAACTTGAGCGACGAGCCGATCGAGCGGAACTCCCTGACGGGGTAGTTAGCGAGCAGCGCGTCGGTCTCGGGCGTGCGGTGCGAACGCGACGCGACGGCGATGACCCCTTCGGGCGGCTCGGTGCGGGCGCGGATCGGCATGCCGAGCGAGGGCATCGTGCCATCCGGATCCGCGTCGATGCGGCCCGCCTTGCCGCCGCGTACGTCGCCCCAGAAGAGCTCGCGCCGCGCGGGGGCGTACACCACGCCCAGCACCGGCACGCCCGCTTCGATCAGCGCCACGTTGACGGTGAACTCGTCGCGGTGGCTCACGAATTCGCGCGTGCCGTCGAGCGGATCGACGAGGAAGAATTTGTCCGCGATGACCGGGACCTTGCCGGCTGCGACGGCCTCCTCGGCGACCACGGGAACATCGGGCGCGAGGGTCGCGAGGTCTTCCAGGATGATCTTCTCGGCGGCTTCGTCGGCGATCGTCACGGGGGAGGAATCCGCCTTCTCCTGCACCGTGAATCCCTGCGCGTACACCGCCATGATCGCGCCGCCGGCGCGTTGCGCGGTGTAGATGATGGACTGCAGCAGCGGAATCATGCGATCAACATCTCCGGTTCCTTGCGCGCGGCGGTCATCGCGGCCGCGAGATCACGGACGTCGGTGCGCGCGAAGACCTCGCGCGCGCTCGCCGTCATGCGCCGCGTCCAGTTCGAGTACTCGCTGCTCGTGCCGGGAACGTTGACGGGGTCGAGCATGCCGATCATGTCCTCGAGCTGCACGGTGACCAGCGCGGCGCGGCTGCGGCACAGGAACACGTGCACGGCGCGTGACAGCGCCGCGGAATATTCTGGCACTTCATCGCCATCCTCGGGCCAGAGATTTTCGCGCCGCAGCGCACGCAGCAGGCGTTCGCGCTCGAGCACCCGCTGAGCGCGGGCGCGGCCGGCGTCCTCGGGCAGTGGATAGAAGCCCAACCGCTCCCAGATGTCGATGTCGTGGCCCTTCCACCAGCCGTGCAGGGTCGGAAGATCGTGTGTGGTCACCGTGGCCAGCGCATGACGGACATAAGAGACCGGCGCGACGAACTCACCGTTGCGCTGCTCGAACATCACGACCTTGTAGTGATAGACGCCGAACTGCGGCAGCGCGCGGCGGATCTCGTCCGGGACGACGCCCAGGTCCTCGCCCACCACCAGGCACTGCTGGCGCTGGCTTTCCAGCGCGACGATCCCGAGCAGGTCCTCGAGTGGATAGTGGACGTAGCCGCCGTCCACGGATTTGAAGCCACGCGGCACCCACCACTGGCGGAACAGGGCCATGACGTGATCGAGGCGCAGCGCGCCGCAATAACGCATGCTGCCGCGCAGGAGCGCGACGAAGGGCGCATACGCCGCGCGCCGCAGCGCGCGCGGATCCTGCGGTGGAATGCCCCACTCCTGCCCGGCGATCCCCAGCGGATCGGGCGGCGCGCCGATGGCCGCGCCGGTGCAATACAGTGACTGATCGGACCAGGTCTCGGAGCCCGAGGCATTCACGCCCACGGCGTAATCCCCGTAGAGGCCGATGTCGAGGCCGAGCTCGCGCGCGAGTTTGCGCACCGCCCCTAACTGCTCGGCCGCGAGCCACTGCAGGTAGCCGTGGAAATCGACCTCGTCGGCGTGTTCCTGGACGAAGCGACGCACGGCCTCGCTCGCCGGGTCGCGGTATTCGGGCGGCCAGCTGTGCCAGCCGGCGTTCGTGCCGAGTTTGCGCCGCAGGTAACCATCGATGGCGTCGAACAGGATGTGCAGGCGCATGGTCTCGCCGCGCTCGCGCAGGAAGGCGCGGCAGGCCGCCGCGCGCGCGGTGTGACGCTGCAGGTGTTCGGTCTTGAAGCGATCGAAGGCCGCGGCGAGCACCGGCATCTTGAGACTGGCGACCGCCGGGTAGTCCACGTGGGTCGCGCCGCGCAGCGCCGTGAGCCGCGCGCGGAAGCCCGGATCGCCCATCAGCGCCTGCGCGCGCGCCGAGCTCTGCACCTCGAGCACCGCGCCGACGTCGATGAACATCACGTTCAGCGCGTGGCGGCTCGAGGCCGAATACGGCGAATACAGCGACGCGTCCGACGGGAACAGCGCGTGCAACGGGCTCACGCCGACGAAACCCGCGCCCGCCGCGGCCGCGTGGCGCAGCACTTCCGCCAGATCGCTGAAGTCGCCAATACCCCAGTTGTGTTCCGAGCGCAGCGTGTAGAGCTGCACGGCGACGCCCCAGAGCTTGTCACCGCGGGTGAGTTCCGGCGGTTGGTAACACTTCTCGGGCGTAACGATGAGCGGACAACTCGCCGGTGCCGCGAACTCCAGGTCCAGCTCGAGCTTGTGATAGCCGGTGGGCAAATCCTCCGGCAGCGCCAGGTCGCGCAGCACGTACCAGCGGCCGTCCTGCTGGTGCGAGCCGCGCTCGGGCAGGTCCCAGGCGCGCACTTCGCCGTGGACCTCGCCGCCCTTCTCCAGGCGCACGGTCCAGCGCAGCAACGCGTTCTGTTCAATGGCGGGCGTGTTGATGCGCGCGGCGCGCGCGCCGTTGCGCAGAACTACGACGTCACCTGACAACCCGACCGGGTGCGCCGCCTCTGAATCGCGGATCTCGGCTTCGAGCGTAGCCGCATCGTCGAGACGGCAGTGCATCGCCCGCAGGATGCCCGCCTTAGTCGAGAGCGAGAAGTGCTTGAGCTCGCCTAGATAGGAGTGATACGCGTCGCCCAGCCCGCGCGCGCGGGCCAGCCGCTGGATCAGGGGTTCGAGCGTGTCATCGGCCACGTTGCAGCGCCAGGGTTTGATAGGGACCGACTTTGACAGGACCCGCGGGCAGCAGTAGTTCGGGCACGATGCCGACGGGATGCGCGGTGTCGAGCACCACCTCCCAGCCGCCCGCGCCGACCTCGGGCACGCGGAACTCGCACTCGGCCTCGGTGGGATTCAGCAGCAGCATCAACCGCGGCTCCGCCGCCGTGCCGCCGAGTCCGATCGCGAGCTGGCGCAGGTCCGGGTTGTTCCATTCGTGGTCGGCCATCTCGTGACCGTCCGGGTGCCACCACGAAATGTCCCGGTGGCTTTCACGTATCGCGCCCTTGAGGAAGGTCTCGCGGCGCAGCTCGGGACATTCGCGCCGCAGGCTCGCGAGGCCGCGCACGAACTGCAGCAGGCCGTCGTCGTCCTTGAGGCCGGTCCAATCCACCCAGCTGATCTCGTTGTCCTGGCAGTACGCGTTGTTGTTGCCTTTCTGCGTGCGATACAACTCGTCGCCGGCCAGCAGCATCGGCACACCCTGCGAGAAGAACAGCGTCGTGAGCAGGTTGCGGACCTGGCGGCGGCGCAGCGCGATGATCTTCGGATCGTCGGTGGGCCCTTCGACGCCGCAGTTCCAGCTCTGGTTGTGCGAGTGGCCGTCGCGGTTGTCCTCGAGGTTGGCCTCGTTGTGGCGCTCGTTGTACGAGACCGTGTCGCGCAGCGTGAAGCCATCGTGCGCGGCGACGAAGTTGATGCTGGCGGAGGGCTTGCGGCCGTTGCGGCGGAACAGGTCGGAGGATCCCGCAAAACGCTCGGCGAAGCCGCCCAGCATCCTGCGGCCGCCGTGCCAGAACGCGCGCATCGTGTCGCGATAGCGGTCGTTCCACTCAGACCAGCCGGGCGGAAAGTTGCCGAGTTGATAGCCGCCCAGGCCGACGTCCCAGGGCTCGGCGATGAGTTTCACGTACGCGAGCAACGGGTCGGCGCGCAGCGCGGCGAAGAACGGCGAGTTGGCGTTGAAGCCGGAGCGATCGCGGCCGAGCACGGTCGCGAGGTCGAATCTGAAGCCGTCGACGCGGTACTCCTCCGCGAAGTAACGCAACGACGCCAGGATGTCGGCCTGCACGATCGGGTGATCGCAGGCCACCGTGTTGCCGACACCGGTGACGTCGTCGTAGAAGCGCCGGTCGGCCGCGCGGTGGAAGTAGTAAGCCCGGTTGTCGATGGCCTTGTACGAAAGCGTCGGCCCGAGCTCGTTGCCCTCCGCCGTGTGGTTGTAAACCACGTCGAGGATCACCTCGATGCCCGCGGCGTGTAACGCCTTCACCGCCTGCTTGAGCTCGACCACCGGGTCTTTCACCGCGTATCGCCGCGTGGGCGCGAACCAGCCCATGCTGTTGTAGCCCCAGTAGTTGGTCAGGCCGCGCTCGGTCAGGAAGCCTTCGCTCATGAAGGCATGTACGGGCATCAATTCGACCGCCGTCACGCCGATCGACTTCAGGTGATTGAGCACCGCGGGGACGGTCAGCGCGAGATATTTGCCGCGCCATTCCGGAGGGACGTCCGGGTGCTGCTGCGTGAAGCCCTTCACGTGCAGCTCGTAGATCAGCGTGTCGCGCCACGGCACCGCGGGCTGCTTGTCGCCGTTCCAGTCGAAGACGCCGTCGATGACGCGGCAGCGCGGCATCGCGGGAGCGCTGTCGATGAGGCTGGGACGTAGTCCTTCCGGGTCGGTCGGGTCGTAGCCGAGGATGGCCAGATCCCACATGGGTTCGCCCACGATGTCACGCGCCCAGGGATCGAGCAGTAGTTTGTTCGCGTTGAAGCGGTAACCCTCACGCGGATCGTAGGGCCCGTGCACGCGGATGCCATACAAGGTGCCGACGCGTGCCAGCTCCTGCTCGACGAAGCCGTGATGGATCGCGCCGGTGCGGCCCGGTAGCGTGAGCCGCGCGGTCTCGTTCACGCCGCTCGCATCGTAGATGCAGACGTCCACACGCGTCGCGGCGCGCGACTGGATCGCGAAGTTGACGCCGTTGCCGGTGAACGTGGCGCCGAGCCGGTCCGGCGAGCCGTCCTTCATCAAGCGCTCCGCTTGAGGTACAGCGCGGCGAGCGGCGGCAATCGGACTCGCAGCGCGTACGGGAAGCCGTGCACCTCGTGGGGAAAGGCCTCGTAGACACCCGCGCCGGCGAAACCCGAGCCGCCGAAGCCCGGATGGTCGGAGTCGAAGATCACTGCATAGCGCCCGGGGTCCGGTACGCCTAACCAGTAGTCGTCACGCGGCACCGGCGTCGCGTTGAACACGCAGAGGATGGGGTCGTGGCCGTGCTCCTGGCGCAGGAAGGCGAACACACTCTCTTCCGCGTTGTGCAGGTCGCTCCAGCGGAAGCCACCCGCGTCGCAATCGCTGGCGTGGAACTGCGGCAGGCGGCGGTAAAGATTCGCGAGCTCGCGATTCAGGTCCGCCAGGCCGCGATGGTTTGGACTCGCGAGCAGCGGCCAGTCGAGTTGCTCGTGATCACGCCACTCGTGCCACTGGCCGAATTCCGAGCCCATGAACATGAGTTTCTTGCCGGGATGTGCGGTCATGTAGGCCATGAACAGGCGGTAGTTGGCCCGCTTCTGCCATTCGTCGCCCGGCATCTTGTCGAGCAGCGAGCGCTTGCCGTGCACCACCTCGTCGTGCGAGATCGGCAACACGAAGTTCTCGCTCCAGGCGTACATGAACGAGAACGAGATCTTGTTGTGCTCGTGGCGGCGGTAAACAGGATCCTTCTCGAAGTAATGCAGCGTGTCGTTCATCCAGCCCATGTTCCATTTGAAGCTGAAGCCGACGCCGCCCAGGTGGACGGGGCGCGACACCCCCGGGAACGCGGTGGATTCCTCGGCGATCGTCAGTACGCCCGGATGGTTGCCGTGCGCGACGGTGTTGAACTCGCGCAGGAACGCGAGTGCCGCGAGGTTCTCGCGGCCGCCGTACTGGTTAGGCACCCACTCGCCTTCCTTGCGGCTGTAGTCCAGATAGAGCATCGAGGCAACCGCGTCCACGCGAAGACCATCGATGTGGTAACGCTCTAGCCAGTACAGCGCGTTCGCGACCAGGAAGTTCTTCACCTCGTGGCGGCCGTAGTTGAAGATCTTCGTGCCCCAGTCCATGTGTTCGCCCATTCGACTGTCCGCGTGCTCGTAGAGCGCGGAGCCGTCGAACTCGGCGAGGCCGTGGGAATCCTTCGGAAAGTGCGCCGGTACCCAGTCGAGGATGACGCCGATGCCCGCCTGGTGGCACTTGTCGACGAAGTACATGAAGTCCTTCGGCGAGCCGTAACGCGAGGTGGGCGCGTAGTAGCCGACCACCTGGTAGCCCCAACTACCGTCGAAGGGGTGCTCGGCGACGCCCATCAGCTCGATGTGCGTGTAGCCCATGTCGACGACGTACGGGATCAACTGGTCGGCGGCTTCCTGCCAGGTGTAGAACGGCGGACGCCGGTCCCAGGCGTGTTTCCAGCTTCCGAGTTGCACTTCGTAGATGTTGATCGGGGAACGGCGCCAGTCGGTGTGACTGCGCGCATTCATCCAGGCGCTGTCGCCCCATGCGTAGCCGTCGAGGGAAGCGACGATCGAGGCGGTTTCCGGCCGCTTCTGCATGAAGAAACCGTAGGGGTCGGACTTGAGCAGGATGTCGTCGCGGCGCGTGCGGATCTCGTACTTGTAGGTTGCGCCCTCGCCGATGCCCGGCACGAACAGCTCCCAGACGCCTGAACTGCCGCGGGCCTGCATCGCGTGTTTGCGGCCGTCCCAGAGATTGAAATCGCCGACCACGCTCACGCGCTTGGCATTCGGCGCCCAGACGGCGAAGTGTGTGCCCGCGACGCCGTCGCGGATGCGCAGGTGCGCGCCGAACTTGTTGTAGAGGCTGTAGTGCCGGCCTTCTCCGAATAGATAGAGGTCGAAGTCGGTCAGCTCGTGCGAGAAGAAATACGTGTCGTGTTTGATGGCCTCGTGGCCGCCCTGGAAACGCACGCGCAACTTGTACGGCACCACCGGCCGGCGATGGCGGATGTTGCCTTCGAACAGCCCCGCGTCATGGATACGCTTGAGCTCAGTCGCTTTCGCGACGCCCTCGTCCTCCCAGAACACCGCGACCGATTCCGCCCCCGGCTCGAGCACCCGCACCACGCACAGCGGCGTATCGCCGGGCCGCGCGAACTCGTGATACCCGAGCAGCGACCGCGGCTCGTGGTGACTCGCGCTGATCAGCGCCCCAATCTCCGATTTTGTCAGCTTGCCTTTAATGGGGACATTCCTCGTTTCCTAGAAAAAGGGGACAGACCTGCCCGCGGCCTGCCCCATCACACTTCAATTCTCCTGAGGCCTGTCCCCGTTTGCTAGGAAACGAGGAATGTCCCCATTACATCACCGAGCGGATTTTCCAGATGCGGTCGGCGTATTCGCGGACGCTGCGGTCGCTCGAGAAGGGGCCCATCGATACCGTGTTGAGCACGGCCTTGCGGCTCCATTCCTCGTGATTGCGGTACAGCGTGTCGACGCGGTCCTGCGCTTCGCAGTAGGCGGCGAAATCGGCGAGCACCAGGAACGGCTCGCCGTCCGACGTCAATCTATCCACCACCAGCCTCGCATGATCGCCCTCGCCGAAGGCGCCGTTGCGGATCATGTCGAGCGTGTTCGCGAGCTCCGGATTCGCCGCGACGATCTCGCGCGGCCGGTAACCCTCCGCGCGCCGCGCCTCGACCTCATCCGCGGTCATGCCGAAGATGAAGATGTTCTCCGGCCCCACCGCATCGCGGATCTCGATGTTCGCGCCATCGAGCGTGCCGATGGTCAGCGCGCCGTTCAGCGCGAGCTTCATGTTGCCGGTGCCCGACGCCTCCATGCCCGCCGTCGAGATCTGCTGCGACAGGTCCGCCGCCGGCATGATGAGCTGTGCGAGCGACACGTCGTAGTCCGGCAGATAGACGCATTTCAACTTCGTCAGCGTCACCGGATCCTGGTTGATCTTCGTCGACGCATTGTTGATGAGCCGGATGATCGCCTTCGCCATCACGTAGCCTGGCGCGGCCTTGCCCGCGAACATCGTCGTGCGCGGCACCCACGGCTCATCCGGCTTCGCCTTGATCCGGTTGTAGCGCGTGATCACGTACAGGATGTTCAGCAGCTGCCGCTTGTATTCGTGGATGCGCTTCACCTGCACGTCGAACAGCGTGTCCACGCTGATGTCGATCCCGGTGCGCCGGTCCACTTCCTCCGCCAGCGCGATCTTGTTGTGCCGCTTGATGTCGCGGAACTGCGCGCGGAAATGCGGATCGTCCGCCGCCCAGCGCAGCCGCTCGAGCTCCTCGAGATCGTTCTCCCAGGCCGAACCCAGCCGTTCCGTCAGCAGCCTCGACAGCCGCACGTTGGACTGTTTCAACCAGCGCCGCACCGTGATGCCGTTCGTCACGTTCGTGAAACGGTCCGGATACATCTGCGCGAAGCCCGAGAAGATGGTCTTCTGCATCAGCTCCGAATGTAGTTTGGCGACGCCGTTCACCTTGTGAGAGCCGACAACCGCCAGGTGCGCCATGCGCACGCGCCGCCCGTGGTGCTCACCGATGATCGACAACGTGGTCTTCGCCGCCCCATCTCCCTTGAAGCGCTTCTCGACCTCGAGCAGGAACTCCTCGTTGATGCGATAGATGATCTCGAGGTGCCGCGGCAGGAACCGCTCGAAGAATTCCACCGGCCAGGTTTCCAGCGCCTCCGGCAGCAACGTGTGGTTCGTGTAACCAAACACCCTGCGGCAGATTTCCCAAGCATCCGCCCACATCATGTCGTACTGGTCGACCAGCAGCCGCATCAGCTCCGGAATTGCGAGCGTCGGATGCGTGTCGTTCAACTGCACCGCGAGCGCCGCGGGCAATTCCTCGAGCGTGCGCTCCTCGGCCAGGTGCGTGGCGAGCATGTCCTGCACGCTCGCGCTCACGAAAAAGTACTGCTGCTTGAAGCGCAGCTCCTTGCCCTGCGGCGTCGAATCGTCCGGATACAACACGCGCGAGAGATTCTTCGCGTCTACCTGATCGCGCACCGCGGCCGAGTAGTCGCCCGCGTTGAAGTTCTCGATGTGGAACGGCTGCAGCGCGCGGCCCGACCACAGGCGCAGATGGTTCACCGTCGGCGAGCGATTGCCCGGCACGAGCTGATCGAATCCCACCGCGAGGATGTCCTGCGTCTCTATCCACCGCGAACGCTCGATCCCGTTCACTTCGTGCGCCTTGATGACCCGTCCGCCGAACCGCACGATGTAGCGCGCATCCGAGCGCGGCGTCTCCCACACGTTGTGCAATCGCAGCCAGGTGCTCGCGGATTCGCGCTGGCCGCCATGGTCGTCGATGGACTGCGTGAAGATGCCGTAGTCGTAACGGATGCCATAACCCGTCGCCGGGTATTGCAGCGTCGCGAGCGAATCGAGGAAACACGCGGCGAGTCGCCCGAGACCGCCATTGCCGAGGCCCGGATCCACTTCGAGCGCGACCACCGCGTCGAAATCGTGTCCCATGCTGGCCACGGCCGCGCGCGCCTCGTCGATCAACTCCCCGTCGATGCTCGAGAGCGCGTTGACCAGCGAGCGGCCCGGCAGATATTCCACCGAGAGATAACACAGCCGCTTCACGCGGGCCCGCGCCACGCGCCGCTGGGTGCCTAACCAGCGCGCGGACAATTCTTCTCTGATCGCGAGTGATAACGCGTCGTATATGTCTCGGGGCGTCGCGGTCTCCGGCTCCTTGCCGAGCGAACGCGTGAGCCGGTCATAAATCGCGGCACGCAGGCTTCCGCGCCGCAGGATTGCGCCCGTAACGAGCGGCTCGTTCAACACTTGGCTCTACCTTCCTCTCTTCGACGAGACATTTCAGGACATTTCGGATGACGCTGCCGACATTCCATGCAAGAAGCATGTCCGTCGCCAGAGACCGGTATCATATGCAGCTCGCGCCGGGGGGCACAGACTACCAAGATTGCTTGGTGTGACTTTCGCGCGCTGCACCACATTGGCTTCGAGTACACGCGGAATGCACCGACAAGCAATCGGCATCGATATCGGCGGCTCCTCCATCAAGGCGGCCGTGGTCGACCTCACAAAGGGCAGCCTCGTCGGCGAACGCCGGTCGGTGCCCTCGCCGGCCATGTCCGCCGTGAGCGAGATGATGCATGCCATGGCGGATGCCGTGCCCGAGGCCACCGAGAACCTATCCGCGGGCGTCACGTTCCCTGGCGTCGTGGTCGGCGGCACGGTGTACACCGCGGCCAACGTCGCGAAGTCCTGGATCGGCCAGCCGCTCGCCGATCCCGCCGCCGCCAAGCTCAATCGCAAGGTCGTCGCCATCAATGACGCCGACGCCGCGGGCCTCGCCGAGGTGCACTTCGGCGCCGCGCGCGACGTGAAAGGAACCGTGCTCGTGCTCGCACTCGGCACCGGCATCGGCAGCGCGCTGTTCCTCGACGGCCAGCTCGTGCCGAACACCGAGTTCGGCCACCTCGAATTCGACGGCATGGAAGCCGAGGCGCGCGCCTCGGGCCGTGCGCGCATGGAACGCAAACTCGCGTGGTCCGACTACATGAGCGAGCTGTCGTACGTGCTGACCCGCATGCATGCGTTGTTGTGGCCGGATCTCATCCTGCTGTGCGGCGGCATCACCGCGGACCATCCCAATCTGGTCGACGACCTCAAGGTTCCGACGAAGCTCAAACTGGGCTCGCTGCGCGCGGATGCCGGCATCGTCGGCGCCGCGCTGGCCACCACGCTGCGCGAAGGCGTGTGGATCAAGGAGTCCAAGGCCCCGGGCAAATAGTTGCCGGGCGGCCGGAAACCCTTCACAGATTCGGACGTGTAACCGGCCGCAAGCCAAACCTGCGGACGGCGCAACTTGTCTGACGCCGGCCATTAGGCTAACAACGTGCAATGGCCGCACGCCCGAAACTCCAGGTCCTCTGCGTCGACGACGAACCCAGCGTCGTCGAGGCCGTGTGCGCCGTGCTGTCCGAGGAATACGACGCACAGGTCGCCACCAGCGCCGCGCAGGCGCTGCAGAAGGTCAACGAGATGGAGCGGCTCGCCGTCGTCGTCTCCGACATGCGCATGCCCGCGATGGACGGCGCCACCCTGCTTCACGAGGTCATGCTGCGTCGCCCCGATGTCACGCGCATCCTGCTGACCGGTGATTCCGGCCGCGACCTTGCCGTCGAGGCCGTGAACAAGGGACAGATTTTCCGCTTCCTCACCAAGCCCGTCGTCGTGAAGGACATCCGGCACGCGGTCGAGGCTGGGGTCATCCAGTACCGCCTGGTGCACGCTGAGCGCGCCGTGTTGCAGGAGACGCTGATCGGTTGCATCCGCTCGCTGATGGAAGTGCTCGCGATCGCGAATCCGTCCGCGTTCGGCCGGGCCGAGCGCATCAAGCGCATCGCCATGGAATGTTCGGCGCGCTTCGCCTGCACCGACTACTGGCAGCTCGAGGCCGCGGCGCTGCTCTCGCAGGTGGGCTTCGTCGCGCTGCCGCCGCCGCTGATCGAAAAGCTGCACGATGGCGTGACGCTGACGCCCGAGGAACTGCAGCAGGTGGGCTCGGTGCCCAACATCGCGCACAAACTACTCGACCACATTCCCCGCATGGAGCCGGTCATCCAGATTCTCGATGCGCTGACATGGCCGGACCAGCGGCTCTCGGCGATGCATGACGGCATCGTCGGGCTCGGCGCGAAGATCCTGGGCTCCGCGCTCGAGTTCGAATCGCAGATCGCGCAGGGCAAGACGAACGACGATGCCTTCGAGTTCCTGCACGGCCGCGTGAATCGTTACGGCGAGAAAGTGATCCAGGCGCTCGAGAAGTGCCTGTCGACCCGCTGGCACGCGGGCGAAAGCATGGAAGTCTCGCTGCGCAACGTGCGCCCGGGCATGATGATCCTCGACGAGGCGCGCCGTCAGAATGGCATGCTCGTCATCCCCCGAGGCGCGGAGGTCACCAAGACCTTCCTGCAGCGCATCGAACACATCGCGCCTGATCTGCTCGATACCCGGGTGCGCGTGCGCCTGGGCAGTTGACAGCCGGCGCCCCGTGCGGGGCGTGCACGATTCCTACAAGGATGTTAGCCGACCGGCTTGCAGCGCCGGCGCGACAACCCTAACAAACTTCTCCGCCAGAAGGGCCGCACGTACGGCTCTGTCAGAGGAAGGAGAAAACGATGCGTCAATACAAGTTGATTCTGCCGCTGGTCGCGGTCCTGGCCCTTGCCGCCGGCTGCTCACAGCAGAAGTCCAACGCCACGAAGGCGCTGGAGGGGGTCGAAACTTCACTCGCCGCGATCAAGGAAGACGCCGCGCGTTATGCGCCCGAGGGCCTCAAGGTCGTCGAGTCCAACATCGCGCGGCTCAAGACGAGCCTGGAGAACAAGGAATACGACGACGTGATTGCCGGCGCGCCACAGCTGCAGAAGGCCGTGGACTCGCTCGGTTCCGCGATCGAATCCGGCAAGGAACAGCTCCGCGCCGCGACCGCCGCCGCCACCACCGAGTGGGAATCGCTGAGCGTCGAAGTGCCGAAGATGGTCGACACCATCCAGGCGCGCGTCGATGAGCTCTCCAAGAAGAAGCGCCTGCCCTGGGGCATCGACAAGGACGAGTTCGCGGGCGCCAAGGCGGGACTCGAAACGATGAAGGCGCAGTGGGCCGAGGCGACCGATGAGTTCAAGTCGGGCGACAAGGTCGATGCCGCGCAGAAGGCGAAGTCGGTGAAGGGAATGGGCGTGGAGATCAGCGAGAAGCTGAAGATCGACAAGGCTTGAGCTGATCGGAGCGCTGGAATGAAGGCCGCGGCGACGAGCCGCGGCCTTTTCACGTCTCGCGCGCAAATCGGCTCAACGTCCCATGGCAGTGCCTTGGCTGCCTCCTTAGAAGTCTCTTAGGAGGAAAGTTATGGAAACGCCCCGCACATCCGAGCCGCGCGCCGATCGCCCCACTGCCTCGGAAGGCCGCGCGGAAATCGTCTCTGCCTACCGATACGAACCGACCCATGGATGGATAGGGACCGAGGTGGTCCGGACACCGCTCGGCCAGTTTGAGTTCAAGAACGGCTATCCGGCCGGCGATTCCGCCACGCGGCTTCGCGATGCGCTCGTTTTCAATCGCGCCGTCGAAGCATTCCTGTCGCAGATGCCGCCGGTGTCCTGGTATCGCGTGTGGAAAGGCGTGGCGGAAGCGGGACCACGGGCACCGAACCAGATGGTGGTGTGGGAATCGCTGATGGACTCGGCGACGACGCTGCTCACCGGGAACACGGAGACCGTGTACGGACTGTGCTCACTCGATTTGAAACGCGACGGCCCCGTGGTCATCGAGGCGCCTCCCTCGATGCTCGGTGGCATCACCGACCTTTGGCAGCGTACCGTCGCGGACATCGGCGTGACCGGTGTCGACCAGGGCAAGGGCGGAAAATTCCTCGTCGTGCCGCCGGATCACCGCGGCCCGGCTCCGGAAGGCTATTTTCTCGCGCCATCGTCCACCTACTGCGCTTCGCTCGGCGTTCGCGGCTTTCAAGTCGACGGCAAGCCCGACAAGGCCGCGGCTCTCATGAAGACCGCGCGCGTCTATCCACTGTCGCAGGCCACGAATCCGCCGCCCACCACCTTCTTCAACGGGTCCGGGCAGAACGTCGACACCCTGTTCAGCGACGACGCCCGCTTCTTCGACGATCTCGCGTGGATCGTCGAACGTGAGCCCGCGGAGAGATTCGCCTCGCACGAGCGCTTCCTGCTGGCCTCCATCGGGATCGAAAAGGGCAAACCGTTCACGCCGGATGCCGCGCGTCGCAAGGTGCTGGACGACGCCGCGAGGTTCGCGTCCGCCATCGCGCGCACCAACAGCTTCGCCTGCAACGATCCTGCGGCGCTGGTTTATCCCGATCGCCGCTGGGAATGGGCCTTTGTCGGCGGCAGTGCGACCTGGGACAACCAGGGTTACCTCAACACCGATCGGCGCGCGGGTTTCGCATACATCGCCATCGGCATGTCGCCCGCGATGGTGGAGAAACACATCGGCGCCGGTTCCCAATATCTCTGGACACCGCGAGATGCGAACGGCGAGTTCCTCGATGGGGCGCGCAGCTATCGACTCCGCGTGCCGCCCGACATACCGGTGAAGAACTTCTGGTCGGTGGTCGCATACGATGCCGACAGCCGCTCGATTCTGCGGAATCACCAGAAGTATCCGTCCGTCAGCACGTTCACCGGGCCCGAAAAGAATGCCGATGGATCGATCGACATTTTCCTTGGCCCGAACGCGCCGGACGGCAAGAAAAGGAACTGGATCGAGACCGTGCCGGGAAAAGGCTGGTTCGTGCTGTTCCGGTTCTACGGGCCGCTCGAGTCCTTCTTCGACAAGACGTGGAAGCCCGGCGACATCGAAGTGCAGGATGGTTGAAGCCACCACCCAGCGGGGATGACCGTCGCCACGCGACGACGGCCTCACAACTTGCGGTGATCATCGCCGATGGGAAAGGCGCTTTCGTCCTACGTCGCCGGCGACTGCGACTACCTATCGTGTCCTAACAACGGCATTCGACGCCGAAGTAAGGAGAGCACGATGAAGGCATACCAGGCACTGCTGCCGCTCGCCGCGGTGATTCTCTTCGCGGGCTGCGAAACCCGCAGCGATGCGGAACTCGTGGTTGGTCAGGCGGAAGCCGCGCTCGAAGACGTGAGAGACCGCGCGGCCACCACCGTGCCCACGGAGCTGCAGGCCGCCGAGACCACGCTCGCCCGGATGAAGCAGGATCTCGCCGAACGCGACTACAAGGATGTCACCAAGGCGGCGCCGCAGTTCAATGCGCAGATCGCGACCGTGAAGGACGCGATGGTGGCGCGCGAAACGGCGAATGCGGCGGCCACTCATGAGTGGAACGCGCTCAACACGGAAGTGCCGCAGGCGGTCGAGGCCATCCAGGCGCGAGTGGATAGCCTCAGGCCCAATGCCCTGCCGAAGGACGTCACGCGCGAAGAGCTCGAATCCGCGAAGGCTGAGCTTGAATCGATCAAGGCCACCTGGGCGGAGGCCACCGCGGCGGCGAATGCCGGCAACCCGCTCGATGCCACGGACAAGGCGCGGATCGTGCAGGCCAAGGCGGAACAGCTGAAGGATACGCTCGGGATGAATGCGACCCTGGCGAGCGCCGGCTGAAGCGCAATCGCGCGTGCGGGCCCGATCCAGCGCCGCTGGATCGGGCCCGTGCGATGGTCTTACAAGCCCGCGGGGCGCGCACCGATCTTTGCGCGCAGCGCCCCGGCCTACGCTGTTCACAGATCCGCAACCGCGGAGGCCGCCATGCCCCAACGACAGCAACCCATCGACGAGCGAGAGCCGCATATCGAGACGCCCGTCATTCACATGCAGGATCTCGAACACAACCCCACGCCGCAGACGCGCGTGCCGAACTCGGGCGTGAAGGTCGAGCCCAGGATCGACAACGACGATCTGCGCGACTTCGCCAAGGAAGACGAAGCCGCGATCGAGGCGCTCGAAGAGCTCGAGAAGCAGCTCAAACAAGGACCGCCGGGCTGAGTCGGACGCGCGAGCTAACTCAGCGATTTCTCACCCGGCACCTGCCTCAGTGCCCCGCCTGCCCTGTCATCCACTGGCGCGCGGAAACGCGTAGCGGGCGCAGCATCCAGCGATCGTTGTGTTCGTGACCCGTTGAACCCAGCGGTGACGTGAGATTCCGGAAGCCGTGCCGACCGTAGAACTCGAGCGCGGGTTCCATCTGCCGCACCGTTTCCAGGTAGCAACGCACGTACAGGAGCTGCCGCGCCGCCGCGAGGCAGCGATCCAGCAATGTATTGCCGACGCCGCGGCCGCGCGCATCCGCGCGCAGGTACATGCGTTGCAACTCGCAGGTGAGCGGATCGGCGCCCGCGAGCGGCGCGATCCCGGCTCCGCCCACGACCTCGTTCTCCAGCAACGCGACGAAGTACAACGAGCGCTGGCGCTGGTAGGTGGCGTACAGCGCGCGGTCCGCCGGCTCGAGTAGTTCGACACCGCGCTCGGCGATCCCGTACTCGGCACGCGAATCCGCGATGATCTGGAGCAGCGCCGGCACGTCGGCCGGCTCGATGAGTCGTATCTTCGGTGTTGTTGGGGCAGTTGTTGGCATGTTCGCGTCCTTTGGGTACCTCCCCGGCGGACGCGCACAAAAAAGCCTCCGCGAGGGAGGCCTGGTTTCGTTTGAGTCGTTAGCTACACGCGCTCAATCGCCGGCCTCCACGTGATGTGGCGACCAAAAGTAATACTTGGCAACGAGGTTGAGCACGGAACCGAAGCTACGTGGATCGGGGCGTGTCTGTCAACCCGGTGGAATGCGCGTGGTCGCGCGATCGAAGACTGCCTCCGAATCGCGGGCCTGCTGCTCGTCTTCCGTTTCCTCGTGTGAATCCGGTTGCTCGTCCCGGTCCTCGTCGGGTTGCGGCTGCTCGTCGGGCGGAATCTTCGGGTCCAGCGGTTCGCCCGGAATCGTCGTGGGCGCGATGGGTTCATGGGGGCGTTTGCGCGGCATGGGACGCTCCTTGTGGCACGGATGCAGTTTAGGAGCGCGCGGCGGGCGTTCACGTCGGTGGGCGCCGATGTCGGTGGTAGGTTGCCTGCGCAAGAATCGCAGAACGCGGCGGGCGGCGCGCCATGTGCCACAATCGCGCCCGCTAACTCAGCGATTTCTCACCCGGCACCTACACATGTCCAGCCTGCCTCCCTGCCCGCAATGCGCCTCCACCCTCACGTACGACGACGGCACGCTGCTCGTCTGCCCTGAATGCGGACATGAGTGGAAGGACGCTCCCGCGGTTGCGGCCGCGGAGGAAACTCCCGTCATTCGCGACGCGTTCGGTACGCCGCTCAGCGATGGCGACAGCGTCACTGTCATCAGGGATCTGAAGGTGAAGGGATCGTCGTCCGTCGTGAAGGTGGGCACGAAGGTGAAAGGCATCCGCCTCGTCACCGAGGGGGATCACAACATCGATTGCCGGATCGAAGGTATCGGCGCGATGGCGTTGAAGTCGGAGTTCGTGAAGAAGGCCTAGAAGATGAAGATGAGCGCGATGCCGAGGATGATGTAGATCGCGATCACGACCGAGAAGTAGCCCGGCGACTCCTGGCGCGACACCATTCTCCAACGCAAACCGGCCTTGGCATGCACCTCGCCCTTGCTGAGCGCGTAGCCGACGTAGACGAGTACGAGGATGCCCAGCGCGGCAAACATCGCGTCAGCTCCTCGGACGGATGAAGAATTCCACCGCCGCCGTCACCGCGCCGATGAGCACACCGATTCCGGCCACGAGCACCGCCAGCATGGCGAGCAAACCGAGCCCGACCGGATTGCCGTCTTTCGGTCCTAACAGGATGTAGAGCAGCAGCGGCGCGAGGCCGATGGCGCCCACGGCCAGGCTCGTGAGGAGGATCTTGACCCCGAGGCCTCGCTTGGCCGATGGGGTGTGAGTCACATTCCGTGCCCGGTTCATCTCAGGAGAATCCGCCCTCATCGAGCGGATTCTCCATCGATTACTTCGCAGTTCCCGAGATCCGGCCGACTCCAGGCGAACTACCGCGCGGCGACGCCGCGCCGGCCGATTACTTGCCTTTCAGGAACCCATTCGATTCCAGCCACAACATGAACTGCGGGAACCAGCCCGTGCTGGTCTTGCCCTTGTTGCCGAGGCCGAATCCATGTCCGCCGTTCTGGTAGAGATGGAACTCGACCGGACGGCCCGCCTTCTTCCACGCGGTGATGAGACCGTATTCGTTGTTACCGAACAGCGGATCGTCAGCCGCCAGCGCCACGAACATCGGCGGTGCATCGGCCGGCACTTCGACCGCGCGCTGTCCGCCGTAGATAGGCGCGATGAACGCGGGCTTGTTCTCCGTCGACTGCAACGTGGCCGCCATCGTGGTGCCGGCGCCCGCGGAGAAGCCCATCATGCCGAGACGGTCCGGATCGATGTTCCATTCTTTGGCGCGTTCGCGAACCAGCTTGAAGGCGGCGGTCGCGTCCTCGAGCGGCAGCGCCACGGGCGAGCGCGCGGGCGCGGCGGGCGCCGCGCCCGGAGCGGCACCCGGCGGCGGTGCGGTGAGCGGATTCGCGCGATCGAACTCTGCCCAGTCCGGCGCGGTCGGCAACAGCCGGTACTTGAGGACGAAGGCCGCGACGCCGCGTTCATTCAGCGCCTGCGCCACTTCCCAGCCTTCATTGCCCATCGAAAGGATTCGGAACGCCCCGCCCGGCGCGACGATCACCGCGGCGCCCGTGGCCTTCGCGGGATCTGGCAGGAACGGCGTGAGCGTCGCGCGCGAGACGTTGCGCACGAAGGGATCACCCCACTGCTTGTACCAGGTCTCCTGCGCGGTCTGACCTTCGACGCCGCCGGTGTTCAGCGGAATCGCGTTCAGCTCCGGTGGCGCATCCATCTGCGTCTTGGGCGCTTCCTGCGCGGAAGCAGCGACCGCGAATATCGCGGCGATGGATGCACTCAAGAGGCCGGCTTTTCTGAAAGATGACATGGTTTCCCCTTCGTTCGAGAGGGCAAATCATGACATCGCGGCGCGCGCGTGCCGAATCCAGTTGGTTATCGCTTGCGGCGAATTCGGACATCCCTGCGCGGTGGCGTTCGCGCTGCGTACGCGGATCAGGGCAATTCCACCTGCAGTCGATCTTCATTGATCGCGGCAGAGATGCGCGCAAGGATGCGTCCCTGTTCCTCGCGATCCAGGTCCGCGATGGCCGCGTTGAGCTCGGAAGCCTGCGCTCGCGTCCACTGTCCGGAATTGACTGCGCGATCCACCATCGATTCTGCCGAGGCGATCGCCTGCGCTTGTCGCGCATCGAAACGCGCCGTGTCGACTGATGCCACCGCGGCATTCACGGGCTCCGGTGATGTTGCGATGGACTTCGACTCGACCGTCGCGACAAGCCCTGACAACTGCGACAGCGCCCGCTCGAGCCGCAGGATCTTTTCGTCGATCTGCGCGAGATGCGCGGCATCCGCCGCGAGACCCGCCTCTTCACCCGATCCCCGCAAGAGGATCGCGCCGGCCGCCACCGCGAACCCGGCAACAAAACCCATCGCGATCCCCTTGAGGAAGGTCATGTGACTACTTGGGCGCCGAGGTGGAGTCGGTATTCACGCTGACGTACGTGCATTTGCCGTTCGCATCCCAGTTGAACTGCAGATACGAATCGCTCTTCAGGGCGCGCATGGTGTGCACCCACCTCGTCTCCGTCGAAGAGCAACTGCGCGTGAGGCCATCGCGGTTTCGCACCGTGCAAGAGCCCACGTCGCCCTGGACCGTGCAGCCGATGTATTGAACCGTATCGGCCGTGTTGCGCACGTACCCCAGTTGGCCATTGGCCGTCCTGGCCGCGTCCGAAATGTAGACCTGCTGCCCGGTCTTCATGCCGGCAACCGCGGTCGTCGTGAGCGCACCGGTGGCCAGCGCCGCGATCAGTACCTGCTTCAATGCTGACGTCATCTCTAACTCCCTGTTGAATGGAGGCGCGATGATGCCGATGTGAAACGTCACGGGGCGCGAAGTGGACATAACCGCCGTCGCGGTCGGTAGATAGAGACAGGCCTTGGCGGGCCTACTTGTGCAGCTTGAATCGCCCGCTCAGCAAGGCCCACGTGCCACTGCGGGCGCCGGTCATCTTGTGCATCTGGTCGTCCGTCGCGGCGACGACGCAATTGCGGCCGCGGCTCTTGGCCAGGTACAGCGCCTCGTCCGCCTTGCGGAAGGCCTCGTCGAAGCTCTGACCCGCGGGCGACACAGCCACGCCGAAGCTCGCCGTGATGGTCAGCGGATCTTCCGGAATGAAGTTCGTCTCCTTTATCCGGTGACGCAGCTTCTCCGCCAAGTCCGCGGCTTTCGACAGACTCGCGCCCGGGCACACGAGCACGAACTCCTCACCGCCCCAGCGACCCAGCCCGTCGGTATTGCGGGTTTGCGAACGCAGGATCTCACCCACGATGCGCAACACGCGATCGCCGCCGTAGTGGCCGCGCATGTCGTTGACGCGTTTGAAGTGGTCGATGTCGATGACGATGACGCTCGCCGGCGTGCGCGTGGACTGAAGCTGCTCGACGAAGCGCTCGATGCCGTGGCGGTTCAGCACGTTGGTCAGCGCGTCGATCGTCGAGAGCTTGCGGTATTTCTCCTTCTCGCTCTCGAGGTCGTTGATCTTCACGCGCTGCTCTCGATGTTTGCGACGCAGCCGCATCCATTGCGACAGCCCGTAGGTCGAGGCGAGCACCAGCCACAGGGACAGGATGCCCAGGTACCAGTATTCCGCGCTGATCCAGTCGCCCACGAATTCGATGCGGTCGATCTGGATTTCGTGGTGCGTTTCGGAGAGACCGCCACCGCGCAGGTCGAGAGAGAAGATAGTCGCGTTGCTGAGGTCGGGTTGCGACAGCGATCTCGGCAGGTCGTATTGATCTATCCACCATTCCGGGACCCAGAATTCGCCCAGCTTGATGGCGACCGGGTGCGCGAGATCCCGCGCGGGGATGTTGACGAAGTTGTACTTCGGAGAATTGAGGTCCTCGAGCTTCGAGAAACGCGGATCGAAGTTGCGCACCGCGACGCGCAGGTAGCGCGCGTTGCCCTCGTAGCGGATCGCCAGGTTCAGGGTCTTGAAGCGCGAGAGATCGACGCCCTCCCCGAGATTTTCGGTGTGCAGCTGGTAGCCGAAGCTGCATCCCTGATCGACGTCGGCCTTGGGAAAGTTGCAGGCGAAATGGAAGCGCGACTGGTCCACCCACTGGATGTCCGCCGGCGCGCCATCGCCGGATTGCATCAGGAAGGCGTTGGCCAGGTCCTGCGTGGGGTCGAGCGAGAGACGACGTTCCGGCAGAAAGCCGTGGCCCACGACGGCCAGGAACGTCAGCACGATCCCGATCAGCAGCGCGGCTGAAGGATTGGATATCCGGGTGGTGGGTTCGACCGAATCGCTCATTTGCCCCGCAATAGTGCCCGGCGGGTGACACCATTACCGGACCGGTATCGGCAATTCCGGATGGGGATTTACCGAAACCTTGAGGATTATGTTGACTGAGTGTGACGCGGTGCGCAGATGGACCGAGAAGCTCCTAGGCGTCCGGATCGCGGCACGGCCCGCCTCTTCTCAAGGTCGCTGCGCGGCCCTCAGCAGTCGACTGGCGTTCCCGCTACGAATGGCAGTCTTCTCTTCGCTCGTGAGATCGAGTTTTTCGAGCGCATCGTTGTTGCGCGCCAGTGAGATCTGCGGGTAGTCAGAGCCCAGCAGCACGTGATCGATGCCGACGTTGCGCATCGTCCAGACGAACTCCTTTTCGATGGGCGAGCCCGCCGCCAGCAGCACGGTGCCCGAGATGTCGAAGTAGACGTTGTTCAGCGCGAAGCCGTCAGCGGTGCGCGCGAGCACGAGGATGTTCCAGAAGCGGAATTGCGCGCCGCCCATGTGGGCGAAGATGAAGCGGGTCTTCGGCGCCTGCACCGCGAGGTTGAAGAGGTCTTCGCAGTCGCCCGGGACGATGCCGGCGTTGTCCATGAGCACGACGATGCCCAGTTCGCCGGCTTTCGACACCAGCGACAAGACGCGTGCGTCCGCGATGTCGAAGCGCTGCGTGTGGGGATGGATCTTGAGCGTCCTGACGCCGAGCGCGGCGATGCGCGTCAGCTCATCGAGCGCGGCCTGGCCGTCGTACGGATGGACGGTTGCGATGGGGACAACCTTGGGGTTCTTCTTGGCGAGCGCGATCAATGCGTCGTTATTCGCGCGGATGCTGGCAGGATTTCCGGCGAGTGCCTGGTGCAGTCCGCCGAACCACATTGCGCCGATGCCGGCGAGCTCGAGGCCTGACTTGCGGGCGTCGGCTTCGAACTGCGCGAGTGAGGTTTCGCCCTCACGCAGGTGCACGTGGGTGTCGAAGAGCGGTTCGCCGGACCAGGCCGATGATGTGAGCAGCAGTGCTGCGCAGAGACTTAGTTTGTTCATAGGCGCGAGAGTGTAACGGAACGCTCCAGCTCGAGCGCCTGTACACGGCTCGACCTACCGATGCAACTTGAACCGCCCGCTCAGCATCGCCCACGTCCCCGTCCGCGCACCCGTCATCTTGTGCATCTGGTCTTCCGCCGCGGCCACGACGCAATTGCGCCCGCGACTCTTGGCTAGATACAGCGCCTCGTCCGCCTGACGGAACACATCTTCGAAGGGCTGATCGGCCTTCGAATTCGCCACGCCGAAGCTCGCGGAAATCGGGAGCGGCTCTTCCGGGATGAAGCTCGTCTTCATGATCTTCTGCCGCAGCTTCTCGGCCAGCTCCGCGGCGCTCGCGAGGCTCGCGCCCGGACAGACGAGCACGAACTCCTCGCCACCCCAGCGACCCACCGCGTCCGTGTTGCGTACACCGGCGCGCAGGATTTCGCCCATCGTGCGCAGCACCCGGTCTCCGACGTGGTGACCGCGTTCATCGTTGACGCGCTTGAAGTGATCCAGGTCGAGGATGATGACGCTTGCCGGCATCCGCTTGGCACGCAGCGCCGCGACGAACTCGTCGATGCCGTGGCGATTCAGGACTTTCGTCAGCGCATCGATCGTTGAAAGCTTCTGGTATCTCTCCTTCTCGTGCGCGAGCTCGTCGATCCGCCGGCGCTGCGCGCGATGCCTGCGTCGCAGCTTCATCCACTGCGTGGTGCCGTACGTCGTGCCCAGGATCATCCACACGCACAGGATGCCGAGGTACCACAACTCCGCGCTGATCCAGTCGCCGACCAGTTCGATCTTGTCGATCCGCATCTCGTGCTGCGTGCCGGCGAGATCACCCTGCAGGTCGATATTCAGGACCGTGGCGTTGCTGACGTCCGGCCGGGAATATTCGCGTGGATGGTTGTAGGTAAATGTCCACCACTCCGCCACCGCGAACTCGCTCATGCCGATCGCGATGGGTTTGCCGACGTCCCGGATCGGGACGTTGACGAAGTTGAACTTCGGCGAGTTCAGGTCCTCGGCCGTCGAGAATCGCGCGTCGAAGTTACGGATCGAGACGCGTAGTTGGTTCGCGGTGCCCGTGTAGGCAAGCGACAGGATCAGGGTGTGGAAGCGCGAGAGATCGATGCCCTTGGTGACGTCGGTCGTCAGCGCGTAGGCCATGCCGCAGCCCTGGTAGACAGGTTGCTGGGGAAAGAGGCACGTGAAGTGGAAATGCGACGCGTCTATCCACCGGAAGTCCGCGGGCGGGCCGTTGCTCAGATGCACGGGGTAGAAGTTGGCGCCTTCCCGCGCGCTGTCGAGCGTCAGGCGGCGTTCGGGGAGGAAGCGATGGCCGAGGACGGTCAGCAATGTCAGCAGGATGCCGATCAGCAACGCGACTAAAGGATTGAACCTTCTCGAACCCGATTCGCCCATTTTTCCCATGTTCCCCGAGATACTGCCCTGCGTGAGGCAGCAATACCGGGATGGGTATCGGCAAATACGAAAGTGGATTTACCTCGGCGCTGCGGGTTTATGTCGAGCGAGTGTGATGGGGTGCTCGGTTTGAGGCGAGATGGGCGCCTCTGCGAAGTAGGTGCGCAGCGCCGGGAGCCGCCTATTCTTCCTCTTCTTCCTTTTCTTTCGGTGGCAATCCCAGTTTCTCGAGCTTCGACATTGCCTCCGACATGACCTCTGTCTCACCAAGCTCATTGACCAGAGCCGCCACTTGCGCCGCGTATTCGAGCTCGTGCGGGTTGTTCGCGAATGGCTGCAAAACCCGGATGGCTGTGTTCTTGTCGCCGGCCCGCAGGTTCACGAGGGCCGCGTGAAATGCGTACTCCGGCACGCTCGGCGCGAACGTCGCCGCGGCCGTGCCGGCGTTCACCATGGATTTCGAGGGCGTACCGCCCGTGTCCATGCTGGCCGACAGGTAGTAGAGGTTCGGGGCGTGCCCCTTGTCCAGCTTGTACGCTTCGAGGAAATGCGCGCTGGCCTTGTTTCGATTGTCGATGTGTTCGGCGCTGTCCCCGTCCGCGTCCTGGTAGTAGCTGCGACCGAGTAGATAGTGTGCGTCGAATGACGACGGATCCGTTGTCACGATCGATTCCAGTTCCGCGCGCGCGGCTTTCGCGTCACCGAACAGCAACTCCGCGCGACTCAGCTCCAGTCGCAGACCAAGATCGCTCGGTCGTTTTGCTCGCAGTGCACGCAGTCTCTCAGTCAGCTTTACGCCGTGCTTCTTCTTCGGGCAGGTGCGCAGCGCGGCCGCCTCCATAAGATAATCGCCTCGTTCATTCGGCAGACGATCCACCGTGATCGGTGTCTCCGGCATCTCCGGTACTTTCACCTGCAACGCGGTGTACTTGCGCCGATAGGTATTGATCTCGTTGCGCAGCTGCGACGTCGTCATTCCAGTCGCTGCCTTGAAGGCCTCCGAGCCGTCCTCGCCGCGCCCGATGCGGTCGAAATAGGAGTTCAGCCCCTGTGCGCGGTCCGAGTCCGACAGCATGTAGTGGGCCGTGATCCACGACTGCGCGTAGTACTGGAAGGCGTTTACCTGCTTTTTCTTGATCGCCGCCGTGAAGCGCTTCGGATCGAGCATCACGTCGTAGTCCACCCAGCGCTCCGAGGAGTTCAATTGCGCCGTGCGCCCGTCCTGGCGAACTCCGACCAGGTAGTAGCCGTTCTGCAGCCTCGTGCTGCCCAAGTACTCCGCGAAGCCCTCCACGTACCAGGACGGATAGAAGCGCCGCATGCGCGAGAACATCAGATGATGCGCATACTCGTGCAGCAGGATCTCAAGTCCCATATTCATCTGCGCGCCAAAAAATTGCGGCGCGAACGAGAAAGCCTGTGCGCCCTCGATACAGCGGTCGTAGAAGCCCCCGACGTACCGGCCGATCTTGGGCACGACCGTCTTGAAGTGATCCGGACTATCTACCAGGTAGATCGTGAACCTGCTGGTGGCAGCTCGGTCCTTGGGGTTGCTGCCGAGGAGCAGGTCCGCCAGATACTTGAAGGCTTCTAGATGTTCGATGTAGGCCCGGGTTTCTGCCGCGTCGATGTTGCTGTAGATCAGGAAGTTGGGTGATTCGGCGCGGTACCAGGTGTCCGCGTGGGCAGACGGAACCAATGCAACGAGCAGGATGGCCGAGAAGCGGATCCAACTAGTGGCGATTCGGCGAGCCTTCATGTCGGCCTCTTGTCCCTTGCGCTGAATACGATACTGCGATGGTCAATGAACACGCTACTTCTTTTCCCGCCTCACCATGGCGACGTTGTTTATCAGCTTCGATTCGAAGTAGCTCGAAGCGTCGAGCAGCTCCCAGAGCTTTTTGTACCCATAGTTGCGAGAATCGAAGTCCGGCTTCTTGTTGCGGATGATGTTCCCGACGTCACTCAAGTTTGCCCATCCTTTGTCATCGGCCGAGTCGTCGACAGCGTCGCCCACCAGCACCACGAATTCAGCGTCTCGATCCATTTCTGCGGCAGACTTGCGGGGCAACGGCCGCCCATCCACTGATCCAAGAACCTCTGTGTAGATGAACCGGTCGCAGGCTGCCACGAATGGTTTGGGTGTCTTCAACTCGCCAAAGCCGTAGACGCGTTTTCCGGACTCCTTGAGCCGCGAGGCAAGGCGCGTGAAGTCGCTGTCACTCGACACCAGGCAGAAGCCATCGAGGTTGCCCGCATACAGCAGGTCCATCGCGTCGATGATCAATGCGCTGTCGGTGGCGTTCTTCCCTTTGGTGTATGCGAATTGCTGCACGGGTTGAATCGAGTGATCCAGCAGTGCCGCCTTCCAGGAACTCAGGTTCGGGGTTGTCCAATCGCCGTAGATGCGGCGAACGGTCGCGCGACCCAGTTTGGCCACTTCATCCATCAATCCCTGGATGATGGAGGGCCTCGCGTTGTCTGCGTCGATGAGAATCGCCAGGGTTGAGGTCGTTTCGGCGGTGGTTTGCATGCTGTTCCCTGTCAATTGAACCGCCACTTGGATCCCGGTCTGGCCTGGATTGCGGCTTCCAATTCCAGTCTGTCGCTAGCGCCGACGATGTGACATGCGTAGCACATTCTCCCGGTGATACTCGAGAAATACCCTTGGCCCTTCCTAGAACACCCCGACGTTCACCTTCGCCTCCGGCTTGATCCCCATCTTCTGCAATGACGGCCGATCCGCCACCGGCGAACGATCAGGTCACCCTTGTCTTCGAACGAGATGAATCCTTTGTCGAGAGGTGATCGATCGTCGGCGTCAGCAGCAGGCCGTTCTCGCCGTTGAGGCGTTCTTCGTTAGTGCTGTCGCGCCGCAGCCTTGCGATCAGGCATAGTCAAGAATCTTCACCGCCAGATTGGATAGTTCAAGCGTTCGCCGGTTACTTTAATCACCAGTTTAAAGTTTCCTACGTGAAAGAAGACACCAAAAATGCGTTGGTCGGCTTTGCCGTCTTATCATTCATAGGCGGCTTCTTCTTTCCGCCACTCTTCGCTGTCGGTGTCCTTCTGCTTGTAGTTCCGGCTCTTCAAAAAGGAGAGTTTGCTAGGCACGCACGCCGCATACACAACGAGAACAGACTACGTCTGATATCGAGTCACTTGATGCGCCCGATTCAGGTGCAACTTGATGTTGCGAAATTCAACAGTGAACTCGGAAAAGAACTTCAGGATCCGGACTTCGCCCGCACCCATGGCAGCATTGAGATCAAACTCCCCCCGGACAACTCTCCAGTCGATCCACTGCCAAACATCAACAAGCACCTTGCCCAGCTCGCATCCTTGCTCCCGACGAATGCTGAGCTGGCTTCACAGTTGGCTCAAACACAGAAGGAATGTGCGTCTGAGCTACGAAGGGTCCGGGACTGTTTGCAAGTAGATCCTGCACTACTCCAGATCTTTCGCTCCCTTAAAATCTTTGACGCACGAGAGACGTTAGACGCATTGAAGGTCTTCAGTTCCTTGGGAGAGCCCGCAAAAGGCCTCTCTCACTCGCTAGCTCGCGAACTCGGCGAGTTTGAAAGCCTTCTCGAGACTGGTCCCCAGTCACTCTTGATCAGAGACGATGCCACTGAGCACTCCGACGGCACCACTGTGTGAACGGGCGCCGCATTTTCACTAGCTCTGCCATGTATTCGCAACTGAGAATCAACGTGATGCAGCGCCGGCCTGCCTCCGCGCAACACGCCTGTTCACAGCCTTATCCAATTTGCTTCACCACCGATGAGACGGAACAGCGCCGCCGCAAACCGCCGGCCGACTTCGGCAAGGTAGGCGCTCTGCAGGCCATCGCCGTTGGCGCGCAGCGGCGAGTACTTCTGCGGCAGCAGGCCGCGCAGCTCGCCGATGTGGCTCTTGGGGTGGATGCGATTCGTCAGCTCGCGAAAGCTCGCGTCAGCAGCGCGACTTGCAGCTTTCATGCCGTGCAAAGGGCAATTCGAGGTGACTTACGTCATCGAGTTGGAAGCGATAGATTGTCACACAGCCCAGCGAATATCTCGCAACATCAATCCGATCGCAGCGAGCGCGTATTCCGCATCAGCTTCTAACGGCGGCCGAGCGGAACGCCGTTCCTGTTCATTTGGTTTTGCGCTTGCGTGCAGACGGGCGATGCTTCGCGCAACCGAGGCCGTGATGACGTGCTGTTCTTGATCCGCGACTTTCGCCAGGTCCGCCAGCTCTTTTGTGCGCAAGAGCGGATCGCCTTTCCGCTCTCCGAGCCACGCGCCAATGCATGTCAGCGCGACGTCTCGCGCCCGGTCAATCACAGAGCTTGGAGCTGACGTATGCGCGGACTGCGCAAGCGTCTCAAGCACTTCCTTAACCTTTCCCAGCGCGTCGACTGGAACCGCGCTTTCGAGAAGCTCGGGGAGTAATCCCAGCGAAGCTCTCGCGCGTACCGTCACGAAATCTTCTCCCGTAACGGTTCGCTCGATATCTACAATGCGCCACAGAGAAAAAGCAGACCGTGTGCCGAACGCCAAGATGCTCGGTTGCGCGCCGGCATTCAGTTTGAGCCTGGCTGGAAACGCGCGGAAGCCATGCAGCAAATGAGGGTAAATGCCTGCCGTCGTTAAATGTGCACCTACGTGCGCGGTCCCCGGGTGCGGCCTGACACGCCACTGCTGCGGCTGCGAACCCTCTCCTCGCTGATAAAGCCTACCGCGCCGTAGCCGGCTGACAGCATCGAACGAATCCTCTCGAAAGAGTAGTTGTGCAAGATCTAGGTTGTCCTGTTCTGGGATCACATCGATCGAGACATCACGGCTCAAAAGTGTCGCAACGAAAAGCATCGGTGTCGGTAAGACACCCATGCCCTGCTCTCTAGCTCCTTCGTAAACCAGCCCCTCAGTTACATCGACGCCGATTGCACGCATCATTCGCTTTTCCCTTCATCGCAGAGAGTCACGACATTCCGACAGCAACCCTTTCGCCCGTTGCACCACTTCTTTCCATTCACGCCGACCCGCGAACTTGGATGGATGCCCGACACCAACCAAGGTCACACGCCGGTCTAAACATCGCACTACCGCCGAATCCGCCCGATAGATGCGTGCTTTTCGCGCACCGTTAGGCGTAACGACCGATGCACCGTCTACGTCTCTTGAAACCTCACTGCAATAGGACGCGCCAAACTCGTCAAGTGTGGTCATTCCTTCCAAGATGATGTGGCTTGGCGAGACCCGCGAAACCAGTTCTTGCACAAACGGTCTGCACTCATCGAGTGCTGCTCTTGCGCTCAACGATAGGCTTCCCTGCCCAGTCGAGCGCCGAAAGATCAGATTGCTCTTTGGAATTGAGCGAATTTCTTGCGGGGTCGAAAGCCCTAGCGATGCCATGAGGAAGCCTCGCATTGCGAGAGCCAGCTTGTAGTGGCAATCGACATACTCATGCTCGCCATTCTCGTAGAAACTATTGGACGCGAGTTGCGATTCGTCCCAGGTCGCTGGATTACCTCCAGGATTCCACCCGAGAATTAGTAGCGCCGATCGTTGAATCGATGAGTAGAAGATCGAGTAGTGCCGGCGTTCTTTCAGTCCAGACGCCGCCCGATAACCTTCATCGAGTGATTGCATGAAACTGATTGAGCTCTGGTCTGCCACTGGTGCGCACCTAGGACCGTTGCGCCTTCTTCAGCAGACTGTCGCGGTGATATTCCAAGAACTTCCGCTGTCCCTCCGAAAACCGACCGACGTTTAGATTGGCTTCTCCACTGACACCCATCCTGGCAAGCGAGCGCGGATCCGCCACCGGCGAGACGATGAGTCGCCCGTCCTTTTCAAAGGAGATGAATCCTTTGTCGAACAAATGATCAATAGTTGGCGTGAGCAGAAAGCCGTTCTCGCCGTCGAGACGTTCATCATTGCTGCAGTCGCGCCAAGGTTTGATGTGGCTGGCGATCAGATGCTCCATTCGATCGACCTTTGTCACGCGGCACGCGCGCTCGATTGAGCGCACTGCCTCTCTGAAGCGACCCTGCCCGCGCCGTGCCTTGATCAACATTTCGCGCTCAGTGTCCGGAATCGCAGCATCTTTAAGTATCCGCGATTCTATCCCTCGTTCGAGTTCTTCAATCGTTGGCAGAGTGCCTGGAGCTGCCCGCTCCGCACGACCCACTGCGCGCGCAACATCCTCGACCTGAGACGCTTCTTGGCCAATCAAGTTGAAGAGCTCTTGAGCGAGCGGTCGATCAATCGCGGCGAGATATACGCTTTGCTTGCCGTTCCCATCGAGCATCAACGGCGAGTATTCGGGCGGCAGAAGGGGTCGAAGCCGATTGATATAGCTCTTCGGGTGGATGCGATTCTTCAATTCTCGAAAGCGTACGTCCACCTTCCAACCAATCGCACTCCAATTGGTACCGATCGCGCCGAACTCGGTGGGCTTCGGAAACTCGTCACAAAACGAATTCGCGATTCCGAGAGCCGCGATTCGGGTGTCGAAAAACGAAAAGACAATGTCGCCTGGCGAGACTTCGCGCATGAACTCATAGAACGGATTGCGGTGCTGGTTCTTCTTGCGCTTGGGCGACCAGATGTAGCCGCCATCGACTTCGTGGCGATAGGTCTGATTTTGGTTAACCCACCAGTAACGCATGAGGCGTGAACAAATCCTTTCTCGACCTGACATCACCCGTTGCGGGCGCGGTCTTGATCAGCGGACAGAGCTACCGGTCACCTTATACAGGTAGTCGGTGTCGCAAACACTGTGCGCCAGGAAACGATGGCCAATGACTCTCAGATTGGGCGTTCCAATCTACTGTATTGAGAGGGCGCCGGGTTTGCTGCGCGTCCAGGGGATCCGACTTGCTCACCCAATACACGTGTGCGGGCCGAATCCGGACCGCGCTAGGTCTCCCTGCCCGACGCGCGCCAGGATGATGGCTTCGCGTTGGGTGTCGGGGATCTTCATGTCCTCGCGGATGTCGTGTTCGACGCGTTCCTCCCATCGCTCGGGCTTCGGGCTCTCGTAGCAATAGGAGCGCGCAATGCCGCGCGTCGATGCAGCGCTTCACTACCACCACGCGTGATCGCGTCACATGGTCAATTCTTGCGTGCCCTTGCAGGCCGGATACTTGGAACAACCCCAGAACTTGCGTCCAGCGCCGGCACCCCGACGAGCAGTACGCATGACCATGCGTGCACCACAACTGGGACAGGTCACTTCGCTCGGCGTGGGAGGCGAGTTTTCCACACGGAATCGCTTGATCACCGATCCCAGCGCTCCGAACAGGAATGCCGCAGGAAGAACGTATTGGAGAAAGACGGCCAGCGTATGAAGCAACTTGGTTCGCGCAAACGGGCCCAATTCCGCGACATCCTTCGCCACTGGCGCGGGATCCTGCATTGCCAGCATGTGAAAACCAAAGTAGCTGACTACTGCCAGCGCTACCCCCACCCACCATGGGACGAGCGCGGTGACGCGGATGATGTCTTCGAACAATGAATTGCGGCGCACCATATCTCTCACTCCTAACGGGCATCGTGCGAACGGCATCCGTCAGCACCCGCATCGCGCGGCAATCATCCTCGTTGTAGTCGAGGATCCTCTGCTTAGGCGCCGCCGCGAACGGCCGGCCGACTTCGGCCAGGTACACGCTCTGCAAGCCATCGCCATTGGCGCGCAGCGGCGGGTGCTTCTGCGGCAGCAGGCCGCGCAGCTCGCCGATGTGGCTCTTGGGTGAATGCGGTTCGTCAGCTCGCGGAAGCTCACGTCGAGCTTCTTTGGCGTAGGCTCCCAGTAGCTGCCGGCCGTGCCGAACTCCGTCGGCTTCGGGCTCTCGCAGCAATAGGAGCGCGCGATGCTGAGCGCGGCGATGCGCGTGTCGCGGACGGAGAAGATGATGTCGTCCGGCGAGACCTCGCGCATGGACTCGTAGAAGGGATTGCGGGCTTTGTTAGCGTTGCGCTTGGGCGACCAGAGGTAGCCGCCGGCGATTTCGTGGCGGTAGGTTTGGTTTTGGTTGACCCACCAGTAGCGCATGGAATCCGGTCAGCTGATTACAAATCGACTCTTGACACCTAGGTACACAAGGGCACGCAAGAAAAACAGCTATAGGCGAGTGGCGTGTGGGGTCGGGAAGTGCGGCTTTGCGGAGGATCTTGTGCCAAGACTATTCCAATACTACGACTCACGCTTTGCCTGCGCCGTCTCCGTCACTCGCCTTGTCGACGCTGCTGCGACCGGCTTTCATAGAATCGATGACCCTATTCGTGACCTCCTGATGCCGACTCATAGAGTTCAGCATCCTTGTCATTAAGCTTAGGAGAAAAATCACACTCAGCGCGGAGACATTTATCGCGGTGGTGAATACGAACCATCGTGTGACGGGCTGTTTGGAGAAGACCGGCGCGATGACCAGCACCAGCATCGCCAGAACGCCTAGCCACTTGGCAACCTTGGCGCCTGCGAGTGTCAGCTGCTTGCGCGCATCTTTAGCATCCGCCGCGTACTTCGTTATAAACGCGACAACGCTGCTCGCGGTCAGCGTCAACAGCGGCACGCCCACTGCAATCATGATTTGTAGCCAGACTGGCATTGCGATCCTCCCGGTGCAAACGACGTCTTTGAGCACCCGCTGCGTTTTTGGCGCGCTCCGGCTTATCGGGCGCGGGCTTGGGCTTCGCGTACACCCGGGGCTGGCATCGACTCTTCAACGCCCTCCGGCACTACCTTGCTGCACGTGACTATTGCGGCCGAGAATGTCCGTGAGTCAACCACTGCACCGTTTTTGACTCAATAAGGACTCTCGGGCTCCGAAAAATCCAGCATACCTTGCCGTTGAAGGGCCGAGAGCATTTCGACTTGCCGGACAAATGAGAGCACCGCTTTCGCATAGACAGCAGTATTTGGTGAGTGTGCCCTAACGTGTTCCATCTCCTGATGCACGTTCAGCATCGCGGCTATACGTTCGCAAGCGACGACTATTTCCGCAATCGAGTCTTTTGAAAGATGCAAGATGGCATCGGAAAACCCCGACGTGTCCAGCTTGTTGAGGTTTGCTCTAGTTAGAATCTGATGAACATTCTTGAATTCGTTGTTCACCGATATCTCGTATTCAAGGTAGCGGAGCGTCGATATGCCGATGCTTTCACCAATCTCGGGTAGCGCCTCAAATCGGACATCTCCCGGACTCGCATACTGCAACTTCTGTATTCGTAGTGTGTGAATACCCGGAATATCTTCGGACAAACGGTTGTAAAGATTCAGCCGGCTGTAGCCGCCAGTCCATGGAGCACGGAGCGCTATGCTAAGTTTGTGCGCAAGCGTTTTAACAAAACGTGGGCGCGTCGCATAGAAGAAAGCGTATAGCCGCCGATATCGCTTAAAGAACTGCTCGAAGTCGCGCTCAAACCAATCTCCGGAAATGGGTACGTCGAAACCATGCGGCATGATTTCTTCGGTCAAATCGACGTCATCGGTAAGTGCGGGATCAAAGAAAGACTCAGCGGTCGGGATGTAATCGTCGACATCTGAAGGAACTACTTCCCTCAACAATCGCCTTGGCTTGTGCGGCTCGCCGCTACGCTGAGAGGAAGAATCTTCTTCTCGGTCACTTGTATCAATGTCGAGAACCAATCGGCGAGTCGCATTGATGACCAGATCGCGTAAGGACAGTTCTTTTCTAAAGTACTTGGTGAGCGGATCACGACCAACGGGGAACAGCAGCCAGCGGTCTCGGCTCTTTCCATTTGTGTCGCACCATAGATAGATCCAACTGATTCGTCCGTCCGTGTAAAGCGAGGCCGCGGGAAACTCCATGCGCACGAGGTCGCACACATGCGAGTGGTTTGCTAGTTCCACCGCCGCCTTGCGCCGCATACCACCGACTTCTCTCATGGAAAGAGCTTCTCGACGGCAGTAACGGATTTCTCCGGTTCAAACGAATGGAACTCATAGAAAGTGAAATGTCCATCGTTGCTAGACGGCGTGCGCGCACCGTGCGTGACGCCGAGAGCTAGCTCCGCCGCGCAATCTCCCACCTTCTTTCGCCAATTCCGCACTCGCTTCTCGACCTGTTCAATCTTGCTGCGCACCTGCGCAACTGAATCGTAGAGCGACAGCCCCCAGGCTTGGCAACACCTTGTCCCCATGTGCGGTTCAAGTATGGCCTTCGGCAGAAAATTGCGTTGGTCTTTAATGTCCGCGTGAACGATGCGGTAGCTCCGTTCAGAAAACGTCCCGGTTGCTCCCGATGGGCAATTTGGATGTGTGACCAGCCCGTAACCGTACTTGTACGCGGACTTTGGGCCGGACGGTGCAGGCGGCGGAGGCGCAGGAGCTGCAGGAACTCCTGGATTTGCTGCGTCCGCTATCGCGTTCTCGGTGGCCGCTGGCTTACTTTTATCCACAACATGGATAGTCGTAGTTCGGCGTGGCTAATGTCAATTTGTAGCTGTCGATCGGGATAAGACCTGTGCTCTGCTTCACGCAAAGCTATCGGGAGTTTGCCGACCGCGACTCAGATCGGATTTGCGGCGAGTTCCTGGTGACCATGACCGAACGCCCGCCCTCCCCGCCCCCGCCCGCTTATGTTTTGCATCGGCGGCAGCACAGTTGGAGAAGGGAGAGGTGAACATCTTTACTTCGTCGCAAACAGATCACGGTTCGACTCGCTCCTCCTAACGCTCACCGGCTCGCGCGATGGGCTCAGCTGCTCCGCGCGAGCGACCTCCTCCGCGACGCCCTTCACCTGATTCGCTTCGCCGCCGATGAGACGGAACAGCGCCGCCGCGAACGGCCGGCCGACTTCGGCCAGGTACCCGCTTTGCAGGCCATCGCCATTGGCGCGCAGCGGCGAGTACTTCTGTGGCAGCAGGCCGCGCAGCTCGCCGATGTGGCTCTTGGGGTGAATGCGGTTCGTCAGCTCGCGAAATCTCACGTCGATCTTCCGGCTGATCGCCTCCCAGTAGCTACCGGCCGCGCCGAACTCCGTCGGCTTCGGGCTCTCGTAGCAATAGGAGCGCGCGATGCCGAGCGCGGCGATGCGCGTGTCGCGGAAGGAGAAGATGATGTCGCTCGGCGAGACCTCGCGCATGGACTCGTAGAAGGGATTGCGGGCTTTGTTAGCGTTGCGCTTGGGCGACCGGAGATAGCCGCCGAAGATTTCGTGGCGGTAGGTTTGGTTTTGGTTGACCCACCAGTGGCGCATGCCTTGCAGATCTGACTGAAGTACTACTTGGAAACCACTACTTGCCGATACTCGAGCGGCAGATCGAACTTTTCGCGAAGCATGGCTATATATGCACTTGTATCCGCGTCAAGCGGCGGCTCAGCAACTACGACTAGCCTCTTCGGGTGCCAGATGTTCGCGAGAAACCCATACTCCAATAGCTGGCCCAAGGCTTGCCGCACCGCTAGCGAAGCCGTTTCCGTCACCTTGATCTCATATAACCAGTGCTCTCGGCCAGGTTTCCTGACAAGCATGTCGATATAGCCTCCGCTTCCGCTAGGCTGATTCACTGCGACGATGGCCTCTGCATCCTCAATCACAAGTTCTCGAAAGAGCTGTTCCGAGATAACGTTATGTTGGAGCCGAATTATCCGCTCTTGTGCTGCGATTGAGGCCGACGTCTCAACTGGAAGCTTGCTAATGCCATGGCTGACCGGCGGACCTTCAGCGGGAGTGCGGCCGATCTGCGTGAATACGAACCACGGAAACATGTTCCGCCGGAGCGGTTCGTCGCTAAATTCGTCAATACGCGATAGAAACTCCGTCAATGCCAGCGCTCGCTCCGCCCAGTTGCCGGTGGTCGGGCTCTTGAAAGATGAATGCTCTTCCATCCATGCGAGCACCGCGTTGTGCTTAGCGACGTCGACGGTGGTGTGGTAGCGATCTGGCGCGATGCTCGCAAACGAACGGGACAACAGAAGAGTCGGCTGCCTTTCAATGCGCCCTTCCGACTTCCACCGCCGGAGGTCTTCCAGGGCTCGAGAGAATGAAGAAGGAGACGAGTCACGTGCGATCGCTACGATTTGTTGCTTTAGCTCCGCATTCATCCGATCGACGCTTTCGTGACTCAACAGACCTTGGCCTGCGTGCGCGACGTAGTTGTCCGGACGCTTCCAGATCAACTCAAGTGCTTCTTCTAGATTGCCGTCTTCAATCGAATGCCGAATTCGTTCAAGTGTTGTTTGATAGTAGGGAAGCCAGCTAGAGAAGTGCGGCGCATCAGGCCTATTGAAACCAGCGAGAAATTGCCGGAAAACTGAGTCGAGTTTGAGGTTGCGATTCGCGGCTACATGCTTTCGTCCGACAAATTCGTCACCAAGCACTTCGGCCCACTCGGCACCTTTGCACTTCTCAATTTCGCCGCGCCACCAGTCAAAGTCATCGCGACTCTTACCGTAGATCTCATAGAACCGATGTTCTGGCTGGAAGCTAACCTCGGCAACAATTAGCCCTGTAATCGCCGGCCACTTCTCCCGTATGCACCATCTCGCAAGAGCATCCAGCCCCTGTCGCGACAAGCTCTGTCCGTAAGTTTCTCCCTGCATGCGGAGGCCGAGTGCCTCATGGACGCCTTTATACGTGAAGTAAGTCTCGGGATTTCCTGGCACGACTTCGTCAAGACGACGAACTAGGTAGTCGAGTAGCGCACTAGCCTCGGCGGTGAGTATTTCAGACATTCAGCCTCCCGCGAAATTACAATACGTTTGAAGCCCAGTCGATCTCGCGGATCGTTGGGTGTCTAGGCAACGGAGATTTCGTGGCGGTAGGTTTGGCATTGGTTGACTTCACCGCAGACCATACAATTCATCCGAAGTCGCAGGGCATTCCCTTTGTCAGCTGCCACTTGTGCGTCGCGGGTGCTCGGCTGAACGTTGGTGCTATTCAGGCGCAAGAAACCAGATCGGACGCAGAGGCATTCTCCGGCGAGCTTCATCGGTAAGCCGCGCGTAGTTCTCAACCCATAGGTCAAAGAACTGCTCGAGATCCATTAGTGTGAGGCGCCGCTTTTCCTGGGTACGCGCTTCTTCCTGCGCATCACGGGTGAACCCGCCGGTGCAAACGAAGACACCTACGTCGTCATCTCCCAGCACTGCCATGAATGACCTCACGCCGTCGACACGAACGGATTCCTTCTGGCGCTTCACCTGCACTTTGATTCTCGGCGGCTTGGTTCCAAGCGGATCCGATTGCGCAATGATATCGATGCCTCCGTCCTTGCCCGGAGGAGCGATCCAAGCGACGTGGAATCCCATTGCTCTCAGCAATGAGCCAACCAGCTCCTGAAAGTCATACGGATTCATCTCACGAAGAAAAGACTCGAGCTCGCTCCAAGCCTGTTCTTCCGCTTCCTCGAATGTGATGCTCGCATTCTTGCCGCCCTCCGGCTCCTCGGAGAATGACTCCGCAATCGGCTCGGTAGCCGGCTGGGTGAGCTTCCACTCTTTGTATAGGCGGCAGGCCTCGCGATAAAACGACTCTGGATCGGAGAATCTTGCGTACGCCTCTTTGCCGGCGGCAGTGATCGTCCAGATTCCTTTGTTCTTGTGCAGCCAGCCCGCTTTCACACAGTCCACAGTAGAGAAGCGGACGATCTTGTCGAATCTGCGACCACCTGATTCGTAGCTTCCCTTCTCGTAGTCCGTGAGTTGGACGCGGGATTCAAGAGCTGCGAGAGCTTGGCGGGCGGGCACACCTTCCGGGGTTTTCATCAGAATCTCGAAGAGATTCCTGAGAAGCTCTCCGGTTCGCCGTCGGGTAACGTCAGCCACTACACACTCCTTGTTCGAGGAATCTTGAGGTCTAATACGCGCCTCGGCGACTCAGACCTGCCCACCCACGCCCTTAAATTTTTCGACGAAAGCAGCAATCTTCTGAAACACGTTTTGTTTCTTTCTCAGGTACTGAGGATTTAGCGGGCTCATTTTCGGCAGAATGGAATTAAGCTCGGTGCCGCTATCACTGGCGTATTCCCGCTTAAGTGAGGTAGCGATGTATCGTTTAGCGGCCTCTTCATTCAGGCTTTCGGCACTAATAAGCTCCTGTGCTTCTCGCATTTGTTCCGCTTGCGCAAATGCAAAGAACGCGTCAATAACGCTGGCCTTGTCACCCATCTGATCGAGAGCTGTTTGATTAATAAAATCCACCAGCAAGCTTTCTTTGGCGCGGTTGCCAACGCTCGCGCGAATAACGCGCCGTACGTCCTCCACTAGTGCAGCCTTGTTCTTGAGCTTCTTGTTGTTTTCAAAAATCAGTTCCAGGATGTAATCGAGATTGATCTCTTGTGACTTCAAAAGATCGACTTCAAAGACCACGTCGTCCCAGTCAACGGTAGATTTCTCCTTTTCGGCAGAAGCCTTTTCCCGACGCAGCCAATCGCGAATGTCATTGTAGGTGGAGCGGTAGTCCTGGATCTTTCGCTCAGAGGGCATCTTTATCGCTTGCAGCGCAGCCAAATCTTCGTCGCTTAAATAGTGCTTGCACTTGAGGTGTGCGACGGCCTCTGGATCATTCATATCGACTTCTTGCAAAGCCTTCAGGCTGACAAACTCGTCATAGTTCTGCAGTACGTTTTCAACGCGCAAATACTCGCCAAACAGCTTGGCAAAGGCCTTTTTGTCCGCTTCCTTCTCCATGGCTGCGGGATTTGGGAAGCGTGTTTCCAACTCCTTTACCACCTCTACAAACCCACGTCGCGCTTCTCCGGTGACCACATCGGTGAAACCTTCCATGTATTCCTTGTAGCTCTTCTCCAAAACCACGTTCTTGGTGTTGTTGTCACCGAACAAAGTGATCGCGTCGATGGTCGCCTGCTCTAAATCGCGGAACGTGACGATGTTGCCGAAGGTCTTGGTGGCATCAAAGATGCGGTTGGTGCGCGAGTAAGCCTGCATCAAGCCGTGGTAGCGCAGGTTCTTGTCGACAAACAGGGTGTTCAGCATGGGCGCGTCGAAACCGGTGAGGAACATGCCCACCACTATCAACAAGTCGATTTCCTTGGCCTTCACTTGTTTGGCCAAGTCGCGGTAATAGTTCTGGAAACCGTTGCTGTCCACACTGAAGTTTGTTTTGAACAGCGCGTTGTAGTCTGCAATGGCGGAGCTCAGAAACTCCTTAGCACTGCTGTTCATGGCGGAGACTTCAAAGCTCTCGTCAGCAATGTCGCCGATCGCGTCCTGCTCTTCATTAGCCGCAAACGAGAAGATGGTGGCCACTCGCAACGGCTTTTCGCTGTTCTTCTGCAACTCTCTGAAGGACTCGTAATACAGCTTGGCCGCATCTACGCTGCTCACGGCAAACATTGCATTAAAGCCCTTCGCGCCCGCTTGCAGGCGATGGGTCTTCTGGCGGAAGTTGTTCAGAATGTACTGCGTAATCTCGCGGATTCGGTCCGGATGCAGTAAAGCCTGCCTGTTTTCGGCGGCGCTGAGTTTATTCTCATCCTGCTCGGTTTCGATGGCTTTGAATTGCGGACGCACATCGTTGTAGTCCACTTTGAACTTGAGCACCTTCTCATCGCGAATCGCATCGGTGATGACGTAGGAATGAAGCTCGCGACCAAATACACTAGCAGTAGTTTCAGCGCCGAGTGCGTTCTGCGGAAAGATTGGCGTACCGGTGAAGCCAAACTGATAAAACCGCTTGAACTTCTTCTTTAGGTTCTTCTGAGCCTCGCCAAACTGACTGCGGTGGCACTCGTCAAAAATAAGCACCACCTGCTTTTCATAGATGGGAAGCTCGCCTTCGCTCTTCATCAGATTGTTGAGCTTCTGGATTGTGGTGACGATGATCTTGTTGTCATCCTTATCCAGATTGCGCCTCAAACCCGCGGTACTGTCCGAACCATTCACACTATCCGGTGAAAAGCGCTGGTATTCCCTCATCGTCTGGTAATCCAGATCCTTGCGGTCTACAACAAAAAACACCTTGTCGATGAAATCCAGCTCAGTGGCCAAGCGCGCCGCCTTGAAGCTGGTCAACGTTTTACCAGAGCCGGTGGTGTGCCAGATGAAGCCGCCGCCTTCAGGTTTGCTCCACATCTTTGCCGTGAATGAACTCTTAATCTTCCATAACATGCGTTCGGTGGCGGCAATCTGATAGGGCCGCATCACTAACAAGGTGTCGCTCGAATCAAAGACCGAGTAATGCAGCAGAACATTGAGCAAAGTATTCTTCTGGAAAAGGGTCGCGGTAAAGTCCTTCAAGTCTCTGATCAGACTGTTGTCCGCCTTCGCCCAGTTCATGGTGAAGTCAAAACTGTTCTTATCGCGCTTGGTGGTGTTGGCAAAGTAGCGACTGTCCGTCCCGTTGGAAATTACAAACAGCTGAACATACTTGTAGAGTGAGCTGTCGCTGTTGAAGCTTTCCTTGCTGTAGCGATGCACTTGGTTGAACGCTTCCCGAATCGCCACACCGCGCTTCTTCAACTCCACCTGCACCAGCGGCAAGCCATTTACCAAGATCGTTACGTCGTAGCGGTTGGCATGCGTGCCTGTTTGCACGAACTGCTTGATCACCTGCATCTTGTTTCGGGTGACGTTCTTCTTGTCTAAAAGATAGATGTTCTGGATGTGCCCATCGTCGAAGACGAAGTCGTGGATGTAATCGTCATGAATCTTGCGGGTCTTCTCGACGATACCGTCACTGGGCTTATCGAGAAAGGTCTCGACAAAGCGTTGCCATTCCCCCTCAGAAAACTGAACGCCATTGAGCGATTGCAGCTGCAAGCGCACATTTGCCAGCAAGGCCTGCGGCGTACTCAGGGCGGGCAGGTATTCATAACCCTGATTCTGTAAGTCCTGGATGAATTCGCGCTCCAGATCACCTTCGCTCTGATAGTTCTCAGCGACCTTCCACTCCTTGGTGTATTTGTCCAGAACGATGAAGTTGTTGGATTCGGCGATGGTCTTGGTGTACTCAGGCATTCTGCTCTTCCTGTCGCCAAAAGCCGTGACTGCTGTCCAAGTGATCGAGCAACAATTTGACCATCGCCTTCTCCGCGGGCGTTGGCACAGCGACAGCTTCATTGGACAGCGTGCTGTGGCTGGTGAAATTGAGAATTCTGCTCAGATAAAGCTGCTTTTCATCGGGCAACAGCTCAGACCACTTCGGGTGGCCGAGAAAGCTGGCTGTTTTCTCATAGAGGTTGCGCAGCAGGGTAAAATGAAACCGTTCAATCTTGTCGTCAGCAATCGCCTGCTCGATGGTTTGCTTGAGATGCAGGTGATAGGAAAAGCTCTTGTTTGAGCCGCCGTCTTTTTCAGTGAGGGCGAAGCTCCCGTCTGCAAACCGCTGCAGCATGTAGCAGGCCTTGCCGTTCAGTTCATTGAAAAGCACATTGTAGAACAGCGGGCTGTGCGTCGAGACGATGAACTTCAGGTTTGACTGACTGGATTTGATCAGGCTTGCCAGATTGACGGCCAGTTCAATCAAATGGTTTTCGTCGAGAGAGCTGACCGGGTCGTCGATGAATACGTACTGCAACTGGTCAAAGTCACTGGATTCGCGGTCGCCGAGCTCCGGAACATTGAGTACGCCAATCACCTGTTCAAGCAACGTGTAAAAGACGCTCCAGATGAAATTGCTTTCTTCTCCCTTGGAGATTTTTAAGTTCCCCGAGCGTGTTGCATCACCGCTCTCAATCGAGAAAGTGACTTCCGAAAAGGCTTTGATTGTGATCTCTACTTCTTCATCGTTCTTGTTCTTGGTCTTCTCTATTCGCTCTGCATTAAAGTGCGGCGTCAGCTTGTCGTTGGTGTAACGCTGAAACGTCGTGATGACGTTCCTGTCCTGCCCTTGATCCTTGAGAATCCAATCAGTGAAGGTGTTGGGCTGAATTCTGAGCTTGGGCTCAGCATCTTCTTCCAGATCGTTATCCCAATAGAACAGGTCTTGGGTGAACGCGTTGTAATAGAGAATCTTGTTGCGTGATAACTCGGGCGTTTCGGCTTCGTCATTCCCTTCGCCACCATTGGATTTGGGCGCAATCAGTCCCTTGAATTCCCGCGACAGGCGTGTTTTCCCTGTCCCATTGAAGCCATAGATCAGCTGCACCTTCTTGTTCGCATCCCTCAGCTGCTGGGCAATCTCAGTCAGCGTCTTGCCCATGTCATGCCTCTACCGCTGCAGACTTCGGAAAGCTCACCAGCAGATTACGGTAATGCTCGTACTGTTTCTGGCGCAGAGCGATTTCCCGGGGCAAGCCTTCACTGATGGAGTTGGTGAGAGCATCGAATTTGTCGAGGATGGCGACAATGCGGGTTTGTTCCGCGGCGGATTTCTTAGCATCGTCGGGGTGTGGAACAGGGATTCGAACCTCTCTCTTTATGCCGTCAATCAGCAGGCGATTAACCTTTCCGCTAGACACATGTTTGGTCTTTTGAGAATTAAATGAGGCTGTTTGCATTGCATATGAGATGTACTTCGGATTCATCGAATGACGAAAGGCATAGCTGTCATCATGGATCGCTACCTTGTGAGCTCCAAGCCATGCAACCGCCTTGCCTACTTCTTCAACCGTTTCCCCAACACCTGCGATGACAACGTCTCCCGGCTCTGCGTAACGCAGCGAGTCTGCCATCTCATTCTTTACCTGAGAAAAAGCTTGCGTCGTGTAAGCGCCGTATCGGGTGTATATCTCGCCGTAGTGAATGACGCTAATGCCATCTGCAACATAGTCCGCCTTGGTGAATCTTTTCCCGCGAATGAACTCACCAATTTCCCCCAATGATTTCCACTCCACTTCCCCGTCTTCAAAACTCAACAACTGATCACGATAGTAGTTGTATTGCTTTTTGCGGGCGGTCAGCTCGGCGGTCAGCTCGGCGGTCAGCTCGGCGGTCAGCTCGGTGAAGGCGTCCAGAATGCGCGCGATCTCTGCCTGGATTTCGAGCGATTTTTTGGGGCTGTCTGGGCAGGGGATGGGTATACGGATATCGTTCAAAATCGCTTGAGTCAGGCTCGGTCGTCCAGACCCTGTGTCAAGCGACATCAAGTCGATGGTCTTGATGAAATGGTATAGATATTTTGGGACAACTTTAGAGACATCGATATCCGTATAGAAAATGGTGTCAACGTTCCAAAATGGCGTGTTTACGTAAAAAACATTCGTGATTGATCCCTTCCGAGGAATCAACACACTTGGCTTGTCATACGAGCAAGTATCGACATATCCCATGATGCCGCCGGAGCCATAGACTGGAACGCTACCTTCATCCAACCCTTTCCAGTCTTTTCCATGTTTGATTTTCGCCAGGTGCTCTAAGGGCAGCCACGCCACCGAAATCCCATCCAACAGCTTGTTCAAGAAGTTCACGCGGCTCATGTCTCCCGCTCCCCGCCTTCGATCTCCGTGACAATGGCATCAATGTCCTTGCGTAACCGGTCGATGCGGGCCACCGTGGTTTTCAGCTCGGCATTGAGTTGGACAATGTCGACTACCTCCTTGTCGTCAGTGGCCTCGACGTAGCTGCTGACCGAAAGGTTGTAGTTGTTGGCGGCCACTTGCTCGAACGGCACGGACTGGGCGAAGTGATCGATGTTGGCCTTGCTTTCAAACACCGCCATGATTTGTTCGATGTGCGAGTCGAGCAGCACGTTGTTGTTGATTTCCTTCTTAAACAGGCCACTGGCGTCGATGAACTGGGTGTTGGTGCCTTTCTTGTTTCTCGCGAGCACCAGAATGTTCACGGCGATGGTGGTGCCGAAAAACAGGTTGGGAGCGAGCGAAATCACGCTCTCGACATAGTTGTTGTCCACCAGGTATTGGCGGATTTTCTGCTCTGCCCCGCCCCGGTAGAAGATCCCAGGGAAGCAAACGATGGCGGCGCGGCCCTTGCTGGAGAGGTAGCTCAGTGCGTGCAGAACAAAGGCAAAGTCTGCCTTTGATTTGGGCGCCAGCACGCCGGCTGGGGCGAACCGTTCGTCGTTGATCAGCGTGGGGTCGTCGCTGCCGATCCATTTCACCGAATACGGCGGATTGGAGACGATGGCGTCGAAAGGTTTTTCGGCACCAAAGTGCGGGTCGATCAGCGTATTGCCGAGCTGGATGTTGAACTTGTCGTAGTTGATGTTGTGCAGGAACATGTTCATCCGCGCCAGGTTGTACGTGGTGTGGTTGATCTCCTGCCCGAAGAACCCGTCTTCGATAATGTGCGCGTCGAAATGCTTTTTGGCTTGCAGCAGCAAAGAGCCCGAACCACATGCCGGGTCATATATCTTGTTCACGCTGGCTTGCTTGTGCATTGCCAACTTCGCGATCAGCTTGGATACATGCTGCGGCGTGAAAAACTCGCCACCGGATTTGCCGGCATTTGCGGCGTAGTTCGAGATAAGAAACTCGTAGGCATCGCCGAACAGGTCGATATGGGCGGCATCGAAATGGCCGAAGTCCAGATCGGCTACACCCTTGAGCACGGCCGCGAGGCGGGTGTTCTTGTCCTTGACGGTATTGCCTAGGCGGTTGCTTGTAGTGTCGAAGTCGGCAAACAGACCCTTGATGTCGTGCTCTGACGGGTAGCCGTTGGCCGAGGCTTCGATTGCGGCAAAGATGGTCGCCAGGTCGGTATTCAGGCTTTCGTTGGTATTGGCGCCGTCGACAACGTTGCTGAACAACTGACTTGGCGCAATGAAATAGCCCTTGGTCTTGATGGCGTCGTCTTTGATTTCGGAGGTCATGGCGCTATCGGAAAGCGCTGCGTAGTTGATGCTGTTGTCACCGCCTTCAATGTAGGCCGCAAAGTTTTCGCTGATGAAGCGGTAAAACAAGGTGCCCAGCACGTATTGCTTGAAGTCCCAGCCATCGACTGCACCACGGACATCATTAGCGATTTTCCAGATGCGGCGTTGCAGTTCGGCACGTTGTTGGGCACTAGTCATGCTATTAGTCCTGCCTCGATTCGTTTGGTTGAGCTCAAGCTTAAGGCGTAAGCGAACAGAAGTGGACCTTGAAGTCTCTTCGTCTCTTCCCTGAGCTTCATCCCGCGAGTCTTGCCACGACTGCCGAATCCTGCGAGTAGGTCAGGAGGACTTCATGCGTCGCCCTTGTCACCGCCACATACACCAACCTCACACAATCCTCCGTCTCCTCCCCATGTCGCCCAACCGCTCCTAGCCCACCCACACCCACGCACGGAAACTCCAACCCCTTCGCCGTGTGCATGCTCAGCAACCGCACCGCCGCGCGCTTGATGTTCACCTTGTTCTTGTTCTCCTTCGCCACATCCACCGGCACATTGTGCCTCTTGAACACCTGCGCAAACTTCTCACCAATCCAGTGCTCGCAATACAGCACCGCCATCTGCCTCCATTCGTAACCCGCCTTGCGCCGGCCGAGTAGCCACTCCGCGATCGCATGACCCTCGGCTTCGATGCTCACGCATCGCCGAACCTGTGGCTCCACGCCTTGCCGCCCCGCGCCTTCAGGAATGAGCACCGGATCTTCATCATCCGCCGCCACACCCGGCGCGCCGACGACTTCCTCCGCGATCCGCCGCGCGAGACCCAGAATTTGCACGGTATTCCGATAGTTCACCTTGAGCACACGCCGTGCGCCCCTTGGCCTCGATGCCGAGCTGGCTCCACACCGGCCGCCGCCGGCCCTTGTAGATAGCCTGCATGTCGTCATACGCGATCATGAAGGCCTTGGTATTCGGGTTCACCATCTTCACGGCCAGCGACAGCCACTCGGGCTCGAAGTCATGCGCCTCGTCGATGAGCACGGCGTCGTACTGCCCGCCGGGGATGTGGCCTTGCAAGGTCTCGGCTTCGACGGTGCGCACGAGCGCGGCCAGGCGCTCGTTGTAGTCGGGGTACTGCTCCTGGCTCGGCCCGGGGATGCCGTAGGTCTTGAGCATCTGGTGGCACCAGGAGTGGAACGTGCGCACCTGCACGCGGTCTTCGATGCCGCGTTCCTGCATCACGTCTTCTAGCCTTCCCGCAATGCCATTGGCGTAGCAGAGAATGAGCACGGGTTTGCTCGACGCGCGCGCGAGGTATTCGGCGCGGAAGGCGAGGATGAGCGTCTTGCCGGAGCCGGCGACGCCGCGAATGATGCGGTGGCCTTCGCCCAAGCCGCGCGCCACCTGCTCCTGGTGCAGGTCCATGACGGCGAGCACATGATCCGCGGACGACTGCGGCTTGGGCTCGAGCGGCAGGCCGATCTGCCGGATGCGGATCTCGGGGAACAGCAACGCGCGCAGCCGATCGAACTGCGGCAGGGTCAGCGCCTCGCCGGCGCGCATGGGCACCATCTTCCACAGATGCGCGCGGAAAGCTTCAGGGTCGGCGCGCTCGCTCATCTCGTCCTTGAACACGCAGCGGTCTTCGGGGAACACATCGAAGAGATCGGTCTGCGCGAACTGCTTGCGCGTGATGTTGGTGAACACCACGCCATAGCCGAACGGGACGATGGACTTGCCCTGGAACGGATGGCCGGGCGGATGCAACAGCATGCCGTCGTTCTGGATGAGCTTCATCACTTCGAACATGTACTGCCGTGCTTGTTCGAAGGGGCTGAGGGTGCGGATCGTGCCGGCGTTGGTTACGAGCTCGACGTCAGACTTGTTGGCGGAGGCAATGTTGTCGAGCCGCCAGTCCTTCACCTCGAGCACTAGCAACCCGCGGCCGGGGTGGACGATGACGAAGTCGGGGTGCCGCCCGCGCGGGCCCATGGGCAGGTTGTGCCATATGTAAGAGTTGTCTTCGAGGAAGTCCTTGAGGCGCTCGGCCAGACGCAACTCGCCGCGGCTGTCGAATTGGGCGGAGCCGATGGAGGGGATCAGCGTGGCCATGAGCGGTGACACTTACGGGCTAACGCGATGGACCAGGATTTGTCGGAGACGCCGATCCAGAGCTTCATGCGGCTATGACAGAGTATCTGGGCGAACGCGGCTGATTGTCCGCTGGGCTTTGAAGCCTGGTAGACGGAAGATTCCAACGTGAGCCACTGGAACGGCGGAATTCGCGCGATGAAATCCGGGCGCCCGAAGAGGTGCCTATCGAGACATTCAAGATTGCGACGAGCTTCCAGGCCATTCTTTGGTCTTCTGTTGCCGGACGCCGAATTCTGCCAGACAGAGCACGCCCGAATCGAAATCGCCCGGCGAGCTTTCAACCACTTCTTTCAAGCACTTACGCCGAACCCGCCACAAATGGCGCTCCGTCCCGTCACGTCCCTTTGACTTCGTACGGCTCTGCCGTATAGCCTGCGATTGCTCACTTTCATCGAAACGAGGCTGTTCACTCGTCTCGCCAACGAACTTCTGGGCGAAGATGGACTGCTGGCACTGCAAGTTCATCTGCTGGCTCAGCCCGAGATCGGAAAGGTGATACCGGGATCTGGCGGCGTACGAAAGCTGCGATGGTCGATGCCTGGGCGTGGCAAGCGCGGCGGCTTGCGGGTCATCTACTTCCTTCGGCGAAAGCAGGGCGAGATCTGGTTGCTGACGCTGTACGCCAAGAACGTCTCAGACAACATCTCCACTTCGGTGCTCAGAAAGATCAAGGCATCAATCGATGACTAAGGCAAAACGCAACATCGGCAAGGAGATTCTGGACGGCCTTCTGGAGCTGCGCCGCGGCGAGCGCGGACGCGTCACTGTGATGCCAGACGTTGCGCAGATCCGCGAATCGACCGGACTGTCGCAGGCGCGGTTCGCACAGTTGCTCGGAGTGTCACCGCGAACGCTTCAAGACTGGGAACAAGGAAGGCGCGCGCCGTCGGGCGCGGCGCGTACGCTGCTGCTGGTTGCCGCCCGAGATCCGAAGGCGCTGCTGGCGGTTGCGTAGATCGATCAGTATCCGGGTCGCTTGAGAAGTTGTGTCGCGCCGAAGTCGCGGTTGAAGATGCCACCGGCGGAATCGCCGAGAATGATGTGGACGCCGGGAGGCAGTGGAAGCTTGTCAATCATTCAAACAGCCAGCCGTGAATCCGGAATCGCCCTCGGGGTCTAGTCGCGCAGGACGAACTTGACCTTGAACTTGATGCACGACTCCGCAAGAGGTTTCCCGTCCTCTGTTCCCGCCGCGTATCGCGTGGCTTTTGCGACGTTGATGGCAGCGGCATCCAGATCCGGAAAGCCTGAGGTATCCGTGACTATGGGCTCGCGCAATAGTTTGCCATCGGGTCCGACGCAAGCCTGGATGACAGGCGCTCCCTGTTCTTGACGCCGAACGGAGCCGGCAGGGTAATAGTCGACGGGGTTGGCCGCACCGGTCACCTGCGTGGGCGAGCCTGGCTTCTCTTCGCGATTCTCGCCCCAACGGCAAACAGTCTCCAAAATCTTCTCCTCGGCCGTCCCGGGCCGAACCTTCCGAAATGACCACGCGCGTTTCGGAATGTCCATGCGGCCGACGACTTGGTCTTCGGCGCTGTGCAAGATCGACCGCAAAAGCGCGACCGATCGTTCAGCGCAATTGAAATCGCAATCGTTCTTGTCCGAACGATAGGTGGACACATCGGGTGGTTTGCCGCCGTAGCCATCCGGAATGGCCTGGTCGGAGTTGTAGACCAACTTCAGCCTGGCCTTTCGGTGTTTCCCGGGGCTGGTGATTCCCGCCGTATCGAGAAACATGACACTGCCCTTCGCCTCGAATTCGGCGATCTGCTGCCAGGTTTCGGCCTGGGCCGTAGAGGTCACTAACAACAGTCCGATCAGGACATGGCGCATTCGACTTTCCTCCGCGTCGCGGTAGCGGACGGGATGCTACGCCCAACGGGTGCCGAGTGCGCGCGCAAGAACGTATCGCGGTAGTCAGCCTACCGCCTGCGCCACAGCCACGGCTCAACCTTCTCCCCGGGCAACGCCCACAACCCTCTCTTCTGCTCCCTCGCCTCATTCTCTAACAAGTACAACGCTTCATTCCGCGCATACTCAGGATCGAACCACGCCATCCCGCGCCGCATCATCTCCGCGTTGACGTTCAGATCGCCTATCCACAAGTGCACGACGGTGCGGCCGTACGAATCGGCCTCGACGACCTGCATCACGCATTGCTGGTTCCCGACGATCTTCGCGAGTTCGTCGCGCGCCTCGCGCCCGAACGGCTGATCGAGCTCCGGCGCATCGATGCCCGAAAGCCGGAACGTCATCTCGGCGCCCTGGATCTTCACGACTAGCGTGTCGCCGTCGATGACGCGCGCGGGCAGCCCGTAGAGCACGCGTTCATCGCCCGGACGCGCGGGCTTGTCGGGGTCGAAGTCCTTCTTGTTAGTGTTGTGGCAATGGCGCTCACCGGTGCGGGAATTGACGTGGCAGCCATCCTTGTCCATGCCGCCCGAGTGCGCGGCCGCGGGTGGTGGCGCGATCAAGTAAAGCGCGAATGTCATTGCCAGCAGAGATACCGCGGTTTTCATGCGACTGAATTTCGCGGAAGAGTCGGCAAATTTGGCCGCTACGGTCGACGATCCGCCGGACGGAGAATTGGACATGGCAATGCGCCAGTGATTCGCGCCACCCAGTGGGGAATACTTCCAGAACCGTGGCAAATCGAGCGTGATGGAGTCATCCGAAACCCAAACCAGCGCAATCGATTCGCGAATTCGTTCGATTCGCGGGCTATCTGTGATGCTGGATTCGGATCTTGCGGCTCTCTACGCCGTGACGGTCAAAGCATTGCTCCAGGCGGTTAGGCGTAACCGCAGGCGATTCCCTTCAGATTTCATGTTTCCGCTGACAAATCAAGAGGTTGCCAACTTGAGGTCACAAATTGTGACCTCAAAACTCACGGAAAAGCGCGGTGGCCGGCGCTACCAGGTCCATGCGTTCACCGAACAGGGCGTGGCGATGCTTTCCAGCGTGCTTCGCAGCGAGACTGCCGTACGCGTGAATATCGAAATCATGCGTGCCTTCGTGCGTTTGCGGCGCGCGGCGATAGTTAGCGCGCAGGTGATGGCACTGGTGGAGGACCTGTCGAAGCGGGTCGATGTGCACGACGCGGTGATCACCGACATCGTGGAGTCGATTCGGCAGATGCGAGACGAAGTCCGACTGCACATGCCTTTTTACAATCGGCGGATGAAGTGAGCGGAGCGCGGCAAGGATGCTTCGGCGTCTTCGAAGGGGGAGTTAACACGCCAAGGTGCTCACCCTTGCCGCGCGTGAGGTATCAGTAGCGGTCGGCGGCGCGGACGGGATTCTTCTGCGAGATGCTGTTGCTGTCCGCCGTATACGGCAGCATGGTTTGATTCCACGCGGCAAAGTCCTGCTTCATGCGCTCGAACCGCGCGCTCTCGCGGGCCTTGAGGTTCGCGCGCTCGCGCGGATCGCTCGCAAGGTCGAACAGGAACTCATTCCCGGCCAGCTTCAGGTACTTCCAGTCGCCGGCGCGCACGGCGGCCTGGTCGTGGGCCTTGTGTCGCCAGTGGAGGGTCCGCGGCCGTGTCGCGGCCTTGCCGAGCAGGTGCGGCAGCAGATTCTCTCCATCGGATAGATAGGCGGCATCCGGCTCGCCGCCGGTCGCGGCCAGCAACGTGGGCAGCCAGTCCATCGTGGCGCACACCTGCTCCGACACTCCCCCGGCGGCGATGCGCGTGGGCCAACTCACGATCGCGGGCACGCGGATGCCGCCTTCGAGCAGCTCGCCCTTCATGCCGGCGAATGGCCAGGTATCGGAGAATCGCTCGCCGCCGTTGTCGCTGGTGAACACGACGAGCGTGTCGCGCTCGAGGCCGAGGCGCGCAAGCTGCGCGAGCACGCGACCGACGCCGTCGTCGAGCGCGCCGACCATGCGCGCGTAGGTCTCGAGGCTGCCGCCGTCGGGGTGGAAAATGCTGCTCAGCGATTTTGATACATCCGCGTCGCCGGGTCCCTCCCAGGGCCAATGAGGCGCGGTGTAGTGCAGGCTCAGCAGGAACGGCTGCCGTTTGCGGGCATTGCGCTCGATCTCGGCCAGCGCCTCGGCGGTCAGTAGTTCGGTGAGATACCCGTGTCGCTGGACGCGTTGCTCGTTCTCGTACAGATCGAGCTTGCCGGTCGCGGGCATGACGGTCTCGTGCGCGAAGTAGTCGATCGCACCGCCGTGCAGGCCGAAGAAGTGTTCGTAGCCGGCGCGTAAAGGTCCGTGCTCGGGATCCGCGCCGAGATGCCACTTGCCGATCAGGGCCGTGCGATAACCGCGCGCGCGAAACAGCGAAGCGATCGTCGGATGTCCGGCGGGCAGGCCGAGATCGCCTGACTTGAAGGGCACGGGCTCTTCGAGGCCGACCCTCAATCGATACTGGTATCGGCCCGTCGCCAGCGCGCAGCGAGTGGGCGAACACACCGAGGAGTTCGAATAGGCCTGCGTGAGCTTGAGCCCGCCGGCGGCGAGCCGGTCGATCTGCGGCGTTTTATAGTCGCGCCGACCGTAACAGCTCAGATCCGCGTAACCCATGTCGTCCGCCAGGATGAAGACGACATTCGGTGATCGCGCCGTCCCGGCGCCCGCCCCGCGCGGCAGCACGCTGCTCGCGGCGCCGGCTGTCAGGTACTGCAACGTGCGGCGACGCGAGCGGCGGAAGGGGTTCATCAGAAACTCACCCTCGCGGAGATTCCGTACAGCGCCGTGCCGTCGCTCGGCGCGCATTGGTTGGTCGAGGTCTGCAGCGCGCCGAGGTTCGCGGGGGTGACGGTCGGGTCGTCGAAGGGGCCGATGTCGACGCAGGTCTTCTCGGAGGTCAGATTCTCGCCGAACGCGCTGATCTCGAAGCGCGAGTCCGGGCCGAACGCATAACTGACGCGCGCGTTCAGGTAGGTCTGCGCGTCGTTGGTCGACGAGGGGTCGAGCTTGAACTGCAGCGAATCCACCTGCTCGCTCACGTAGCGTCCATCTACTTGCATGCGGAGCGAATTCTCGCCGAAGGTGAAGCGTTTGGCGATCAGGGCATTGGCGGAGAACTCGGGCGAGTTGGGTAGTTCGTGGCCGACATCGATGGTGGCGAGACTGCCCACGTCGGTGATCTCGGTATCGAGCAGGCCGACGCCGGCCTGGATCGTCCATCCCCGCCCGGGCAGCCACTGCAGCTCGGTCTCGAAGCCGCGGATTTCCGCCTCGGGAATGTTGTAGAAGCCGGGCACGCTGTTGATGGTCGCGAAGGTCTGCAGATCCTTCCACACGTAGAAGAACGCGGCCGCGTTCAGCCGCAAGGTCGCGCCCGCCAGATCGGACTTCACGCCGATTTCATAGGCGTCGAGTGTCTCGGGAGCCACGCCCTGCTCGACGTTTCCGCTGAACGCGGCCAGCGCGCGCGTATCGAAGCCGCCCGACTTGAAGCCGCGCGAGTAGCTGCCGTAGAGCATCGCGTCATCGCCCAGGCGCCAGGCGAGGCCGAGTTTGCCGCCGAGCTCGGAGTCCGACTGTGTCGGATGCAGCAGCGGCAGCAGGCACGGCGGCGGGCCGCCGAAGGGTCGGCCGGTGACGGGATCAACTCCGGGCGGTCCGGGCGGGCAGCGTTCCGGCGCGGTGGCGGTCAGCGCCTCCATTAGCTCGCGCGACATGAACGCGTTGGAGGGATAGGTGGCGAGCGGCGTCACGGCCACGCCGAAGCGTGAATCCGCCTCCTTCTCGTTGTCCGTGTAACGCAGGCCGAGCGTCATCGTCAGCGACGGCGTGAAATCGTAGTCGAGCTGGCCGTAGATGGACTTGTCCTCGTCCACCTGGTCGAGCAGGTTGAACGCGGTGGTGTTGCCGTTGTTCACGAAGCGGCGCACGTTGGTGGCCTGGCTCAGCTTCTCGCGGAAGTAGTAAAGGCCGCCGATCGCGCGCCACGGGCCGTCGCCGCTCGACACCAGCCGCAGCTCCTGGGTGAAGGTCTGGTAGCGCGAATCCTGGAACGGCGTGAACTGGAACGTGTTGGTCGCGGAGGCATCGTCGGCGAACTGCACCTCGGTCACGTCATAGGAAGACACCGACACGAGGCTGACCGCCGCGAAGTCGTGCTCCACGCGCAGGAATCCGCCGCGGATGTCGATGTCAGCAACGGAGGAAGAGGTGTTGTAGAGCTGGTGCCAGTCGTCGGTAGAAGGATTGAACGGCGGCGAACCGCCCTGCCCGCCGCGATCGAAACAGTCATTGTGGCGCTCGAAATCGCCCACGCTGGCGATGTCCGAACAGAGGGTGCCGTTGGCGTTCAGCAGTCCGCTGCCCTTGTTGCCGAGGCTCTCGCCGCGGTTCACGCCGATGTGGTAGTTAGCCAGGAACCGCGTGGATTCGGACGGCTCCCAGGCGATCTGCAGCCGCCCGGAGTGGCGCTGCTTGTCGCCGAACTTGCGGTCGTCCGTCACCAGGTTGTGGAACAAGCCATCGCGGTTGATGGACTGGAACGACAGACGGGTCGCCCAGGTGTCGCCGAGGTCGAACCCGAGCGCGCCTTCGAGGTTGCGCTGCTCATGGTTGCCGTAGGCGCCGTACAGATAGCCCATGAAACCTTCGCCGGGCTGCGGCTTGCGGCTGATGTAGTTGATGGCGCCGCCGGTGGTGTTGCGCCCGAACAGGGAATTCTGCGGGCCGCGCAGCACTTCCACGCGCTCCATGTCGTAGACGCCGAGCACGCCGGAGAACGGCGTGCTCATCGACACCTCGTCCTGGTAGATGCCCACCGCGCGACTGACATTGCCGTGGTAGTTGTTCGTGCCGACGCCGCGGATCGTGAAACCGATGTTCACCTCGCTGCTGGCGTTGCTGTTGAGATTGGGCAACGTCGCGAGAATCTGATCGGCGGTACCGACGCCGCGGTTCTCGAGATCGGCGGCGGACAGCGCCTGCATGGAGATCGGCACGTCCTGCACGCTCTCGGCGCGCTTCTGCGCGGTGACGATCACTTCTTCGAGCACGGTCGATTCCTCGAACGAATCGCGCGGCTTCTCTCGCAGCGCCGAGGTAGTTGGCGGCTCGACGGGCGCGCGACACATCACGGTGATCGTCCCGGCGGCATCGACGCGATACGTGAGACCGGAGTCGGACAGCAGCCGATCCAGCGCCTGTTCGAGCGAATACTCACCCTCGAGGCCGGCGGAGCGGATGCCCCGCACGATGTCCGAAGCGACGACGAGCTGCACGTTCGCCTGCCGCGACAACTGCAGCAGCGCGGATTCGAGCGTCGATGCCTCGATGTCGATGCGGAGAGTCTGCGACTTCGTGGGTTCGGCGGCCTGGGTGGCCTGCGCGGGGATGACCAGCCCCGCGGCGGCCATTGCCGACAGCAGCAGCACACTTCGGATTCTGGCGCCCAGCAAGCCGCCCGGTTCGCGCACAGTCATGCCCTACCCCCCATTTCCCTGTAGTTATAGCCGCCCGGCGACGGCGTGTTACAAACTACATAACGAACGGCGACGCGATTCTGGGAACATTTCGCGAAAACGATTCCAATCGGGAGCGCCTCAGTCGTTCTACAAGAACATGGGCAAACACGAATCGATCATGGACTCGCGGGTCATCGCGCTGGCCGCACACCGCGCCACGCGCCCGGCCGCGCACGCGCGGCTCGAAAGCCTGGTCCGCGAGCATCAGTCGAACGTGCTGCGCTTCCTCACGCTGCGCCTGGGCTCGATAGCCGATGCGCGCGACTGCTTCCAGATCGTCTGCACGCGGCTGCTCGAGCGCAGCGCGGCGCTCGCGGACGACAACCTGGCCGCGCTGCTCTACGTGTGCGCGCGCAACGTCGCGATCGACGAGCTGCGCCGCCGCCGCAACGACTGCGAGCACGCCGGCACGGAGGCTGAAGGCGCCAATGTACCGGACGGCTCGCCGCCGCCGGAGCGCCAGGCGCAGGCGGCGCAGCAGCTCTCGGTGTTGTTAGGCCTGCTCGACGAGTTGCCGCCCAAGTGCCGCCGCGCCTTCATCAGCTACAAGTTCGACGGCATGGAATACCGCGACATCGCGGCCAGCATGGGCATCACCGAGAGCATGGTGCGCAAATACGTGATCAAGGCCGTGGCGCACTGCGCCGCGCGCTTCGAGAAGATGGACGGATGGGAATGAGTTACCCCACGGCACGAGACGAACAAGCCGCGTACTGGCACCTGAAACTGCAGGAGCCGGACGTGAGCGCGGAGGACATCCAGTCGGCGCTCGCCTGGCAGGCCGATCCGCAGAACCGCGCGGCGCTCGACAAGGTGGCGGCGTTCTGGAATGCGTGGCCCGCGAATGCGCGGGCGCAGGTCGCCGCGGAGCCGCCGCGTGCGGCGCGCGCGTGGCCGTGGCGCGCCGTGGCCGCGACGTTGATCGCGGTCGTGATCGGCGCCGGCTTCCTGCTCTACCCGGACCGTCGCGTGGACGTCGTCAGCGTGCATGAGTACTCGACGCCCATCGGCCAGATCGACACGGTCACGCTGGCCGATGGCACGCAGGCGGTGCTCGGCGGCGCGACGTCCATCCACGTCCGTTATGCGCGCGACATCCGGCACGTGCAGCTTTCATCGGGCGAGGCGCTGTTCGTCGTCGCGAAGGACGCCGGGCGGCCGTTCATCGTCGAGATGCCGAATGGCTCGGTGCGCGCGCTCGGCACGCAGTTCAACGTGCATCGCGGGCCGGACGGCGCGACGGTCACGGTGCTCGAAGGCCTCGTGCGCGTCACGCCACCCGAATGGCGCGCTGGCGATCCGGTGGATCTGGCCGCGGGCAAGCAGCTCTCCTTGCACACCGACGGAACCCTCGGCCGCGTGCGCGCCGCGAATGGCAACGATGCCGGGAGCTGGCGCTCGGGACGGCTGGTGTTCGCGGAGCAGGCGCTGCGATCGGTGGTGGCGGATCTCAATCGCTATTCGCATCGGCCCGTCGTCGTCGCGGATCCGGCGCTCGAGGACATCCGCATCAGCGGGACCGCGAAGCTCGATCAGCTCGACGGCTGGCTCGACGCGCTGAGCGCGATGCTCGACGCGCGGCTGATTCGAGATGAAAACGGCGTGACTCTCGACTCGGCTGCTCGCGATCCGTAGTCTGCCACCGGGGCCGATGAACTCGCGGAGCTTTACGGCGTAACACCCAGCGCCCTGATTCAGGCCGCACTTCCGAGGCGCGGTTCTTTCCGCCCAATGCGTTGACAAGGTCTTTCTGCCGCAAACCTCGTTCTTGCATCCGGAACTCGCCACTACATTCGCCGCGAATACACCACTTTCACAAGATGACCTGATGCAGCGCAGGCGACACGCTCCCCGCAATGGAAGACCTGCGCTTCACGCCATACTTCGAGAACGTCGTGATGCGCCGGCGCCCGTATCTCAGGAAAGAGTGGTGTGCATATGTCGTACGCAACGCCGTCCGCAGCGAGCCGCAGGAAGGCAACCGCTACCGCTTCTGGGCCGCAATCCCCGAGCTGGACGGCCGATACTTGAGGGTAGTTACGCTTGCGGATATGGTGACCGTGCACAACGCATTCCCCGACCGAAGGTTTCGCCCATGAAGCTCAACTACTTCGCTGACACCGACTCGTTGTACATCGAGCTCGCGGAACAGCCGAGCACGGAGAGCAAGGAAGTTTCCGAAGGCGTCGTCATCGACTACGACGCGCGCGGCAATCTGGTGGGAATCGATATCGACAACGCGAGCGCCAAGGTCGACATGCAGATCCTCCAACTCGTCAATCTCACGACGAAAGTTGAAACGGTTGCTGCCTGATCATCTCGAGGGCGCGTCGATCGGTTCCGCGCCCTGACAATTCGCTGATTTACGACGCTGCCTCGACTGGTACACCACCGCTCGCGCGAACGCGAATCGGCTGCACCTTGAAGTAAGTCAGCGACCGCCACAGCCACTCCGCCGGCCCCATCGCAAACTTCTTCGCCCACAAATTCGCCAACACGATCTGCAGGATCGCAAACGCAATGGCCAACCCCACCGCCGCCGCCGCGCCGATCTTCCCGATCAACCCCAGCCCCAACCCATAAAACACCAGGATGCCGAACACCGACTGCCCCAGGTAGGTAGTCAGCCCCATCCTCCCCATCGGCGCCAACTTCGGCAGCAACCCGCCCGAAGGCCGCTTCCAATACAACAACGTCACCACCGCAACGTAGAACGCCGACAACGTCACGTGCTGAATCGTGAACGAGAACCACCGCAGCAGGTTCGACGCCGAAAGTTCCTGCAGCGCAACCGGAAACAACCACTCCGACACCGTCGTGATGAGCGCAACGACGCCGGCAGGCACGAGCAGCCTGCGGAAGAACGCGCGATTCGCCTCCGTGTCCTTGAAGATCTCGAGCCGCCCGGCCCACATCCCCAACAGGAACAACCCGAACGTGATCCACAACCGCCCGGTGAGGATCATGAACAGGACCTTGCCCAGCAGCCCTAGCGACAAGTTGACTGCCGCAAGCTGTGCGAACGTGCCCGACTGCTTGATCGCAAATGTCTGCTCCGCGAGCAGCGCGGCATGCGCCTGCATCGCCGCGTTCGCCTCGAGCTGCTCGGGTGTCGGTGTCGGCATCGCGGCCACGACCAATCCGCCCAAGAACATTCCCGGCACGTTGAACACCAGGATCAGCCCGATGATCAGCAAGGTCCGCGTCTTCACGTTGCGGAACGGAATCAGCAACAACCCGAGAAACGCGTAGACGATGAGGATATCGCCGGCGAAGAACGCGCCATGCACGATCGCGATCAGCGCGAGCACCATGAGCCGCCAGGTGAACCGCCCGGAAAACCCCACACCCTTCTGCGTCGCATTGCGCAACTGGATCGCGAAGCTGAGCCCGAACAGGAACGAGAAGATGGTGTAGAACTTGCCGAAGGTGAAGAGGTGCTCGATCTGATCCACCAGTCGATCGAGCGGGCTGAATATCATGAAATCCGCGACCGGCGGCTGGCCGGCTAGAAACCCGTCGACGGAGTGCGTGACGATGATGCCTATCAACGCGAAGGCGCGCAGCACGTCGACGACGGCGATGCGTTCGATGGCGGATGCAGGTGTCAGCGGTGTGTTCATGGCGATCGATGGTAGCAAGGTTCCTAGCTAAACGAACGGCCTACCCCAGTTTCGACGTCCAGGACCAGCGAACCACTCTTCCCCATCCCCAGCGTCCCGCTGGCGTTCGTGGTCTTACGGCAGCTCATGGAGCGTGAGTGAGATCGTGCCATTCACATGCATCGTGCCAGCGTCACGGATCATCATGGGGCTACCAAACTCGGTGTTCGAGATGCTCCAGTCTTCCGGATCGGGGTATATCGGGTCTCCGGACCTCATGAACAGCCTGTAAGTCCCGGCGCGTATCGTGCCTTGGAACGTCTGGCTATTCGCGGCAGGCCAATTGTGCACCGAGCCGCAATTGCCTCCTGCTCCCACGCCGATCCCCTGGCCGTCCTCGACGTCTCCGTCAATGAGGTACTGAAATGCCGCGATAAGTACAGCGGCGCATTGATTGGGTGATGGCGCGTTCTTCTCTATGGCCAGATCGATCTCGAGCGTGTAGTTCGACCTGCGCGGGACGACGATGTCCAGGACCCAGCCGTTGCCAGCCTGGGTGGTTGCACCACTGAGCACAGGGTTCCTCAGATGCGCCTCGTAGAAGCCTGTATACGTCCCGTTGGAAACCGTTCCATCCAGAACGGCTCCGCCTCGCGCCGACGCAGAGATCGTATAACTACCGACATTCGGGTAGGTCACCGTGTCGCTGACCCCGACATTGAACGCCCCGGTTTGCTCCTGGCGACAAGACGGCGGGGATCCGAGACCGAAGATCTGACACGGCGCCGAGTCGCGCGTGTCGTATCCGACTGACACGCGACCCTTGCCACGCACGTCCAGCGGTTCTCCCACCACATGAGTCCACGGCGCAGACGTACTAGGCTCGTAGTGATCATCGCCCGCGTATGTGGCGGTGAAGACGAAGGCACCCGCCGTATCCAGTCGGGCCGTGCAGGTACCGACTTGCGACGTGCCGACCTCGGCTTCACAAACCAGCACGCCGTTGGCGTCGCGCACGGTCACGCGGCCCGTCGGTCCGCGCTCTGCTCCCGATGTTCCGGTGAGTGTCGCGACAAAATTCACGAAATCCCCAACCATCGTCGTGGAGGGATCGCTGGAAAGGTGTGTGGATGAGCTGGCCTTCGCAATTTCGACGGGGATATGCGCGGTGGCTGAAGAGCCATACACGCCTTCAACCTGTCGCGTACCCGCAGTCCGCGGCGTGAGAGTGCATGAGCCCGCTCCGCTGGCGGTCACCGTGGCCGAACACGATGCACCGTCCAACGTGATCTGAACATCGCCGCCCATGGGCCTCGACGATCTCACCTGTGCGTGGACCGTGAGCGGCGCGAATACGGTAGGAGTCTGCTCGGGATCCAGACGCAAGGTCATCGTCGTCCCCTGAATGCAGTTTCCCAACTCATACGGCGGCAATGACACGAGGTCTGTCGTCGATGGCTCCGTCATCCATCGATCGCGCAGGACTTCCACGAACCCATTGACCGATGCCCGCAGGCCCATATCCACCTGCGCGCAGTACGGAGGTTCGTTCTGCGGAATGAATTGCAGCGTGCTCGTGGCTCTCGGACCGAGTTTCAAATCGACGCCGACGAGCGCCACGCTTCTCAGAATCGTGAATGCAGGACTTGCGCCGACGTACGCGAAGGTCGTGAGGCTTGCTGTCGCAAAGGGTTCGGCGTCCTCGCCCGGCGCGGCACTCACTTGAGGAACAGTGAACGACGGAGAGTAATAGTTGAATGAGCTCTCGAACGGCAGATCACCCCCGAACTCGAGTCGCATGCGCGCGGACGTCGAGCCACGAATACTCGCACCGTATCCGTATTCGGCGCTCACACTGATGCCAGCGAAGACTGGAATGTCGATGCTCGCCACCCTCACTCCAACAATCCTCAGAATGGAATCGGCAACCGTCAGCGGAACGGGCACGGAGAAGAACCCGATTTGCCGCTGCAGCGTCGCGGTACGTTCCCCGTTTATCCGGAGCGAGGCGCTGGCATTCAGGGTCGAAGTCACCTCGAAAAAGGATCGGGCGAAGCCGCCCTGAGATTCGTCGTAGCTGACGTCGGCCACGAACGTGGTTCCGAGCGCTACATCACCGTCCCATGTAATGCCGGGGTTGGTCACTTCGTAGTCGAGAGACCACGGACCCCCCGGAACGGCCAGGCTCGGAGAACTGTATGGCGGAAAGCCCTTGCGACGCACATGGTTGTTAGCCTTGGCTGCTTCGGGAGCCGCGCCATCGAGCGAGAACGTGCCGGAGATCACAAGCTTGTCGAACAGCTCATCGATCGTCGGCGCGATGTACGTGGCGAGCGTTTGACCGTTCAGCTCTTGCACGGCCGTGATCTTGTAGGCGGTATCGTCGGCAATGATGACGTCGCCGGCGTTCAAGGGGATCGAACCATTGAAGGTAATGACTGTGTCGGTGACCTCCACGATCAGGGAGGTCACGCTGGGCTCGAGCACTTGAACCCGTGGATCGAGCTGTGCCCACGCAACCCCCTCTGGATTCGCGACCGACACCGTGACTTGCGATGAGACCGATCCGCCGGCGCCCGTGCAGTTGAGAACGAAGGTATTCGAGCCGTTGACGAGCGGGCCGATGAGCTCACTGCCCTGGACACTCTTGTTGCCCGACCAGCCACCTTCGGCGACGCATGACGTGGCGTTTGAAGCGGACCAGGTGAGCGTGGCCGTGCCGAAGGTGGTCACCGACGTTGCATCGGCGGTGAATGAGCCGATGACCGGCGCCGCGGGTGGCGCTGGCGGGGGCGGATTCGGCTGCGGAGCGTCGCTCTTGCCTCCTCCACCACAGGCAGAGAGCACCAGCAAGAATCCGAGAGAAATGAATGGCGCGGCCCGACGGACGCCACCGCGTCCGCCGCAGAAATTGATAGAGCTCATCGAGACCTTCTTGACTTATCGTTCTTGTTTGCCGCGTCGCTCATTCTTGTTAGAAGCGTGGCTTCAGCGCGATGGAGCAATCACGGCTGGGGGAGCATAACGGACTTTGGATTAGGTTGACGACCTACGCGACTTATCTCCCCCGGCGTGGCAACACGGACTTCAACCGTGAGCGTCAGGTCGTGAACTGTAGCGACACCAGCACGGAGTTTTCCGTCGCCATTCGACGCGTATTCGAATATGCGTCGAGATGAAACCTGTCACTTGAGCCACATGGCCACGGCATATAGGGTGGCTGTCCCGGCGCCCTTCCCGCCGCAATTCGCAATGGACCCATGAAAAACAGATCCTTCCTCGCCCTCTGCACCTTCGCGTTCGTTTCCGCGATGCCCTCTTTCGGCGCGGACACGTTCAAAGTGACGCTCGACCCGCCGGTCCACGGCAAATTCCAGGTCAACCCCGCCCTGCCGGCCGACGGCAAGTACCCGGCGGGCACGGTCGTCACGGTCACGACGCAGCCGGACGCGGGCTACGCCTTCGATTCGGGCTACTTCTCGGTGCCCGGCCGCTGGGGCGCGATGTACTACGAATCCATGACCCCCACCTTCAAGGTCACGGTCGACAAGGATCTGCGCATCGGCGCCTCCTTCGTCGAGAAATCCGCCGTGGATCATGTCAACGTGAAGCAGGACATCGTCTACGCGAAGCCGGGTGTGAAGCCGCTCAAGTACGACATCTTCACGCCGAAGGGCGCGAAGGCGCCGCTGCCGATCGTGGTGATCATCCACGGCGGCGGCTGGGTGACGAACGACGAAAACATCATGCGCGCGCTGGCGCGCGAGCTCACGCGCGGCGGCAAGTTCGTCGTGGCGAGCATCGACTATCGCTGGGCCGGCAAGGCGGACGGTGACGCGACGCCCAACACGATGGCGAACCTCATCGAAGACGTGTTCGGCGCGACCGCGCACATCATGGAGCACGCCAAGGAATACGGCGGCGACCCGACGCGTATCGTTCTAACAGGCGACAGCGCGGGCGGACACCTCTCCGCGGCGGGTTCGCTGATGGTCCACATGATCGGCGAGCGCGGCTTCGGCAAGACGCCGGGTGTGTTCGAGTTCAAGCCGACCTATCTACCGAAGGGCAAGTCGGTCGCGGACGTGCGCAAAGACATGCTGGCCGCGATCAAGGGCGCGGCGCCGAGCTACGGCGTGTTCGGCGGGCCGTTCCTCAACCACTACTCGGAAGATCCGGCGGCCGACGACAGCTGGAAGGCGGCGATCGCGCCGATCCTGCACATTCCGCAGGCCTCCGAGCGCGCGGTGCCGCAGTACCTCACGCGCGGCACGGCGGATCCCCTCATCCAGGACGAGCTGTGCCGCACGTTCATGGACGCGTTGGTCAAAGCCGGCCAGCGTGTGCAGTACGTGCAGGTCGGCGGCGCGCAGCACGCGTTCTTCGACTGGAAGCCGGACGCGGCGACGAAGGCCACGTTCCAGCAGTACGGCGTTTATTACGCGGCGGAGATGAAGGCGTTTTTCGAGTCGGTGGTTAACCGCTGAGGTAACGCGCCGCAGGGATCGAAAGGCGGGTCGCCAGACGGCGCCCGCCTACGATTCGGATCAGCCGTTTCCGGGCCCACGAAACGGGACGTACCCCGCGAACGAAGTCGCGCTCCAGGAGGAGTACGTGGGCGTGCGCGGCGGCCAGTCAGGCCGGACGTCTTCGGGCCGCTCCTCGCGCTCTTCCCGCGTACGTAAGGTCTCGTACGCAAGTCGCTGAATATACTGGACTAGTCCCTGAGCTTTCCGCATGGTGGTTCCCTCCTCGTGCGATGGGGCAACCATACCCGCATATGTCACCTGTCGCCAGTAGGAGTCAGTCTGAAATCCCTGTCGGTGGACCGCGACGTGTAAGGCTTTCTCAGGCCTGAACACGCGTCAGGGGCCAGCCCTGCTCCGAACCCGCGCGCCGCTTTCCCAGTCAGCACTTCATGCGCGCGCTCACGGTATCTCCCAGGCATCCCGATACTGCGCGCCTCGATGAAATCCCCCAGGCGCCCGGCGACGCCGCGGGCCTCGCGCTGACGCCGCTCTGCATCGGCATCTGCGGCACGGACGTCGAAATCCTGCGCGGTGACTATGGCTGGGCGCCGCCCGGCGGCGAGCGCCTCGTGCTCGGTCATGAATGCGTCGCGCGCGTCGCCGAATCCGGGGTCGGTTTCGCGCCGGGCGAGCTCGTTGTGCCCATCGTGCGGCGCCCGGACCCGCTGCCCTGCGCCGCTTGCGCGGCCGGCGAATGGGACATGTGCCGCAACGGGCAATACACCGAGCACGGGATCAAAGAGCTCGACGGCTTCTGCGCCGAACGCATCCGCGTGCGGCCGGATTTCCTGATCCGCGTTCCACCGTCGCTCGGCGCGCTCGCGGTGCTCGTGGAACCGGCATCGGTCGTCGCGAAAGCCTGGGAGCACATCGAACGCATCGGTCGCCGTGCATTCTGGGCGCCGCGGCGCGTGCTCGTGACGGGCGCGGGACCGGTCGGCTTGCTCGCCGCCTTGCTTGGCCGGCAGCGCGGGCTCGATGTGACGCTGTTCGATCGCGCGACCGACGGACCCAAGCCGCGCCTCGCGCGCGCCCTCGGCGCGGAATACCAGACCGGCAAGCTCGATGAGTTGCTCGCGGACTCACTACCGGACATCGTGCTCGAATGCACGGGCGCGACGTCCGTGATCGTGGACGTCATCGAGAACAACGCAAGCGCCGCGATCACCTGTCTCATCGGTGTTTCGGGATCGCAGCCGGCGATCTCGATCGACGTGGGTGCGCTCAATCGCGGCATCGTGCTCGAGAACGACGTGATCTTCGGCACAGTCAATGCGAATCGGCGCCACTTCGAGCTCGCGGCGCAGGCGCTCGCGCAGGCGGACCCGGCCTGGCTCGACTCCCTCATCACGCGGCGCGTGCCGCTGGATAGTTGGCAGGACGCGTTCGCGCGGCGCCCGGACGACATCAAGGTGTTGCTCGAGGTCGGCTCGTGAGCCGCCCCATCGAGGACTACGCCATCGTCGGCGACGGCGAAACCTGCGCGCTCATCGCGCGCGACGGTTCCGTGGACTGGTTGTGCTGGCCGCGCTTCGACTCGCCGGCCTGTTTCGCGGCGCTGCTGGGCACGCGCGATCACGGCCACTGGTCGCTCGCGCCGAGCAGCGAATGCACTTCCACGCGGCGCTATCACGAAAACACCTTGATCCTCGAGACCACCTTCACGACGCCCGAAGGCGAAGTCACGATCACGGACTTCATGCCCGCACGCACCGATTGCTCGCACCTCGTGCGCACTGTGCAAGGCGTGCGCGGCAACGTGCCGATGTGCATGGAGCTCGTGATCCGCATGGACTACGGCTCCATCCTGCCGTGGGTCACTCAGCAACGCGCCGACAAGGACGGCCACGAGCTCAACGAGCTTTCGGCGATCGCCGGGCCGGACCGGTTGACGTTGCGCACGCCCATCGCCATGCACGGCGAGAACAATCGAACCGTCGCCGCGTTCACGGTGAAGGCCGGCGAGTCGGCGAAGTTCGTGCTCACCTGGTCCGCATCGCATGTGCCAGTGCCCGTGATGATCGACGTCGATGAGTCGCTGGCCAAAACCGAGACGTTCTGGCGCGACTGGGCCGGCAAGTGCCAGTACCACGGCAGCCGCTGGTGGGACCCGGTGGTTCGATCGCTGATCACGCTCAAGTCGCTCATCTATCACCCCACGGGCGGCATCGTCGCGGCGCCAACCACCTCGCTGCCGGAACGCATCGGCGGCGCGCGCAACTGGGACTACCGCTACTGCTGGCTGCGCGACGCGACGTTCACGCTGCTCGCACTCATGGACGCGGGGTACATCGACGAAGCCCGGCGCTGGCGCGACTGGCTGGTGCGCGCGCTTGCCGGCGCGCCCGAGCAGGCGCAGATCATGTATGGCATCCGCGGTGAGCGGCGGCTGACGGAATGGGAAGTCGGCTGGTTGCCGGGCTACGCGGGCTCGAAGCCGGTGCGCATCGGCAACGCCGCCTATCTACAGCTGCAGCTCGACGTGTACGGCGAGATCGCGGACGCGCTTCACCACGGTCGACTCGGCGGCATCGACTCGATGGACGCCGCGTGGGCCGTGCAACGCACGCTCACGCAGCACCTGGAGAAGATCTGGACCTCGAAGGACGAAGGCATCTGGGAAGTGCGCGGGCCGCGCCGTCACTTCACTCACTCCAAGATGATGGCGTGGGTCGCGGTCGACCGCGCCATCCTCGCTGCAGAGCGCTACGGCCTGCCCGGCCCCGTCGAGCGTTGGCGCACGCTGCGCGCGCGCATTCATCGCGACGTCTGCACGCACGGCTACGACGAGAAGCGCAAGACCTTCACGCAGTGGTACGGCTCGAAGGCGCTCGACGCGAGCCTGCTGATGATGCCGCTGGTCGGTTTCCTGCCGCCGCAGGATCCGCGCGTGCGCGGCACCGTGGAGGCGATCGGCCGCGAGCTCATGCAGGACGGCTTCATCCTGCGATACCACACCGCGCAGACCGATGACGGGCTCGAGGGACACGAGGGCGCGTTCCTGCCCTGCAGCTTCTGGTACGCGGACAACCTGGCGCTGCTCGGGCGGCATGACGAGGCCGTGGAGATCTTCGAGCGGCTGCTCGCGTGCCGCAACGACGTGGGATTGCTGGCCGAGGAATACGACCCGCGCGCGCGGCGCCAGCTCGGCAACTTTCCGCAGGCGTTCTCGCACGTGGCGCTGGTGGCGAGCGCGTACAACCTGGAGCGTGCCGAGGCGACGAAACCGGCGGAGCAGCGAGCTGCACAGGCGCGCTGAACAGACCGGGCCCATTCGACTTCACGGCATGCACGATTTCTCGAAATACCGGGCAAATTTGCATGCCGCAGTCACGCGAGATCCCGCGATACCATCGACTCGATCGGCCAACCTTTCGCTTGGCGCGTATTGGCAAGAGGTGTAGCGTGCAGGGCATGTCCGGATCCATGAAGAAGCTCGGGATAGATCGACTGAATGTCGAGCAACGCCTGTCCCTCATAGATGAGATCTGGGAAAGCCTTGATGAGAAATCAATTCCGCTGAGCGATGCCCAAAGGACCGAGCTCCAGCATCGCATTGCGGATCATCAATCAAATCCCGAGGACGTCGTGAGTCTCGAGGATGTAAGGACCAAGGTGCTGCCGCCTCGCGGCGGCAAATGAAGCATTCGATTGTTTTCCGTCGTGCGGCCGAGGCTGAATTCGCCGAGGCGGCACGCTGGTATGAAGGACGAGCATCGGGCGTTGGATACCGGTTTGCGCGGCCGGAAGTAGCCTCATGCAAATGAAAAGGCCCCGGTGACCTGCGCCACCGGGGCCTCGTTTCGAACGTCAACGTCTAACTATCAGGTCTTCGACGCGTCGTAGATGCTCTGGATCGCCGCATCCAGCGTCTTGTCGAACTCCGCATCGCTCTGCTGCGCGGCCAGGCCTTCCGACAGCGCGCGCGAGAAGCTCGCGATCATGCCGTTCTGGCGCGCCAGGCGCTTGTTCGACTCGTCGCGCGAATAACCGCCCGACAGCGCGACGACCTTCAATACGCGCGGGTGCTTGATCAGCTCGGTGTAGAAGTTGTCGACTTCCGGAATCGTGAGCTTGAGCATCACCTGCTGGTTGGCCGGCAGCTTGTCGAGCTCGGCGAGGATTTCCTGCTTGAGCACGGCTTCCGAACCCTTCTTGTCCGGGTTCTTGATGTCCACTTCCGGCTCGACGATCGGCACGAGGCCCTTGGCGAGCACTTGGCGCGCCACCTCGAACTGCTGCTTCACGGCGGCCTTGATGCCCTCGGCGTTGTTCTGCTTGATGACCGAGCGTTCCTTGGTGCCGAAGATGCCCTTGGACTTCGCCTTGTCGAGTAGTTTGTCGAGGTCCGGCATCGGCTTCATGAGCTGCACGCCGTTCACCTCGTCCGCGAGACCCTTGTCGATCTTGAGGAACGGCACGACCTGCTTGGTGTTCCACAGGTAGTCGGCCGCCGGCTTGCCGCCGAAGTCACGATCCATCGTCGCTTCGAACAGGATCGCGCCGAGGATGCGGTTGCCGCCGAACACCGGGCTCGCGACGATGCGGGTGCGCATCTGGTGCACGAGATCCATCATCTGCTGCTCGCCCGAGTAGGTGTTCTCCTCGATGCCGTAGAGCTTGAGCGCCTTCGGCGTGCTGCCGCCGCTCTGGTCCAGCGCTGCGATGAATCCTGGCTGGTTGCGGATCTTGGCTGCCTGTTGCTCGAAATTGCTCATTGAAATCGTCCTTTGGGGGTGGATACGTAATTTTTGGAGGCGGGCATGGTAAGGGCGCCCCCGGTCCGGAGCAATGGCCCCGTCTTGTCCCCGGCAGGACAACGTATTGTCTTTATGGTCAATGAGTTAGAGGCGACCCAGGCTGGCGTTCAGCGCGGTCGTCATCGCGGCCTCGCCGCTGACGAGCGCCTTCCAGCCGATCTCGATGCCCTTGCGCCGGCCCTTCTTGGTGAGCTTGAACCCGGCGGGATCGATGGTGAGCACCAGCAGCTCCTTGCCCACTTTCACTTCGCGCTTGATCGGCTTGTCGAGCTTGGTCATATCGGGCCTTCGTTCAGAAGAGTTCGCGCCCCCGTGGCAGCCGGTTGAAGTCGGCCTGGTATTCCGCGAAGGCCTTGCGGGCCTTTTCGCGCCGCCAGCTGACGTTCGGTGACGCTTCTTCGCCGGTTGGTGGTTCGCCAGGGTCTCCCACGTGCACTTCCGGCAACGGCGCTTCCTCGAGCGTCTCGGATTGGACGATCGGCACGTCGATTTGCGGCAGTTCCATCTGCGGCAGGTCCTGGATCACGGCGTCAGCGGCCTCGGCGGAATTGAAATCGGGTTGTCGGCGCTTCGGCATGGCGCACCTCCATGTGACTTTGAACGCGCATGGTCGCGGGGCGACCGGATCGCGGTCATAGGAGTGTGCCGGCGTAGGGTGTCAGCCAGCGGTTTCGATTGGCTGGCGCGCGTCTGCCCTCATTGGCTCCAGCGCACGCTGCCCCGCAACCCGATATTCGAATCTCCGCAAAACTGCTCGAACCGCGCGTCGAGCGACGTCATGTTCTCGCCGTTGTACGTCACGCTGTCGATGACGAACCAGCCGCGCGTCGAGCCGCAACCACTGCCGCGACCGCTCACGCTGATGCCGCCACGTGCGGGATTCGTCGGGCCGTTGCGAACCACATCGGGGTAATAGCCGGGCTGCAGGCGCGGAATGCTGACCATCTTGAACAGATGCACCGCCCAGGACACATCGCTCGCGCTGTTCTGGGCGCTGACGAATCCTCCCGAGAAATCGACTTCGCTTCCGCCCTGAAACAGGACATTCGCGGGCGTGTACAGATAAGTGCCACCCCCGGTGATGAACTCACCAGGATCGCCCGTGACATAGAAGAAGTTTCCGGTGGCGGGGACTGCCCCGGGCGGCGGCGTCCAGATGCCAGCGGGCGCTGGGTAGATCGGTCCGACCGGCGCGGTCGAATCGTCGTAACGCCAGTGGATCTTGCCGCGTAACACACCCGTGAAGCCCTCGCAGGCGCGCTCGAAGCGCACGGTCAGACTGCGCAACGCGCTGCCCTCGAACGTGACTTCATCGACGACGAACCAGCCGCTGCCGGGGCAGCCGCGGCCATCGCCTCCCCACCAGAATCCGCCCTTGGCGATGTTTTCTCCGCCGGACAGGTCGTAATAACCCTCGACGAGTTGCGCGAGCGGCACCATGGGCCGGAAATGTCCCTTCCAGTGCGTGTCCCCTTGCACCTCGACGTCGACCTGGCTGCCCAGTGTCATCAGCGTGAACTGCGCGTCCGTGGGCGTGTAGAGATACGTCTTGCCGTCGCCGACGAAGTCGCCGGCTTCGCTCTGTAGATAGACGTAGTTGCCGCTCGCGGGCGTGGCTCCGCCGGCCGGCTCCCACAGCCCGGCGGGCGGCGGATTCTGCGGCGGCGGCGGTGTGCGCGTGTCACTCGCCGACCAGCGCACGTACCCGCGCAGCGCGCGGCTGCCCATTTCGCAGTGGTGCGCGAAACGCAGTGCGATCGAGGTGAGCGTGCTGCCCGAGTAGGTCACCTCGTCGACGACGAACCAGCCGCTCACCTGGTTGCATGCGCGCCCCTCGCCGGTCCACGAGAGCGAGCCCTCCACCGCGCCGCTCGGGAAACGCACCAGGTTGCCGTAGTAACCCGCCCGCATCTCCGAGATGCTCGACATCGCCTGGAAGTGGCCGACCCACTCCTCGTCGCCGGTCACGGTGATCGTGAAGCGATTCGGCGCCGGCGCGATGTAGCCACCGCCGTATCCGATGACGCTGGTGAGCGGGGTATACGTCATCGTGCGTCCCTGGCCCACGAATTCGCCGGCATCGCTTTGTAGATAGACGACGTTGCCCGTCGCGGGAACGGCGCCCGCCGGTGGCGCCCACAGGCCATCGGGCGGCGGAACGACCGGTCCCGGCGGCTGCGTCGCATCGTCCGGACGCCAGTGGATCTTGCCGCGGATGGCCGGCGTGTTGCCTTCGCAGTGGTGTTCGAAGCGCGCATCGAGCGCGGCGACGGCCTCACCGTCGAAAACGATGTGATCGATGACGAACCACCCGGTGGAAACGTTGCACCCGCGACTTTCGTAATTCACCGAGAGCCCACCGACCGCGGGATTGCCGGACCACGCGCGCTGCGTCTCCGGGTAATAGCCAGTCTCGAGTTCCGTCAGCGGCGACATGGGAATGAACGACACGAGCACGCCGGTCCGGCCGCCGATGCCGAATTCGAGGACTCTCAGGTTTCGCGACGGGAAGAATGTGGCATTCGCCTGCGTGAACGTTTCGGTGACGCCCCGCCCGAGGAAATCGCCCGGATCGCTCGCCAGGTAGACGTAGTTGCCGGTCGTGGGTGTGCTGCCCGCCGGCGGTTCCCAGAGCCCACCGGGCGCGGGGTTCACGGGACCCGGCGGTCGCGTCTCGTCGCCGCGGACCCAGTGGAGCTGTCCGCGCAGGCCGATCGCGCCCCCGCCACAGCGCTGTTCGAAACGGATATCGACGGAGGCCAGCTCTCCGGCCGCGTACTCCGCACCGTCAACCTTGAACCATCCCTGCTGGCTGGAGCAGCCATTGCCCATGCCCGTGACCCTCAGTCCGCCGGTGTTCGGATCGTGAAACGGCGCGCCGATCAGGTCGGTATACGTGCCGGTGCGGAGCTGCGTTTCATTCACCGGCATGTGGAACTGCACCGACCAGTTCTCATCGCCGTGCAACTCGAGACGCAGCACCCGGCCAATGGCCGAGAGGTCGAACACCGCGTTGGCCTTGGTGTAGGCGTAGTTGCCACCCATTCCCACCCAGTCGCCCGGATCGCTCTGCACCTGGAAGAACGATGGAGAATCCGGCGACGTCGGAATGCGCGTGATCGCCGAGACCGTGGTGAGATTGTTGGCCAGGTTCGAATCGCCCTGGGTGGTGACACGCAGCGTCGCGTTCACGGCCACGAGCACGTTGATCGATAACTGGCTGTTCAGCGTGAACACCAGCGAGCCGCCGCTCGGCAGCAGCGGGACAGTCATGTTCGCCGCGGTCACCGCCGGGCACGTCACGCCGCCGCTCGCGGAACACGTGATGCCGGTATTCACCTGCCCGCTGCTGAGCGCCGCTTCGAAGGCGAGGTTGCGCGCCGCATCCGGGCCCGCGTTCGAGACCGTGAAGCTGTACGGCACCAGGCTGCCGCTCGTGAAATCGCTCGCGGTCGTAGAGCCGGTGATGCTCACGTCGGCGGCGTAGGCGGTCACGGTCATGGTGACCGTGTTGTTCTGCGTCTCGCCGTCATTGGCCGCGGATACCGTCGCATTGCTCGCGATGGGGCCGCTGACGCCGGCGCCGACCATCACGGACACGGTGAAACGCAGCGTAGCGCCTCCGGCAAGCGTGGGGACGGTCAGGGTCGAGTTGTCCACCGGGCAGATGGCCCCGCTCAACGCGACGCATCGAATTCCCGCGTGCGAGAGCCCCGCGCCAAGGTTCACGTTCAGGACGACGTTAGTCGCGGCCGTCGTGGAGGGATTCGAGACCTGGAAGACGAGTTCGGCGACGGCGCTGCTGGGGACAGGAGCGGTCGGCGCCGTCGCCGTCAATGCCACGCGGTCGGATGAGGTGGATCCGCCGCCGCTCGAGCTGGAGCTGGAGCTGGAGCTCGAGCTGGATCCGGAGTCGCTTCCGCCACCCCCGCAGCTCGCCAGCAAGAGAATGAGCGCGGTCGTCGCGAACAGGCGAAATGGCATCGAATCTCCCCTGGGTCCCTTTATCGAAGAGTTCTGCCGCGACGTTACATCTCTTGACACAAGGAGCCCGGGCGCGCGGGCATAAGTCGCGACCATGGGCGAGAGGCGTAAGAGTTTGCGCTGCTGCACCAGCGCCACGATCGGTCACAATTGCGCCACTGGACTTGCAGCTTCGGGCGTTGAACTGAAGGTGCATCGATCCACCTCGCTGCCCCGGAGCCTTCATGATCCGCAAACTCGCCTGCGCCGCCGCCGCGGTGGCGCTGTTCCTGACTGCAAGCTGCACGAAGACCACTGACACGCTGGTCGCTGAAAAGCCCACGGCCGCGCCGGCGGATCCATTGTGGTCCCAGCTCATCTCCGCGCACTCGACCGGCGCCATCTCGCGGCGCTCTCCGCTGCGGGTCGCGTTCACGAACGACGTGATCAGTGCGGACAAGGTCGGGTCGGACGCCTCGGCGTACCTGGTCATCGAGCCCACGCTCACGGGCAGCGTGACGTTCGCGAGTACGCGCGAGATCGTGGCGGCGCCGGCGAGTAGTGAACTCGCGCCGGGGACCACCTACAAGGTGCGGCTCAATGGCAAGGGTCTTTCCGGCATCGACGCGAAGCTCGCGCCGTACGAATTCCTCGTCGAGACACTGACGCCCAACTTCGACGTCGTGACGCACGGGCTCGACGTGGATCCTTCGCACGACGACCGCATGATCCTGCGCGGCACGATCACGACGGCGGACGTGGAAGACGGCGCGAAGGTCGAAAAACTGTTGCGCGCGGATCTGGTGGGTGCCGCGCTGCCGATCACCTGGACGCACAACGCGGGCAACCAGCGGCACGAGTTCACGGTCGGATCGATTGTGCGCGCGGTGCAGCGGCGCACGATGAAAGTTTCGTGGGACGGCGCGCCGCTCGGCATCAAGACCGCGGACTCGCGTGAGCTGGAGATTCCGGGACGCAACGACTTCGCGGTGACGCAGGCGCAGGCGCTGCAGACCGACGGCCAGCGTCGCGTGATCGTGCAGTTCTCCGAGCGCCTCGATACGAAGCAGAACCTCAAGGGCCTGGTGCGCCTGTCGCAGGGCCAGTTCACCACGCAGATCCGCGACCACATCCTCACGCTGTACGTGACGGATGACATCGTCGGCGACGTGACGTTGACGATCGACGAGGCGCTGCGCAGCCGCTCGGGTGGCACGCTGTCGGGCGAGAAGTCGTTCCCGCTCGCCTTCACGACCGCCAAGCCGCAGGTGCGCTTCGTCGGCAAGGGCGTGATCCTGCCGGACGCGGCGCGGCTCACGGTGCCGTTCGAGGCGGTCAGCGCCCGCGCGGTGCGCGTGACGGCGCTGCAGGTGTTCGAGGACAACATCCCGCAGTTCCTGCAGGTGAACCGGCTCGATGGCGCGCAGGAGATGGGCCGCGTCGGCCGCGTGTTGTGGACGAAGACCGTGCCGCTCTCCTCGCCCGTGCCCGGCCGCTGGACGCGTTACGACCTCGACGTCACGGAACTCACGAAGAAGCACCCGGGTGGTTTGTTCCAGCTCAAGATCGCGCTGGCGCCCGGCGACGGTATCTGGGATTGCGCGGCGGATGAATTACTCGGTGGCGCGGCTGCGCAGCAGGAGATCCGCAACCAGGAAGACGGCGACACCTACGATCCGACGAACTGGGACTACTACCAGGATTACTGGGAAGGTGAGTCCATCGACTGGAACCAGCGCGACAATCCCTGCAGCGCGTCTTACTACCGCTACGCGCAGGGCATCCGCGCCACGCGCAATCTGCTGGCGTCGAACATCGGACTGCTCGCCAAGCGCGGCGCCGGTGGCCAACTACTGATCTCCGCGACCGCGCTGGACTCTTCGGCGCCGCTCGCGGGCGTCAAGGTCGACGCGGTCAACTTCCAGAACCAGGTGCTCGCCTCGGCGAACACGGGCCGCGATGGACTCGTCGAGCTCACGCCGAAGAGTCAACCCTTCGCGCTGATCGCGACGTTGGATGGCCGCAAGGGATACCTGCGTGTCAGCAACGGCAGCGCCCTGCCCGTCAGCCACTTCGACGTGGGTGGCGAATCGGTGGTGAATGGCATCAAGGGGCATCTGTACGGCGATCGGGGTGTGTGGCGTCCGGGAGATTCCATCTACCTGACGTTCGCGCTGCAGGACAAGCAGAAGACGCTGCCGGCTAACCACCCGGTGACGGTCGAGTTGCGCAATCCGCGCAATCAGCTCGTGCAGACGCTGACCAACACGACACCGGTCGGGCAGTTCTATGCGTTCGAGCTCAAGACGGCGGCGGATGCCCTGACCGGCGACTGGACCGCGACGGCGCTGGTCGGCGGCACGACGTTCCGCAAGACGCTGAAGATCGAAACGGTGATGCCGAACCGCCTCAAGATCGACCTCGATCTCGGCGCGGGCGACGTGCTCGAGAGCAATCCGCTGAAGGCCGGTCTATCGGCGCAATGGCTCTCGGGCGCCACGGCCGCGAACCTGCGCGGCGCGATCGAGCTCACGCTCAAGCCCACGACCACGCGTTTCACGCGCAATACCGATTTCATCTTCGATGACCCGGCGCGCTCGTTTTCGGGCCAGCCGCTGAACCTGTTCGATGGCGAGCTCGACGAAAACGGCAAGGTGCGCTTCGAGAAGCCGCTCGAACTACCGAAGGATGCGCCGGGCATGCTGGCCGCCACCTTCGTCACGCGCGTGTTCGAGAACGGCGGTGCGTTCAGCATCGCGCGCGAGACGCGCACGCTGGCACCCTACGACCGGTTCGTGGGCCTGCGGCTGCCGAAAGGCGACGTCGCGCGCGACATGCTGATGACCGATCAGAAACACGTGGTCGAGCTCGCGACTTTGGACGCGGGCGGCAAACCCGTCAGCGTCGAGAAGCTCCAGGTGTCGCTCTACAAGATCGAGTGGAAATGGTGGTGGGACCAGAACGGCGATTCGCTGGCGCAATACGCGCAGGGCGAGAGCCAGTCGGTGATCCAGCAGGACACGGTCGCCACGAAGGATGGCAAGGGCCAGTGGACCTTTGAGATCAAATATCCCGAATGGGGACGTTATCTCCTGCGCGTCTGCGACGAGAGCGGCGGACATTGCACCGGCCGCACGTTCTATATCGACTGGCCGAGCTGGGCGGGTAATGCGCGCGATCAATCGGGTCCCGCGGCAAACATCCTCACGCTCACCGCGGATAAAGAGGAGTACAAGGTCGGCGAGACGGCGGTGGTCCAACTACCGGAAGCGAGCCAGGGCCGCGCGCTGCTGACGCTCGAGACCGGCAGCCGGATCGTCGAGCACCGCTGGATCGAGGCCAAGCCCAAGCAGAACCGGGTGAGCATCCAGATCACCGCGGACATGGCGCCGAACGTCTACGTCGCGGTGACACTGGTGCAGCCGCACGCCGGCAAGAACAACGACCGCCCCATCCGCCTGTATGGCGTGATCCCGCTCAAGGTCAGCGATCCGGCGACGAAGATCGCGCCGGTGGTGACGACGGCGGCGGAATGGAAGCCGGCGGGCAAGGCGTCCATCCAGGTTTCGGAGACCGCGGGCCGCGCGATGAACTACACGCTCGCCGTGGTCGACGAGGGCTTGTTAGGCCTGACGAACTTCAAGACGCCGAACCTGCACGCGGAGTTTTACAAGCGCGAGGCGCTGGGTGTTGCCACCTGGGACCTGTTCGATGACGTCGCGGGCGCGTACGGCGGCGAGCTCGACCGCTTGCTCGCGCTCGGTGGATCGGATGCGGACACGAAGGTGGATCCGGAGAAGTCCAAGTCGCGCTTTCCGCCCGTGGTGAAGTTCCTGGGGCCCTTCGCGTTGAAGGCCGGCGAGAAGCGATCGCATGAACTCACGCTGCCGCAATACGTCGGCGCCGTGCGCGTGATGCTGGTCGCGGGCGACGGCAGCGCGTATGGCTCGGCGGAGAAGTCGGCGTTCGTGCGACAGCCGCTCATGATCCTGCCGACACTGCCGCGAGTGGTCGGGCCGGAGGAGCAGATCACGATGCCGGTATCGGTGTTCGCGGGCGACGCATCGATCAAGGACGTGACGCTGAGCATGGAGCTTGATGGTCGCTTCTCGCCCGTGGGTGCGAAGTCGACCGCCCTCGCCTTTACGAAGCCGGAAGAGAAGCTGGGCTTCCTGTCACTCAAGTCGGGCGCGAAGCTCGGCTCGGGCAAGATCCGCGTGGTCGCCACGAGCGGGAAACATCGGGCCGAGGCGGACATCTGGCTCGAGGTGCGCAGTCCGAATACGCCGGTGACGCGCATCCTGCGCGGCACGGCCGAGGCCGGCGCCGCGTGGACGGAGACGATCAAGGGGTTCGGGCTCGAAGGCACACACGCCGCGACACTCGAAGTCTCCTCGCTGCCGCCGCTGAACCTGGACGGCCGGCTCGACTATCTCATCCGTTATCCGCACGGCTGCCTCGAGCAGGTGACCTCGGGCGCGTTCCCGCAGGTCTATCTACCGGCGCTGCTGGCGCTCGATGCGAAGCGTCGCGCGGAGGTGGAGAACAACGTGCGCGCGGGCATCGCGCGCCTGCGCGGCTTCCAGCAGCCGAACGGCGGCTTCGTCTACTGGCCCGGCGGCTGGTCGACGGACGTAGGGCTCGGCTGGCGCGACGACTGGGGCACCACGTACGCGGGGCACTTCCTGCTGGAAGCGGAACGCGCCGGGTTCGACGTGCCGGCGGACATGAAGGCTGCGTGGCTGCGTTACCTGAAAGGCGCGGCGCAGCGCTGGGATGCGAACGCGTTGCGCAACGCGGGCAACATCAGCGCGGGTGTGGCCGAGGCCGCGCGTTACGCGCAGGCGTATCGGTTGTACGCGCTGGCGCTGGCGCAGCAGCCGGAGCTCGGCGCGATGAACCGGCTGCGCGAGACGCCGACGATGTCGGCGGGTGAACGCTGGCTGCTCGCGGCGGCGTACAAGCTCATCAACCAGCCCGATGCGGCCGCGGCACTGGTCAAGGGCGACAAGCTGGACATCGTCGTCGGGCCCGCGGCTGAGTACACGTTCGGCTCGCGGCTGCGAGACCGCGCGATCGTGTTGCAGGCGCTGGCGCTGATGGGCCGGGAGGCCGAGGCCAACCGACTCGTCGACCAGGTGTCGGCGGAGCTTGCGGACGGGAACTGGCACAGCACGCAGGCGGTGGCGTTCGCACTGGTGTCGGTGGCGCGCTGGGCGCAGGCGAAGCCGCCGGAGGCGTTCACGTTCGAATACACGGCCGGCAACGCGCGGCCCGTGAAGGTCACGGGCGATTCGCCGGTGGTCGTGGTCCAACTACCCGCTCCGTCCGCGGCCGGCACGTCGCTGGTAGTGCGTAATACCTCGGGGCGCCGGCTGCACATGACGACCGCGGTGCGCGGCATCGCGCGCAGTGGCGAGGAAGATGCTTCGGCCAATGGCCTCGCGCTGGACATCAGCTACTCGGATACGGCGGGCAATCCGCTGGCGAGCGTGAGCCGGCTGGTCCAGGGCAGCGATCTCATCGCGGACATCACGGTGCGCAATGTCGGATCGCGGCGGCTGACCAATCTCGCGCTGACGCAGCTCGTGCCCGCGGGGTGGGAGATCCGCAACGAGCGCATGGATGGAGGCGATCCGCTCGGCACGACGATTTCCCCTCAGCCCCGCAGCCACTCGTGGTGGTGGGGTCCGGATGGCTCGGCGGCGGCGACGCGCAAGGAGGCTGAATACGTCGACATCCGCGACGACCGCGTGATGCAGTACTTCTCGTTGCGCGCCGGCGAGACGATCAAGTTCCGCACGCGCCTGAACGCCGCATACCTCGGCCGGTACTATCTACCCGGCCTCTCGGCGGAGGCGATGTACGACGCCACGCAGCAGGCGCGGCTCAAGGGACAGTGGGTCGAGGTGGTGACGCGCAAGTGAGCCTGCAGCAGTGAGCATGGTCGCCTTCATCGTTTCACCGGCCTGGCGGCGGCGGCGCAGGATCGCCGTCGCCGGCGTCGTCGTGTGTGCGGCGTTGGCGATCGGGTTCTGGGCGCTGTTGCCGAAGACACTGTTCGATCAGCCGCTGTCGTACGTGCTCGAGGCCGGCGACGGCACGCTGCTGGGCGCGCGCATCGCGGCGGATGGGCAGTGGCGCTTTCCGGCGCGCGATTCGGTGCCGGCGAAGTTCCGGCGCGCGCTGATCGTGTTCGAGGACAAACGGTTCGAAGATCACATCGGCGTGGATGGGCTGGCAGTCGCGCGCGCCTTGAAGCTGAACCTGGAAAACGGGCGCGTGGTGAGCGGCGGCAGCACGATCACCATGCAGCTTGCGCGCCTGGCGCGCGCGGGGGCGCGCGGCGGCGGGGATCGAACGCTGGGCGCGAAGCTGGCCGAATCGGCACTCGCGCTGCGGCTCGAAACCGCGTACGACAAGGACGAGATCCTGAATCTCTACGCGACGCATGCGCCCTTCGGCGGCAACGTGGTGGGTCTCGAAGCGGCGGCGTGGCGCTACTTCGGGCGTGACGCGGCGGCGCTGTCCTGGGCCGAGGCCGCAACGCTCGCGGTGCTGCCTAACAACCCTTCCCTCGTGCACCTCAAGCGCAACCGCGGGCGCTTGCAGGCCAAGCGCGACTTCGTGCTGCGCAAGCTGCATGCGGCTGGCGATCTGTCGAAGCTCGACCTGGATCTCGCGCTGAGCGAACCACTTACCGCCGCCCCACACGATCTGCCGGATCTCGCGCCGCATCTGCTCGAGACTCTGCGCGTGCAGTATCCGGGCCGGCACCGCCTCGTCACGACGCTGGATGCGCGCCTGCAGGCCGAAGCGACGCATCTCGTGCGGGAACACACCGCGAACCTTGCACGACAGAACGTCAACAACGCCGCGGCGCTGATCGTCGATAACACCACGTTCGAAGTGCTCGCCTACGTGGGCAACGGCCAGGTCTGTCCCCGTTTGCTAGGAAACGGGGAATGTCCCCATTTCGTGGACATCGTGCGCAGGGCGCGGAGTACGGGGAGCATTCTCAAGCCGATGCTGTTCGCGGCGATGCTCGAGGATGGGCTGCTGACGCCGCGGATGTTGTTGGCGGACGTGCCGACGCATTACGAGGGGTTCACACCGGAGAACTTCGACCGGCAGTATCGCGGCGCGGTGCGCGCGGACGAGGCGCTGGCACAATCGCTGAACATTCCGGCGGTGCGCATGCTCAGGAACTACGGCATCGCGCGTTTCGCCGACGTGCTGCGAGATGCGGGCATGACGACGCTCTCGCGTCCCGCGGATGACTACGGGCTCACTCTCATCCTCGGTGGCGCGGAAGGCAATCTCTGGGACATCACGGCGATGTACGCCGGTCTCACGCACATCGCGCGCGCGGGGATCCAGGATCCGACACCGCGGTTCCGCGAGCTCACGGCGCTGCGGGACTCACCACCCAAGGATCGCGGGTCATCGGCGATTTCCACCGGCGCGGCGTGGCTCACGCTCGACACGCTGCTCGAGGTGCCGCGTCCGGGCGACGAAGGTCACTGGAAGAATTTCGCGACGAGCCGCGCCATCGCGTGGAAAACCGGCACGAGCTGGGGCCTGCGCGACGGCTGGGCGGTCGGCACCACGAGCCGCTACACGGTGGGTGTGTGGGTCGGGAACGCCAGCGGCGAAGGCCGGCCGGGTCTCACCGGATCGGCCATGGCCGCGCCGCTGATGTTCGCCCTCTTCAACAACTTGCCCGCGAGCCGCTGGCTCGATCCGCCCACGCACGCACTCAAGCAGATAGACGTGTGCGCCAACGACGGCTACCTCGCGACGGCGCAATGCCACCCCGATCGCATCTGGATGCCGAAGGACAGCCACTTCGCGCTGCTCAGTCCTCACAACCTGCGCGTGCACCTGGACGCCAGGAACCAGCGCGTCAACGGCGGCTGCGAGTCCCCTTCGCGCATGACCCACACCAACTGGTTCGTGCTGCCGCCGGCCGAGGAATATTGGTACCGCCGTGGTCATGCCGAGTACCGGCCGCTGCCGGCGCTGCGCGCGGATTGTCAGGGCCAGGGCCGGGACAGGAGCACCCCCGCGCTGGCGCTGATCTATCCAGACAAAAACGCGTCCGTGCTGATCCCCGACGAGCTAGATGGATCGCGCGGCCGCACGGTTTTCGAGGCGGTCCATCGGCGCCGGGACGCGGTGGTCTACTGGCATCTCGACGACCGATACCTTGGCGAAACGCACACTTTTCACCGCCAGTCGTTGGACATGACCCCGGGCGAGCACATACTCACGCTCGTGGATGACGAGGGGGAACGCGTCGCACGGCGCTTCCAGGTACTCGCCACGCGCAACTGAGCCACCACCGAGGCTGCCGTGTTCGATGGATTCACGCTGAGACACGTCGAGACCGACGAGGTCACCATCCGCCTGCGAATGGGTGGATCCGGCCCGCCGCTGCTGCTGCTGCACGGCTTCCCGCAAACCCACGCGATGTGGTCGAAGGTCGCTCCCCGCCTCGCCGAGCACTACACGGTAGTTTGCCCGGACCTGCGCGGCTACGGCGGCAGCAGCAAGCCCGAGTCCTCCGCGAATCACGAGACCTACTCGAAGCGCGCCATGGCGCGCGACCAGGTCGAAGTCATGAAGCACCTCGGCTTCGACAAGTTCCACGTCGCCGGACACGATCGCGGCGCCCGTTGCGCCTATCGACTCGCGCTCGATTCGCCGGCCTCGGTCGAGAAGCTCGCCGTGCTCGACATCGTGCCCACCGGCGACACGCTGCGCCGCGCGGACTGGAAGTTCGGGCTCGGCTACTGGCACTGGTTCTTCCTCGCGCAGGCGCATCCGCTGCCCGAGCGCATGATCAGCGCGGATCCGATCGGATTCCTGTTCCGTCACGGGCAGGCGTTCTCGGAGCACGATGCGTACGAGGACTATCTACAGAACGCGCGCGATCCGGCAGCCATCCACGCCATGTGCGAGGACTATCGGGCCGCGGTGAGCGTGGACTTCCAGCAGGACCAGGCGGACCGCAGCGGCGGCCGCAAGATCGAATGCCCCACGCTGGTGTTGTGGGGCACCAAGGGCGTCATCCCGAAGTGGTATGACCCCGTCGGCATCTGGAAGGACTGGGCGAGCGACGTGCGCGGCGAGGACATCGAGAGCGGTCACATGCTCGCCGAAGAAGCGCCTGAAGCTACCTACCAGGCGCTACGCCGGTTCTTCGCCTGATGCCGTGATGCCCACGCCGTGCAGCACCCGTGGCGTGAATCACTAACGCCTTGAAGTCCGTCCGCGCGTGGACGGTTCCACGCGGGGCGCCTCGCCCCGCCTGAATCGCTTGCCGACGCCCAGACCCTTGGCGCGCCGCTTTCCCGCCGACTCCGCCGCCAGCAGGCTGTGCGCCTCCGCGCGCGATCGGGGCTTTGCGCGCAACGCCGCCTTTTCGACGTCGTTGTTTTCCAGATACGACTTCACGCGCTTGCGATAACGACGCGCGGCCTCGTAATCGCCTTCGCCCTGCACCTTCGACCTGGTTTTCCCTTTCGGCTTCGCTTTTGCCTTTGCCTTCGCCTTCGCCTTGGCTTGCGCTCGTTTCATCGTGGCCATGGATTTACCTCCGTGCCGCCGATTTGAGCCGAAAACGCGGCCGCAAATCGTGCGCAGCGGCCATGTCCTACGCGAGTTTCAGTGCCCGCGAAACTTCGCAAATCCGGTCGCTGCGGCACACTCGTCCCATGGCAATGATGCGACCCATGAGACTCGAAGACGGACGGCGCTCGTTTCGCGAGCTGTCCGTGGCCGGCGTTTCCTCGGCCGAGTTCGACCAGTTCAAGCTGGATCGGCTCCTGGAGCTGCGCGCGGTGATCGACTCGCTGCGCCACGACCGCTATTCGTCGTCACTCGACGACAGGCCCGAGCGCGGTCCTGAGCCTCTGCCGTAAGGCACGCGAAACGCTCGTCTCGCCAGGCGGTTTGCTTCACAATACGCGTCCCTCGCGTATTCACAGGCCGCCAACCCCGGGTCGACCGCACCATATGAACGCGCCACCCTTGCGAGTCTTGATCGCCGAAGACAACGAAGACCTGCGTGACCTGCTGGTCACCCTGGTATCCGCCGAGCCCGACCTGCGTTGCGTCGGAACGGCGAACGACGTCGACACCGTCATCGCGAGCACCACCGAACAGAATGCCGACGTGCTCGTGCTCGACCTCGAACTACAGGGGCGATCGAGTATCGACGTCCTCAAGACCGTACGCGGCAACGGCAGCAAGATAACCATCGTTGTGTTTTCCGGGCACGCGCATCCCGAGATGATCCGCCACACGTTGGCCGCGGGCGCGGACGCCTACGTTCCGAAGAGCGGCGACTTCGATCTGCTGCTCGATGCGATCCGCGACAAGCGCGCGACCACGGGCACCCTGGCGCGCCCGTGATCGCGCGACACGCGCGGATTTAGTTAGAAGCGCCACGCGCCCGTCAGCCACAACGCGTCGGTATCGTCGAGCCCCTGCAAGTCGAAACGCTCGTATTCCAGCCGCACGTTGATGTGGTCGAGCAGGTCGAGACCGATGCCCGCGCCGTACACGAAGTCCTCGGATTCCTCGTCCACGACGACCCTGCCGCCGAGTCCGGATTCGGTGCCGAGGTTGGCGTCGTAGAAGTAATAGCCCAGCCGGCCGTACACCTCGAACAAGCCGAGCGGAATCGTCGCGACGACATAGGGCGCGAATCCATCCACGGACGCGTCCAGGTTGAATCCGGGAACCACCTCGCCCGAAGGCTCACCCAGGTTGATGTATGCGACTTCGAGGGCGAACATCTTGTTGAACCGCCATCCGCCGAACACCTTGTACGCGGTATCGTCCTCGTCCCAGCCCTGGATCGCCGGATCTACCGCGTTCACGTCGTCGATCTGCGCGTTGAAACGCCCCACGCCGGCGCCGGCGTAGAAACCGTTGTCGTTGTCCGCGTACGCCGCGGGAACCAGGGCCATCGACGCCAATACCGCAAGCGACATTGCGAGCTTTTTCATGAGTCTTCCTCGAGCGAGTTATGACGCGCGCAAACTACTGCGCGCGACGCGGCGCAACACCCGGGAACCGCCATGTTCCGCTGTGAGGGGCGTCCGTCGGCGCCATTCCGCGCGCCTGTCCGCCGGCGGCCACCCGCGACGCGGCGTGCGCGCAACGTCGGCCGATCACGACGACGGCGCAATCTGACCGGCGTGTTGGTCCCGCGGCGACTCGACCGGGCGCGAACCGGGCGCATCCTTTGCCTCCAAATCGCACGAAATCTCAGAAACGCCATCGAGGAGACGACCGTGGCAACCGATGTGTCCCAACAGACCTTTCCCTTCACGCTGCCCGAGCTGCCGTACCCTTACGAAGCGCTCGAGCCATACATCGACGCGCAGACGATGAAGGTGCACCACGACAAGCACCACAAGACGTACGTCGACAAACTCAACGAAGCGCTGGAACCCGAGCGTTCGCTGCACGCGCGCACGCTGATCACGCTGCTGCGCGACGCGGCCAAACTACCCGCCTCCGTGCAGACCGCCGTACGCAACAACGGCGGCGGCCATCTGAATCACGACATCTTCTGGAACTGCCTCGCGCCGCCCGCGGGACATTCACCCGGCGGCGCGCTCGGCGACGCGCTGCAAAGGCGCTTCGGTTCGTTCGACAATTTCCGCAAGCGATTCTCGGAGACCGCCGCGAAGCAGTTCTCGAATGGCTGGACCGCGCTGTCGTTCGAACACGTGACGCGGCAACTCGACATCGTGTCGCTCAAGGATCACGAAGTCCTCAAGCCGGGCGAGCGCACCTGCATCCTGATCCTGGACGTCTGGGAGCACGCTTACTACCTCAAGTACCAGAACCGGCGCCCGGAATTCATCGAGGCGTTCTGGAGCGTGGTCAACTGGGTGCACGCGCAGGATCTGTTCGATCACGCGAGCGCCGCCCCCGCCCGATCACGCGCTGTCGGATAGTCCCGGGGGGTGTAGGATAGCTCTGACGTCGGTATCGCCGGAACACCGGACAGGTGCCGCTTCTGACAAATGTATCCTTCCGCCCCATGCACGAGAGAACACAGCAGGTTGTGGAGACTTCCCGGCCCATGAATCGCACCAGAGTCATGATCGTGGATGACCATCAGGTCGTCCGTGCCGGCCTACGAACGATGATAAACGGGCAACCGGACCTGGCCGTGGTGGCCGAAGCAGGTTCGGGCCGTGAAGCGATGGAGCAGTTGCGTCAGCACACGATCGAAGTGTTGCTGCTCGACCTGTCGCTTCCCGACGTGTCCGGCCTCGACGTGCTCAAGCACGCCAAGGCGCACTACGAATCGGTGGGTGTGCTCATCCTGAGCGCGTTCCCCGAGGCGCAGTACGGCTTGAACGTGTTGCGCGGCGGCGCGAGCGGTTTCGTCGGCAAGGGCACGGAGGAATCCGAGCTGTTCCGCGCGATCCGCACCGTGGCGCGCGGCGGCCGTTACGTGGGCCCCGATCTCGCGGACCTGCTCGTGGCGGGCGTGCGCGGCGATCCGAATGCGCCGCTTCACAGCATCCTCTCCGAACGCGAGTTCCAGATCTTCTGCAAGCTCGCGCAGGGCGAATCGGTGTCGGAGATCGCGAGTCGTCTTTTCCTGAGCGTGAAGACGGTGAGCACCTACCGAAGCCGTATCCTCGAGAAGATGTCCATGAAGAGTAACGCCGACATAACCACTTATGCGCTGCGAAATAATCTCGTTCAATAGTTTGTTCTCCTGAACGGACATGGACGGGCTGATGCAGCACGAGCAGCAAACGGGCCAGGCGACGACGTTTTCCGTACCACGCTCGGCCCCGGGCAATGTACCGCGCAAGAATGGCGCGCCGGGAACTCCACTTCGCATCTTCCTCGTAGAGGACTCGCCGCTGCTGCGTGGGCGTCTCGAGAACATGCTTTCGCAGCACGCGGCCTTCAAGGTCACGGGCCTGGCGGCCGCCGAATCCGAGGCGGTCGAGAAGCTGGAGTCGATCCCCTACGACGTGATCGTCGTCGATGTCGAACTGCGTCCCGGCAGCGGCATCGGCGTGATCCGCCAGGCGCGCGCCAAGAACAAGGACACGGGCAAGGATGGCGGCCACGTGTGGATCATCGTGCTCACCAACTACGACCTGCCGACGGTGCGCGAGCGCTGCATGCAGGCGGGCGCGGATCACTTCCTCGACAAGATGCGCGAGATCGATCAGCTCATTCCGATACTGCTGGGGATTGCGGGGCGAAAGCCTTGACCCGGCTGCCCTGACCGGGCGCCACCTCGAGCTCGAGACTTCCACCGATGCCCTGCATGCGCTGACGCATGCCGAGCGTCGTGCGTGCGGTGTTCGCATCGAGCGTGTCGCCGTCGTCGCCCACTTCCAGTAGATAGCCGCCGTCGAGCGGCTCGATCACCAGCTCGACGTGTTTGGCGCCACCGCGCTCGAATACGTTGTTGAGCGCGTCCTGCGCGACCCGGAACAAGACGAGCTGCGCCGCCGGCGAAAGCATCAGCGGTTCTTCCGGCAACGTCCCGACATATTCGATGCCGGCGCGGCTGCACTGCTCGTCGAAGTGGCTGCGCAGCGCGACCGCCAGGCCGAAATGATCGAGCAGCGACGGCCGCAGGTTCTCGACCACGCGGCGTTTGAGCACCATCGCCTGGTTGAGCATCTGCACCACGGATTGGAATTTTTCGTGGCTCTCGGCATCGAGATCCTTCCCGATACGCGCGTTGAGCCACGCCATGTCCATCTTCGCGGCGGTGATCATGCCGCCGAGCTCGTCGTGCAAAAGCTTCGCGAGCGAGGAGCGTTCCGCCTCGACCGTGGTCTGCAAATGCGCCGAGAGCGATGAAAGCTCCTCGGTCCGCGCCGCGACCTCGGACTCGAGATCGCGCGTACGCGCCGTCGTTGCCGGGCGCTCGCCCGACTTCTTCTTCGCGACTGCCATCAAAACCCCCGCAAGCCCCTCATCGAGAGCATTCAATCCTTGGGCAAATCCTCGAGCAGATCAACGAGGTCTTCAGCGTGTTCCTCTTCCTGCGCGAGAATGGCCTCCATCAGGCGCCGCGTCGTCGGGTCTTTCGTGCCGATGAAGTTGACCATCTCACGATAACTCTCGATCGCGATGCGCTCGGCGATCAGATCCGCCTCGAGCATCTGCCGCAGCGACGTCGCCTCATCGTACTCCGAATGCGAGCGCGACAGCAGTGTCGCGGGGTTCAGATCAGGGTCTTCCCCCAGTTGAACGATGCGCTCGGCAATCTGGTCGGCGTGCGCCTGCTCCTCGTTCGCGTGTTCGAGGAATTCGGCTGACACGAACTTCGCGCGGATTCCGTGCGTCGCGAAATAGTGTCGCTTGTAACGCAACACGCACACGATTTCCGTGGCGAGCGCCGTGTTCAGCAATTCGACGATCGCCTTGCGATCGGCCTCGGGATAACTCGGCGTCACCGCGCCTTTCATGATCTGGTCGCGCGCGCGCTCGCGCAGCGCGCTGAGATCGGAGATGTACGCGAAATTTCCAGTGCTGGCTTTCAGGTTTCCATTCATGTCTTCACCTTGTGTGCGCGGCGGCGGTAGAGCTTCGCGATCACGCTGAGCGCGAGCAACCACAGTGAACGATGCTTGAGAAAGCCGACGCCGATCTTGAGTGGGCTGAGCCCGGCGAACATGCCGCTGTGACCCGAGCTGAAATCCCGCAGCGACATCTCGAGCCACGAGCGTTGCAGCCGCATTTCCGCATCCAGCAGGCGGGCGCGATCACGCGGCGAGGTCACTGGGCGGGCTCCGAGTCGAAGAAGTGGGGCCCTGGCTTTCCTGGGGCGGCGGTGCGGGTTGATCGGGCGGCGGTTCCTCGCTGGGCTGCGCCGCGGCCTGCGCGGCCGTGCGCTCCATCGTGCGCGCGAAGACCTCGAGATCGAGCTTCAAGCCCTCGACGAACCAGTTGAGCGTACCGGGCTCGTCGCGGGTGCGTTCACGGCTCGCTACCATCCAGGCGACGACGGCGCCGATCGCGAACAACAGCACCACGCCGGCGAGCACCGGGATACGCAGGTGCGGCGGCAACGCGACCGCGATCAGGACGACGGCGGCCCACAGGGCGACGATCAGCGCGACGCCCGCGAGTAGTTTGAGCTGCACCCGGTTCCTGACCGCACGCACCTCGGAACTCGCCGTGAGACGCGCGGCTTCCACGCGCGTTTCGGCCATTCTCAGCAAGTGCAGCAGCAGAGCCCGGGTCGGTCCCTTGTGCCCGTTGCCCGGCCCGGCGTCGCCGGTGGGGATGATCACGGTCGGCGCGACGACTTGGTGACGAGCAGTGTCAGCACGCTGCCCAGCAGCGCCGCGAGCGCAATGGACTGCCAGGGGTTCGAGTGCACGTACTTGTCGGCGCGGTCGGCGAACGACTCGGCGATCTTGACGGATTCTTCCGCCGTCGCCGCCAGTCTCGACCTGGCCTGCTCGAGCGTTTCGGTGACACGGGCCCGGACGGCGTCCGCGGCCTCATCGCCGCCTTCACCGAGCGAGCTCAGGAGCTCTTCGGCCTGGGCCACGATGCGATTGAGTTCCTCGACGCCCGGATCGACGACTTTGTCGACCGCGGCCGCGAGTTCGGAATGTTTGGCAGATGCGTGCATGGTTGTTCCTCGGGTGTACCGTGCAGAATGTACCGCGCCCCGGGGCCTAACATTCGGAAATGCGGCGCAGGCCCCGTAGGAATGCGCCGACGCCAAGCTGGCATCGCCGCCCCACGCCCTAAGGAATCTGCCGCGCCATACTGGTGCGGTCTAGTGGTGTGATGTGGACCCGCGGCGCGACGAGCCCCTCCCCTCGAAAACTTTCGCGACGGGGGTTCCACGGGTGGTCCGTCCGCCGGCCGCAAGGCCGGTGGACGGAGTCGCCCCCGGGGGATACTAACTACTAAGGATCTTCTCGGCGCATCCCCAGGTGGCTCGCACCACCTGCCGCGCGTCCTGCCAGCCCAGCCTCGACCGGCCGCGCGCGACGTCCCAACCCGCCTCGAGCCTCGCCTCGAGGTCTTCGAAGCTCGCCTCCGGATTCTCCTCGTGGGCTCGATAGGCGTAGCGGTAGACGGGCTCGAAGTCCTCCCACGAGTAGCGCGGGCGATAGTAAGGCTCGTGGGTATACGTCTTCCGCCAATGCAGCGCGAAACGCTCGATGCGGTTCTCGGGTTTCATCATCCATCCCCCGAAAATGACACGAGGCCGGAGTATGCACCCCGGCCTCGTGATTGTGGACAGCCTCTGTGAAAGGCCTGTTACTTCACGCTCAGCTCGTTGTCGACCGTCTTCACGTCATCCACGGCACGCGCGAGCCGCTCGGCCGTCGACTTCGCTTCCGCGTTGTCGACGAAGCCCGACAGCTGCACTACGCCGTCGTGCGTTTCGACGTTCACCTGGTGCGCCTTCGTGCGTGGATCGCCGGCGAGAGCCGTTTTCACCTTGGTGGTGATCGCGGCGTCATCGACGACCGTTCCGCCCGACCGCTCATCGGTCCGGACAGTCAGGTTGTTCTGCACGCTCTTCACACCCGTGGTGTTCCTGGCAACCGTCGTGGCGCGGTCCTTGCCCGCCTTGGAATCGACGAAACCATTCAACTGAACGGTGCCTTTGAACGTTTCGACATCGATCTGGTGAGCCTTGGTCACCGGGTCCGCGATCAGCGCCGCTTTCACGCGTCCCGTCGTCACCGAATCGTCGACCTGCTCGCCTGCCGATTTCGTCGTGCGCGTGGAAGCGCACGCCGCCATTGCCAGACTGACGACGATCATGACCGCACTGACAAAGCTATTGGATTTCTGCATGGGTACCTCTCATCTCCTGGCCGTATTGGCAATGAAACTGACTAGCGCAAGCACCAGGAACACGAAGAACAGGATCTTCGCGATTCCCGCGGCCCCAGCGGCAATGCCACCGAAGCCGAATATCGCGGCAATCAGCGCGATGACGAAAAAGACGACTGCGTAATGAAGCATCGATATCTCCTGGGAAGCCGCCCGGTCCTTGGCGCCGGTGGAGACATCATTGCCTTAGTGACGTCCGCTCAATGCCGGCCTTAGGACTCACGGAACGTGAGAGCCGGCTGACATTTTTGTCGGCTGCGCGGACTACGGCTGTGGGAGTATTGACGAAATGGGGACATTCCCCGTTTCCCAGCAAACGGGGACAGACCTGCCCGCTATTTCACAGGTCGACGACTTCGTCGCATTGGCGGGCGAACTTCGGATCGACTTCGCCGCGTTCGCGCGTGCCGAGCATCACCACGCCGTTGTAATTCTCGAGCCGCTGCCGCAGGCGCGCGACGCTCAGATTGGGGAATCGGCCGGAATCGTCGATGTCCTCGGCCGGAGCGCCAAACAAGTGATCCGCATCCTCGAACCACAAGACGGCATCGGATGCGCTGGCGGCATTGAACAACGCATCGAGATTCTTCTCCGTGTCGGCGATGTACTTGCTGACGATCCGCTGCAGATCGATTTCGAACAAATCAACTGCGAGCTCGTGCGCGAACAAGCGCGCGGCCAGCAATTTGTTGCGGCCGGAAGGACCCGTGAACAGCACACGCATCCCCTTGGGCGTACCGCCTTGCGTGGCATCCACCTTCGCGCGGCGGGTGGCGAGCAGGCGCTCCAGCACCGGGCGCAGTTCATCGTCCGGGCTTCGTTGCACCCCTGCAGACATGTTGTCCTTCCCCTCGATTTTCCCCAAGCGCGCGGGACTATACCCCGACGTGAAAATCCAGACATCCGGGGCGAAACCGAGCAAAGGAAGGGAGGTCTGTCCCCGTTTGCTAGGAAACGGGGAATGTCCCCATTAGTGGGTGACGAGCATGTCGCAGAGCATGGCGGGGTCTACGGGCTTCACGAGGTGCATGTCGAAGCCGGCTTCGCGGGAGCGCACGCGGTCGACGTCCTGTCCCCAACCGGTGAGCGCCACGAGCACGGCGCCGCGGCCCCAGCTTTCGGCGCGGATGCGGCGCGCGACTTCGCAGCCGTCGAGCTTCGGCATACCCACGTCGAGCACGACGATCTCGGGCTTGCGCTCGCCGGCGAGCGCGAGTGCTTCCTCGCCATCCGAGGCGCAATACACCTCGTGCCCTTCCATGCGCAACATCAACGCGAGGCTTTCGAGGGCGTCCTGGTTGTCATCCGCGATCAGGATGTTGCGTCGGACGGGATGCGGGGTCGGGGTATCCGTTTGCATGGAAGCTCCATCAGCCGTGGCGGTTTCGGTCATCAACGGCAGCCGCACGATGAACTCACTACCCTGGTTCTCACCAGGACTGCTCGCGACGATCTCGCCGCCATGCAATTGCACCAGCGCGCGCACCAGCGCGAGTCCGATGCCGAGTCCACCGGCGCTGGTCGATCGCTCGCCCGGCACCTGAGTGAATAGTTCGAAAATGTGCGCCATCGATTCGGCCGGAATGCCGACGCCGGTGTCGCGAACGACGATCTCGCCCTGCCCCGCACCGCTGCGGGTCGTCACAATGATCTGACCGCCGTCGCCCGTGTACTTGGCGGCGTTGTGCAGCAGGTTGCCCACCACCTGCGCGAGCCGAACCGGATCGCCGCGAACCTTGAATCCGGGATTGGCGAGATCGAGTTGCAGGTTCTGCTTCTTCTGCTCGAGTAATGGCTGCACGGTCTCGACCGCGGCTGCCACCACCTCCGAGAGATCGACCGGCTCGCTGACGAGCACGATCTTGCCGCGCGCGATGCGCGACACGTCGAGCAGATCGTCGACCAGGCGCGTCATGTGCTTCAACTGGCGCGCGATCACACCACGCGACCAGACGATCTTCGGATCTTCCGTTTCACCCTGCATGAGCAGGTGCGTGGCATTACGCAGCGGCGACAGCGGGTTGCGCAGCTCGTGCGACAACATCGCGAGGAACTCGTCGCGCTTCGTCACCGCTTCCTTGAGTGAATCCTCGGCCTTCTTGCGCTCGCGGATCTCGGTCTCGAGCGACACGTTGATGCGCGACAGCTCGTCGTTGGCGCGCTGCAGGTGACCGTTGACCGCCTCGAGCTCGCGCGTCTTCTCGGTCTGCAGCGCGTAGTTGGCCTCGGCCAGCCGCTTGTTCGATTCGGCGAGCTCACGGTTCACGCTCTGCAGTTCGCGGCGTTTGCGATACAGCTCGACCAGCACCGCGACCTTGCTGCGCAGGATCTCCGGCACCACCGGGATGTAGACATAGTCGATGGCGCCGGCCTTGTAGCCCTTGAGCCGGTCGAATTCGGTGACGTGCACGCCGGTCACGAAGATGATCGGAATCGTCTCGAAACGTGGATGATCGTGGATCAGCGCCGCGGTCTCGAAGCCGTCCATGCCCGGCATCTTCACGTCGAGCAGCACCACCGCGAATTCCTGTTTCATCAGGGCTTCGAGCGCCTCGAGGCCGGAGTTCACCGCGATGAGGTTGTGGCCGAGCGGCTCGAGGATCGCGCGGTACGTGAGCAGGCGCGCGGGCTGGTCGTCCACCAGCAGGATATTGGCGGCCTCGTGCCCTTCGGTAACGGTTTGCGGCGAAGTGTTCACGGCTGCAACCACATGCGTACGAGCGACAGCAACTGTTCGGTGTTCACCGGCTTGGCGACATAGTCGGACGCGCCGGCCTGCAGGCACTTCTCGCGATCGCCGCGCATCGCCTTCGCGGTGAGCGCGATGATCGGCAACGTGCGGAAGGCGGGAATGTCGCGGATACGCCGCATCGTCTCGTAGCCGTCCATCTCCGGCATCATCACGTCGGTGAGGATCAGCGAGACGTCGGGATTCTCCTCGAGCAGCTTGATCGCGTCCTGGCCATTGGTCGCCGAGATCACGTTCATTCCGTGGCGCTCGAGCAGGCTGTTCAGCGCGAAGATGTTGCGCACGTCATCGTCGACCACGAGCACCTTGCGGTCGCGCAGCGGCTCGTCGCTCTCGTGCAGCTTCTCGATCATGCGCTGCTTGTTCTCGGGCAGCTTGGCGATAACCCGGTGCAGGAACAGCGCGGTTTCGTCGAGCAGGCGCTCGGGCGACTGCACGCCCTTGAGCACGATGCTCTTCGCACGGCGGCGCAACTCCGTCTCCTCATCGGCGGTGATCTCGCGCCCGGTGAACACCACGATGGGCACCTCGCGCAGCTTCTCGTCGAGCTGGATCTCCGACAGCAGGTCGAACCCCGAGATGTCCGGGAGCTTGAGATCGAGGATCACGCAGTCGAACTTCCGCTCGCGCATCAGCTCGAGCGCGCGCTCTCCGCTGCCGGCGGTGGTGATGTTGATGTCGTCCGCGGCCACCAGCGCCTCGATGCTCATCTGCTCGGCCGCGTCGTCCTCCACGACCAGGAGCTCGCGCGTGCGCGGCGCGATGAATTCCTGGATGCGTCGGAACACGTTCTGCAACCCCTCGGTGGTCGACGGCTTGGTCATGAACGAGAACGCGCCGCGCTCGAGTCCGTACTGGCGCTCTTCTTCCACCGTGAGCACCTGAACGGGAATGTGCCGCGTCGCCGGGTCGTGCTTGAGCTGGCTCAGCACGGTCCAGCCGAGCATGTCGGGCAGGAACACGTCGAGCGTCACGGCGCTGGGCAGGTACTTGCGCGCCAGTGCCAGGGCGTCGGTGCCATTCTGGGCCACGAGCACCTTGAAGCCCTGCGCGTGTGCGCCTTCGACCAGCATGCGCGCGTAGCTCGCCTCGTCCTCGACGATGAGGACTGCCGTGTCGCCTTCGACGATCGTGTCGCGATCGTCCTCGATGCGCTCCACCACCTGCGCCGGCAGCACGGGCGGCGGCAGGGCCGCGAGCCTCGGCGCCTTGGCGAGCGTCGCGCCGCCACCGCGCCCGAAGGCCGCGCCCTGGTACGCGAGCGGTAGATAGAGCGTGAAGGTGCTGCCCTGCCCAGGCGCGCTCTTGAGCTTGATCTCACCGCCCAGCAGGTGAGCGAGCTCGCGGCTGATCGCGAGCCCGAGGCCCGTGCCGCCGTATTTGCGCGCCGTGCCCGCGTCGGCCTGCTGGAAGGCTTCGAAGATGATGCGTTGCTTTTCCGGCGAGATGCCGATGCCGGTGTCGGTGACGGAGAACTCGACCACGGTCTTCGCCTGCGACAGCACCGGGTGATCCGCGCTCCAGCCCAGCATCGCGGGGCCGACGTGCAGGCGCACGCTGCCCTTGGCCGTGAATTTCATCGCGTTCGACAGCAGGTTCTTCACGATCTGCATCAGGCGCTTCGGATCCGTGATCATCGTGCGGCCGAGGCGCGGATCGAAGTCCGTCGTGAACGTGAGATGGCGCGACTCCGCCTCGTGGCGGAAGTTGCGCTCGATGGTCTCGCGCAGTTGCGAGAACGCGAGATCCTCGCTCTCGACCGTGACCGTGCCCGACTCGATCTTCGAAAGATCGAGGATGTCGCTGATGAGGTTCAGCAGGTCGGTGCCCGCGGCGTGGATGGTCTTCGCGAACTCCACCTGGCGCGCGCTGAGGTTCTTTTCCGGGTTGTCCGAGAGCTGCTGCCCCAGGATCAGGATGCTGTTGAGCGGTGTGCGCAACTCGTGCGACATGTTCGCCAGGAACTCGGTCTTGTAACGCGACGTGAGCGCGAGCTCCGCGGCCTTCTCCTCGAGCGCCGCGCGCGCCTGCTCGATTTCCTTGTTCTTGCGCTCCACTTCCACGTTCTGCTCGGCGAGCAGCCGCGCCTTGGTCGCCATTTCCTCGTTGGTCTGCTGCAGCTCGACCTGCTGCGCCTGCAATTCGCCGGCGAGCTCCTGCGACTGCTTGAGCAGGCCCTCGGTGCGCATCGTCGCCTCGATCGTGTTGAGCACGACGCCGATGGAGCCGGTGAGCTGTTCGAGGAAAGCCAGGTGCGGCGCGGTGAATTCGTACAACGACGCGAGCTCGATGACCGCGCGGATGTCTCCTTCGTACAGCACCGGCAACACGATGACGTTGCGCGGGGCCGCATCCACGAGCCCCGACGCGACGCGCACGCTGTCCGGCGGCACGCGCGACAGCAGCAGACGCTGCCGCTGCACGGCGCACTCACCCACGAAACCTTCACCGAAGCGATAACGCCGCGGCTTGTCCTCCGAGCGCACGTCCGCGTAACTCGCGAGCTGCTCGAGATATCGTTCGCCATCGCCGTAACCGACGATGTAGATGACGCCCTGGTGCGCGTTGACCAGCGGCGCGAATTCCGCGAGCAGCGTCTCGCCGAGCGTCACGAGGTCGCGCTGGCCCTGCATCATGCGGCCGAACTTCGCGAGGTTGGTCTTGAGCCAGTCCTGCTCGGTGTTGCGCTCCGTCGTGTGACGGAGGTTGTGGATCATCGCGTTGATGTTGTCCTTGAGGTCGGACACTTCGCCGCGCGTCTCGACCTGGATCGAGCGGGTCAAGTCGCCCTTGGTCACCGCGGTCGCCACCTCGGCGATCGCGCGCACCTGGGTAGTCAGGTTGGCCGCGAGCATGTTCACGTTCGCGACCAGGTCCTTCCACGTGCCGGCCGCGCCGGCGACGTGCGCCTGTCCGCCGAGCCGGCCTTCGACGCCGACCTCGCGCGCCACCGAGGTCACCTGGTCGGCGAACAGCGCCAGCGTGCCGGTCATCGAGTTGATGGTTTCACCCAGCGCCGCGACCTCACCCTTCGATTCGACGGTGAGGCGCTGACGCAGGTCGCCGTTCGCGACCGCGGTCACGACCTTGACGATGCCGCGCACCTGCTCCGTCAGGTTGTTGGCCATGACGTTCACGTTCTCGGTGAGCTCGCGCCACACACCCGACACGTCGCGCACGTTCGCCTGACCACCAAGCTTGCCTTCCGTGCCGACCTCGCGCGCCACGCGGGTCACTTCGGCCGCGAAGGAATTGAGCTGGTCCACCATCGTGTTGATGGTTTCCTTGAGCTGCAGGATCTCGCCGCGTACTTCAACCGTGATCTTGCGCGAAAGGTCGCCGCGCGCCACGGCGGTGGTCACTTCCGCGATGTTGCGCACCTGGCCGGTGAGGTTCGACGCCATCGCATTGACGTTGTCGGTGAGGTCTTTCCACGTGCCCGCAACGCCGGTCACCGTCGCCTGGCCGCCGAGTTTTCCCTCGGTGCCGACTTCGCGCGCCACGCGGGTCACTTCCGCCGCGAAGCCGTTGAGCTGGTCCACCATCGTGTTGATGGTTTCCTTGAGCTGCAGGATCTCACCGCGCACGTCCACCGTGATCTTGCGCGAGAGATCGCCACGCGCCACGGCCGTGGTCACCTCGGCGATGTTGCGCACCTGGTCGGTGAGGTTGGACGCCATCGAGTTCACGTTGTCGGTGAGGTCCTTCCACACACCCGACACACCCTGCACCTCGGCCTGTCCGCCCAGCTTGCCTTCCGAGCCGACCTCGCGCGCGACGCGCATCACTTCCGAGGCGAACGAACGAAGCTGGTCCACCATCGTGTTGATGGCTTCCTTGAGCTGCAGGATTTCGCCGCGCGTATCGACCGTGATCTTGCGTGAGAGATCGCCGTTCGCGACCGCAATCGTCACCTCGGCGATGTTGCGCACCTGGCCCGTAAGGTTCGATGCCATCGCATTGACGTTGTCGGTGAGGTCCTTCCACGTGCCGGCGACGCCGGGCACGATGGCCTGGCCGCCGAGCTTGCCCTCGGTGCCGACCTCGCGCGCCACGCGCGTCACTTCCGAGGCGAAGGAACGCAGCTGATCCACCATCGTGTTGATGGCTTCCTTGAGCTGCAGGATCTCGCCGCGCACGTCCACCGTGATCTTGCGGGAGAGGTCACCGCTCGCCACCGCGATGGTGACCTCGGAGATGTTGCGCACCTGGCCGGTGAGGTTGCTGGCCATGGAGTTCACGTTGTCCGTGAGGTCCTTCCACACGCCGCTCGCGCCGAGCACCAGCGCCTGGCCACCGAGCTTGCCCTCGGTGCCGACCTCGCGCGCGACGCGCGTCACTTCCGAGGTGAACACGCTCATCTGCGCGATCATCTCGTTCACGACCGTGGCCGCTCGCAGGAACTCTCCCTTGAGCGGTCGGCCGTCAGCTTCCAACCGGAGATTCTGGGTGAGGTCGCCCTTGGCGACCGCGGTGATCGTTCTCGTGACTTCGGCGGTGGGCCACAGCAGATCGTCGATGAGCGTGTTGACGGAGGTTTCCATCTCGCCCCACGCACCATTGCGGCGCTCGCTGGTGACGCGCACCCGCGTCTTGCCTTCCTTGCCGACGAGGCGCCCGGCGCGATCGAGTTCCTGCGCCAGCCGCTCGTTGCAGCTCACCATTTCATTGAAGGTATCGGCGATCTTGCCGGCGAGGCCGGTCTGGTCGGCCGGCAGACGCACCGCGAAATTGCCGTCGCGCACCGCCTGCAGCGCCCGCAGGATCTGCTTGAGGTCGATGTCCGCATGCGCGTGCTGCCCGTTCCCGGATCCATTGGGCGCGGAATTCTTGAGTTTGACGACGCCGGGCGAGCGACGACGCGCCGCCGCCGCGCGTCCGCGTGCGGATATATCCATTTGCCCCTATGACCCTGCCGATTTGCCCTGCGAACCTGCAGGAGTCTAAAGCTCTGGCCCCGAAGACTGCTCCGCGCACTGATGTAGGACGGCACCTACCCTTCGCGTGCTCAGCTCCGAATCACGAGATCGAGCTTCCCCTCGCGCCGTTCGACGCTCACGCTCACCGAGCCGGCGTGCCGTCTGACGGTGAAATCGACCGATGCCATGCCAACGGAAAGATTCTTGACGCGGATTTCGTCGATCCCGTCCGGAACGACGGGGTGCGCGAGCACGATCTGCCGGTCGAGCGCATCGATCGTGAGGCCGAGGATGCTCTGCAGCAGCAGGTAGGTGGAGCCCGCGCTGACCGACTGCGGTGAACAGGCGACGGGCAGGTGCAACGGCGCCTCGCGCCCGCGGCGCCGGAAGCCACAGAACAGCTCCGGCATGCGCATGAGGTCGAAGTGCCGCGCGGCCTCGTATTGGGCGACGAGGATGCGCAACGCGAACGCCTTGTCGTAGTAGCGGGACGCGCCGTATGCCAGCAGCGCGTTGTCGTGCGGCCAGATCGCGCCGTTGTGATAGGCCATCGGATTGAAGCGCAGCTCGCTCTCCGCCACGGTGCGCACGCCCCAGCCGGAGAAGAGCTGCTCGTCGCCGAAGCCCGCGATGATCTGCCGCGCGCGTTCGGCGTGCGCGATCCCGGAGAACAGGCAGTGGCCCGGGTTCGAGGTGCGCACGCGGCAGGGTTGCTTGTCGCCATCGAGCGCGAGCGCGAAGGTTTCGATGTCGTCGCACCAGAACGCGGTGTTGAACCGCGCCTGCAGCGCCTGCGCCGCCTCCACCAGCGCGATGGCGCGCGGCATCTCGCCGAGCGAACGCGCGATGCGCGCCGCCCCGAGCTTGGCGCCGTAGACGTAGCCCTGCACCTCGCACAACGCGAGCGCGCCCTGGGCGATCTGTCCATCCGCGTGGAACACGGCATCCGGCGAGCTCTTCCAGCCGTGCTGGCGCGGATGCCCGGCGCGCGCGGTGGCTTCGATGAAACCGTCGCCGTCGATGTCGCCGTACACGTCGATCCAGGACAGGGCCGCGGTGATCGACGGCCACAGTTCCGTGATGAACTCGAGGTCCGCGGTGCGCGTGAAGTAAGCCGCCGCGAGCAGCACGAACAATGGCGTCGTGTCGACACCGAAGTAGTTTGGCGCGATGTCGCCGCCGCGCGCCTCGTTGAGGATCTTGCCCGGCTCGGCGCCGGTGAGAGGAAAGGTATCCGCGCTCTGCGTGGCGGCGAGATAACGCAGCACATTGCGCGCGATGTCCGGCCACACCCACAGCGTTTCGAGCGCGGTGACGATCGCATCGCGTCCGAACGCCGCGTCGAGCCACGGCAGCCCGGCCGCCGGGATACGGCCATGGGCCGTCGCCGTCAGCAGCATGTTGATGTCGGCGGCCGAACGCTGCACCCACGCGTTGAACAGCGGATCGGTCGAGTCGATGCGGGTCTCGGGCACACCTTCGCGGCGCGTCGTCTCTTCAGCCGCGGCCAGCGATCGCGTGAACGTCGCGATCTGCACGGGGGTCGTGGCCGAGCGGCATCCGACCGCGAGCGAGATGTTCTTCTCGCCGCGGCTGCCGATCTGCAGCCGGTAGCGAAGACTGTCCGCGGAAATTGCCTCCGGCGCCGTGTGGCAGTCGACCACGGTCTCGCGCACGATGTCGTCGGCGCCGCGATAACCCTGGATCACACTGTCTTCCTCGACCCGCTCGAAGCGCGCGCGGCCGGCATCGACGCGCCGCTGCGCGCGCACGTCGACGATGTTCTCGAAGTCGCAGCCGAAGCGCACCACCAGCTCTACCGCCACCGTCGTCAGCGCGAAATTGCGCACGCGGATGGATTCGTAGCACACGCCTTCCCAGATGAAGCGCGAGCGCGTGACGTACAGGGTGCCGCGCGGCAGCACGATGCGCCCGCCTTCACCACGCGCATCGCCATTGGTGAGGTTGACGGTCAGCAGCACGTTGTCGTCGCGCGGATTGGCGGACAGCAACAGCGGCGGCTGGCCGCCGAGCGTCAGCGTGAAGCGCGAGAGGTACCGCACGCCGCCGCGATACAGGCCGGCCTCGCCGCGCGACTCCGCGTCGATGTCGCCGATCTCGTTGAACAGGCCGAAGCAGTCGTCATGACGCAGCGTGAGCGTGCGTTCCGCGTTCGGCACCTCCGCCGTCACCACCTGGTGCGACGTGAGCTCCGGCGGAATCGGCTCAGTCGCCAATGGGGACGTCCCTCGAATAGACGATGCGGGTACGCAGCGTGGTTGCGCCGCGAATCGACGAGCGCCAGGCGACCGTCGTGCACGGCGTCTTGTAGCCGAAGCGCCGCGAGATCCAGCCCCCCTGCTCCGCGTTGCCGCCTCGATGCACCTCCACGTGGCCCACGGCCTCCTGTGGCTGCAGGATGACCCGTGCGTTGCCGGACACGACGTGTATTTCCTGCCCGAACGTCCGCACCTCGCAGTCCTCGGCGAAGTGCCAGCTCCGACGCACTTCGTGCTCGCGTTCGCAACGCATGCGGTCGACGACCTCGATGACCTGCCGCAAGGGATCGAACACGATCTCGCGCCGGTGCACGACGGGGTCGGCGAGCCGCCGATAACCATCGTGTTCGCCGACGAACACCTGCGCGCCCGGACTGCAGTCGAACTCGATGCAGCGCGCGTTCGCGTGATCGGTCCACATGAAGTTGCCGGCCTGCACCGACTGATCCTGTCCGTCCACTTCCACCGTGTTGTGGGCGCGCGTGCTGCGAAAGTAGCGCCGCCACGTGGGGTCGGTGTGATAGGCATAGGTGCCCGGATCGACCAGGATCTCGCGGTCGCCGACGTTCAACGTGAACGAGAGTGCGTCGGCGTGTCCATGCGCCGCGATGCTCAGGTAGCCCAGCGGCCCCGCGTCCACGAGCAGGCGCACTTCCTCGGGAGTCTCGAAGCCCGAGCCCATCAGGTAGTAGCCCGACTCGGTGAACTGCTGGCGCGGCCGGAAACCGTGCCGTCCCAATGCACGCAGTTGCTCGAACCGGCGCACCGACTGCACGCCGAGCAGCGCGACGGTCTTGCTGTCGATCACGCCCGCCTTCACCGCGAGGTCGGGACGGTCGAACAGCACCGCACCCGTCGCGATCAGCGAACCGACCGCGGAGAACCCCGGCTCGTGGGCGAGTCGCACCACGTAACCGTCGTCGCCGTCACCGATCATCGGCAGGTTGCCCGACACCGGCGTCATCGAGGCGAGGAAATCAGTCATGACCTCGAGCCGCCGCCAGTAGATAGAGGTGAAGTCCTCGCCGCGCGCGCGCGCCGCGAGTCCCGCGAGCAACAGGAAATCGAGCACGAAGCTCTGGTAGGCAAACGCCTGTTCGCGGTTGCCGCCGTCCGGCGCGTTCTGCCGGTGGCATTCCTCTTCGAGCAGTTGCCGGCAGCGTTCGCCCCAGGAGCGCATCTGCGGCCACAGCGGCCAGGTGGATGCGGCCACGTAGACGCCGGCGGCCTCGCCGATCAGGTGATTGTTGGCCGAGGAAAAACGCGACAGGTTGCCGGAGATCATACGCGCCTGTTGGTAGACGGAGCGCAGCCAGCGGTCCCGGAATGCCTCACCCGCTTCGCCGGCGAACAGCCGGCTGCGCATGCCGCCGATGAGCTGCCAGGCGAGACTCCAGTTGATGAGCCGGATGCCGAGCTCGAGCGCGCTCACCCAGTTGGGCCCCCGCCCCGGCGGGCATTGTTCGATCCACGTGTCGACGTGGTGCTGCACGCCGATCGCGAAACGCGCATCGCCCGTGAGCGCATAGGCCTGGGCGAGCGTCGGCAGGTGCAGGTGGCGATTCGCCTCCCACAGGTACTTGATGTTTCCGACCTCGCGCTCGTCCCGATAATCGATGGCCGCCGCGCGACGCCGCCCCGAATCCCGCTGCGTCAGGGGATCGCGATTCCATTGCGGCGGATCGCCGAGTTCGCAGTCCTCGAGATCGAAGTACGTGAAGCGGCCGGCGAGCACGCGATCCGCCGCCGCGAGCAATGCATCCGGTTCGAGCGCGACGAATGGCGGCAGGAACCGCAGGTCGGTGGCGAACGCATCGCGCGGAGGCAGATCGTGCGGGGTGAACGGCGCGGACACCGCTCGTACCCGGCGCGCGACCCGGTGGGCGACTTCGGCGCCCGACATGCGACGGAGACGTCGCAGATACCAGCCAGGTTGCTGCATGAGTAGTCCCGGGCGAGAGCCTCAGCTGGCGACCAGGGGAGGCTCGAAGCCGGCGCGACGCAGCGCTTCGTATACCGGCGGACGATGAACCACCAGCGGCGCCTTGCCCCGCGCGGTCCGTTCGACCCAGTTGGCGACCTCGATCCGCAGCGTCACGCCTTCGGGCACGAAGGTGCGCGCATTGCGCATCAGGCCCGCGGCGTCGTGCTCGTTGAATCCCGGCGCGGGGACCACGCGGATGCAGGCCGAGTCGATCGCCTCCTGGACCACCTGGACGCGCAGCACGTGCTCCACGGCCTCGGGAAAGGACTCGAGCCCGGTCACGCGCACGCCGGCGGGACACGCGAGAACTTCCTGCTGGCGGCCGAGGATTCCCGGAAACGGCCGCATCCCGCAGGCCAGTTCCTCGAGCTCGCGTTCGCCCCATGAGGCCGGCAAACGAATCAGGTCCCCGGTGCGGTAGCGGACCAATGGCATGAGGTTGTTCCAGAACGACGTGCCGACGATCTCGTACAGCCGATCGCTGGACCCGCCCAGTAGTTTGGCCTCGTGCGGCAGGAATTCGATGTACGAGTAGCCAGGCAGGAAGTGGTAGTCGCGCGGCTCGGAGGCGTGGGCGAATGCGATGCGCTCCGCCTGGCCGTAGTAATCGGCGATGCGGCAACCGAGCGTTTCGCGCGCGAGGTCCCAGGCAACCGGGTTCAGCACCTCGGACGAGGTCAGCACCGCGGGGATGCGCAGCTTGCGTCCCTGCTCGGCCAGCATCCGGCACAGGGACTCGAGGGCGTTCGGATAGGCGCACAGCAGCTGCGGCGCGAACTTCTCCAGCGTGTCGGCGAGGCGCGCGGCATTCTGCGGCGAGACGCTGCGCGCGCAGAAGATGCGCGAGCGTCCGCCATTGGCGCTCACGCCTTCGGGCAGCGCGAGCGCACGCGGATCCTGCAGGTTGTCGCCGCGCAGCACCGCTGTGCGCACCGTGCGCGGGCACAGGCCGAGTCCGATCACCAGCCGGTCGATGCAGGCCTGCTCGAAGACCACGCCATCGAACGAGCGGACCAGCTTGAGTGGCACGCCGCGCGTGCCGCCGGTGTTGGCGGGCGCAGAAAACCACTCGCTGCCGGTCGTGAAGGCGTGCAGCCGATTGCGCAGCAGCTCCTTGTTGAGCATGGGCCAGCTCGCGAGCGTCTCGCCGCCACGCACCAGCTTGCCGTAAGAAGTGCAGCGCGCCAGGCGCAGCGTGCGGGAGAGCTGGCACCGGGTCCACGCACGCCGTTCCTCGAAATCCGCGGCGGCCAGGCGCTCGAGCAGCCGGCGCGACCGATCGTAGTAGAACGGATTGCGGCGCACGAAATTCTCGCCCACCACGTGGCGCTTGATGCGTTCGACGAATGCCAGCGTGGCGCTCATGCGATGTCCCGGGTCTCCGCGATCGGCGCGATCCGTTGATAGATCTCGGCCAGGCGCCGCGCGTACACGTGAACATCGAAGTCCTGCGCATGATCGTAGGCGGCGCGCCCCGCGGCGCGGCGCGCGTCATGCTCGGTGATCATGCGCGCCATCTCGGCGCGGATCGCCTCGACGTCCCCCGGCTCGACGTAGCAGCCATCCTCGCCGCCGCTGAAGACGTCCGGTATGCCGCCCACGCAGGAGGTGATCGACGGCAGGCCATGCGCCATGGCCTCGAGCAGCGCCATCGGCACACCCTCGGCGCGCGACGGCAGCACGAACACGTCGCTCTGACCGAGCAGGCGGTCGCGCTCGGCGCTGTCGATCCACGAGAGGACCTGGACGTTCTCGCCGATGTTGGCCGCCATCCTGCGCACACCTTCGACATCGCCGTCGCCCGCCAGCACCAGGCGCGCGCGATTGCGCAGCGCGGTCGGCAATCCGCCGAAGGCATTCACCAGGTCGTACGTACCCTTGCGCTCACCGAGACGGCCCAGGTGCAGGAACTGCACTTCGGAGCGGCCGTCGCGCGAAGGCAGTTCGCCCGGGACGCGCACGGGATTCGCCAACACCACGACCTGCGAAGGCGAGATCTCGCATTCCTCGACGTAGAAATCGCGCCATTGCGTCGACAGCGTGATGAATACATTCGCCCGCTGCAGGGTCGCGTTGACGCGGCGGCGCAGCGCCGCGGGCAGACCCCGGTGAAACTTGTCGAACTCCGAACCGTGCGCGTGGAAGATCAGCGGCTTGCCGGCGCGCAACGCCATCTCCGCGAGAATCAGCTTGCGCAACGTGCTGCCGCGCGAGGCGATGTGGATGTGGACGATGGTGGGCTCCGGTGATTCGAGCGCCCGGCGGAACTCGTGCAGCGCGCGCGCGAACACCGACGCCTTGTTGAATACGGTGCCTTCCTCCATGGTCGGGATGTGCCGCATGGAGACGTACGGCGGTAGATAGTCACAGATGAGCTTCTCGACCGAGGTGATGCCGCCGTGCACGTTGAGCGACGGACCGAGCTGCAGCACGCGCACACGCAACTCGGGCGCATGGCCGGACATCCGCACCGCAAGTGGCATGAAGGAACGATTGATGGCGTGCGGTTCCGCGCTCACTCGGACTCTCCGTGTCGCATCACGCCGCGATATCCGGCGACCATGGCCGGCACGGAAAAGCAGCTGACGACGCGGCTGCGCGCGGCGGCGCCCATCTGCAGGCGCTTGCGCCGGTCGGAATACAGCGCCGCGATGATCGCCGGCAGGCGCGCCGCGAGCTCGGTCGGCGACACCACGTACCCTTCGACGCCGTCGTTGATCATTTCGCGCGCGCCGCCGATGTTCGAGAGGATCACGGGCCGGCCCATCGACATCGCCTCGAGCGCCGCGTTGGAGAATGACTCCACCGCGATGGACGGCAACACGAACACGTCGAGCGCGGCCAGCGTCGGCCGTACGTCGTCCACCTCACCGATGAAATGCACGCGGTCCGCGACTTCCAGGGCCGCCGCCCGCCGCAGCAGGTGCTGACGCAGGGGTCCGCCGCCCGCCAGCACCAGGTGCGCGTCGACGCGCGCCACGCGCAGCCGGCGCAGCGTCGTCAGGAGCACTTCCTGGTTCTTCTCGGGGGCGAGACGGCCCACCGTGCCGAACAGGAGCGAATCGGGCTTGAGACCGAGCTTCGCGCGCAGCCGCTTGGCCGCCTCGAACGAGCGCGTGCTCTCGAAGTGATCGGAGTCGACACCGTTGTAGATGACGGTGGACTTCTTCCAGGCCGCGCACTGCGTCCTGAACCAGAAGGCGCGCTGGGCCTCGCAGCCGTGCACCGTGACGTCGAAGCGCGCCAGCACGAACTGGTACAGGCGCTTTACGGCGCGATGTCCGCGGAACGTCGACGTGTTCACCAGCGCGACGGTGCGCGGCCGGTAGCCGATGAAACGCGTCGCGAGCGCGACGTACAGCGCCTGGTAGAGGTTGACCGCGATGACCGTGGCGGGCCGTTCCTGCAGCAGCGCCTGGCGCAGTCGCCACAACGCGCCGAAGGAGAACTTGCCGGTGCGCTCGAGCTTGCGCAGCGGCACGTCGCGCCGGATTCCCTGTTCGATGGTGAACGGACCATTGAGGCAGGCGAGCTGCACGTTGACGCCCTCCTCCTTGAGCCGGTTCGCCAGTCGCACGGTCTTGCGTTCCGAGCCGCCGATGCCGAGGTTGTTCACCACGAACATCACGTCGGGCCGCGTGCTCGCGGACGTGGACATGGACGCGGACTCGGACATCCTGCTCCCTTCGAGCGGGGACAAATGCGCCGTGGCGCACGCGGGTATCGTCATGGAGTTGCTCCTTCATCGGCGGCGTCGAGCCGAAGCCGCCTGGGTTCACGTTCCAGTAGTTCCAGGTAACGGGCGGCTACGCCCGTGGTGAATTCGCGGCGCGCGAACTCGCGCGCCTGCTGGCCGATGTGCTCGCGGTAGCCATCGACCTCGAGCAGTTCGCGCAGCGCCTCGCGCATCTCGTCCACCGAAGTCGCGACACGGCCAAGCTGCATGCGACGCACGAGGCCATCCGGGTCGAAGAAGCTGACGACCGGCACCGCGCGGATCCAGGCCTGCAGGAAAGTGTTGGGGAATCCCTCGATGCTCGACGTGTTGAGGAACACCTTCGCGCGATCGAACAGCGCGCCCGTGTCCTCGTAACGCACCGGGCCCAGCATGGTCACGTTCGGCAGCCGCGCCGCCGCCGCGGCCACGTCGTCGTAGTAAGTCTTGCCGCCCGGCATCGGTCCGCCGGCCAGCGTGAAGTTGAGCTTCGGCAGATGTCGCGCGAGCTCGAGCGCAAGCTCCGGCCGCTTCAACCGGCGCAGGTTGCACAGCCACAGGACATCGATGTCCTTCTTCACGCCGGTTATCGGCCGCGGCTGCTCGACGATCATGTTGACCACGCTGCTGTCGAGGCCGTGGTTCTTGCGCAGCATCTGCGCCTGTGACTCGGTCTGCGCCGCGCGTACATCGGCGCGCCGCAGTCCGAAGTCGTACAACTTGCGGTCGCGCCAGAAGCGGATGCGCCCGTGGACCTTCTCGCAATCGCTGTCGGAAGCCACGCGAAACACGAAGCGGCGCTGGGCCGCCCGGCAGAACCAGGCGGTGATGCCGGTGAATGCACCGGCCGGTGACTGGTAGTAGACGTCGGCATCCGCGGACGTCAATGCATTCACCACGCGGGTCGCACGCGGATGGAAGAAGCGCAGGCCCGGTATCCCCGCCTCCCGGCGATGCGCGGCGATCGCGGTGATGCCGTCGATGACACGGCGCGGCCCCTGGCCCTCGTCGTGCACGATGATCGACACGTCGTATCCGAGATCGCGCCAGGCGCGGGCCAGCAACACGTGCTGTACCGACTCGCCGCCGCCATGCTGCAGGTCGCCGTTGCCGGACAACATGCCGTACGAATCCAGGCCCACGATGCAGATCTTCCGAAAACTCATGCGCGCCGCCTCGCCCCTGCCCAGCCGTAAGGATCCTGTTGAATCGCGCGTCCGCGCTGGGCGCGTTCTGCCTCGGTGACGGCAGCCGGCGACTCCTGCACGCACAGCACGACGCGCATGACGACGCCGGTGTACATCCAGAAGTAGATCCACGGCGTGTGCAGATCCACGAAGAAGACGGCGCAGCTGATGGCGAGGCCGCCGAGCACGAAGGCGATGAGCTGTCCGCGCACCGGCTGCTCGGCCAGAAGACTCGCACGCCGCGCACGCGCGATCGGCGAAAACAGCAGGTAACAGCCGGTGGCGAGACCCACCAGCCCGAGGTTGAACCACAAGGCCAGGTAATGATTGTGCGGCGAGTAGTTGAACGGCATCGACCAGTACACGTTCCAGCCGAAGCCGGTGATGAACGTGATCGGCACCTCGTACATCGCATGGAGCAACGTGGCCCAGATCTCGCTGCGGCCGGAGCTGGCCACGGTGATGTCGATGTGACGCGTCTGCCCGAAGACACGCTCGGTGAGCAATCCGCCGTACTTCGAGAACGTCAGCACGACCACGATGCCGATCATCGCCACCGACGCCCAGCTGAACACCCGGCTGTAGGAGATCACCTGGCGATATAGATAGGCGCCGACCGCGCAGGCGAAGATCACGCCGACGAAGCCGCCACGCGAGGCGGTGCCGAACAGCGCCATCGTCGAGACGAGCACGCCGAACGACCAGAACAGGCGCATCATGCCGCGCGACGCCACCGCCGCGGCGATGAGTCCGGGCAGCAGCAGGATGATGTAGGCGGCGTACTGGTTGGATTCGCCGATCGCGCCCTGCGTGCGGCCGTCGAAACGCTCCGTGAATCCGAGATTGATGATGCCGGCGTTGTCGAGCACGGTGCCGAGATTCGCGAAGATCGCGCCCAGCAGGATCCACTTGATGACCTTCAGGCCATCGTCGATCGTGTGCACCCCGAACAGGAACACCAGGAAGAAGATGAAGTAATCGATGAGCTGGCTTTTGAGCTTGATGCCACTCGCGATGAGGTCATACCCCTGGTATTCGACCACCAGCGCGGCGATGAGCCAGGAGACGATCGCGTAGCCGATCTGGATGATGAACGCACCCTGCAACGGTCCCGCCGCCATCACCGAGGTCCGCGCCATGACCATGCGCAGCGCGAGGAAAGTCGCCAGCATGTAGATGACGAGATTCTTCGCCGAAAGACCCGTGGTGATCGTCAGATCCCAGCGCAGGACTTCCGTCGTGAGCAGGAAAAACGACGCGATTCCGAGCAAAGTCGCCAGACAAGTCCCCTTTTTTTGAGTCAGACGTGTACACGCGTTCAGTAAGCCCGATCCGTCTTGATCACGGTCACCACCGTGGCCAGGAGGATCTGCAGGTCCAGCAACGGCGACCAGTTGCGCATGTACTCGAGATCGAACAGGACGCGGGCTTCCATGTCTTCGACGCGTGCCGTCTCGCCACGACATCCGCGTACTTGCGCGAGACCCGTGATGCCCGGCAAGACCTTGTGCCTAACCATGTACCGTTTGATCAGCTTGCGGTATTCCTCGTTGTGAGCCACCGCATGTGGGCGGGGTCCTACGAGACTCATGGTGCCCTGAAGAACATTGATGAGCTGCGGCAGTTCATCGAGCGACCAGCGCCGCAGGATGCGTCCGACGGGCGTGACGCGCCGGTCGTTGCGACCCGCCTGGCGGATACGCGCGCCGTTTTCACACACCGTCATCGTGCGGAATTTGTAGACGTCGATCTCGCGGCCATCGAGTCCGTAGCGCCGCTGGCGAAACAGCACGGGACCGGGTGAGCTGCGCCGCACGGCGATCGCGATCGCCAGCAGCAGCGGCGAGATGACGACGATGCCGATGCTCGCGATGACCACGTCCATGAGCCGCTTGACCAGTCCGCGGTAGCCGTGGAATGGCGTCTCGCACATCGCGACCACCGGCAAGCCGAGGATCTCGCTCGTGCGCTGCTGGATGACGTCGAAGCCCGTCACGTCGGGCACGTAGTAGATGGACGCGGTGGTGTCGCCCAACTCGTGCACCAGCTCGCGCATGCGGCTCACCTGCCCGGGCGGAATCGCGATGAAGATCACGTCGATATTGCGGGTGTTCACGAACGAGGCGACGTCGCCGAAGGTGCCCAGCAACTGCGCATGCTTCGCGCAACCGAGCCGGTCGCTGCCGCGGTCGTCGAAGAATCCGGCGACCATCATGCCGAGCTCGTGGTGTTGCGCGAGTCGGCGGGTCAGCTCCATGCTCGCCTGCGTGCAGCCGACGATGATGGCGCGGCGCGCGTGGGTGGCATCCATGAGCAGCGCGCGCGTGATCGTCTGCAACAGCAGCGTGAGACCCACCAGGAGCACCGGCGTGACGAGCACCCACGTGACGATGACTCTGCGTGAAAACGTTTCGGAATATTTCGTGACGTAGCCGAGGGCGAGCAGCACGGCGACCAGCACCGCCCAGCGGAACAGCAGATTCGTGGAAAGCTCGAGCCGGCTCGAGACGATCTGGTGCGACTGATTGTGCGGCGGCAGAACCGCCAACGTCGCCATCGCCGCAAGGATGGACAACACCACGAAGGGTTTGTCGTACTCCACGCCGAACAGAGCGCACAGCGGGTAGAACATGACGCCCGCGAGCACCGCCGGCAGCGCATCCATGAGCCACAACAGCACCGGCGCCACCAGGGAAGTGCCGCGTTTGAAGATGATGGGCTGGCTGACCTGGTACGGGTACTGGTACTCGTGGCTCATCGGCAGTCGCACTTCCCTTATGCTTATGAACGACGAGAATAAAAAAAGGCCGGCGTCGTTGACGCCGGCCTGAACCATCGCTCCCTGCCACCCGACGATTACACGTCGGGGGTCGCTCTCCTACTTCGTCGTCATTGCACTGACACCGACGGAGGCGCCGAGGGGCTTGCCGTCTGCACCGTGCCGCATACCGCGGCATCCAGCGAATTGAGCCAGTTCTCGAGGTTCGTGTAGCCATTCGACGCCACCGTGGTGGCACTCGACGGCAGCGTGAGACGGCGCGTGTTGCGCGCGATCGTCGGCCAGCCGCCCGCATTGAGATTGCAACGCGAGGTGCCGTTCGAGGCCACGCAGTTGATGATGCGGCCGTTGCGATTGCGAACCGAGCCCACGATGCGCTTGTCGACGCTGTCGCGATCCGCGGGGCGCGCGCCGGCGTTGCGCAGCACGCGGTCGTACACCGCGTTGTTCGCGGTCGAACGCGCGGTGAATCCCGTGTTCCACACCGGCGGGCTCGTCACCATCATTCCCGAGAACTGCGTGCCGGTGAACTGCAGCAGCTGCGAGGCGGTCGAGCCGCTCTCCGGCGCGTGGTTGTCGGCCTGGTGCACGCGGCCCGACGAGGCCAGCGCGTATTCGCCGCTGGTGCGCACGTAGATAGGCCGCGTGTTGCGGGTGAAGTTCGGCCCGCGCAGGAACACGTTACCCACGACCGAGCTGTTCGTCTGCCGGCCGCTCGCGCTCTGCAGGTCCACGTCCATGTTGGCGCGGTTGTAGACCACGTTGTTCGCGAACACGAGATTGCGTGCGCGCGAGAGCGGATTGCGCTCGACGATGTGCGCGAACAGGTTACCGACCACCGTCACGCGGCCCTGGCCGGAATTGCTGCCGAGGATGAGGCCATAGCCGTGACGCTCGATCGCGCTGCCGTCGTCGGTCGGATGGATCGATTGATCCAGCGGCTCGGCGAAGATGTTGTTGCTGAGCGTGATGTTGTCGTAGTTGCCCCAGACGCTCGCGATCTCGTCGATCGCCCAGCTGAACGAGCAGTGGTCGATGACGACGTTGGTCACCGGCTTCGTGTCGCTGCCTTCGATCTTGAGCGCATCGCGGTTCGACGGATCCGGACCGTTCGCATCGTCGCCGACGCGGATGCGCAGATGCTGGACCAGGACGTGCGACGCCTGGATGCGCAGCGCGGCGCCGCGCAGCAGGATGCCGGGCGACGGCGCGGTCTGGCCGGCGATCGTCAGGTTGTTGTTGCGAACCATGAGATCGCTGGTGAGACGGATCGTGCCCGAGACCTCGAACACGCACACGCGCGGTCCCGACGCATCGATACAGGCCTTCAGCGAGCCCGAGCCCGACGCGTTGAGATTCGTCACGCGGTGCACCGTGCCACCACGGCCCGCGGGCGTGTCGATGCCGAATCCGGCGGCGCCCGGGATCACCGGCAGCGCCTGCGCGGCGATCGCACCCAGCGAGATCGTTGCGGCCGCTAACAACTTCATCTTGGTCCGGACACTAGCAAGCTTCATTTGGGAAATCCCCTCGGAAAAAAGGAAGTCAGTCGTCAGATTCGAAGTCAGATCGACTTCTGGACGGCAATCGACGGCGTGCCTTCGAGTCCATTGGCATTCACCGCGCTGACGGCGAAATACCAGACGCCGCTTTCGAGCGAGGTGATCGTGTAGGAGGTCGCATTCGGATCCTCGATGTACACGCTGTTGTCGAGATCCTCGGCGGTGCGGCCGTACAGGATGCGATAACCCGCGAGATCATCGAGCGGCGAGCCATCCATCTTCGACGGCGGCGTGACCCACTGGATCGCGGCGCCGCCGGCGACGGCGGTGCCCGCCGCGGACACGACGATCGTGAACGGGGCGATGGACGCCTGCGCGGATCCGTCGGCGACGGTCACCGTGATCGACTCGTGCGAACCGACATCGCCAGCACCCGGCGTGCCCGAGATGCGGCCCGTGGCCGGATCCAGAGTGGCCCAGGGCGGCAGATTGCCGGCCGTGAACGTCAATTCGTCGCCATCCGTATCGTCGGCGATCGGCTGGAACTGGTACAGCGCGCCGACGATGGCGTTGCCGCCTGCCGTGCCGGTGATCGTCGGCGCGGCGTTTCCGGCTGCGCCCGGCGCCGGGGTCGGGGTCGGGCTCGGAGTCGGAGCCGGAGTAGGAGCCGGAGTCGAACCGGGATCCGGTGTGGGTGCCGGAGTCGGCGAAGGGCTCGGCGTCGGTGACGGCGTTTCCACCGGCGCTGCCACCGGAGGAGGACTGACCGACGAACCACCGCCCTCGGCACCGCTGGCGCTGCCTCCGCCTCCGCCGCAACCATTGCACAGTGCGATGACCGCCGCGGGTAGGAGTGCTCTTACGAAAATGCGCGCATTGAATTGCATCTGTCGGAATCCTCCGTCGAGCCCCGTCGTGAACAGGAGGCGATTTAGGACTCCGCGTGCAAATGTTTCACCCCATTAGAAAAAAAGTGCGCAAGCACCCCCTCGTCTGCGGATCGCGACAAGTGAAATAATTCAAATGGTTACGCCAAGTGAGCGCTACCGCGCCCCGGAAGAAACGTGAAAGCCGTCGCGGGTCGGTGCCGGGTGAGAAATCGCTGAGTTAGCGTGTCGGCGGGCGGACTACGCGCGCGCCCGGATTGAATCGGGCCTATCGCAAATGGATGCGCGCGCCCGCGGGCCGTGACGGGCGCCACGGCGACTGGCTGAGAGTGCGTTGAGAAATGGCCGAAGCCCCGCGGCTACGCGCCCGCGGGGGAAGCTAACTCAGCGATTTCTCACCCGGCACCAACTTCTTCGGCACCTACTTCCTACCAGCAGATGCCTTCGTAACCGCAGCGAAGGTCGGCGCGGTTGGGGAGGTTCACGAGGTCGAGAACGATCTGGTCGTCGCGGACGCGTTCGGCCAGGGCCTCGTTGAGCGCGGGGCGCTGGAGGCCGACGAGGATGATCTGGGAGGGATCGATCATGTCGCCGATGTTCGCGCGCAGCAGCGTGGCGAGATGCGGGATGTGCGCGTCGATGTAGCTGCGGTTCGCGCCGAGCAGGCGCGACATGTGCACTTCCGGATCGTAGATGCGCAGTTCGCAGCCCTCTCCTAACAACTGCTTGGCCACCATCACCAGCGGACTCTCGCGCAGATCATCGGTGCCGGTCTTGAACGACAGGCCCAGCATCCCGATCCGCGGACGGCCGAGCTTGAGGATCTGCGACACCGCGTGTTCGATGTGCAGGCGGTTGCTCGGCAGCAGGCTCGCCAGCATCGGCACTTCGATATCGTGCCGCTTCGCGATCGTCGTGAGCGCCCGCAGGTCCTTCGGCAGGCACGATCCGCCGAATGCGAATCCCGGCTTGAGGTACGCCGGAGAAATATTGAGCTGCGTGTCCGCGCAGACGAGTCGCATCACCTCGTGCGAGTCGATTCCGAGCGCCTGCGATATGCGGCCTATCTCGTTGGCGAACGTGATCTTGAGCGCATGAAACGCGTTGCAGCTCATCTTGAGCGCCTCGGCCACGCGCACGTCGGTGGTCAGGAAGCGCACCGGCAGGTGCGCGAACACCTCGCGGACGCTTTCGATCGCCGCCTCGCAGCTGCCGCCGACGATGGTATACGGCGGATGATCGTAATCGCGGATCGACGAGCCCTCGCGCAGGAACTCCGGCTGGAAACACAGCCCGAAATCGCGCCCGGATTTCTTGCCACTCGACTGCTCGAGCAGCGGCTCTATCTTCTCCTCGGTCGTCCCGGGCTGCACCGTCGAGCGGATCACGATCGTATGGAAGTCGCGCTTGTCGCGCAGCGCCTTGCCGATTTGCTCGGTCAGCCGCAGGATCGCGGTGAGATTCTGGCTGCCGTTCGCCGCGGACGGCGTCCCCACGCAGATGAACGACAACTCCGTGTCAGCGATCGCACGCGCCGCATCGTCGGTCACGACGACCCGGCCCGAGTCCACCACGTCGCGCATGAGCTCCTGGATGCCGTCTTCCAGGATGGGCGACTTGCGCGCGCGGATCAGGTCGAGTTTCGTCGGATCGATGTCGCACCCGACCACCTGGTGCCCGTCGCGCGCGAGGCACGCGAGCGACACGGCGCCGACGTAGCCCAGGCCGAAGACGCTGATGCGCTTGGGCTTGATCGTCCGACGACGCAACTCACCTTCGCCGGGCTCGACCTCCCGGGCACCTGGATTGGCAAAGGGCGCCGCGCCACGGGCGGCAATTTCCGGCGAACCCGTCGCCGCGCCGTCAGTAGTAAGCACTTTCGTTGCGTTCCTTGGAGCGGTTGAGCGCGACGCCGAGCAGATTCATCTCGGCGAGGATTTCCTTGGCGCCGCGCAACATCGCGCGGCCGCTCTTTCCCTCGGACACCACCAGCAGCAGCGAATCGAACTGCGGCGCGAAGGCGAGCACGTCGTCCGACGCAAGCAGCGGCGGCATGTCGTAGATCACGATGCGGCGCGGGACCTCGCGCTCGAGCGCCGCGGTGAATTCGGACATCCGCGGGCTGTTGAGGAATTCCGAGGAATGCTGGAACGCACGCGCGTTCGGCACCACGCCGAGCCGTTCCGACTGCAGGTTGTAAACCACCTCTTCGAGCTCGGCCTTGCCCAGCAGATAGTCGGACAGGCCCTTCTCGAAGCTCATGCCGAGGTAGTTGGCGACCTGCGGCCGCTGCAGGTCGAGATCGACCAGGAACACCCAGGTATTCACGTCCTGGGACAGCGCCAGCGCCAGGTTGATCGCGGTCAGCGTCTTGCCCTCGCCCACCGACATGCCGGACACGGCGATCGAGCTCCACTTGTGCATGTCGAGACGCCGCATGACGCGGGTGCGCAGGATCTTGAAGGCGCGCAGCGCCGCGGTATCGGACACGGCGGGCAACACGCACTGCCGCTCCATCGCCCGCGCATCCACGCTCGCGGTGCGAAAGCGACGCGCCTGCTGAACTTCCGCCGGCTGGGCGCTCACCCGCCGCGGGCGCTGACGCATGTTGGAAGACTCGATCGCGTTCGGGCGCTCGGAGCCGGGTATCTGTCGCTCCGCGACGGGCGCACTGCCGGTGAAGTTTCGGCGGATGGCGTCTTCGATCGGTGTACCCATGAGTGGTCTCGCTTGCTGAAGGAAAATTGCTAGATGAAATTCTTGATCGCCGTGAACACGATCCACACGCCCACGACGCCGCTAGCGCTCGCCGCCGCGAAGCGCCACGCGCTGCGCCGCCGGGACCGGGAATTGCGGATGGTGGGAATCGCCACCAGCGGCGATACGTTGAGCAGGTCGCGCACGTCGCGCGCGCCCCGCACCTTCGGATCGAGCGCCTCGGCGGCGACGGTGATGGTGAGACCCAGCGCCAGGGCGGCGACGAGGCCGATCAGCAGGATCGCGAGCCGCTGCGGCTTGCTGGGCACGCTCGGCAACATCGGCGACTGGATCAGCCGGAATTCGTCGGCGCGGCCACCGACAATCGCGGCCTCGCTGACCTCCGCGTCCATCTGCCGGTTGAGCAGCTGTTCGTACTTCTCTCTTGCGATGGCCAGGTCGCGCGTGGCATTCGCGTATTCGCGCTCGACCTGCGGCGCGGCCGTGACGTTGCGTTCGATCCCCGCGAGCTTGGCGCGCAGTCCCGCGCTCTGCGCGGAGAGGCTCGCGAGCTGGCTGTCGATCGCATTGATCTGCGTGCGCAGCTGCATGCCCATCGGGGTTCCGTCGGACATGTTCACGTCGGCGCGCTCGCCGCTGGCGATGCGCGCTTCCAGCGTATCGATGTCGCGCTGCAGGCGGCGGATATCCGGGTGCTCCTCGCCATAACGCTGCCGTGACTCGGCGAGCGTGGCGCGCTTCGCGTTGAGCTGTGAGCGCAGGCTGCTCCCGCCACTCGCACTGCTTCCGAACTTGAGGCTGTCGATCTGCCGGCGCAGGGCCACCATGTCCGGATGGCTCTCGTCGTAGGTCGAGCGCATGCGCGCGTACTGATCCTCGAGCTGGCGCACGCTGCCCGCGTCTGGTCCCTGCGCGCGCGCGGTCTCGAGCTGGGCCGCGAGGAACACGCGCTCCTGGCGGAGGCTCCGCTGCTGCACTTCGATCTGCTGCAGCTGGCTCTCCACCCTGTCCATCATCGTCATGTTGACTTCGGTGAGCTCGGGGAGCTGCCCGTAGTTGGCCCGCTTGAACTCGGCGAGCTTGCCCTCGAGCGAGGCCACGTGCGTGCGAAGGCGCTCCGCTTCCTTCGAATAGAACTCCGCGGCGTTCGAGGCGCGGCCCTGTCGCTGGCGCCGATGCTCGGCGAGGAACGCGGCGACCAGCCACTGCGCGCCCTTCTGCGCCTTCTCGGGCACCTGGTTGTCGTACGACAGCGTGAACGCGTCGACGACTTCGCGCTCGCGGCCGGTGCGCGGATCGAGGATGGGCGTGGTCACGATCTGCACGTTGATGTCGCGACGCATGCGCTTGAGCGCAGCCGTCTCGTTTTCCTCGAAGTCCGGCTCCAGGTTGTGCTCGGCCTGGAGCTTCCGCAGGTTGGTGTCGGTCAGGACGATGCCCTTGAGGTTCTGCACGTACTGATCCGCGTAACTCGAATCCGCGTTGGTGCCGGCGAGCGACTGCGCGCTCGACGGCTCGTCGATCTCCACCAGCGCCGATGAGGTGTAGATGTCGGGCAGCGTCAGCGCCAGCAGCACTGCCAGCACGGCGATCGGGATCGCGATGCCGAGCAGCAGCGCGCGGCGTCGCGCGATCGCGTGTAGATAGTCCGAGAACTCAGGAGGTGCGGGAGAACTCATGCAATCGTTCCTTCAGCGACGTTTTTGTATTGGTTGCCAGATGACCGACGCCATGGCGCCGCTGGAGGTGGCGTGATCGATTCCGTCCTCGAATTCCTGCCACGTGTAGTCGATCCCGACCTGGAGCGTGAATTCTTCCTGCCAGCGCCACTGCAGGCCGAGGTCGCCAGTTGCGTAGGTGCGTGCCTGATAGATCGCGTCGGGGTCCACGCTGTCGTCGTAGGTGCCGCGGACGCCCGCCACGAGCGCCAGCCGCGGCGTCATGTCGCGCGTCCAGCGCAGCCGCAGCTGGTCGCGCGCGATCACCAGACCGGCGTTCGACGGGCCGATGCTGCGCGACAGGTCGATGAACATCTCGTTGCGGCCCCTCTGGAAACTCACGCCGGCTCCCGCCACCCACGAGACGTCGTTGCCGCCGTCGATGAACTCGAGCTGTTCGGCGCCCAGGCGGAGGTAGGAGCGGGTCTCCGCCGCGGTACGAGTGTCCCATTGCATCTGCAGGCCGACCGTCGTAGTGGACTCGTCGAGCTCGGTCTCGAATCGGGCGCCGCGCGCGCGCAGCGTCCACGAGCTGCGTTCGGTGTTGCGGAATACGAGACCGGCGGCCGCGCCATAGGTGTTGTAGTCGACCTGTGCGCCCGGGATCTCGCGATCGAAGCTCACGTCGCTCGCGCCCAGCTCCAATTGCAGCTCACGGCGCGGCGACAATTCGAAGCTCATCGACGGCTGCAATTGCAGGCGCGTGCGCCGGTTCGCGACCAGCACGCGGCCGGCATCACCGAAGTCCGGCTCGCCGAGATCGCCGCCGGCATTCGCGGTGGGCTGCTCGCTGTTGATGATGTCCTGTTGGGAAAAATCGCCCCGCACCCGGGTGTTCACGCGCTGGCCGGTGTAACGCCAGTCGAGCAGCGTGAAGTAGTCGGTCGCGTCCAGGTCCTGCTGATTCGGAAAGTAGGTGGCGCGCACGCGCGGCGTGATGCTGAAGTCATTGGACTGCGTGAGCGAGCGGATCTCGAGCGCCGCGTCGAGCAGCGGTCCTTGCACGTCGAGCTCCGTCCCGGGGATCGTCAGGCGGTAGTTGTCGTCGTACATGTACCCGGCTTCGATCGTGGGATTGAACTCCCACGCCGCGGCATGCACCGCGGGCCCGAGCGCGGCCGCGGCGAGGGTCGCGCCGGCGAGCGCGGGTATCCTTCCTGCAAGCGAGGTGCTCATTGCTCAGGGCACCACCACGACATCGCCGGCCTGCAGGTCGATGTTCTGATCCATGCGGCGGCCTTTCACGACGTCGTTGTAACGGAATGGAATGGACTGCTTGCCGGTGGGCGTACGCCGCAACACGACGATGTCGCCGAGCGACGCGAACGCCGTCGTGCCGCCGGCCATCGACAGCGCCTGCATCACGTCCACGCTCGGATTCATGATGAATTCCCCCGGCCGGTTGACCTGCCCGATGACGTACACCTTGTTGCCGCGGATCTCCTGGATGGAGACCGTCACGACCGGATCGGAGATGAAGCGCGCGAGCCGCTGGGCCAATATCTTGTTGAGGTCGGCCACCGTCTTGCCCTTCGCGTCCACCTCGCCGACCAGCGGAAAGGAGAACGAGCCGTCGGGGCGCACCAGCGCGGGACGTTGCAGGTCCGGCTCCTTCCACACGCTGATCGACAGCATGTCTCCGGGCTTGACCGTGTAGTTGGGGTCCTGCGCCAGCGCCTGGGTCGCCGCGGCCAGCGCCACGACGATCAAGCACGCGATCAGGAATTTCTTCATGTTCTCTCTCCGGTCGGCTGCAGCAACTGTTCGTAGGCGGCGAGCAGGCGTGGGGCCTCGTGTTGCCACGCCAGCACACGCTCGACGCGTTCGCGCCCGATCGCTCCCATGCGCAGGCGCCCGGGCTCATCGACCAGCAACGCGATGATCTTCTGCGCGAGATCCGCGACGTCGTTCGGCCGCGCGTACCAGGACGCCTCGCCCGCCGACACGCGGCCCTCGGTGAGATCGAACTGCACGATCGGCTTGCCGAGCGCCATGTACTCCATGATCTTGTTCATCGTGGAACGGTCGTTCATGTCGTTCGCGCGGTCCGGGTTCACGCACAGGTCCGCGGTGTTCAGCATCTCGAGTAGTTCGTCGTCGGGCGCGCGGCCGGTGAACGTCACGTATTCGGCAATTCCGAGATCCTTCGCGAGCACACGCATCGCGGCGAGTTCGGTGCCGCCGCCCACGAGGCCGAACTGGATGTCGGTGCGGCCCAGGTGCTTCACGATGAGCTGCACGGCCTGCAGCAGCAGGTCGATGCCTTCCTGCTTGCCCATGACGCCGACGTAGCCGACGAGGAATCTGCGCCCCTTGCGCAGCGCCGGGTTGGGCTCGACCTTCCTGATGCGCGTGAGATCCGGTCCCGAGCGCACGACGAAGACATCGCGCGGATCGACGCCGCCGCGGCCGATGGCGATGCGCCGGTACGACTCGTTGGTCGAGATGACCATGTCCGCCGTGCGGAACGTCAGCCGCTCGAGCATCAGCAGCAGCTTCTGACCGAACCCTCGCTTGCCGAACTTCGCCTCGTACAACTCGGGGTTGATGTCATGGTGATCGAACACGAAGCGCTTGCCGAACAGCTTGTAGAACGCGCCGATCAGGAACAGCGTGTCCGGCGGATTGCAGGCATGGATCACGTCGAAGCCGCGCCCGAAGAGCACCTTCAGCGACAACCAGAACTCCATCGTGAGCGCCCAGCTGTATTCGAGCGCATAACCGAACACGCCATCCGCTTCGCGCGGCAGGGAGTGCCGATGGATGTCGATGCCGTCTATCTGCTCGAAGGCGCTTTCGTATCCGGGCGCCTTCGGACAGATGATCGAAACCTCGTAACCGGCGCCCGCCAGCGTGCGTGCCTCCTGCCATACGCGACGATCGAACGGGCACGGCAGGTTCTCCACGATGATGAGAACGCGCCGTCCGGCCACGCGCGAACGCGACACGCGCCCGGGCCGGGCCTCGCCGTCATCGCGCGAAGGGTCGCGCGCGGGCCCCGCGTCGGTCGAGGCACGTTGAATGGCTGTGCCAATTGCGGTTTCGGACACTGAACCTCCCGAAGTCAACGAATCGGAATTACCGGAGCGCGAGCACGAGGCGCCGCAGATTGCGGTCGCGCGGCACGGGCTCGATGGAGAAGCCGGTCGAGAGCGCGAGCATCTGCATCGGGCGGTTCGACCAGAGCATCTGCGCGGTCAGTCGTGCCACGCCGACTCGCTTCGCGTGCCGGAGCAATGTCGAGAGCAATGTGCGGCCGACCTGTTCTCCTCGAAAACCCTGCGCGACGGCGATCGTGAACGCGGCGCTCTGCTCGTTGTCGGGCGCGTACGCACATACACCGATCACGCGATCCCCCGCGGCCGTGGTCTCCAGCGCGGCGAAACCGACCGCCGTGTCCGATCCGTTGGCGATGACGCGGTCGAACAACATCGTGGTGAGATCGCGCAGGCACGGTGCGTCGCGGTCATTCGCCTCGCGGGTCAGCGTCACCGCGAATTCGGCGAGCAGGCGCCGGTCGCCCGGGCAGACCTGCCGCACGCTGTACGCGCGGTGCGAGCGCGCGGTGTAGTACCAGCGCCGCGTCAGCCAGGCATTCGACAGCCCTAAGGGAACGCGTGGCGGGTGTTGTGAAACTGCCGTCCTCTGCATGCCGCAAGCGTCGCGTACCGCAAGCGGACGCGCCGTCGGACGCCGAGCAATGGCGCTCTGGAAAATGCCTGCACGTGCCGGCGCACGGGAGAGGCCGTGCGGCCGATTCCGACAGTGTTTTCCGTGCCGCAACACGAATGGGCGTGGCGGCGCTTCCCTTGACGCTCCAGGAACGGCCTCGCCTACGGGCTCCGGCGCGCTTGCGTAGGAGTGGGCCGACAGCCAATCTACATGGGCGCCTGCAATACTGCCTACACCGCATGAAGCTGAACTACCTACCGCACGCCGCGATGCGTGCGTCGCGTCTACTGTCCTGCGTCGCGCTCATCGCGTGCGCCGGCGTGCTGGCGACGCATTTCTTCGAGACGGAGACCTGGCGGGCGGTCACGAGCGCGGTACTGATCCCGTTTTCCGCGGCGTGTGTCAGCCTACTCGCACTCTCCGCGCTGCTGGTGAGCCTGCCATTCCGCGCCTGGCGCGTGATCGGTCAGGTCATCGCGGCCATGGCCGGCGTCATCGCGCTGTCAGCGACGCCGCCCTTCGCACCGATGCAGCCGTGGTTCGCGGCCTGGCCGGGCTCGAATGGCATCGCGGGCGCCACCATCATCATGTTCATCGCGAGCGCGGTCGCGCTGCTCGCAAGTCCGCTGCGCGGTCGTACCGCCGCGCAGGTGTTCGCCGCCGCCGCGGGTCTCGGCCTGCTGCTCGCCGCGACATCGCTGATCGGTTTCGTGCTCGGCAGCGGTGCGCTCGCGAGTCTCGGCATCGACCGGATCCCGCAACCCGCGACCAGCGCGCTGATCGCGGTATTGCTGATCGCGACACTCGCGCAACGCGGTGATGCCGAATGGCTCTCGGTGCTGCTCGGACCTTCGGCCGCCGGTAGTTCGGCCCGCGGCATCATCGTGTGGACGATCATCGCCCCGCTGGCACTCGCGCTGCTGGCGCTCGCCGGCGTGCGCGCGGGCTACTACTCGCTGCATTTCGCCTTCGCCCTGCTCGCCGCGGTGATGTGTTGTGGCCTCACGCTGCTCGTGTTGTGGAACGCGGCGCGCGTGGAACGCGCGCAGCAACGCGTCGCGGACGCGCGCGAGGCGATGCAGCTCGCCTCCAACCGGCTGCGGCTGGCCCGCTCGGCGGCCGGCATCCAGATGTGGGAGTGGTCGCCGCAAACGCGCGAGTGGTTGTCGCTCGATGGCGAAGAGCGGCTCGATCCCTCCACCAATGAGCAGCTCGAGGAAGGCCTCGCGCGCACGCTCCAGGACGGCAAGGCGGAATTCGAGTTCTGTCTGCGCCGCCCCAACCGCGACGAGCAATGGTTGCTGGCCACCTGCTGGTGCGAGCAACGCGATGGACGACCCATTGTCGTGGGCATCACCGTCGACATCACGGAGAGCAAGGTCGCCGCGCTCGCGCTCGAGACCAGCGAGACGCGCCTGCAACTCGCCGCGCGCGCCCTGCCCGGCTTCGTCTACGACTGGAACATGGCGAGCGGCAAGGTCCTGCGCACCTCCGGTCTCGAGCAGGTTCTCGGCTTTCGCGGCGCGGAGATCACGCCGATCAGCCGCTGGTGGGAGGACCTGATCCATCCCGAGGACGTGCCGCTCGCGCAACCCGCGCGGGTGCTGCGCGCCAAGGCTCCCGGCAATCATGCCGAGAGCATCTCCTGCGAATATCGCGTCCAGCACCGGAACGGGAGCTACGTCTGGGTCTGGGACAACTGCGTGCTCGTGCGCGACCGCTCCGGGCATATCACACGCGTCGTGGGCAGCGTGCTCGACATCACCGAGCGCAAGGAAGCCGAAGCGCGGCTCGCCACCAGCGAACATCGCTTCAAGGCGGCATTGCTCGCGACGACGGGCATCTTCTGGACCGCGACCGCCAGCGGCCGCGCAGTCGGCGAACAGACGAGCTGGAGCGCGTTCACGGGACAGAGCGCCGAAGAGCTCGCGGGCCTTGGCTGGACGGCGGCCGTCCATCCCGACGACCTGCAGGCGACGCTCGACGCGTGGCGGCATGCGCTCGCGACCCGCAACGATTACGTCGTGATACACCGATTGCGCCGCCGCGATGGTGTCTATCGCACGTTCTCCGTCCACGCCGTGCCGGTCACGAACGAACGTGGCGAGATCATCGAGTGGGTGGGCTCGCATACCGACATCACCGAACAGCGCGAGGCCCAGCAGCGCGTGCGCGAGAGCATGCAACGCCTCGAGCTCGCGCTCGACGCGGCGACCATCGGCATGTGGGACTGGGATCTCGAAACCGGCCGCATGAACTGGACGCGGCAGACTCATCTCATCACGGGTGTGGCCGAGGATCAGTTCACCGGACGCGCGCAGCAGTTCTTCGAGCTGTTGCTGCCGGCCGGCCGCGATCACGAAGCAGCCTTCCGCGGCGAGGTGCTGCGGCCCGGCGACGTGAGCGAGCTCGAATTCCAGTTCCTCCGCACCGATGGCAGTGTGCGCTGGGCGCAGAATCGCGCGACCACGATTACCGATGCCAGCGGCCGCGTGCGCCGCATCGTCGGCACGATCCGCGACATCACGCGCCGCAAGGAGCTCGAGGCCGAACGCGAGGGCTTGTTGTCGGCCGAACGCGCCGCGCGCGCCGAGCTCGCGCAGGCCGCGGTGGCCAAGGACGAGTTCCTCGCGACGATCTCGCACGAACTGCGCACGCCGCTCAATGCCATCCTCGGCTGGACCACCCTGCTGCAACGGCCGAAGGTCGATCCGGCGATGCTGCGCGACGGCCTCAAGGTCATCGAGCGCAATGCCCGCGCGCAGACCCAGCTGCTCGGAGACCTGCTCGACGCGAACCAACTCATGTCAGGCAAGCTGTCGCTGTCCTTCGAGCCGATGGATCTCAATGACGCCGTGCGCGCCACGCTCGATTCGATGCGCGTCACCATCGCCGCACGTCAGATCCGGATCGAGAGCCACCTCTTCGACGGCCCGCTCGTGGTCATGGGCGACTCGGGCCGCCTGCAGCAGATCGTGAGCAACCTGCTGTCCAACGCGCTCAAGTTCACGCCGCCCGACGGCACGGTGTCGATCGGCACGCGCGTCGAGCCGGACTTCGTCTGCTGCGAGATCGGCGACAACGGCGAAGGAATCTCCTCCGAGTTCCTGCCGCACATCTTCGAGAAGTTCCGGCAGGCGGACGGCGGCAGCGCGCGGCGCTACGCGGGCCTGGGCCTCGGCCTCGCCATCACCAAGCAGCTGGTGGAATCGCACGGCGGCAACATCACCGTCGAAAGCGAGGGACGTGGCAAGGGCGCCAAGTTCACCGTCCGCATTCCGCGGCTGCGCGCGGAAAAACCGGAAGGCGCCCAGGAAGTCACGGATATCACGGAGGTCGCGGAGCGCCGGTTCGCGGCGCGCAGCGGCGCGAAGCCCCTCTCCGGTCTGCGCATACTCGCGGTCGACGACGAGACCGATTCGCGCGAATACCTCGAAAGATTGCTGGCCGAGCAAGGCGCGGAAATTGTCAGCGTGAGCTCGGCCGCCGAGGCCATTCACGAGCTGTCACCCGACACCGGCCGGTTCAATCTGCTGGTGAGCGACATCGGCATGCCGGGATCGTCGGGTTACGACCTCATCGAAACGATCCGCACGCGCCTGCACGTGGACGCGAAAAATCTACCGGCCGTCGCGCTCACGGCCTTCTCGCGGCCTCAGGATGAGGCGCGCGCGCTCGACAAGGGATTCCAGAAACATCTCGCCAAGCCCGTGCAGGTGGGACGGCTGATCGGCGCGATCCGTCAACTGACCGGGCGCAACGAAGACCGCCAGCGCGCGCGGCGGCACTAGTCGCCGGGCTTCAGGGCTTAAACTGCAGCCCGACCAGCATCTCGAGATTCCTTTCGTAACCCGCGAGCGATTCGCCCAACGCGCGCTTCAGGTCCGCATCCTTCGTCCCCGCCAGCTGCGCGCGGAATTGCTTGACCGCCACCTGGTGCGCGGCGATCTGGCTGACGATGAAATCCGCGCCCTTGCGCGTCGCCGCGCCGTCCTGAACGGTTGGAGTCCTTCGTTCGACCTCATCGGGTAGTGGCCAGCTCCTGCGCTTCGCCAGTTGCTCGAGCTGGTCGCGGGTCGCGCCGTATTGGCGCTTGAGCATCTCCGCGGCGTCTTCGACCTGCGGCCCGAGCGCTCCCGCCGATTGCGCGTCGAAGACACCCTGGCGGCTCGCCTCGATGGCATTACGGACGAACGTGGGATCGTCGGTCGCCACCAGGGGCTTGTCGAACAGCGGATCGGTCGGTGTGCCTTCGAACTCTCGTGTCTGCTGCTGGGCCGGCGGCGCTTCGCGTTGCCGCGGCAGCGTCGTCTGTCCGTTGGTGTCCGCGAGCAGCAGGCCGAGGGCGAGGGTTTCGAGCATGCGGTGTCTCCGAGGCGCACGGCCGCGACGCGCCCCGGCCGGAGCCGGAGCGCCGCCACGTGCCGCGCTGCCTGTCTCTAACTAGTGGATCTTATCGGCGCATGATCACGGCGAGCAGGACCCCGATCGCCGCGCCGGCGGCCGCTCCATACGCAACCGACTCCCAGGGATGATCGTGCACGTAGGTGTCCGTGGCCCGCGCCGCGTCGTTCGCCGCCGCACGCGCCCGGTGGCTCGCGCCCGAAAGTTTCGTCTTCGCCTGTTCGACGGTGCGCTGCACGCGCTCGCGCACGGCGTCATACGCCGCGCCGCCTTCGTCGCCGAGGCTCTTGAGCAGTTCCTCCGCCTGCGCGACGACGCGGTTCAATTCCACGGCGGTGGATTCGGGGCTGCGGGCGCCGTTGTCGAAGGTCTTCGAATGAATGGTCATGCCTGTTCTCCTGAAATGTCTGAGTGGGCGTCTGGGACGGTTGCTGTGTGGGATCCGCAAGTTATGCCGCCGGGTCCCCGACGTGTGTCAGCGATTGGCGCGCGTATCGGGTCAGGCGCGACTGACAGGCAGTCCCCAGTTGTCTGCAATCTGCGCCGCTGGCGGATGGACTGCGCGCGGGATGGGATCAGGCTGACATTGCATGGGCGCGCCGTCCGCGCGCCGTGCCCCGGGCGCGGGCGCAGGATGTGCGTGGGCAATGAATTCATTCCACACGGAGGAGATGCAAAGTGACCAAATCAAAAAGCTGGACACTGGTAGTGGCCGCGGCGGTGGGCGTGATGGCGCTTGCCGGCTGCAACCAGCGCGAATCGGCCAACGAAGTCGCGACGGACGTGGCGGACGCCCGCCAGGACGCGCGGGAGAACGTGGCCGAGGAGCGTCGTGAAGCAGCCGATGTCGCGACGGAAGGCACCGCGGATCGCGCCGCGGCCGAGTACGACGTGGCCGTCGCGCAGGCGGATGGCCAGCGCCAGATCGCCAAGGAGAAGTGCGAATCCATGCAGGGTGACGCGCAGCAGGCCTGCAAGGACGAGGCGGACGCCGCGTATGAGTCCGCGAAGGCACAGGCTCAGTCGACGCTGGACAGCGCGAAGCGTGCAGGCTCCGCGGAGATCACGCAGCCCGCTCCTGCTCCGACGAACTGAGCGCTGATGAAGGGTTTCGCAGCCACGACCGGGTGATGCCCACCTGCGAGACCCCTGCATTCTCGTGGCTGCGTAACAGCCGTCCGGCGGCCTACTCCGTCGCCGGACGGCCTCTTCAGGAGAAGTAAAAATGCGCGGAGGGAAAATGCTGACGTTCCGGATCTTCAAGCTCCTGGGCATGACGGGCCTCGCGATTCTCGCGGCCAGTCTTGCGGCAGCGCGCGCCCAGCGACGCGAAGAGGAAAACCGCCGCCGCCTCGACGAGCGCCTGGAAAAGGACCGTTGGGAAAGCGAAGGCGGCGCGAGCCGCTCGGGGCCCGCGACTCCGAGCGCCGCCACCACGCACTGATCGCAGTGACGGGCGGGCCTGGCCCGCCCCCTCACAACAAGGGTCATTTCGCCACGGCAGGGCCGGGG
>JAEWLQ010000086.1 GCA_023457495.1 Pseudomonadota bacterium
TTGATGACGCCAGCTTTGTGGCCCGCCGGCCGTGGGGGCGGGTTATCTGTCTCTGCCATTTTGGGAGGGCGCCTAGCGCGGGCTGAGGGCGCCGTTTGCCGGCTCGGTGCCTCGCGCGAACGCCGGAAGCGCCGCGTACGCGAAGCCCCATCGCGTGGGCGCCGGCCTTGCCACGCGCGAATCCCCACAAGTCGTCTTCAGGGACTCATCGAAGCTCTTACCGATACGACCCACGCCCCCCAGGCCTGTCCCCGTTTGCTAGGAAACGAGGAATGTCCCCATTTCCCGGTTGACGCCGGAACCGGTGCGTACCTATATTCACCCTTATGGGTGAACATACTTCCCGCCTCGACGACGTCTTCAACGCGCTCTGCGACCCGACGCGCCGCGCCATCCTGGCCCGACTCACGGACACCGACGCGCGCGTAACCGACATCGCCGCCGAATTCCCCATCTCGCTGAACTCCATCTCCAAGCACATCCGCATGCTCGAACGCGCCGGGCTCGTGCGCCGCTCGATCGCCGGCCGCGAACATGTGTTGTCGCTCGATGCCGCGCCCCTCTCGGAGGCCGCCATGTGGATAGAACATTACCGACGCTTCTGGGAAGGCCGGCTGGCCGCCCTCGAAGCTTTCGTCACCCGACAACAGAAGAGGAAGCGCAAATGAATGCCGCCATCTCGCCCGCCGCCGTCGTCGTCCGCCGCACGATCGCGGCGCAGCCCGAAGTCCTGTTCGATGCCTGGCTCGATCCCGAAGCGCTCGCCATCTGGATGCGCCCCGGAGCCACCCCGAAGACCGTCGCCACCGTCGACGCCCGCGTCGGCGGCCGCTACGAAATCGTGATGCACCTCGAATCCGGCAGCACCGTGCCGCACACCGGCGTTTACCGCACGATCGATCGGCCCCGCAGGCTCGCTTTCACCTGGCTCTCGCCGCACACCGACAAGCGCGACACGCTCGTGACGGTCGACTTCGTCGCACGCGGCAGCAACACGGAAATCATCGTGACCCACGAACAGCTGCCCGAGAACGAGATGTCCGGCCACGAGAAGGGCTGGACCAGCGCGCTCGAGAAGCTCGCGGCGAAATACGGCGCGGCCGCATGAGCGCCCTGCTCGACGGCAAGGTCGCCGTCATCTACGGCGGCGGCGGCGCGATCGGCGGCGCAAGCGCGCGCGTCTTCGCCCGCGAGGGCGCGCGCATATTTCTCGCCGGGCGCACGCGCCAGAAACTCGAGGCCACGGCTCGCGACCTCGGCGCCCCCGCCGAGATCGCGGTGGTCGATGCATTCGATGAAACCGCGGTCACGACGCACATGAATGGCATCCACGAACGCACCGGCCGCATCGACATCCTGTTCAACGCGATCGGCATCCCGCACGTGCAGGGCAAGTCGTTCACCGAAACCCCACTCGCGGAATTCGTCGATCCCATCGCGGCCACCGCGCGCGCGCAGTTCATCCCCGCGCAGGCGGCCGCGCGGCACATGAGCGCGCGCGGCAATGGCGTCATCCTGACGCTGACCACCCCGGGCGGCCGTCTCGCCGGCAAGGGATTTCTCGCGAACGGCGTTTTCTCCGCCGCCACCGAAGCGTTCTCGCGCCTGCTCGCGGCCGAGCTCGGCGACCAAGGCATCCGCGTCGTGTGCCTGCGGCCGGATGCGATCCCCGACGCGGTGGAACTCTCCGGCGCCCGCGAAGTATTCGAAGGCGTCTCGAGGAAGGTCGGAATCCCCGTGCACGAGCTGCTCGCGCAGCGCGGCCGCACGGCAACCTTGTTAGGCCGGCTTCCGAGACTCGGCGAGGTCGCGGAAACCGCGGCCTTCGTCGCCTCCGACCGCGCAGGCGCGATGACCGGCGCCGTCGTCAATCTCACCTGCGGCTCGCTGACCGACTAGGAGTTCACATGCCCCGGATCCGCCTCACCGCATTTCGCTGGGTTCCTCCTTTCGCCCAAGGCCTCGTGCGCGATCTGCGCGTGCGCTGGGCGCTGGAGGAAGCCGGGCTGCCCTACGACGAGCATCTGCTCGCGCTCAACGAGCACAAAGCCCCTGCGCACCGCGAACGACAGCCCTTCGGGCAAGTACCGGTCTACGAAGAAGACAACCTCACGCTGTTCGAATCCGGCGCCATCGTCCTGCACGTCGCACAGAAGAGTCCCGCCCTGCTTCCCGCCGAAGCGTCGGCGCGCGCCCGCGCGATTACCTGGATGTTCGCGGCGCTCAACACGCTCGAGCCCGCCGTGCAGAACCTCACGACCATGGATCTTTTCTTCCCGAACGAAGAGTGGTCGAAGCTGCGTCGGCCCGGTCAGCAGGCCTTCGTGCAGATGCGGCTCGATGAGCTCGCGGCACACCTGGCCGACCGCGACTATCTGGAAGAAACATTCACCGCGGGCGACCTGCTCATGACCACCGTGCTGCAGATCCTGCGTCACACGACGCTGGTGTCCGACATGCCGGTACTCGCCGCCTATCAACGTCGCTGCGAATCCCGTCCCGCATTTCAACGCGCGTTGGCCACGCAGCTCATGAACTTCGAGCGATACGCACCCGCGGCCTGACGCGCGCCGATGCCTCAGCCGATGTCTCAGAACGGCACGCCGATCACGAACCGCCAGCCGGAGATGTCACCCGCGTAGCGATAGCCGAACCCGAGTCGCGGCGCGTCGAATTTCCAGATCTTGACGCGCGGGCGCGTCGCCAGCGTGAAACCCGCTTCCAACTGCAGGGGCTCACTCTCGCCATTCGCCACTGGCACCGTGGGCGGATCGATGATGATGTCGACCAGCCCGTAAAGACCCAGCTCGATCTCGTGACCGCGCGTCCGCCAGCCGATGCCCCGCGTGAAATCCATGCCCTGCCGGATGCGCGCGAAGTTGTCATTCGGTGTGCCATCGCGATAGTCGACGCCGGCGTAGCCGAACTCCGCGCGAAACAGTGTTTGCCAGCCACCGATCATCGCGTGCCGGTCCGCCCGGATACCCCATCCGTACAACCACCCCTCGACGTTGCTCGACGCCAGGCTGAATCCCGCATTGGCATAGGGAATGAGACGCCAGCCATCGCGCAGCGGGATATCGAATTCGAGGCCCGGCTTCACGCTGAAGCTGTCGACGCGCTTGGGCGGACCTTCCTCGATGACGTCGATGGGTTTGAAGTCGAAGAACCCGAACGTGCCCGGCAGCGTGAAGCGCAGTCGCGTCGTGGTTTCATCGCCGAGCAGGTACCGGTTCCAGGTCAGCCGGTAGACCTGCAGCGTGCGGCCACCGAGATCGTAGATACCCGATCCCAATTCGGTGGCGAAGACGTGATTGATGGATTCGGCGACGGCCTCGCTTTCAGTGCGTGGCGCCGTGGACTGCGCATGCGCAAGAATTGAAACAAGACCGCACAGGGCGGCGGCGATTCGCACGAGCGTCATCGTGAACGGAGCAGGCCCAGCCAGCGGCCAGCATACGCCAAACTAGCTGAGCTGGGTGCGCGCCGGCTCGCGGGCCAGCGCCGCGCGAATCTCTTCCGCGCCCGCCGTGCCGTTCGCCAACGCCTTCTCGAGGTTGTCCGCGTATTTTTCGATGCGTTTCGCCGGCAGCAGCGGTTCGTTCGGATCCACGGTGGCCTCGACCAGCGCCGCGCCCGGGGCACTCAACGCGGCGTCGAGCGCCGGTCCCACATCCGTCGACGAGCCAGCCCGGAATCCGGCGATGCCGAACCCCGCGGCGACCTTCACGAAGTCGATGGGCTCGAGGTCGCATTCGTACTCGGGATTGCCGAGGAACATGAGCTGTTCCCACTTGATCTGCCCCAGCGTGTTGTTCTTCATCACGACGATCTTGATCGGCAGGTCGTAGCGGCGGATCGTGGCGAGCTCGCCCAGCAGCATGGTGAGCCCGCCATCGCCGACGAACGCCACGACCTGGCGGCCGGGATGCGCGAGCGCCGCGGCGATGGCGTACGGCACGGCGCAACCCATCGTGGCCAGCATGCCCGACCCGGCAAACTGTTGTCCGGCGCGCGCCTCGACGTAGCGCGCGAGCACCCCGGTGTTGTGGCCGGAATCCCACGCGACCAGCGCGTCGTCGGTGAGCCGGCGGCCCAGATCGCGCGCGAGGCGGTCGGGCGTCAGACGTTTGCGCGGCGCGTCCGCCGCGGATTCGAGCAACTCGACCCACTCGCGCTTGCGCGCCTGCATGTTCGTGAGGAACGAGCGGTCCGCGTGCGCCTTGAGCCGCGCGATCAGGACCTTCAGCGTGGTACGCGCATCGCCCACGAACCCGGCTTCCACCGGAAAGCGCAGTCCGATGCGCGACGGATCGCGGTCGATCTGCACCCCGCGCGCCTGGCCGGGTTTCGGGTAGTACTCGACGTACGGAAACGTCGACCCGACGATCAGCAAGGTGTCGCATTGTTCGAAGGCCTCCTGCGACGGACGCGTGCCGAGCAGGCCGATGCCGCCGAGCGTCAGCGGATGCGCATCGGGTACCACCGCCTTGCCGAGCAACGCCTTGACGATCGGTGCGCCCAGCAATTCGGCGATCTCGATGACTTCGTCGCGCGCGCCGAGTGCGCCCTGCCCGACCAGCATCGCGATGCGTTGTCCGCGATTCAGGATCTCGAGCGCGCGCGCGACGCTCTCCTCGTCGGGCACCCGCGCGCCGTCGGTTTTCGCGAACGACACGTGATGCTGGACATTACGCGGCGAGGGTTCGACGTCTTCGAGCTTCTCCTCCTGCACGTCGACCGGCACGGACACGTGTGTCACCGCGCGCTGCGTCACGGCGATCCGGCATGCGAGCGATAGTGCGTTCTCGACGTGCGCCGCGCTCATGATGCGCGTCGAATACGCGGCGACATCCGTGAACAGCCGGCCGAGATCCACGTCCTGCTGCGTGAAGGTGTCGATGAGGTCGTGATACGGCAGACCCGTGATCGCGATCACCGGCGCGCGATCGAACTTTGCGTCGTACAAACCGTTCAGCAGGTGCACGCCGCCGGGACCCGTGGTCGCGAGGCAGCAGCCGAGCCGTCCGGTCCACTTCGCATGCGCGCAGGCCATGAGCGCCGCGGACTCCTCGTGCCGCACCTGGATGAAGCGCACCTTGTCTTCGCGCTCGTGGATCGCCTGCATGATCCCGTTGATGCCGTCGCCGGGCATGCCGAAGATCGTGTCGACGCCCCAGGCGATGAGGCCGTCGATGAGCAGGCCCGCGCCATTGCTGTGCTCGTTCATCGGTTACTCGTTCATCGGTTACTCGTACATCGGCAACTGTTAATCGGCTATCAGTGCCCCGGCAGTTTTTCGGCGAGCTGCTTGTGTTCCTTCAGCGTCGGCAGCGTCTTCTGCGCGAAGCCGGCGAGCGCCGCGTCACCCGATCGCGACTCCTGTTCGAACAACTCGATCGCATCCGAATGCCCGCTGTTCATGTGATGCGCATACTTGCGATCGAACTCGTCGCCCGTCATGAGCTTGAGCTCTTCGACCATTGCAAGATGTTTGGCGTCCAGCCGCTTGGGCGTCTCGATGCCCTGGGCCTTCGCGATGCTGGCGAGCTCCTTGTTGGCCTTGCCGTGATCCTCGACCATGCGCTGCGCGAAGCTGCGCACTTCGGGATCCTGCGACTTGCTGAGCGCGATCTTGCCGAGCTCGACTTCGGCCATGCCGGTTTGCGCCGCCTTGGTCACGAACGTGGACGGCGATGGCGCCTTCGCATTGTCCGCGGCCATCACGGCGGACGACGCACCCGCCAGCGCGAGAAACAGCAGACTCTTTGAAACGACTTGTGACATGTGGGCACTCCTGGACGAAGCCTTATCAGGAGTGCACAGCCTGCGCTTCGTGACGCGTCGACGCTGTCCGCGTGACCGGGTGATGCGGGTCGGCGATCCGCAGGGTCCCCTCTGCCGTCACCTACGGTCGTGTCGGATTGCGCTGCGCGCGGTCCCTCATGCACGAGAGGTCAGATTGCCGATGGGCGGCACGCCTTCATCGCTGCGGCCCGCGTCGACACCACGCCGCGCCTCCGCGGCGAGACGCTCGTAAACCTCGCGAATGCGGTTGAGCTCGGCCTCGTCGAGCTCCTCCAGATCCAGCAGCACGTTGTGCGCGCCGGTGGATACGCGCAACAACTCGTCGAGTTTGATCTGCACGGCGACAGAATCACGGTTCTGCGTGCTCTGGATCAGGAACACCATCAGGAAGGTCACGATGGTCGTGCCGGTGTTGATGATGAGCTGCCAGGTGTCGCTCCAGTGGAAAATCGGCCCGGTGATCGCCCAGGTCGCAATCACCAGCGCCGCGCAGATGAACGCGGCCGGACGGCCGGCCGCGTGTGCGCTGAATTTCGTGAGACGCGTGAACCAGGAATTGGATTTCGAGGGGCTCATGGGAACCTCGCAGGGCTTGCGCTGGCATCCATATGCGCGCGCGCTCTTACCTGCGCCTGTCCGTATCGCCCGCCGGTCCGTGTCAGCCGTCCCCTATTCTCACTTGATCGGCATCGTGAACCGCAAACTACCGGCACCGCCCTCGCGGATATCCGATTCCCGCCGCGAATAGGAAAAGCCGGTCATGAATCCGCCCGGTGTCTCGTACTGCAGGCCCACTTCACCGATGAAATGCGTGCGGTCGAGATCGGAACCGAACCGTGCGGGATCCGCGTGTTCCGGGCCGCCCTCGAGCCCCGCCCGAACCTTGGTGCTCATGCCGGACAGATAGTGCAACGCGCCCACGCGGATGAACGTGCGCAACCGCGCGCCGCTGCCGAAGTTCGCATCGTGGCGCATCGCCAGCGCGGGCTCCGCCCAAAGATGGGTCTCGGAGCCGCCCGCGATGATGGCGTTCTGCGCTTCCGCGCCCACCTCGCTCATGCCCGAATAGCTCAGCAAGGAAGACCCGAGGCTGAAGCTGGGCTCGAGCGTGAGGCCGCCGGCCGTCGCGCTGTAGGTGTAGTCGAACACGCTGCCAAGGAAGAGCACATCGCGCTCGCCCCGCGCTTCATACAGCTCCGTCACGCCGATCGTGCGATTGACCGCCTGCGCGTTGTTGCCGACCGCGAGCGTGCTGCCCACCGAGTGCGCGCCGAAGTCGCGGCGCAGGCTCGAGCCGAGCTGGAAGAACTTGCTCTCCGCCTTCCACAGTCCGTCGAATCCGGCCGCCTGGTGATGCTCGAAATCCAGGCCGAACCCGAGGGACCAGCCGTTGTCGCGTGGCAAGTGGATGCCCTGCGAGATGCTGTAACCATCGTCGCGCGCGGCCGGGAATCCCGCGCGGGTGTCGCGCGTGGAGGGCGTGTCGTCATAGCGGATCCAGTAGCAGTTCGCGTCATCGTCGTCCGCGCCGATGCTCGTGGTGCCGCAGTTCTGCAGGTTGCGCGCGAATCGCTGCACGCCGCTCAACGCGACGGCCTGTTGTTCGGCGTAGAACTCGGAGCCGAGCTGCGTGAGCATGAAGGCGTACTGCTCGAGGTCGTCCTCGAGGACGGCGGCCGTCACGACATCGCCCAACCCGTTCGGAACGTTCAGGAGCTGCGCGCGATTCAGGTAGTCGCCCATCTGCACGCGATTGCCGAGCAGGCCCGCGGCCGAGAAATCCACGTCGGTCTCCACGCCCATCATGTGCGGGTTGTATTCGACCAGTCGGTAGTTCACGACCACCGAGGGCGCGGTGTTGAGTGTCACGCCCGTGTTGGTCACACCGCCACTCGCCGTGTACACGGCGTTGAAGGTCACGCCCGACTGGATGCGGTCGACGTTGAACAGCGAGAAGTTGAGCGCGCCGCCCACCTCCGCCGTGCCGCTCGCCATCACCCGGTCGTTGTCGCGTGCCGCGTAGTCGACCTCGATGTTCGAAACACCACTCGCCGATTGGCGGAAGCTGCCATCGAGCGCGGTGCGCACCGCGAGGCCATCGGCGCCGGGGGCGATGAGGCCGTCGTTGACCAGCAGGTTCGCCGCGCCGCCGAGATTGAGCGTCGTGCCCGAATACAAGGCGCCGTCCACGTTGTTGGCGAAGCCGTTCGCGCCGCCGGCCAGGTCGATATTGCCCATCACCGTGCCGTGGTTGTCGACGAAGTCGCCGCCCGCGCCGCCGCGGAACGCGAAGCCGAGCGGGCCCGACAACGTGCGCACCGCGCCGAAGTTCGTGAATTGGTTCGCCGCGCCGCCGTCGTAGTACACGGCCACGCCGTCTTCGCCGCCCACCAGCAAACTACCCGCGGAGAGCGTCGCCGTGATGTCGCCGCCGAGTCCGGCCGCGTCCGTGCTCTGCGCGAACAGTGCGACACTGCCCTCGCCCAGCGCGCCGATGTCGCCGTTGAGCATGAGGCCGATCGTGCCCGCGGCGCCCGCGCCGCCGGCGCTGCCCGCGAAGCCGCCGTCGACGAATCCGCCGCCACCGGCCACGCTTTGCGCGAACAAGCCGTAGCTGTGGTCGCCGAGCGCGGCGATCGTGCCGTTCTGCGTGAAGTCGATCGCGCCGCCGTTGCCCGTGTTGTCCGCCGACAGCGAAACCATCGCAGCCGCCGCATCGGTGAACACCGCGCTGCCACCGCCGCCGATCGACTGCAGGAACACGCCATGCGAACGCAGTCCGTTCGTGAGCACGTCGCCGGTGTTCATGACCTCGAGATCGCCGCCATGTCCGCTCGCACCGTTGGAGCCGCCGAGCGCCACCGACAATCCTTCGACGCCAGTGACATTGGCGACACCGCCGCCCGCGCCGACGCTCTGGAAGATCATGCCGACGGCATTGTTGCCCACCGTGCGCACGTCGCCATCGAGGCCGAGGCTCACGTTGCCACCGCCGATGCCGCTGCCGCCGTTGCTGCCGAAGGACAGCTGCGGCGCCAGCACCACGCTGGCGATTCGCAGGTTGTTGCCGTGCGCGGTGCCGTCGTCGTGCTTGCGGATGACCGGCGCGCGCAGTCCGGCCGCCGCAGTACCGCCATCGTTGCGGACGCTCAAACTACCGCCGCCGCCGCCGACGCTCTGGAACACGCCGCCGTGCGCGGAATCGCCGCGCGTCGAGACCGAGCCGGTCTGCGTGTGCTCGATATCGCCGCCGGCTTCGGTATCGCCGTTCTCGCCGCCCAGCGTGATCGAGGCCGCGCGGATCGAATCGTGACTGGAGGAGAGATCCAGGTTCGCGCGCCCACCACCGCCGCCGATCGACTGCACCAGGGCGCCGGGCGTGTTGTCGCCCTCGGTGATGAGGTCGCCGTCGTGCGTGGATTGAATGTCGCCGCCGCGGTTGTTGGTGCCGTCGACGCCGCCGAGGCGGCCATCGATCGTCACGTCATCCGCAGCTCCGGCGGAATCGACGAGACCCAGCGACAGATCGTACGTGCCGCCGCCGCCGCCCACGGCCTGCACCGCATTCGCGGCGCCGTTGTTGCCGGCGACACCGAATGTGCCGGTGTAGTTGAGCGTGACGCGGCCGGCATTCGAGTTCGACTGACCCTCGCCGCCGCCGCGGAACAGGATGACCGGATCGAGCGCGGGCGGTGAGCCCGTGGGCTCGCCCGGCAGCGACGCGCCGCCCGGGAACGTGGACACGCCCGAGAAATCGAGCGCGATGTGGCCGCCGCCGCCATTGATGCTTTCGGCGATCACGGCCTGCGAGTGTTCGCCCAGCACGGTGATGTCGCCGGAGTGATTGACCGTGACCTGGCCGCCGAGGCCGCCCTCGCCGCCACGGCCGCCGAACAACGCCGACAACGTGCCCGCGATCGCCGTGTCCGTCGCATTGGTCGCAAGACCGATGCCGATGCCGGCGTTGCCGCCGCCGCCGCCGATCGACTGCGCGAGGATGCCGTGCGAATACGCGCCACGCGTCAGGATGTCGCCGCTGTTGTTCACGGTGACGTCGCCGGCATCCGCGCCGGTGCCGCCCGAGCCACCGAGCGCGATCAACGGCGTTCCCGAGGTGCCGCCGCTCGCGAGCACTGCGTTCGCCGCGAGCACGAGGCCGCCGTTGCCGCCGCCACCGCCGATGGATTGCGCGTACACGCCATGCGAATTCGCGTTGCGGGTCTCGATGCTTTCGGCGTTCGTGACGGTCACGTCGCCACCCGTGGCGCCGCTGCCGCCGTCGCCACCGATATTCAGCCCGACGAACGTCGTGTAACCGTGTGTGCCCGTGCCGATGTTGGCCGAGAGCACCGAACTACCGTTGCCGCCGCCGCCGCCGAGACTCTGCGCGAAGATGCCGTGCGCGTCGCGGCCCTCGGTGAGGATCTCGCCACCGGCGTCCGCGCCCGCGGCGCGCCGGTTGGTGACGCTCACGTCGCCGCTCGCGGCGCCGTCGCCGCCCGAGCCGCCGAGCCGCACGCCGATGCGCGTGGATTGCTGGCTGTTGCCGGTGACCGAGACGCCGAATTCCGCGATCAGGCCGGCATCGCCGCCCTTGCCGCCGATGCTCTGCGCGCGCACGCCCACCGACTCGTCACCGAGCGTATGGATGACGCCTTCGTTGAGCACCGTGACCGCGCCGCCCGTGCCGCCGATGCCACCGTCGCCGCCGACCTGCAGGTTGAAATTGCGGTTGGTCTCGCCGGTCGTCAGGGCCGTACTGAGCAGCATGCTGCCCTCGCCACCGCCGCCACCGATCGACTGCGCATTGATGCCGAAGGAACGCCGGCCGAGAGTCAGGATCTCGCCGCGGTTCTCGACGTCGACCGCCCGCGCGAACGAGCCCTCTCCGCCGGAACCGCCGAGCGACATCGAGGCCGTGTTGCCGCCCGTGCCGCCCAGCACCTCGATATTCACGATCGCGACGTAGCCGCCGACGCCGCCGCCGCCGCCGATCGATTGCGCGAAGATTCCGTGCGCGTCGTCGCCACGCGTGATCAATACGCCATCGTTTTCGACGTCGACTTCTCCGCCCGTGCCGCCGACGCCGCCGTCGCCACCGACACTGACCGCGACCTGGTTGTTGGCCTCGAGGACGCCATGCCGGAACGCCGAGCCGCCCTTGCCGCCGCCGCCGCCCACGCTCTGCGCGTGGATCGCATGTGATTGCGCGCCCTGCGTTTCGATGCCGCCCGCGGTGCGCACGTCCACACGGTTCGCGCTGCCGCCGAGGCCGCCCGTGTGGCCAACTTCCAGGGAGGCGCTCCAGTCCTGGCCCTCGCCGCCGCCACCGTCGCCGGACAGCTCCACCGAACTCGAGCTGCTTTCGCCACCGCCATTGCCGACGCTCTGCGCCTGCACGCCGACCGAGCGGTCGCCGCGCGTCGTCAGGATGCCGCTGGCCGTGACCGCGACCGTTCCACCGGTTCCACCAGTCCCGCCCTCGCGGCCCATCGTCACGTCGAGCCCTTCCGAGGCGAACGGGCTGGAGACGAAGTCGAAACCCGCATCGCCGCCGCCGCCGCCGACCGACTGCGCGTAGATCGCCGCGGAATCGTCGCCGAGCGTGGAGATGTCACCGGCGTGCGTGACCGTGACGGCTTTGGCGTTGCCGCCGTCGCCGGTCGCGCCGCCGATGCCGAGGTTGAATGCCGTCGCGTCGCGGTTGAGGCCGAGACCGATGTTGTAGGTCGCCTTGCCACCGCCGCCGCCGATGCTTTGCGCGACGATGCCGTCGCTGCGGCCGCCGCGCGTGTGGATGTCACCCACGTGCGTGACCGTGACCGTATCGCCGTCGCCCGCCGTCCCGCCGCCGCCGCCGATCGCGAACATCATTGCGGCAGCATTGGAGTTGCGGCGAACGTCGCTCAGGCTGAACGCGAAGTTCATGCCCGCGTCACCGCCACCGCCGCCGATGGACTGCGCGAGGATGCCGACGGCGCCGCTGCCGTAGGTGTCGATGGTGCTGACGTCACCCGTGAACGGATTGAGTCCACGCAGCAGCGTCACGCTGCCGGCGTTGCCGCCGCCGGCGCCCGTGCCGCCGACGCCGCCGGCCAGCGTGTCGCCGTGGGGCGCGATCACGCCGCTGACGTTCATGCCGCCCACGCCGCCACCGCCGCCGATGCTCTGCGCGATGATGCCGGTGGTCCGCTGGCGCGCCGCCACGATCTCCTTGCCGCGTTCGTCGAAGGGCTGGTTGCTCTGCACGTATTCGATGCCGCGCGCGCTGATGTTGCCGTCGCTGGTGACATTCACGGCCTGCGCATCCGCGCCCGTGCCGCCGTCGCCACCGATGCCGATGCTGGCCGCGAGATCGCGGCCGAGCGCCAGATTGCCGGAGACGTTGAGCGCGCCCGCGCCACCGCCGCCGCCGATGCTCTGCGCGAGCACGCCGATGGAATTCACGCCGTCGACGTTGATGTCGCCGCGCTGCGTCGCCGTAACGGTGTTCGCCGCGTTGCCGGCGCCGCCCGCGCCGCCGAGTCCGAAGACCAGCGACGGCGTGGACGTGTCGCGGCTGCCCTGGATACCGCCCGAGACATTGATGCCACCCGAGCCGCCGCCGCCGCCGACCGATTGGGCGAGGAAGCCGATCGCTTCGCTGCCGCGCGCCGTGATGTCGGAGTTCACCGTCGCGTTGACGATGTTGCCCGTGCCGCCCGCGCCGCCGAAG
>JAEWLQ010000087.1 GCA_023457495.1 Pseudomonadota bacterium
GCCGCGCCCCGCGCGGCCGCGCCCCAAGGCGTGACGCAGACGTTGCCTCTGCGCGGCGGATTGCCCGCCATCGACGAAACCAGTTTCAGCACCGCGCATGCCTCGCCGTCAGTGCGCAAGTTCGCGCGCGAGCTCGGGGTGAACCTCGGCAGCGTGCGCGGCAGTGGCGAGAAGGGCCGCATCCAGCTCGACGACGTCAAGGCGTTCGTCAAGCTGGTGATGTCCGGCGGTGGCGCGGTGGCGGCAGGTCCCTCGCTGCCCAAGGTGCCCGTCGTCGACTACGCGGCGTTCGGCCCCGTCGAGGTCAAGCCGCTGTCGCGCGTGCAGAAGATCTCCGGGCCGCGACTGCAGGCGGCCTGGATCAACATCCCGCACGTTACGCAGTACGACGAGAGCGACATCACCGATCTCGAAGCGCTGCGCGGATCGCTCAAGGAGAAGGCCGCGGCGCAGGGCGTGAAGGTCACGCCGCTCGCGTTCATCGTGCAGGCGGCGTTGCGCGCCATGCGCGAGTTCCCGGTGCTCAACAGCTCGCTGGACGAGTCCGGCCAGAACCTGGTCTTCAAGCAGTTCTTCAACGTCGGCTTCGCCGCCGATACGCCGAACGGCCTGCTGGTGCCCGTCATCAAGGAAGCGGACCGCAAGAACGTGTTCGAGATCGCGGGCGCGCTCGCCTCGATGTCCGAGAAGGCGCGCGCGGGCAAACTACCCGGCGCCGACATGCAGGGCGGGGGCTTCACGATCTCGAGTCTGGGCGGCATCGGCGGCACCGCGTTCACGCCCATCATCAACGCGCCCGAAGTCGCGATCCTCGGCGTGTCGAAGTCTTCGATGAAACCGGTGTGGAACGGCGAGTCCTTCCAGCCGCGGCTCATGCTGCCGCTGTCGTTCTCCTATGACCATCGAGTGATCGACGGCGCGCTCGGCGCGCGCATCGCGAAATTCTTCGCCGACACCCTGGCGCGGCCGAAGGAACTGCTCGAGGCGATGTCGTGAGCAAGATCGATCTCGTGGTTCCGGATCTCGGCAATTTCGACGAGGTCGCGATCGTCGACGTGCTCATCAAGGTCGGCGACAAGATCGAAGTCGACACGCCGCTCGTCACGCTGGAAACCGACAAGGCGACGATGGACGTGCCGTCCACCGCCGCCGGCACGGTGACCGAAGTGCTGGTGAAGAAGGGCGGCAACATCGGCGCGGGCGGCGTGATCGCGCGCATCGAAGGCGCGGCCGCGGCGCCGGCCAAGGCCGCCGCACCAGCTCCCGCCAAACCTGCCGCGTCGGCGCCGGCGAAACCAGCGTCTCCTGCGCCGGCACCCGCGGCGCCCGCGCGCGCCGCCACGCCGGCACCCGCTCCCAAACCGTCGCGGCCCCTGAAGCCCGACGTGCCGCACGACCGCGAGACGCAGCTGCTCGTGCTCGGCGCCGGTCCCGGCGGCTACACCGCCGCGTTCCGCGCCGCGGATCTCGGTCTCAAGGTCACGCTGGTCGAGCGCTGGCCGATGCTCGGCGGCGTATGCCTCAACGTGGGCTGCATTCCGTCGAAGGCGCTGCTGCACGCGGCCAAGGTCATCGACGAGGTGGCCGACATGCGCGCGCACGGTGTCTCGTTCGGCGCGCCCGAGCTCGACCTGCCGAAGCTGCTCGCGTGGAAGAACAGCGTCGTCAAGAAGCTGGTCGGTGGATTGTCGGTGCTGGCGCGGCAACGCAAGGTGGAAGTGGTCACCGGCGTCGGCTCGTTCGCGAGCCCGCACGTCATGCAGGTCGTCGGCAGCGACGGCAAGACGCAGAAGATCCGCTTCGAGCAGTGCATCATCGCGGCCGGCTCGGAGCCCATCAAACTACCGTTCATCCCGAACGACCCGCGGGTCATCGATTCGACCGGCGCGCTCGAACTCGGCGGCGTGCCGAAGCGCCTGCTGGTCATCGGCGGCGGCATCATCGGGCTCGAGATGGCGACGGTTTATGCCTCGCTCGGCGCGAAGCTTTCGGTGGTCGAGCTCACGCCGCAGCTCATGCCGGGCGCCGACCTGGATCTCGTGAAGCCGCTCGAGAAGCGCTTGAAGGCGCGTTACGAGCAGATCCTGCTGAACACCAAGGTCACCGCCTGCACGGCGAAGCCCGAAGGGCTCGAGGTGACGTTCGAGGACGCGAACGGCAAACGCAACGACACTTTCGACCGCGTGCTGGTCGCCGTGGGCCGCAGCGCCAACGGCAAGCGCATCGGACTCGAGAACGCGGACATCGATGTCAGCGACCGCGGCATCATCCCGGTCGACAAGCAGATGCGCACGAACCTGCCGCACGTGTTCGCGATCGGCGATCTCGTGCCGGGGCCGATGCTCGCCCACAAGGCGATGCACGAGGCCAAGGTGGCCGCCGAAGTGGCCGCCGGCCACAAGAGTTATTTCGACGCGCGCGTGATCCCGTCTGTGGCGTACACGGATCCGGAAGTCGCCTGGGTGGGATTGACGGAAACCGACGCGAAGAAGAACGGCACGCCGTACAAGAAGGGCAGTTTCCCGTGGATGGCGAGCGGCCGTTCGCTCGCGCTCGGCCGCGAAGAGGGCATGACCAAACTACTGTTCGACCCCGCGACGCATCGCGTGCTGGGCGGCGGTATGGTGGGCCCCAACGCCGGCGAGCTGGTCGCGGAGGTCGCGCTGGCGATCGAGATGGGCGCGGACGCGGCCGATATCGGCCTCACGATTCACGCCCACCCGACGCTGTCGGAAACCGTGGGCCTGTCGGCGGAAGCCTTCGAAGGGACGATCACCGACCTCTACATGCCGAAGAAGGCCTGAGGCCGGAAACGGCTCAGAGCGTGCGTCCCACGGGCGCCGCGGCGGTCAGCTCGGGCGCCGGCGTGGCGCCAAAGGCATAGTCCACCACCACGCGCACGGCGAGCGTCTCCTCGACGCTCCAGTTCGACACGTCCAGGCATACGGCGCGCCGGTCGGCGCTCGTCGGGTACTCGGTGTGTGATTCCGCAATGTGCAGGCTGCCGAGTGTCGGCGCGCCCGCGTCGCGTTCCAGCCAGGGCTCGTCGCTCAGGGGAACGCGGGCCTGCACGCGCACGGCCTGGGTTCGGGTCGAGGAAGGCACGGTCGCGCAGACGGCGATGACCGTCGCGAGGGACTCGTTGCAGGCGGTGGGGCCGGCTTCCTCGGCCTGCTGCGTCACGCGGCAGGGCGGCAGGTGGGCCACCGATTCGGCGCTGGCGGTCTCGCCCACCCGCGTCGCCAGCGCCGGGTGCGGCGCGCTGGCATTGCCCGGGGCCGGCATGTCCGCCGCACTGGCGGCCTCGGCCTTGGCGGCGAGCTTCAGGTCCGCCCGCAGCGCCGCGATTTCCTCGCGCGCGCCCACGGCGCGCAGCTCGGACCAGAAATAGCCGCCGACCATCGCGCCGAAAACCAGGGCGACGATCGCGAACGTCGAGCGGACACGGTTCTTCTTCGGCCGCGTCTCGGCCGGTGCGCGGTTTTTAAGCAGCTGCGCGATGGCGGTGGCCATGGTGGCGAGCGCGCCGATGATCGCGGCGACGATGGTTTCCGACAGACCCATCCGTTGAACCTCTCGAAGATCGCCGGGTGCAAGCGCACCCGGCGTAGCTTCCGGCAGTGTAGACCGCCACCCCCGGGGGCCGGCCCGACCGGTCGCCGGGGTGGGTACTGGTTCACAGAATTCGGGCGGTCGCGCCGTCCCGAGGCGGCCTGCCTACAGGCTTTTCAGGCGCTCGAGGTAGGCGTTTTCGTCGGGCGACTTGCCGGCCCGCTGGGCTTCCCACATCGCCTCGGCCAGCACCTCGAGCATGCGGTGCTCGGCTTCGTGGGCGCCACCGGCCCGCGCCGACAATTTCGCGTGCAATTCGCTGATGCCGGCCGGCCGGTTGGTGGCCACCTGTTCGCGGATGGCCAGGTGCAGACCCATGTGCAGCCAGGGATTGAGCTGGCCGCCGCGCGGTGAGTAGTTAGCGAGGTCCGCGGCCGCGGACTCGACGATGACGTGGTATTCGGGATGCTCGGAGATCACCGCGACGAGCTGCTTCTCCAGCGCCGAGAGCGGCTGCTGCGCCTTGAACTTGCGCCACGCCGCGCGATACATCTCGCGCAGCTGATCCCGCGAAGTGCCGTCGTAGATCATCCAGTGCTCCTGGAGGCGTGCGCGATAATCCGGAGCCGGGGGCCGTACTCGCACAGATCGTTTATGAGGCATGCGGCGCACGCGGGCTTCAGCGCCTTGCATACGTACCTTCCGTGCAGGATGAGCCAGTGATGAGCGTCATGAGCGAATTCCCCGGGCGTGAACTTCACGAGCGCATCCTCCACGTCTCGCGGCGTTTTCCCCGGCGCGATCTTCGTTCGATTGGCAACGCGGAAGATGTGCGTGTCGACCGCGATTGTGGGTTCTCTGAAAATCGTGTTCAGGACGACGTTCGCAGTTTTGCGTCCTACTCCGGGAAGCGCTTCGAGCTCCGCGCGAGTTCGCGGCACTTCGCCGCCGTGTTCGTCGGCGATCGCCGACGCAGTGGCGATCACGTTTTTGGCCTTGGCCTTCCACAGGCCGATCGACTGGATGAATTTCGACAATTTTTCGACGCCGAGGTCTGCGATGGCCCGCGGTGTGCGGGCTACAGGGAACAGCTTACGGGTTACCGCATTCACGCTCTTGTCCGTGGCCTGCGCCGAAAGGATCACGGCCACGAGCAGCTCGAACGGCGTCTGGTATTCGAGCTCGGTCGTGGGATGTGGGTTGGCCGCGCGGAATCTCTCGAAGATCGCGCGACGCTTCGCGGCGTTCATGGACGTCCCGAGCCCTCTTTCGAGGAGGACACCGCGCTCTTCTTCGCCGCGAGCCGCGCGCTTTTTTCGGCAGCGCGGCGCGCGATGCGCTCGTTGTGCGCGGCATGGCGGGCGCGCGATTCATCTGGCGGTGGTAGCTGGGCGGATACCGCCGGAACCGACGCGCGCGGGATCATCGAAATGCAGTCGACCGGGCAGGGCGCGACACACAGCTCGCAGCCCGTGCAGGTCTCGGCGAGCACGGTGTGCATGCGCCGCGCCGCGCCGACGATCGCGTCGACCGGGCAGGGCGGCAGGCACTTCGCGCAGCCGATGCAGCGCTCCTCGTCGATGAATGCCACCGTGGGCGGTGCTTCGGCACCGTTCACGGGGTTCAGCGGCTTCGGTTCCTTGCCGGTCAGCACGGACAACCGGCCAATGGTTTCGGCGCCGCCGGGCGGGCACTGGTTGATGTCCGCCTCGCCACTCACGACCGCGCGCGCGTACGGCAGACAGCCCGGGTAGCCGCAACGCGTGCACTGCGTCTGCGGCAGCAGCGCATCGACGGCGGCCGCGGAGAGTTCAGGCGTCACGGGCCACTCTCTCCGGCGAGGTCAGGTGACCTTCATGCCCGGCGTCGCGCCGCTGTCGGGCGAGAGCAGGAACACTTCGGGGCCGTCATCGGCGCTGGCGCACAGGACCATGCCCTGCGACACGCCGAAACGCATCTTGCGCGGCGCGAGGTTCGCGATCATCACCACCTGGCGGCCGACGAGTTTCGCCGGATCGTAGGTGGAGCGGATGCCGGAGAACACGTTGCGCTGCTCGGTGCCGAGATCGAGCGTGAGCTGCAGTAGTTTGTCCGAGCCGTCGACGTGTTTCGCTTCCAGCACCGTCGCCACGCGCAGGTCGAGTTTCGCGAAGTCGTCGATGCTGGCGAAGGCGGAGTCCGCGGGAGCGGCGGCGTCGTTCACGGTGGCATCCTTCTTCGGTTGCTTCGCCGGCTTCTGAGTCTGCTTCTGGGCGGGCTGCTGCGCCGGCGCTTCCGCGGGCGCTTCGACCAGTTGAGCGACCACTTTCGGGTCGAGCCGCAGGGCCAGCGGCTCGTACGCTTCGATCGGGTGATCGAACAGTGGCGTCGCGACCGAGTTCCAGTCCGCGAATGAGATGCGCAGGAACCTGCCGGCCTTCTCGGCCATCCGCGGCAGCACCGGCGCGAGGTAGCTCATCAGCACGCGGAACAGGTTGATGCCCTGCGTGCACACGGCGAGGACTTCCGCGGCCTTGGCCGGATCCTTCGCGAGCGCCCAGGGTTTCATCGTGTCGACGTACTGGTTGGCGCGGTCCGCGAGACCCATGATGCCGCGCAACGCGGCCGAGTAGTCGCGGCCGTCGTAGAGCTCCGCGATCGTGCCGCGCAGCGCCGCGAACTCCTCGTAGAGTTGCGGATCGGGTAGTTGGGGCGCGAGCCGCCCGCCGCCGCGCTGGACGAAGCCCGCGCAGCGGCTCGCGATGTTCACGAGTTTGCCGACGATGTCCGAGTTCACGCGCGCGACGAAGTCGTCGAGCGACAGGTCGATGTCCTCGACCGCCGCGTTGAGCTTGGTGGCGAAGTAGAACCGCAGCGGCTCGGGCGGCAGCAGCGACAGGTACTTGCTGGCGGTGATGAACGTGCCGCGCGTCTTCGACATCTTCACGCCGTTGACGGTGAGGAAACCGTGCACGAACACCGCGGTCGGCTTGCGGCATCCCGAGCCGTGCAGCACCGCCGGCCAGAACAGGTTGTGGAAGTAGCTGATGTCCTTGCCGATGAAGTGATAGAGCTCCGCGGTGCTGTCAGCTTTCAGATAGGCGTCGTAGTCGAGACCACGTTTGTCGCACAGGGCCTTGAAGCTGCCGAGATAGCCGATCGGCGCGTCGAACCACACGTAGAAATACTTGCCGGGCGCGCCGGGGATCTCGAAGCCGAAATAGGGCGCATCGCGCGAGATGTCCCAGTCCTGCAGTCCCGCGGTGAACCACTCGTCGAGCTTGGCGCGCACTTCCGCCTGGCGCGCGCCGCCGCCTTCCAGCCACTCGCGCAGCACTTTCTCGAAATCGCCGAGCTTGAAGAAATAGTGCTCGGACTCGCGCCACACCGGGGTGGTCTTCGAAATCGTGGAAACCGGATTGATGAGTTTGTCGGGCGTGTAGGTCGCGCCGCAGTTCTCGCACGAATCGCCGTACTGGTCCGCCGTGTGGCAGACGGGACATTCACCCTTGACGTAGCGGTCGGGCAGGAACATGCCCGCCTTCTCGTCGTACGCCTGCCGGACACTGCGCGTCGTGATGTGACCCGCGGCCTTGAGCTTGAGGTACAGGTCCTCGGTGATTGCCTTGTTCTCGGGCGAGTGCGTGGAATGGAAATGATCGTGGCCGATCAGGAAGCCCTGGTAGTCGCGCACGTGTTCTTCCGCCGTGCGCGTGATGAGCTCCTCGGGCGTGATGCCTTCGGCCTGCGCCTTGATCATCACCGGCGTGCCATGCGAGTCCTCGGCGCAGACGTAGATGCAGTCGTTGCCCAGCATGCGCTGGAACCGCACCCAGATGTCCGTCTGGACGGCTTCGATGATGTGGCCGAGGTGCAGCGAGCCGTTGGCGTACGGCAGCGCGCTGGTGACGAGGATCTTGCGAGCCATGAAAAACCGGGTCCTGAAAGGGCCCGGGATTATACGGGGGAAACCCGCGATTACGCTTCGATCGGGCTAGGGCTCGGGATGGGGCGGCTGAGTGGGTTTTCCCGAGCAGGTGATCTGGCTATACGCGCCAGACCGCCGGCTCACACTTCAACCCTGATCCTTGAAAGGCTCGAACTTGGCCTTGTTGATGCCCTTCTTGTAGGCCTCTTTGCCCGTCACGATGCGCTGGTTGAAAAGGGCCTCGATGGCGCTGTCCATCGTGCGCATGCCGAACTGGCTGCCCGACTGCATCGTGGTTTCGAGCTGGTCGAGCTTGCCTTGGCGGATGAGGTTCGACACCGCCGGCGTGTTCACCAGGATCTCGAGGGCCGCGACGCGGCCGCTCTTGTCCGCCTTCTGCAGCAGCTGCTGCGATACGACGCCGCGCAAAGAAGTCGACAGCATCGTGCGCACGTGACTTTGTTTGTCGGCTGGGAACACGTTGACCATGCGATCGACGGTCTGCGCCGCGCCGTTGGTGTGCAGCGTGCCCATCACGAGGATGCCCATCTCGGCGGCGGTGACGGCAATGCTGATGGTTTCGTAGTCGCGCAACTCGCCGACGAGAACCACGTCGGGATCTTCACGCAATCCGGATTGCAGCGCGGCGGCGAATCCCTTGGTGTGGACTCCAACCTCGCGCTGGCTGATCAGGCAGCTCTTGCGACGGTGTACGAACTCGATCGGATCCTCGATGGTGAGAATGTGACCTTTCACGCGCGAGTTGATGTCGTCGATCATCGCCGCGAGCGTGGTGGACTTGCCCGAGCCCGTCTTGCCGGTGACCAGGATGAGCCCGTTGTTGGCGCGGCACAGCTGGTGGATCGCGGGCGGCAGGTTGAGCTGCTCGAGGGTGAGCGCCTTGGACGGAATGGCGCGCATCACCGCGCCCATGCCGTTGAGCTGGCGCATGACGTTCACGCGGAAGCGGCCGTATTCGCCCATGTTGTATGCGAAGTCCGCGCCGTCGTGTTCCTCGAACCGCAAGACCGCGGTTTTCGGCATGATTTCGTACAGCGTGTTCTGCACGAACTCCTTGTCGAGGCGCTCGGGACGCAACGGCTGCAGGTCACCGTACAGGCGGATGCGCGGCGGGTCGCCGGCCAGGAAGTGCAGGTCCGAGCCTTTCTTGCTCAGTACCTCTTTCAGGAATTCGTCGATGACGGGCATCAGCGTGCTCTCCGCCTAACCACCGGAGGCCGCGCTCGGCGCGACTTCGACCTTCGGCATGAGCGAGGTATCAGTCACGTAGCGCTGGAAGGCGCGGCGGTCGGTCGCGTAGGTCACGGCGTCGTCCGGGTCGATTTCGCGCCTCGAGAGCGCGTCGAGCAGGGACTGGTCCATGAGGCTCATGCCGAGATCCTTGCCCGTCATGATCTGGTTCGGCACCTGGTGAGTCTGGTCGGTCTGGATGAGCTTGGCGATCGCGCGGGTCATGACCAGCGTTTCGCAGATGGCCTTGCGCGCGCGCTGATCGGCCGTCTTCACCAGGATCTGCGTGACGACGGCGAGCAAGCTCTGCGACAGGAAGCTCTTGGTCTGTTCGCGTTCCTCGATCGGCAAGGCGTCGATGATGCGGTCGATGGTCTTCGAGGCCGAGGTCGTGTGGAGCGTGCCGAGCACGAGGTGGCCGGTTTCGGCGGCGGTCATCGCCATCGAAATGGTCTCCGCGTCGCGCAACTCGCCGACCAGGATGACGTCGGGATCCTCGCGCATCGCGGCGCGTACGCCCTCGGCGAACGTGGGGATGTGCGTGCCGAGCTCGCGCTGGATGACCTGGCTCTGCTTGCTGCGATGGACGAACTCGATCGGGTCCTCGAGCGAGATGATGTTGAGGCGCCGCGAGGTGTTCAGGTGATCGATCATCGCCGCGAGCGTGGTCGACTTGCCGGTGCCGGTGGCGCCGGTGACGAGGATCATTCCCTGGTGATAGTCGCAGAGCTTCTTGACGATGGGCGGCAGGGCCAGCCGGTCGATGCTGGGAATGTCCTGCGGAATCGCGCGGAACGTGGCGCCGATGCCGGTTTCCTTGCGGAACACGTTGACGCGGAAACGGCCGCCATCGGCCGTGACGTACGAGAAGTCGAGATCGTTGCCCTTCGCGAAGTACTCATGCTGGTTCTTCGTGAAGATCTCGGTCAGGTAACTCTCGAGCTCCTGGTCGCCGACATCACGGAACTTGATCGGCATCAGGTCGCCGTTCATGCGCAGCATGGGCGGAACGCCGACGGCCAGGTGCACGTCGGAACAGTTCTGCTGCATACCGAGCTTCAGGAATGCATCGATACGGGCCACGTGGCGGGGCTCTCCAGGTCAATATGTCTCACCCAAGCATGCGACGGTGAGACGGGCCCCGAGTGTGACGCACTGCGCGATTCTTCGCGAGCGTGAAAATGGGGACATTCCTCGTTTCCTAGCAAATGGGGACACACCTCGGGGTGGGGCTTGATGAGTCCCGGCGATTCGAACGTCAGCGTGGACGGCATGGCCGGCGCCCATGCGATGGGGTGTCGCTCCCGCGGCGCACTCCAGCTGTTGACCGCGCCAGATTTTTAGTCCGCCGGCGGTGGGGGCGGGATATCTGTCTCTGCCATCCTGAAGAGGCGCCTAGCGGGTAGAGCGAGACGTTTGCCGGCTCCGTGCCTTGCGCGAACGTCGGATGCGCCGCGTACGCGAAGCCCCATCGCATGTGCACCGTCCATGCCGTGCTAGGTTCGCGGCGCCGGGACTCATCGAGCCTGCGCACCGACGACACGGGTCCCGCCTCCTGCAAGTACACGACGAGGAGTGTCGGCCCGGTACGCCGGGATCAAGAGAAGAGGTGGAGGATTCACGCACGAGCGGCCTCGTACGCCGGACGGTGACGAGTCTGTACGCGATACGTCTAACTACGTCAACGCCGCTAATCTGCACGAACAATGGAAACGCGCCTCTTCCCCATCCAAGCGCGATCGTGAGTACTGCGCGGCGAACCCGCTTCGCTCTCGAATGGACGTGCCGCGCCGTGGCCGAACCGCTACGCGCTTCGATGAGTCCCTGAAGACGACCGCGTCGACGTTGACTGGCAAGGACGGTGCACACGCGATGGGGCTTCGCGTACGCGGCGCATCCGGCGTTCGCGCAAGGCACGGAGCCGGCAAACGACGCCCTCAGACCGCGCTAGGCGCCTTTTCAGAATGGCAGAGACAGATAACCCGCCCGCACTGCCGGCGGGCCACAAATCTGGCGTCATCAACAACTGGAGTGCGCCGTGGGAGCGACACCCCATCGCGTGGGCGCCGGCCTTGCCACGCGCAGCCCAGCACAGTCGTCTTCAGGGATTCATCGAAGCTCTTACCGACACGACCCACGCCCCAGGCCTGTCCCCGTTTGCTAGGAAACGAGGAATGTCCCCATTACCGGTATTTTTCGAGCGCGGCGCGCAGTTCCTGCATGGTCTGGAAGCGCTTGTCCTTGTCGACGGACATGGCTTGCATGATGACTTCGGGCAGGCCCGCGGGCAGGGCGGGGTTGAGTTCGCGCGGCGGGCGCGCCTTGCCCTGCACGTGCTGGTACATGACGGACATGTGATCGCCGCGCGCGTACGGCGGCACGCCGGTCATGATTTCGTAGAGGATGACGCCGAGCGCGTATACGTCCGCGCGCTGGTCGACCTTCTTGCCGAGGATCTGCTCGGGCGCCATGTATTTCGGCGATCCGATCACGTAGCCGGTCTTGGTGAGCTGCGTGTCGCCTTCGCGCTGCGCGGCCGCGACACCGAAGTCCACGATCTTGAGCAGGCCTTCGGTGTTGATCAGCACGTTCGCGGGCTTGAGGTCGCGATGCACGATGCCCTGCGCGTGCGCGACTTCCATGCCCGTGCAGATGTCGATGCCGAAGCCGAGCGCGCGCGCGAACGGCATGGGTTTCTCGCCGACGACCTCACTACCCAGCGTGTGCGAGGGGAAATACTCCATCGAGATGGCGTAGTTGCCCTGGATGAACAGGAAGTCGTAGATGCGGATGACGTTGTGGTGCGTGATCTTGCGCGAGTAGCGCAGCTCATGCACGAAACGCTTCATGATCTCTTCGTCTTCCGAGACGTTCGGGTTCAGGAACTTGAGGATCAGCCGCTCGTCGACGACGGTGTCTTCCATGAGCAGCACCGTGCCGAACGCGCCCTTGCCGATGCGTTCGACGAACTTGTAGCGGCCCTCGATGATGTCGCCGGGCTTGAGCGTCTGGATGTCGAGCTTCTGCGGCCCGGCCATCTGCTCGGCCTGCTTGATCGAGCGCTGCACTTCCTGCTCGGACATGAGCAGCGTGCGCGCGGGCTGCTGCGCGGTGGCGGACGGGGGCGGCGCTTCCGGACGCGGCCGCGGTGGCGGAACCGGGGCCGGGGCCGACGATGGCATGCCCGGAGCCTGCGTCGCGCCTTCCGAGCGATGTCCTGGCGTAGTCGTCAGTGGAATCCGGTTCTGCGTCGAAGACAGCCGCGAGCCGCTGACGGAGAAGCGCGAGTCGAGATCCGACAACGCGCGCAGCGCCGCCTGGGCCACGGTCTGCTCGGCGTCCCCGGACTGGCCCTGGATCTGTACCCGGATCGCCTCGAGCCGGCGTTCGTCGGCGAGCTTGGCCAGGGCGGAGATCGCCTCGATGCGGATGTCCTTCTCGTCGCGCTGGAGCATCGGCATCACGGCGTCGATGACCTTGTGATCGCCCAGGCGACCCAGCGCGCGCACGACCACGGGCAGGGAGCGCGGCGGAGTCGTCTCGAGCATTTCGAGCAGGCGTGGCACCGCGCGCTTGCTGCCGATTTCCGCCAGCGCATCGACCGCGCGCTCGCTGACCCACCAGTCCTTGTCCTTGGTGGCATCGATGAGATGACCGACGGCGCGGTCGTCCTTCGTCTGGTTCAGGATTTCCACGGCGGCGCGGCGCACGTCCGGATCCTGGTCGCCCACGAGTTGCAGCACGGCTTCGACGACCTTCGGTCCACCGATCTTGCCGAGCGCGTCGGCGGCGCGGCTGCGGACCCACCAGTCATCGTCCGCGACCGCCTCGAGCAGCTCTTTCACCGACTTCGAGGTTCCGATCTCGTTGAGCACTTCGACGGCCGCGCGGCGCGCGTATTCGTTCTCGTCCTTGAGCACCGGGATCAGGTACTTGATCGTTTCCGGGTCGTTCGCGCGGATCACGACGTCGACCGCCTTGTTCTGCACGTCGATCTCGGGATCGCGCAGCAGTCCGATGACCTTCTCCACGTCGATCGGGCTGTCCATGCGCGCGAGCGCGGCCAGCGTCGCGGAACGCACGAGCTTGTTCGTGTCGTTGAGCTGCTGCTGCAGAGCCCGTGAAACCTCGGGCTTCGGGAAACGCGAAAGGATGTTGATGATGTGCAGGCGGGCGACCGGGTCCTTGCCGTTCAGGCGGCCGACCAGTTCCGGCAGATCGTTGTCGGTGGCGATTTCGCCGAGGATGCGGAACAGCGCGGCCTTTTCGTTCGCTTCCTGCTTGTAGGCCGACTGGAGGATCTCGCGCACCGAGAGCCGCGCGCGATGCGCATTGATCACATCGAGCAGCGCCGACTTGGCGACCCCTTCGGTGCCCAGGGCCTCGAGCAGCATCGTGGGCGGGTAGGCGCGGCTGCTCGAGAGCGCCCAGGCGACGCCCGCAACCACGCGCGGACTGCCCGTCACCATCGCGTCGATGAACTTCGGGAAGGTCTTCTGATTGACGAGGCCGGTCAGGACCTCGATGTACGCGACGGTCGCGATCTTGTCCGCGTCCGCAAGCGCGGCGGTGACGGGTTCGATCGCGCCCGGCCCCAGCTCGCGAAGCTTCGCGATGGCCTTTTGCGTTTGAGGAGCCGCGACGTCGGTCGCTTCCTTCAGCTCCGTGATGAACCGGTCCGCCCGGATGTTGGTAAAGAAACTCATGGAACGGCTGACCCGCCGGGCGCCCACCGACTCCGGTCCTGCGATGCGCTCACGGGTTGATACAAGCTTTCCGTCCTTCTGCCTTGAACCCTGCTACAAAAATTATGCCACATGTCTCGCCGCTGCCGGCCGATTCGGTAGAATCCCGCACCCCGTTGTCCCGGCGGACATTCAAGAATCTTATGGTTGCAGAGCTTTCCGCCGAATTTCGCGCACTGGTCGAAAGTTATTCGGACCCGTTTCTCGGGACGACGCTCGGAAACGCGAAAGTCGTCGAATCCGTGGAACTGAAAGGTGAACGGGCTCACGTTCGCGTGGCACTGGGCTTCCCCATCGAGGATTACCGCGAGGAATTCACGCGAGGCCTGATGGCCCACGTGCGCGCCGCGGGCGGACCCGCCGACGTGCAGATCGAGCTCGTCGCGAAGATCGCCGCGCATGCCGTGCAGCGCCAGCTCTCGCCGCTCGCGGGGGTGCGCAACATCGTCGCGGTCGCGTCCGGCAAGGGTGGGGTGGGCAAGTCCACCGTCGCCGCGAATCTCGCCCTCGCATGGGCGCGGCAGGGCGCGCGCGTGGGCATTCTCGATGCCGACATCTACGGTCCGAGCCAGCCCATCATGCTGGGGCTCACCGGCCAGCGACCCTCATCGCCGGACGGTAAACGCATCAAGCCGCTCGCCGCGCACGGCGTCGTGACGATGTCGATCGGATTCCTGATCGATCCCGAACAGCCCATGGTCTGGCGCGGACCCATGGTCACCCAGGCGCTGACCCAGTTGCTCAACGACACGGACTGGGGCGAGCTCGATTACCTGGTGATCGACATGCCGCCCGGAACGGGTGACATACAGCTCACGCTGTCGCAACGCGTGCCGGTCGCGGGCGCCGTGATCGTGACGACGCCGCAGGACATCGCGTTGGCCGATGCGCGCAAGGGTCTCAAGATGTTCGAGAAGGTCAACGTGCCCGTGCTCGGCATCGTCGAGAACATGAGCGTTCACGTGTGCAGCAACTGCGGCCACGTCGAGCACCTGTTCGGCGCGGGCGGCGGTGCGCGCATGGCCGCGCAGTACGGGGTCGAGTTGCTGGGCGAACTGCCATTGGACGCGCGAGTTCGCGAGGAAGCGGATGGCGGCGCGCCGACCGTGGCCGCCGCGCCGGACTCGCCGCACGCCGCGCCGTATTTCACGATGGCGCGTCGCACCGCGGCCGCGCTCGCGCGCCGCGCCAAGGACCGCTCCACGTTGTTCCCGAAGATCGTCGTAGAAGAAAGTTAGCCCGCGAAAGGGAGTCAGATGAGCATCAAGTCGGACCATTGGATCCGCCGCATGGCGGCGCAGCAGAAGATGATCGAGCCGTTCGCGCCGGAACAGGTGCGCCAAGCCGCCGATGGACACAAGATCGTCTCCTACGGCACTTCGAGCTACGGCTACGACGTGCGCTGCTCGCGCGAATTCAAGATCTTCACGAACATCAACTCGACGATCGTGGATCCGAAGGCGTTCGACGAGAAGAGTTTCGTCGACGTGTCCGCCGACGTGTGCATCATCCCGCCGAACTCCTTCGCGCTGGCCAGGACCGTCGAGTACTTCCGGATTCCGCGCTCCACGCTGGTGGTCTGCCTCGGAAAATCGACCTATGCCCGCTGCGGGATCATCGTGAACGTGACGCCGCTGGAGCCGGAGTGGGAAGGGCACGTCACGCTGGAGTTTTCGAACACCACACCGCTGCCCGCGAAGATCTACGCGAACGAAGGCGTCGCGCAGATGCTGTTTTTCGAGTCGGATGAAATCTGCTCGACGTCTTACAAGGACCGCGGCGGGAAGTACCAGGGCCAAACCGGCGTCACGCTTCCCAAGACCTGAGCGGTGTAACACGACTCGGACGGCGCCGTTTCGGCGACGTTTCCTTCGTGGCGCTTGCGCCTGACAAGTCCGGCACCTTTTGCTAGGAATTGGGGACTGTCCCCCTCCTATTTCTCGACGCTCTCGATCAGCAGCGTGAACTCGAGTTTCCCCTTCCGGGTGCGTTCCGCCTTCACGGGTAGATAGCCGAGCGCCGGGGCGACCCAGGTGCGCGTCACGCGGTCGTTGCCGGAGCGCTGGCTGGTATAGACGAGGGTGTCGAGCCGGCCGAGCGCGGTGTCGATCTGCTTTTCGCCCTCGAGGCGCAGCTGGTATTCCTTGACCTTGCCGTCGCCGTCGACCAGCCACACCGTGTCGTGCAGCTTGCGTTCCTGGAGGTTGCGCAGCGAGGCGATCTGCAGCGACATCGGATCCTGGGCGTTGTCCGGCAGCTCCACGTCGACCGGATTGCCCTTGGCCGTGCCGGTGACGCGCTTGCGGTCCCAGTCGAAACGCAGATCGATGGGCCGTTCCTTTTCATCCGTGCCGCGAAAACGCTGCGGCACGACGTGCCCGTCCACGATCCTGAACGTGCTGGTCTGCGACAGGGAATCCGGCAACGCCATGCGGAACATGCCGCGTGGCTTGTTCATCGTCTCGTATTCGAAGGCGCCGTCGCCCGTCGCGCGCAACTCGATGGTCGAGCTGGCGGCGGAAATTCCCTTCCATTCGACCACGTAGCTCGCGCGAAACGGCTTCATGTCGCCCGGGTCTGCGAGCGCGCCTGCGCTGCAGAGCGCCAGCGCGGCGACGAACAGGCGCTCAAGCAGCCGCATCGCTTTCCTCGATGAGCGGCGCGGCGAGCGGTTCGCCGTCGAAAAACACGGCGCCTTCGCGCCAGGCGATGCGACCCGTGGCGATGAGTGAGCAGACATGCGGGTAGATGATGTGTTCGAGCGTATGAACGCGCGCTGAAACCGTATCCGGCGTGTCGCCCGGCCGGATCCGCAGGCGTCCCTGCATGATCACCGGTCCGCCGTCGAGCTCGGGGGTGACGTAGTGCACGCTCGCGCCATGATGCGAGTCGCCGGCGGCGAGCGCGCGCGCATGGGTGTCGAGGCCCTTGTACTTGGGCAGCAGCGAGGGATGGATGTTGAGCAGCTGTCCCGCGAAGCGCTCGACGAAGCCTTCCGAGAGAATGCGCATGAAGCCCGCGAGCGCCACGAGACGCGCGCCGCTGGCCTCGATCTCGGCCGCCAGCGCGGCGTCGAAGCTGTCGCGATCGGGGAATTGCTTCACCGGCACGACGGAGGTCGGCACGCCGAGCGCGGCGGCGCGCGCCAGTCCGCCGGCGGAGGGGCGATCGGCGATCACCCTAACTACCTCGTAGGCGCTGCCGGCCCCGTGGGCCGCGCGCGCGATGGCTTCCATGTTGCTGCCGCGGCCGGAGATGACCACCGCGACGGGCAGCTTCATTCCTCGATCACCACGCCGCGGGAGCCCCGCCCGAGGGCGCCGATCACCGTCGCGGTCTCGCCGGTCGCGCGCAGCTGGGCCAGCGCGGCATCGACGTCCGCCGGAGCGACCACCACCACCATGCCGATGCCGCAGTTGAACGTGCGGTACATCTCCGCGGCGCTGACCTTGCCCGCGTCGGCCAGCCAGTCGAACACCGGGTCGCGCGCCCACGAGCGCCGCTGCAGCACCACTTCGAGCCCATCCGGGATGACGCGCGGAATGTTGTCGGTGAGACCGCCGCCCGTGATGTGCGCGAATCCCTTCACCGGCAGCTTCTGCGCCAGCGCCAGCATCGACTTCACGTAGATGCGGGTCGGGGTGAGCAGGCGATCGAACAGCGCCTTGCCGTCGACCTGTGTCTTCTCGTTCGCGCCCGCCACGGACACGAGCTTGCGGATCAGCGAATAACCGTTCGAATGCGGGCCGGAGGAGGCGAGGCCGATCACGACATCACCCGCGGCCGTGGTGGCGCCGTCGATGATGCGGTCACGCTCGACCACGCCGACGCAGAAGCCCGCCAGGTCGTAATCGTCCCCGTGGTACATGCCGGGCATCTCGGCGGTTTCGCCACCCACCAGCGCCGCGCCCGCGAGCTCGCAGCCCTCGGCGATGCCACGGATGACCGCTTCGGCAACCTCCACGCGCAGCTTGCCGGTGGCGTAGTAGTCGAGGAAGAACAGCGGCTCGGCGCCCGAGACCGCGACATCGTTGGCGCACATCGCGACCAGGTCGATGCCGATCTTGTCGTGGCGGCCGGTGTCGATGGCGAGCCTGAGCTTGGTGCCGACGCCGTCGGTGCCCGAGACCAGCACGGGTTTGCGGTACCGGTCGAGCGGCACCTCGACGAGTGCGCCGAAGCCGCCGATGCCGGCGAGTACCTCGCGGCGCATGGTGCGCTTGACCACTGGTTTGATGCGTTCGACGAGCTCGTCACCCGCGTCGATATCGACGCCGGCATCGCGATAGGTGAGTCCGGATTCGGTCATGAATGGCTTGTGTGTGCGGGCACGACAGCCCGGGAAAAAACGTGCGATATTGTAGCCAATGCGCACATTCATCGTCAGTTTCGTCGGCGCCGTGCTGCTGTTCGTCGCGCACGACGCCTGCGCCCTGCGCCAGGTCCGCGTGTACGAGGCGACCGTCTCCGCGCAGGCCGACGCGGCCGTCCAGGCCCAGGCCGCGCTGCGCCAGGTGCTGGTGCGCGCCACCGGCGCGCGAGACGCCGCTAACGATCCCGCCCTCGCGGGCCTGCTCGCGAACGCGCAGCAATACGTGCTGCTCACGCGGCCGCCGGCGAGCGGCCCGGGCGTGCAGGTCGTCTTCGACGCCGCGGCGCTCGAGCGCGACATCCTCGCGGCCGGGCGCACGCTCTGGTCGAGCGAGCGGCCCCTGGTGCTGCTCGTACTCACGGGTGGCCCGGCCAGCGGCGCCTTCGAATCCCGGCGTCAGGTCGAAGGGGCGCTCGACGCCACCGCGAATCGCCGCGGGCAGCCCATCCGCGTGGCGCGCCCGGAAGGCGTGGGCCTGCCCAACACGGGCGACATACCGGCAGATGTCGGCCTGGCGACCGCGCAGCGCCTCGGCGCCGACGCGTTGCTGGTCGGTTATGGCGACGCGGTGCCGGGCGGCGGCGCGTGGCGCTGGGTACTCACCGCGCCCGGCGTCAGCGAGAGCTGGAGCGGTTCGCTGGATGAGGGCGTCAACGCCGCGGCCGACATTTTCGCGCGCAATGACATCGCCACCGCGGCGTTGCCGGAGGTCGAGCTGCTGGTCGAGATCGACGGGGTTCCCGGTCTGCGCGATTACGCGCGCGTCTCGCAGGTCCTCGCCGAAGCCGGCGGCGTGCGGGGCGTGCAGCTGGCCGAAGCGGCCGGGTCGCGCGCCACGTTCTCGGTGATCGTGCGGGGTGGCACCGAGGTGTTGCTCAATTCGCTCGCCACCCATGCCTCGCTCACGCGGGTGGATCCCAAGGCGGGAGGTCACCTCGCGTTTCGCCTGAATCCCTGACACCGTGCTGCGTCATCTCCCCAATTTCATCTGTCTCGTACGCATCGCGCTCATCTGGCCGACGATCGTCGCGCTGTACGCGGGCGAATACTGGACCGCACTCGGCTTCGTCGCGGTTTGCGCGATCTCCGACGGACTCGACGGCTGGCTCGCGAAGCGATTCAACTGGACCTCGCATCTCGGCAAGCTCCTCGATCCGCTGGCGGACAAACTACTGCTCGTCTCGTTGTTCCTGGCGGCGACCTGGATCAACCTGCTGCCCTGGTGGCTCACCGCGGTGGTGGTCGCACGCGACGTCATGATCGGCGCCGGCGCGGTCATCTACCGGTTGTGGTTCGGCCCGCTGCACGGCCGGCCCACCCTGCTGAGCAAGATCAACACCGGCTTTCAGCTCGCGGTCGCATTGGCCGCGATCCTCGGCGCCGCGGCGGGCTTTCCGACCCGCGAAATGGTGACGGCGCTGGCCATCGTGACGCTGCTCACGACGATCGCCTCGGGCGCCGACTACCTCGGCGCTTTCACGCGTCGCGCGCTCGCCACCGGAACCTGAGCGCGGCCGAGTTTCCCCGATGCGACAGCTGACTCTCGGCGTGCAACTGAAGGAGCGCGCGACCTTCGCGAGCTTCCTGACCGCGCGCAACGGCGAGCTGGTGGCGCACCTGCGCAACGTGTCCGCCGCGCGTCCGGCCGGGGCGACCTGGATCGCCGGCCCGCATACGGCCGGCAAGTCGCACCTGCTGCAGGCGGTATGCGCCGCCGTCCCGGGCGGCGTGCGTGCCGCCTATCTGCCGCTCGAATCCCTGCTGCCGTTCGGGCCGGGGGCGCTCGACGGCGCCGAGACGCTCGATGTCGCCTGTTACGACGACGTCGAATGCATCGCCGGCCTCGCGGACTGGGAGCGCAAGCTGTTCTCGCTGTGGCAGCGGTCGCTGGAGCGGAGCACGACGCTGGTGTTCGCCGCGCGCGAGAACGCGGCGCACGTGACATACGACCTCGCCGATCTCAAATCGCGGCTCGCGTCCGCCACCGCGTTCGCGGTGCGCGAGCTCAACGACGATGAACAGATCGAGGCACTGGCGTTGCGCGCGCGGCTGCGGGGCTTCGAGCTGCCGGCCGAGACCGCGCGCTACCTGCAGCGGCGCTTTCCGCGCGACATGCGTTCGCTGTGCGACATCCTCGACACCTTGGACGACGCGGCATTCGCCGCGCAGCGCCGGATCACGGTGCCGTTCATCCGCGGCATTGTCGATTCGAAACCGGCGGACGCCCGCTCCAGCCGCTGAGCTCCGGCGGCTGAGCGTTTCGCCTAGCTACGCGCCGCGCGACCCGCGGCCAGCGTCGCCGCGACTTCGGCCACGCGTCTGCCCAGCGCCTGCGCCAGCGTGATCTCGTCGGCGCTCAACGTGGCGGGCTGGGGCGCGAGCCCCGCGACGTGGGTCGCCCCATACGGCGTGCCGCCGCTGCGCGTCTGGTTGAGCGCCTTTTCCGTGAACGGCACGCCGAGGAACAACATGCCGTGATGGATCAACGGCATCGCCATCGTGATCAGCGTGGTCTCCTGCCCGCCGTGCATGGTCTGCGACGAGGAGAACACGGCGGCCGGTTTGCCCGCGAGCGAACCGTCGAGCCACAACGACGAAGTGCCATCGAGGAAATACTTGAGAGGCGCGGCCATGTTGCCGAAGCGGGTGGGGCTGCCTAACAACAGGCCGTCGCAGCGGCGCAGGTCATCGAGCGTCGCGAAGGGCGCGCCGCTGTCCGGCACGGCCTTGACGGGGCGTTCGCTCTCGGCGCTGACGGGCGGCACGGTGCGCAATGTCGCGCTGCAACCGGGCACTGATTCGATGCCGCGCGCCGCATGCCGCGCGAGCTCGCCGACGGCGCCATAGCGGGTGTAGTAGACGATGAGTATCTCGGTCATGGCCGACATGATAAACATCCCGCATGGTTTGCCGCAGATCATTGGTGTCAGGGCGGGTGCAGGGCGTGTTCTATCGCGCGACCTGCGTACGCAAGGCGGAGTCGCTCGGGCTCAAAGGCTACGCGCGCAATCTCCCCGATGGACGGGTCGAGGTGCTGGCCTGTGGAGAACTCGCCACGGTCGAGCAGTTCGTCGCGTGGTTATGGGAAGGCTCGCCCGCCTCGAAAGTGACCGGCGTCGACACCGCCCCGTGCGATGCGTCGGAGTCTCAGCGCCTGACCGGATTCAGCTCGGCGTGACGATCGTCGTATGAACGGCCGAGGTCGTCCGCGCCGTTCCAGCGCGTCCACTGGTTGATCACCTTGTCCGAATACCAGCGCTTGCCGACACTGCCGTTGTAGCGCGCCAGCGCACGCGCGATGTTGTTGTTCTCGCGCTTCAGATAGAACCGGAAGATCGCGCAGCCCATGCGGATGTTCTCCGGCACCTTGATGAGCTGATGCCGGCGCATGCCGAGCGTCTCCGGCCAGAAAGGCATGACCTGCATCAATCCCACCGCGCCCGCGTACGAAACGGCGTAGCGATTGAAGTTGCTCTCGATCTCCATGATGGCCATGACGAGCCCCGGCGGAATCCGCGTCTCGCCGGGCCGGTTCGCCTCGCAGAACACGTTCTTGAGGATGGCCATGCGCTCGTCGCGGTCGGGCACGCGCTTGCGCAGCCGCGGCTCCATCATCTTGTACCAGACGGCGGAGTCGTAGCGGTCCTCGAAACATTCGGCCTGTTCGATCGCGTGCTGAACGGCGCTCTTGAGCTCGGGCTCGCGCTGTGCATCGACCGTCGGCGCGGCCAGGGAAACGGATGGCGTTGCCGCGAGCGGTAGCAGGGCGAGCAGGGGCAGGAGGAAGCGCATGCCCCGGATCCGGTAGCTAGCCGAGCTTCGCGCGCAGGGTGGCCATGGCGTCCGCGAGCGGGAATTCTTCGGCAGCCTCGGCGCGCCGGTGCCGGTATTCGAGCTTGCCGGCTTCGAGGCCGCGCTCGCCCACGACCACGCGGTGCGGAATGCCGATGAGCTCGGAGTCGGCGAACTTGACGCCCGGCCGCTCGTCGCGGTCGTCGAGCAGCACGTCGTAACCGGCGGCGAGGAGGTCGGCATAGAGGCGTTCTGCTGTATCCCGGACACGTTGCGACTTCGATGCGTTGAGCGGTACCACGACCACCTGGAAGGGCGCGATGGCGTCCGGCCAGATGATGCCGCGGGCATCATGATTCTGTTCAATGGCCGCGGCAACGACACGCGTCACACCGATTCCGTAACAGCCCATGTAAAGGGTGGCCGCCTTGCCGGTTTCGTCGAGCACCGTGGCGCCCATGGCCTCGCTGTACTTCTGGCCGAGCTGGAAGATGTGGCCCACCTCGATGCCGCGCGCGAGGGACAGCGTGCCCTTGCCGGTGGGCGAGGGGTCTCCCGGAACCACGTTGCGGATGTCGACCGCGGTGGGCTCGGGCAGATCCCGGCCCCAGTTCACACCCGTGAGGTGCGCGTCCTTCTTGTTCGCGCCGCAGACGAAGTCCGCGAGCGCGACCGCCGAATGATCGGCATAGACCTTGCCCTTGAATCCCACGGGGCCGATATAGCCGGCCTCCGCACCGGTGCCCGCGGCAATCGCCGCGCCAGAGGCCATGCGCAGCGGGTTCGCGACGCCGGGCAGCTTCTGCGCCTTCACCGCGTTGAGCACGTGATCGCCGCGCACCACCAGCGCGACGACACCACCGTCGGTCCCGTCGACTAACAAGGTTTTCGCGACCTGGCGGGCGTCGACCTTCAGGAACGCGGTCAGCGCTTCGATGGTGCCCGTGTCGGGCGTAGCCACTTCCTTCATCGCCGCGGTCGCGGCCGCGCGCGCCGCCGCGGGAGGGACGGCGGCGGCGAGCTCGATGTTTGCCGCGTAATCGTCGCCGTCGGAGAAGGCGATGGCGTCCTCGCCGGATTCGGCGAGCACGTGGAACTCCTCGGAGCCGCTGCCGCCGATCGCGCCGGTGTCGGCCTTGACCGAGCGGAACTTGAGTCCTAGCCGCGTGAAGATCGCGGTGTAGGCGCGATGCATGGCGTCATACCCTTCCTGCAGCGATTGCTCGCTCAAGTGGAAGGAGTAGGCGTCCTTCATGAGGAATTCGCGCGCGCGCATCACGCCGAAACGCGGCCGGCGCTCGTCGCGGAACTTCATCTGGATCTGGTAGAAGTTGGCCGGCAGCTGGCGGTAGCTCTTGAGCTCGTTGCGCGCGATGTCGGTGATCACTTCCTCGTGCGTAGGCCCGAGGCAGAAATCACGTTCGTGGCGATCCTGGAGGCGCAGCAGTTCGGGACCGAACTGCTCCCATCTGCCGGACTCGACCCACAATTCGGCGGGAATGACGCCGGGCATCAGCAATTCGAGCGCGCCGGCCCGGTCCATCTCCTCGCGCACGATCTTCTCGACCTTGCGCATCGCGCGCACGCCGAGCGGCATCCAGGTATAGAGCCCGGCGGCGAGCTTGCGAATGAGGCCCGCGCGCAGCATGAGCTGATGGCTCACGACTTCGGCGTCCGCGGGAGTTTCTTTGGTCGTGTTGACCGGGTATTGGGACCAGCGCATAGGGGCGCGAGAGTGTATCAGGTCGCCTGATTCGCCTATGATCGCGACGTGAATCCCGACCCCGCGAACTCCCCGACGAATCCGCCGAGCCGCGGCGTCTACCTGCTGCCGAACCTGCTCACCACCGGTTGCCTGTTCTCGGGCTTCTATTCCATCGTCGCGGCGGTCGACCGCAACTTCGCCGTCGCCGGCGCGGCGGTCTTCATCGCGATGGTCTTCGACGGCCTCGACGGCCGCGTGGCGCGCTGGACCCGCACCGAGAGCCCGTTCGGCAAGGAATACGACAGCCTGGCGGACATGGTGGCGTTCGGTATCGCGCCCGCGGTGCTGGTGTACCAGTGGGGCGTGATCCGCATCGGCGAGTATGGCCACGAGTGGCGCCAGTTCGGCTGGATCATCGCCTTCTTCTACGCGCTGTGCGCGGCGCTGCGCCTCGCGCGGTTCAACACGCACACCGCCAGCGGCGACAAGCGCTACTTCCAGGGCCTGCCGAGCCCGTCGGCCGCGGCGACTGTCGCGGCGTTCGTGTGGTTCTTCGCCAAGTGGCGAGAGCCCGGCCTGAATGGCCTGGTGCTCGCCTTCGCGGTGACCGGTTACGCCGCGGCGCTCATGGTGTCCTCGTTCAGTTACCTGAGCCTCAAGCAGATAGACGTCACCGCGCGCGTCAAGTATTCGTACATCGGCTTCGTGATCCTGCCCATGCTGTTCCTGATCAGCGTGGATCCACCGACGATGCTGTTCGCGATGTTCGTGTCGTACGCGACCTACGGCCCCGTGCAGTGGATAGTGCGCAAGTTGCGGCGCTCCCGCAGCGCCGACGCGAGCTGACCATGCATTCCGGCTTGCGCAACGCGTACCTGGATGCCCTCGGCATCGATCGCTGGGTACCGCGGAACGCGCCGCAGGAAGTGCCGCCGGTGCAGGTGACGCAGCCAGCGTCCGCGCCGGAGACGCCCGCGACCCCGGCGTCCGTGATTTCAGCGCCCGCGATCCAGGCGCCCGCGCCGCGCATCGAACTCGCCAACGATTGGGGTCCCTTGCGCGAACAGGTCGCGACCTGCACCGCCTGCGAGCTCTGCAAGACGCGCACACAGGCGGTGTTCGGCGTGGGCAATGTCCGCGCGGAATGGATGGTGATCGGCGAAGCGCCGGGCGCGGAAGAAGACCGCCAGGGCGAGCCCTTCGTCGGGCGCGCCGGACAGCTGCTCAACGCCATGCTGCTCGCCATCGGCCTGCCGCGCGAGACCGTGTTCATCGCGAACATCCTGAAGTGCCGGCCGCCCGGCAACCGCGATCCGAAGCCCGAGGAGGTTTCGCAGTGCCTGCCGTTCCTGTCGCGGCAGATCGCACTGTTGAAGCCGAAAATCCTGCTCGCCGTCGGACGCATCGCGGCCCAGAACCTGCTCGCGACCGACGTGCCGCTCGCGCGGCTGCGCGGCAAGCTGCATCACTTCGGCGAGGCGGCCACGCCGCTGATCATCACGTACCATCCAGCCTATCTACTGCGCGCGCCGGCCGACAAGCGCAAGGCCTGGGAAGACCTCAAGTTCGCGCGCGCCACCTACGCGTCGCTGGGCAACTGATGGCCGCCGCGCCGGAAAACATGCGCGAGGTGCCGGAGGTGCACATCCGGCCGATGATGGAGCTCGATCTGCCGGACGTCGCGGCGATCGAGAAGCGCAGCTACGCATTCCCGTGGAGCGAGAACATCTTCCGCGACTGCCTGCGCGTCGGCTATTCCTGCCGCGCGCTCGACATGGCCGGCCAGATCATCGGGTATGGAGTGATGAGCCTGGGCGCGGGCGAGGCTCACATCCTCAATCTTTGCGTGCGCGACGAATTCCGCAATCTCGGCTTCGGCAAACGGCTGCTCGAGCACCTGCTCGAACGCGCCGCGGCCAGTGGTGTAGCGGAGGCTTTCCTGGAAGTGCGGCCGACCAATCTCTCGGCCATCCGCCTGTATCAGAGGCTCGGGTTCGAACAGATCGGCATCCGGCGCGGTTATTACCAGGCGCCCGATGGCCGAGAGGACGCCATCGTCCTGAAACGCGTACTCGATTCGGCGAGCTGATCAGCACCGCGATCTAGTTAGATTCGGCGCCCGCGCGCACCGCGCGGCGTGGTGTCGCCCCGGCGTGCGCCCGGGCGAGGGTGGGCGGCGATATGCCCGTCATTGCCAAAATCTATGGCCGATGCGTTGAGGCGCGCTTCCCCCGTCTTTTATAAAGCCCCGCTCGCAAGAACACGAAGCGGCCATAGCCGCACTCAGGGGGAATCATGATCCGATCCGTCACGGCGCCGGCCGCAGGTCCACGCACGCCCATGAATAACGAGAATCGCCAGGCAAATACGCTGGCATGGGCCATCAGCCTGGTGCTCGGCACGGCCGCGTGCCCGGCCCTGGCCGCCGAAGCCGTGGGGAATGCCACGGAGCCCGGCGATTCCAGGCTGCGTGAAGTCGTGGTCACCGCGCCGCGCATGCTCGAGCCGCTCACGGTGGAAATGGACGCCAAGGTGCCACGCCAGCCGCTGCCCTCGCATGACGGCGCCGACTATCTCAAGTCCGTCAGCGGCTTCTCCGTGATCCGCAAGGGCGGCACGGATGGCGACCCGGTGTTCCGCGGCATGGCCGGCTCGCGCCTGAGCATCCAGACCGACGGCGAACACGTGCTCGGCGGCTGCGGCTCGCGCATGGATCCGCCGACGGCTTACATTTTCCCGGAGACCTACGACCGCATCGTGATCGTGAAGGGGCCGCAGACGGTGCTGCGCGGCCCTGGCAACGCGGCCGGAACGGTGATGTTCGAGCGCGACGCACCCAACTACCAGGAGTTCGGCCTGCGCGCGCGTGGCAGCGCGCTCACGGCGACGGCCGACCGGCGCGACCTCGTGGGCAACCTCGAAGCGGGCAACGAACACGTCTATGGACTGCTGTCCGCCTCGCGCGCTCAATCGGGCAACTACGAGGACGGCAGCGGCCGCGAAGTCCATTCGCGCTACATGCGCTGGAATTCCAATGCGATGTTCGGCTGGACGCCGACCGAGAACACCCGCTTCACGATCTCCGGCGCGAAGAGCGACGGCGAAGCGGCGTACGCGGACCGCGCCATGGACGGCTCGAAGTTCGCGCGTGAGAACGTCGGCATGGGTTTCGAAATCGACCGCCCCGGGAGTCTCCTGCGCAAGGTCGAGGGACAGGCGTTCTACAACTACGTCGATCACGTGATGGACAACTACAGTCTGCGTGAATCGCCGATGGTGCCGGGCGCCAACAATCCCGACCGGCGCACCTCGGGCGCGCGCGTCTCGATCGATCTCGGCCGCGACGCGACGGCGGCCACGTTCGGCGTCGACATGCAGGAGAACGTGCATACCGGCCGCGTCACCAGCAACCAGAACGCCGATCCCTACCAGGCCAAGGTACGCGCCGAAGACGCGCGCTTCCGCAACGTGGGTGTGTTCGGCGAAGCGAGCTGGCGGATCGCGGACGACCAGAAGATAGTCGCCGGCGCCCGCGCCGACGCCTGGTACGCGCGGGACTATCGGCCGATGCGCGCCGGCAACCAGCCAAATCCCACCTACCGCGACGAGCGCAACGAAACGCTGACCAGCGGCTTCGCGCGCTACGAGCGCGATGTGTCGTCGCTGTCCTCGACGTTCTACGCCGGCGTGGGGCACGTCGAGCGTTTCCCGGATTACTGGGAGATCACCGCGGGCAGCGAGAGCACCACGAGCCTCAGTGCCTTCCACGCCGCGACCGAAAAGACCACGCAGCTCGATGCCGGATTCATCTACCGCTCGGATCGCCTGGAAATGTCGGTCGCGGGCTTCTACAGCCGGATCGGCGATTTCATCCTCATGCAGTCGGCGTACATGAAGGGCATGCGCAGCACCACGGTTACACGCGCGGTTGACGCGAGCACCATCGGCGCGGAACTGGACCTGGCCTATCAACTCGCCGAGGGTTGGAACCTCACCGGCTCGGCGGCGTACACGCGCGGCGAGAACCGGACCGACGACCTGCCGCTCGCGCAGATTCCGGCGCTGGAGCTGCGCGCGGGCCTCAACTACGAAGCGGATCGCTGGTCCGCTGGATTGCTGGTGCGTTCGGTCGCGGACCAGGAACGCGTCGCGATCAACCAGGGCAACATCGTCGGCAAGGATCTCGGCCGCAGCGACGGATTCACGACGGTCGCGGCGAGCGCGAGCTGGAAGTTGACGGACACCATCCTCGTCTCCGCCGGCATCGACAACCTGTTCGACCGCGAATTCGCCGAGCACCTGAGCCGCGGTGGGGCCATGTTGAGCGGCTATGAGCAGACGATGCGCGTGAACGAGCCGGGGCGTACGGCCTGGCTGCGCATCGGCGCGGATTTCCGCTGACGACCCTCGATGCCGGTCCTCTCGCGGGAGAGGGCCGGCGTCTTTTTTTGTACGCGGAGATCGGTTCGCGGACTGGTATCATGCGCCGCCTTTGGCCGAGCGGCGGGTTATGACGGTTGATGCAAGTATCGGAGAAATAAGCAAAAGACGGACTTTTGCCATCATCTCCCACCCCGACGCGGGCAAGACCACGCTGACCGAGAAACTGCTGCTGTTCGGCGGCGCGATCCAGATGGCCGGCACCGTGAAGGGCCGCAAGGCCGCGCGGCACGCGACTTCGGACTGGATGGCGCTCGAGAAGCAGCGCGGCATCTCCATCACCTCCTCGGTGATGCAGTTCCCGTTCCGCGATCACATCATCAACCTGCTCGACACGCCCGGTCACGAGGACTTCTCCGAGGACACGTATCGCACGCTGACCGCGGTAGATAGCGCGCTGATGGTCATCGACTGCGCGAAGGGCGTCGAAGAGAGAACCATCAAGCTGATGGAGGTGTGCCGCATGCGCGACACGCCCATCATGACCTTCATCAACAAGCTCGACCGCGAAGGGCGAGCGCCCATCGAGCTGCTCGATGAGATCGAAAGCGTGCTCAAGATCCGCACGGCTCCGGTGACCTGGCCCATCGGCATGGGACGCGACCTGCAGGGCATCTACCACCTGCTCGAGGACAAGATCTACGTCTACGAGGCGGCGGGGCGCGGCGAGCGTGGCTCGAACCGCGTGATCGAGGGTTTGCACAGCGCCGAAGGGCGCGCGCTGCTCGGCGAACGCGCGAAACACTTCGACGACGAGATAGACCTGGTGCGCGGCGGCACCGCGGAGGTCGACGTCGATCAATACCTCGCGGGCAAGCAGACCCCGGTGTTCTTCGGTTCCGCGATTTCCAATTTCGGCGTGGAAGAGCTGCTCGCGCACTTCGCCGTGCACGCGCCGGCGCCGCTGCCGCGTGTTTCGGTGCAACGCGAGGTGACCGCGGAAGAGGGCAAGCTCACCGGCTTCGTGTTCAAGATCCAGGCGAACATGGATCCGCTGCATCGCGACCGCATCGCGTTCATGCGGCTGTGTTCGGGCAAGTACTCGCGCGGCATGCGCATGTACCACGTGCGCCAGGACAAGGACGTGCGGGTTTCCGACGCGCTGACCTTCATGGCCTCGGACCGCCAGGCCGCCGACGAAGCTTACGCGGGCGACATCATCGGCCTGCACAATCACGGCACGATCAACATCGGCGACACGTTCACCGAGGGTGAGAAGCTGACCTTCACCGGCATCCCGAACTTCGCGCCCGAGATGTTCCGGCGCGCGGTGCTGAAGGACCCGCTGAAGATGAAGCAGCTGTCGAAGGGTCTCGATCAGCTGTGCGAAGAGGGCGCGACGCAGTTGTTCAAGCCACTGCGCAACAACGACATGATCCTGGGCGCGGTCGGCCAGCTGCAGTTCGAAGTGGTCGCGTTCCGCCTGCAGGATGAATACGCGGTGTCCGCGGTGTTCGACAACATCGCCGTGCACACCGCGCGCTGGGTGTACTGCGACGACGAGAAACACCTGCAGGAATTCCGCACGAAGGCATACGACAACCTGGCCATCGATCACTCCGGCGCACTGGTGTATCTCGCCCCCTCACGGGTGAATCTCGAACTCACCATCGAGCGCTGGCCCAAGATCAAGTTCCAGTCCACCCGCGAACACCAGCTGTAATGGGGACATTCCTCGTTTCCTAGCAAACGGGGACAGGCCTGGGGCGTGGGTCGGCGTGGGTCGGCGTGGGTCGTATCGGTAAGAGCTTCGATGAGTCCCTGAAGACGACTGCGGGACGGCGTCGCATGGCAAGGCCGCCGCCCACGCGATGGGGTGTCGCTCCCGCGGCGCACTCCAGTTGTTGGGTGCGCAAGATTTTCAGTCCGCCGGCCGTGCGGGCGGGTTATCTGTCTCTGCCAATCTTGAAGGGCGCCTAGCGCAGTCTGAGGGAGCCGTTTGCCGGCTCCATGCCTTGCGCGAACGCCGGATGCGCCGCGTACGCGAAGCCCCATCGCGTGTGCACCGTCCTTGCCGGTCACTGTCCGCGCGGTCGTCTTCAGGGACTCATCGAAGCGCGTGGCGGTTCGGCCACACGCGCGGCACGTCCATTCGAGAGCGAAGCAGGATCGCCGCAGTACGCACCATCGCGTTTGGTTGGGGAAGAGATGCGTCTCCATTATCCGTGGAGAGTCGCAGCGCTCGACGTAGTTAGGCCTCGCGCGTACAGGAGCATCACCATGACAGGCATGCGATGCAACCCGTAGAGCGTGAATCTCCCGCCTCTTCTCCGATCCCAGCCATCCGGGCCGACATTCCGCGTCATCACCTGCGCGACGCGGACTCCGCGTCCTCGTGCGCAGGCTCGATGAGTCCCGGCGCAGCGAACCGTGCACGGCATGGACGGTGCACATGCGATGGGGCTTCGCGTACGCGGCGCATCCGGCGTTCGCGCAAGGCACCGAGCCGGCAAACGACTCCCCCAGACCGCGCTAGGCGCCTTCCCAGAATGGCAGAGACAGATAACCCGCACCCTCGGCCGGCGGACTACAAATCTTGCGCCCCCAACAGCTGGAGTGCGCCGCGGGAGCGACACCCCATCGCATGTGCGCCGGCCATGCCGTCCACGGTGACACTCGAACCGCCGGGACTCATCGAGCCCCATGAGGTCCGTCCCCGTTTGCTAGGAAACGAGGAATGTCCCCATTTCCTGATACGCTCGCGGCGTGATCGAGTATTTCAGGAACAAGCGCGTCTTCGCCTGGGCGCTCTACGACTGGGCGAATTCCGCGTTCGCCACGACGGTCATGGCCGGATTCTTTCCGGTCTTCTTCCAGAAGTTCTGGAGCACGGGCGTCGAATCCACCACGACCACCTCGCGACTCGGTTACGCCAATGCCATCGCCGGCTTCGTGATCGCGATACTCGCGCCGATCCTCGGCGCGATCGCGGACCGCGGTGGACGTCGCAAGCAGTTCCTGTTCGCCTGGACCTTGTTAGGCGTGGGCGCCACCGGCGCCTTGTACCTCATCGGGCAGGGTGAATGGTTGTGGGCGGCGGCGCTGTTCGTTCTCGGCACGCTGGGATTCAATGGCGGCGTCGTGTTCAGCGATTCGCTGTTGCTCGACGTCGCGACGCCCGAACAGTACGACCGCGTGTCCGCGTTCGGATACGCGCTCGGTTATCTCGGCGGCGGATTGCTGTTCCTCGTGAACGTGCTCATGGTGCAGAAGCCGGCCTGGTTCGGCCTCACCGATGCGAGCGAAGCGGTGCGCGTGTCCTTCGTGACCGTCGCGGTGTGGTGGCTGGTCTTCACGATCCCCCTGATGCGGCGTGTGCCCGAGCAGCAAATGGGACCGCGGCCCGGCTTCGGATCCGCCATCTCCGTGGGATTTCGCGAGCTCGCCAGCACCATCGCGCACGTGCGTCAATACCGCACGATCGTCCTGTTCCTCGTTGCGTACTGGTTCTACATCGATGGCGTGAACACCATCATCAAGATGGCGGTGAACTACGGAACGGCCCTCGGCCTCGATACCGGCGCGCTGCTCACGGCGTTGCTGGTGACGCAGTTCGTCGGATTCCCGGCGGCGCTGCTCTTCGGCTGGTTAGGTGATCGCATAGGTCCACGGCGCGGCATCCTCATCGGCCTCGTGGTGTATGCCGCGATCACGGTGTATGCCTACTTCCTCGACAGCGAAACGGAGTTCTTCGTGCTCGCGGTCGCCGTCGGCTTCGTACAGGGCGGCGTGCAGAGCCTCTCGCGCTCGTTGTTCGGACGCCTCGTGCCCGAAGGCAAGAACGCCGAGTTCTTCGGCTTCTACAACATGATGGGGAAGTTCGCGACCGTACTCGGGCCGCTGCTCATCGCGATCGTCGCCACGGTCACCCAGAACGAACGTGCTTCGATCGTCTCGCTCGTGCTGCTGTTCGTGATCGGCGGCGTGCTGCTCCTGCGCGTGCCGACGCAGCAGCCGGGTCGCTAACCGAACCCGCGCGCCTCGCGCACGAAATCGTCGATCTCGGCGCGTGTGGGCGTCGCCCCGAATCGCAGCCGCGCATATCGCGCGGCGACAGCCTGCACGCGCGCTGCAAGTTCCGGACGCGCCGCCGCGATGCGCGCCGCGAATGCCAGCGGCCCTTCGTCGCCCCTGCGCGCCGGCGCCACGCCCGCGAGCCTGCGGGTGAGCCGCAGCCAGGCGCGGCCGAGCCGGTCGGGCCGGATCCGCGCAACACTGCGCCGCAGGGTCAGGCTCACCCAGATGATCCACGTGCACAGGGTGATGCCGAAGAACCAGCCGAGATGCTGCCAGGTGGGCGATTCGAAGCCCAGCTTCGACAGCAGCTGGAACTGCGAGCGCAGGTTGAACTCGACGACGCGGCTCTGCCACCACTGGTTGGCGCCGTCCCAGGCGAGATCGATTTGTCGCAGCCAGTCGCTGCGCTGCAGGAGGAAGGTCGTGGCGGGCAGCGAATCACGGAGCACGTCGAAGATTCCGCGCGACAAACGATCCGGCGCGACCACGACCGTCGGATCGATGCGCGTCCAGCCTTCGCCATCGAGCCAGACCTCCGTCCAGGCATGCGCATCGGACTGGCGGACGATCAGGTAGTCGCCGACCGGATTCCACTCGCCGCCCAGGTAGCCGGTGACCACGCGCGCCGGAACTCCCGCGGCGCGCATCATCGTGGCGTAGGCGGATGCAAAGTGCGCGCAGAAGCCGCGCTTGCTGTCGAACAGCGTCGTGTCGACCGAATCGATCGTGGTGGTCCCCGGATCGAGCGTGTACTCGAGACCCTGGGTTTCGAACCAGGCCAGCACCGCGCGGGCGTACTCGGCGTCGCTGGTCGCGCGCGCGCGCATGTCGCGCGCCAGGGCGCGGGCCCGCGGATTGTGGTCGGTGTCGAGCCGCGTTTCGTAGCGGCGCGCGGTCGCCGACAGCGGCTCCGTCGAGCGAGCGCGCAGGTACGAGACCGCGTCGTAGCTGCGCACCTGGGTGATGTCGCTGACCGCCGTGAGCTGCCGGTCGTGAGCAAAGTAGACACCGCGGCCCGGCGGGTCGACGACGGTGTCCAGGCTCACGAGGAAGGGACGGTTACTCGGCTCGAGCATGATCCGGTAGCGCACCGGCGGGCCGGATACTTCGATCTCTTCGCGTGGATAGAATCGCCCCCGTTCGCGGCGCCAGGTGAAGCCGTCGAATGTATTGAGCACCGGCCCGCGAAAGTACAACGCGGCGTGCGGTGGCGGCGCGCCCTCGAAGTACACGCGGAAGGCTGGCTCGTATTCGACCGCGAGCGAGCCGATGCTGCCCGGCGCCATTTCGTCGCTGAGCCCGGTTGCGGCCTGCCCGCCGCGCTCGAGCGCCCAGAACTGGCCGGCGAAGCGTGGAAAAAGCACGAACGCAAGGGCCGCGAGCGGCACCGACATCGCGAGCGTGCGCGCGGAAAGGCGCAGCGCGGCGCGCGACGTGAGCGCCGTGCCCGCATGCGCGACCAGGGCCATCGCGGCGATGACGCCCCACAGCTGCAGTAGATAGAACGGCAGGCGCCACAGCGACTGGTCGGCGAGCGCCGCCGCGAGCAGCAGGAACAGCGCCACGCCGATCACGATGCCGTCGTCGCGCCGCGTGCGCGCCTCGATCAGCTTGAGCGCGCCCATCAGCACCAGCAGCGCGGTGCCGGCTCCGAGTCCGTTGAGCGTGCGGAAACTCATCAGCACCGCGCCGACGAAGATCGCGGTGACCACGGCGATCACGAAGCGCAGCGCCTTGCCCGGATTCGGTCGCGGAGTTCCACGGATGGCCATCGCGAGGCGCCAGGCCGCCGCGCCGGCGGCGATGCCCACGCACCACAGCGGCGCGTCCGCCGACACGAGCAGCAGTCCGCCGAGGAAGGCGAGCGTGGCGGCGACACGCGAACGGTCGGGCGCCTGGGCGTTCATTGCGCCACCTCGCCGAACAGCGCCAACGCTCGCAGGCAGTTCTCCCGATGCCGGTTGCCACTGTCGGGATCGATCGATTGCTGCGCCAGCGCGAGTCCGTAGCGTTCGCCGCGTGCGTGCGCCGCCATGACCCACGCGGACAACTGTTCGAGACGCGACTCGAGATCGGCGCCGGGAACCAGGGCGAGATCGAAGATGCGATGGTGGGCCGCCGGCGATTGATAGGTCTTCACGAGCAGGCCGCGCCCGCGCGCGTAGGCGCGCCATGCGACCTGGCGCGGCGAGTCTCCGCTGCGAAATTCACGCAGCCCGGCCCATTCCTCGTCGCCGGCGCGATGCACCGAAGGCGCGCTGCCGCCGCTTGCGGCCTCGTCGGGCGGTTCGCGCCGGCCGCGCGGCGCCGGCCAGGCGATGAGCGACGTCTCGCGATGCACGTAGGTCCATGCACGGAACAGTCCGAAGGGAAATCGGGTAGACAGCTTCACACGCTCGACGCGAACGCGACCGCGCTTCGGCAATGGCAGGGACAGGTCGGCGCGCGCCTTGCCGCCCGCCGGGACGTCGAGCGCGACCACGGGCGACTCAGCCGTCTCGCACTCGATGCCGATGCGCGGCGTATCCGCGACATTCCCGAGCGTGAGCAGTAGTTGGCCGTGTTCGCCCGCGAACGCGTCGACGCTGGCCACGTCGCGCAGCTCGAGGCCGACGAGATTGCGATGCGTCAGGTGCATCGCGATGAGCCCGAAGCCCGCGAGCAGGAAGGTGATCAGCATCGCGATGCTGTTCGAATAGTTGAGCCCGGCGAGCAGCATCACGAACACCAGCGACGCGAAGGCGATGCCAGGACGCGTCGGCAGGATGTAGACGCGGCGCGTGACGACAATGGTGGGCAGACGATCCTCGCCCTGGCGGCGACGGACGAAGTCCGCGAAATAGCGGCGCACGCGCGCCGCGAGAGTGCCGCCGATGCCGAGCCGAGCGCGCACCGCGGCCGTCATCCGCGGCTCACACCGGAACGGGAACGCCGCGCGCCAGCTCGGCGATGAAGGTCGCGTGGTCGGCGGCCGCCGCCACGCCGTTGCGCTCGAGGCGGTGCGAGGCCACCGGAGCGAACACGGCCTGCACGTCCTCGGGGACGACGTAATCGCGGCCGGCCAGCATGGCCCAGGCGCGCGCGGCGCGCAGCAGGCCCTGGCCCGCGCGCGGCGAGAGGCCGAGAAGGATGTCGGTGCGCTGCCGCGTGTTCGCGAGCAGCGCCTGCACGTAACCCAACAACGCGTCCGACACGTGCACGCGCAGGACCGCTGCCTGCAGCTCGCGCACCACGTCGGGATTGAGCGCCGGTGTCATGCCGGCGAGCAGGTCGCGCCGGTCGCCCTCGGCGAGCAGCGTGCGCTCGTGCGCGGAGTCGGGATAGCCGAGCGAAATGCGCATGAGGAAACGGTCGAGCTGTGATTCCGGCAGCCGGAACGTGCCGAGCTGCTCGAAGGGATTCTGGGTGGCGACGACGAAGAACGGGTCCGGCAGCCGGTAGGTGGTGACGTCGACGCTCACCTGGCGCTCTTCCATCGCCTCGAGCAATGCGCTCTGCGTCTTGGGGCTCGCGCGGTTCACTTCGTCGGCCAGCAGGAGCTGCGTGAACATCGGACCCTTGCGGAACGAGAAATTGCTGCTCGAAGCGTCGAATACCGACACGCCGATGATGTCCGCCGGCAGCAGGTCACTCGTGAACTGCACGCGCTGCCAGGCCAGTCCCAGCACGTGCGCGAGCGCATGGGCGAGGGTGGTCTTGCCCACCCCGGGGACGTCTTCGATGAGCAGGTGGCCCCGGGCGAGCAGGCAGGCGAGCGCCAGTCGCACGGCTTCGGGCTTGCCGAGGATGATGCGATCGAGCGCCGCCAGTGCCGCCGCGAGCGCGCCAGTCTGCTGTTGAGGTATCGATGACGTCACAGCGCGACTATAGCCCGCTCACGGTTGCCGGACGTGAACTGCGTCAGCTTTGGCCGAGCCGGCGGACGCGCGCGAGCTGCTGCGCGAGGCTCGCGTTGCGCGCGATGAGCTCCGCGGCGCGGGCGCGGTCCGCCGCCACGACGTCCGGCGGCGCGTTCTTCACGAAGTTCTCGTTGGCGAGCTTCGCGTTGAGCTTGGTGATGTCGCCGTCGTGTTTCGCCATGAGCTTGGTCAGGCGTTCGATCTCAGCCTGCGGATCGATCAGGCCAGCCATCGGCACCAGCAGCGTGAGCTCGCCGAGGATCGCGGTCGCGGATTCCGGCTGCGCTTCGCCCGCCGCGAGCTGGCGCACGCTCTCGAGTCCGGCGAGTCGCGATAGATAGGCGAAGTGCCGTTCGGCCAGGTCGCGTTCGCGGCCGCCGGCGTTGGCGATCAGCAGCGGAATCTTGCGCGAGGGCGCGATGTCCATCTCGCCGCGGATCTGGCGCACCGCGAGGATGAACTGCTTCATCCACTCGACTTCCGCTTCCGCGGCGGCGTCGCTCGCGAAGTCGGTGGCGGCGGGGTAGTACATCAGCATGATGCTGTCGACCGGCTTCTCGGTCGCGCGGAAATTCGCCGCGGCGCGCAGCGGCGCGACGATCGGGTTCACCCGCTGCCAGATCTCCTCGGTGATGAACGGCATCATCGGATGCAGCGCGCGCAGCAGACCTTCGAGCACGGTGATCAGCGTGCGGCGCGTGCCGCGCCTCTGCGCTTCGGTCGCCGTTTCGCTCTGCAGGACGGGCTTGGTCAGCTCGAGGTACCAGTCGCAGAACTCGTACCAGGTGAACTCGTAGAGCGCGGTCGCAGCGAAATCGAAACGGTATTCGCGCAGCGATTCATCGACCCGGGCGAGCGTCGCCGCGAAGCGCGACACGATCCAGCGGTCGGCGATGGATTGCTCGGCCTCGCCGACCAGGTCGCCTTGGCCCTCGACGGTCATGAGCACGAAGCGCGCGCCGTTCCAGAGCTTGTTGCAGAAGTTGCGGTAGCCGCCGACGCGGCCGAGGTCGAAGCGGATGTCGCGCGACGGACCGGCAAGCGAAGCGAAGGTGAAACGCAACGCGTCCGTACCGAACGCTGCGATACCTTCGGGGAACTGCTTGCGCGTGTTCTTCTCGATGCCCGGCGCGAGATGGGGCTGCATGAGCCCCGTCGTGCGCTTGGCCACCAGGTCCTGGAGCGCAATGCCATCGACGATGTCGAGAGGGTCGATGACGTTGCCCTTCGACTTCGACATCTTGTCGCCATGCTCGTCGCGGATCAGTCCCGTGATGTACACGTCGCGGAACGGCACGTCGCCCATGAACTTCATGCCCATCATGATCATTCTTGCGACCCAGAAGAAGATGATGTCGAAGCCCGTGACGAGCACGCTCGTGGGATAGAACTTGTTCAGGGCCGGCGTCGTGTCCGGCCAACCCAGCGTCGAGAACGGCCACAGCGCCGACGAGAACCAGGTGTCCAGCACGTCCGCGTCCTGCGTGAGCGCGACCGACGGCGCGAGCGAATGCTTGCGGCGCACTTCGGCTTCGTCGCGTCCCACGTAGATGTTGCCGGCATCGTCGTACCAGGCCGGAATGCGGTGACCCCACCAGAGCTGACGGCTCACGCACCAGTCCTTGATGTTACGCATCCACTCGTAATAGGTCTTCGACCAGTTGTCGGGCACGAAGCGGATGCGGCCGTCTTCGACGGCCTTCAGCGCCGGCTCGGCGAGCGGCGCGATCCTCACGTACCACTGGTCCGTGAGATAGGGCTCGATGACCGCGTTCGTGCGGTCGCCGCGCGGCACCTTCAGCTTGTGCGGCTCTATCTTCTCGATGAGCCCCGCGGCCTCCAGCTCGGCGACGATGCGCTTGCGCGCTTCGAAGCGGTCGAGTCCGCGGAACCGCTCCGGCGCGTTGTCGTTGAGGCGCGCGTCGGGCGTGAAGACGTTGATCTGCGCGAGGCCGTGGCGCTGGCCGACTTCGTAGTCGTTGAAGTCGTGCGCGGGCGTGATTTTCACGCAGCCCGAGCCGAACGCCGCGTCGACGTAGCTGTCGGCGATCACGGGGATCGTGCGGCCGGTGAGGGGCAGGTCGAGTTGTTTGCCGACGAGGGACTGGTAGCGCTCGTCGTCGGGATTCACCGCCACCGCGCTGTCGCCTAACAAGGTTTCAGGACGCGTGGTCGCGACGACGACATGACCGCCGCCGCCCGAGATCGGGTAACGGATGTGCCAGAGCGAGCCGTTCTCTTCTTCCGACAGGACTTCGAGATCCGACACCGCGGTCAGCAGCACCGGATCCCAGTTCACCAGCCGCTTGCCGCGGTAGATGAGACCTTCCTCGTGCAGCCGCACGAACACTTCCGTGACGGCCCGCGAGAGATCGGGGTCCATCGTGAACTTGTCGCGCGACCAGTCGACCGACGTGCCGAGCCGGCGCATCTGGCGCGTGATCGTGCCGCCCGATTGCTCCTTCCACTGCCAGACGCGCTCGATGAATTTCTCGCGGCCGAGATCGAGGCGATGTTTGCCTTCGGCGCCGAGTTGACGCTCGACCACCATCTGGGTCGCGATGCCCGCGTGGTCGGTGCCCGGCTGCCACAGCGCCGAGAAACCGCGCATGCGATGCCAGCGCGTGAGCGTATCCATCAGCGTGTGCTGGAACGCATGCCCCATGTGCAGCGTGCCGGTGACGTTCGGCGGCGGCAGCATGATGCAATAGGGTTCGCCGTCGCCGGCGGGGGCGAAGGAGCCCGAAGATTCCCAACGCTCGTAGATCCGGCGCTCGATGTCGCCGGGGGTGTAGGCCTTGTCCATGGAGGTGGGGGATTATACGGATCCGGCTATTCTCGTGACGTCAATCACAATGCGGCGGGTGGCGGCGAGTCGATTGGTTGCCTATTCGTCCGGTCTCTGCGATCTAGGAATCTGATGAACAAGGTCTCCGTCCCCAGCGCCGCATTGGAATTGCCGAATCTGGATGCGCTGCGCGCGCTGGCGGTATTGCTGGTCCTCGTGGAACACCTGCTGGAGACCATCGGCGAGACGACCCACCGGACGTTCCATCCCGTCGATTGGCACCTCGGGCGGTTGGGTGTGCTCCTGTTCTTCGTCCATACCTGCTATGTCCTGATGGCGTCACTCGAGAGGCTGGGCGGGAAGGGCTGGGAGCTGGCACGCGTTTTCTTCATACGGCGTGCCTTCCGGATTTATCCGTTGGCGGTCTTCTGTGTGCTGTTCGTCCTGCTGGTAGGGGTGCCGAAACTGCCTTGGGAGACCTTCGTCGTTCCCAGCCTGCCTGACATCGCTTCGAATCTGCTCCTCACCACCAATCTCACGAACTCGGAGAGAGTGCTTTCGCCGTTGTGGACCTTGCCGGTGGAACTGCAGATGTACGTGGCGCTCCCCGTCATCTTCCTGCTGACCAACAGGGCCTCGGATATTCGGTGGATCGCCGCGCTGTGGTTCGTCGCCGTGCTTGCCGCGGTCTTCGTCGCGCCGTTGTCTTCGCGCCTTAATGTGGCGGCCTTCGCTCCGTGCTTCATGGCGGGCGTCGTCGCCTACGGACTTCGTGACCGCATTGCGCCGGTTGCGCCCGCGTCGACCTGGCCGATTCTGCTCATCGTCGTGGTGGGCGCCTACGTGGGCCTCGGACTGATCACACCCGGCGTGCATCACACCGCGGTTCAGATCGGCGCCTGCCTCGCGGTGGGCGTGGCGATCCCGATGTTCCGGCAATCCACCTCGACGGTCTTCAACCGTGTGACTCACCTGATTGCGAAGTATTCGTACGGCATCTACCTGTTCCACGTCGTTGCGCTGTGGGCAGGCTATTTCTGGATTGCGCCCGAGTCCCAGGTGCTGAGAGCGTTGCTGACGCTGGTGGTTCTCGGCGTGATGTCCGTCGCCTGTTACCACCTGATCGAAAGCCCGATGATCCGCCTGGGCTCGCGTTTGTCCGGCCGCCGCCAGGCCGCTTCGACCGGGCTGCGACCCAGCGGGGCGGAATCGCCTGGTTGATCGCGGACGCGATCCTGGAAGCCAGTGCGAAGGGCGCGGCGCTCCCGACGAAAGCTCTCAGTTTTCCCCGCGCACGTTGTGCGTGTGTGGCTCCATCGAGTTCGCCCGATAGGACTTGAAGCGCTCGCGGCCCGCGGCGCGCACTTCAGGACGGGCGTCGAGAAATTCCGCGATGCGCGCGAAACGTCCGTGCCATGCGGGCACCGTCGCGCCGAGGTTCACGAGCACCTGCCAGGATTCGTCCGGCGAAGGATCCGCGGGCAGCGGGCCGGTAGTTAGCGCGACGGGCGCGGCGCATTCGGCGCCCTCGCGGTTCACGATGTCGTGCGGGACGAAGCTGCCGTCGCCGAAGGTCCAGAGCAGCTCGTCGAAGCGCGGCAGCAGCGCGGGGTCGTCGAAGTACACCACGACCCGTTGCTTACCCAGGTAGGCCTTTTCGGTGAGCCGGCAGGCGAGGCGCAGGCGCGCCGCTTCGCCGGCTTCTTCGGTTACATAGAAGTCGACGCGGGGCGGCATGCGGGCTCAGCGCGCATTCGCGCGACGGGTCAGCGCGCGCCGGCGCGGCGCAGCAGGAATTCGAGCAGCAGCGCGCTCGGGCGGCCCGTGCTGCCCTTGCCGGCGCCGCCCTGGTAGGCGGTGCCCGCGATGTCGAGGTGCGCCCAGGTCAGGCCCTTGGTGAACTTGCCGAGGAACGCGGCCGCCGTGATCGAGCCGCCATCGCGGCCCGCGACGTTCGCCATGTCCGCGAAATTGCTCTTGAGCTGCTCGCCGTATTCCTCGGTGAGCGGCATGTGCCAGGCGCGGTCGTCCACCGTGGCGCCGCAATCGACCAGCTCCCGCGCGAGCGCGTCGTCATTCGAGAACACGCCGGTGTGGTGCACACCGAGAGCGACGACAATGGCGCCCGTGAGTGTCGCCATGTCGACGACCACCGCGGGCTTGAAACGCCGGGCGTAGTTGAGCGCGTCGCAGAGGATGAGCCGGCCTTCCGCGTCCGTGTTGAGAATTTCGACCGTGAGTCCGGCGGCGCTGGTGACGATGTCGCCCGGCTTGATGGCGCGGCCGTCCGGCATGTTTTCGCAGGCCGCGACGATTCCGACGACGTTGAGAGGCAGGTTGAGCTCGGCGACCGCGTTCATCGCGCCGATCACGCAGGCCGCGCCCGACATGTCGAACTTCATCTCGTCCATGGTCGGCGGATCCTTCAGCGAGATGCCGCCCGTGTCGAAGGTGATGCCCTTGCCGACCAGCACCACCGGCGCGCCCTTGGCGCGCGGATGCTTGTGCTCGATGACGATGAAACGCGGCGGCTCCTCGCTACCCTGCGTGACCGCCAGGAAGCAGCCCATCTTCTCGCGCTTGATCTCCGGCAGGCCGAGCACCTTCACGCGCAGCGATTTGTGGGTCTTCGCGAGACCCTCGGCGGTTCGGCCCAGGTAGCTCGGCGTGCACACGTTGCCGGGAAGATTGGCGAGGTTGCGCATGAGCGCGGCGCCGTTCGCGAGCGCCTGGCCCTGCGCGAAGCCTTTCTTGATCGCCTGCGCCGACTTGCCGGGGGCGGCGATCGTGATGCGCTCGAGGGCATGCGCCCGCGGCTTCTTTCCGCTCTTGAGGTCGTTCACGCGATACGTCGCGTTGCCCGCGAGCTCGGCCACGGCGCGCCCGAGGCGCTCGTCGGACAGCAGCTTCTGCGAGGGGCGCGGCAGCGCGAGCGCCAGCGAAGTCACGCGGGTGCGCAGCGATGCGGTGAGCGCGACGCTGAGCGCGCGGCGCCAAGCCTTGCGGGTCAGTCCATCGTTCGAAGCGGGGGTCCTGGGTCCAAGCCCGACGAGCAGCACGCGCTCGGCGCGCAAACCTTCCAGGTCGGTGATCAGCCAGGACTCGCCGGCCTTTCCGCTGAAATCTCCCCGCTTGAGGAGTCGCGTGAGTTTCTGCCGACAGCGCTGATCGAGCGCCTGGGCTTCCGTGGAGAGTTCCCCGTCGTCGTGAACGGCGACGGCGAGACAGTCGACCGGCAGCTCTGCGAGCGCCTTCGTCCAGATTTCAAACTGCATGGTTCGGTTCTTCCCCGGAGGGCGGCCGTGCTTTAAGGTCGCGAAGTGTAACTCAAGTCTGTTTGGGTGGGCGTTTGCTGCGAATCCTCGACCGCTACATCCTGCGCGAAGTCGCCGTCAGCTGGCTCGCGGTGACGGGCGTCCTGCTCGCCATCCTGCTAACCAACCAGATCGCGCGGGTGTTAGAGCGCGCGGCCGAAAGCCAGTATCCGCGCGGTGTCGTGCTGGAGCTGATCCTGCTCGGCGCGGTCCAGAACCTGGCGTTGATCGTGCCCGTAGGGTTGCTGCTGGGAATCGTGCTCGGGCTCGGGCGCCTCTACCACGACAGCGAGATGACGGCGGCCCAGGCCTGCGGGGCGGGGATCCGTCCCGTGCTCGGACCCATCCTCGCGTTCACGGCGGTGCTCGCGGCGCTGATCGCGCTGCTGTCCATGCACATTGCGCCGGCGGCGGCCGGGCGGATGCTCGAACTGCGCAGCGAGGCACTGCGCGCCGGCCAGTTCGCGCCCATCTCCGCGGGACGATTCCGGATGTTCGGCAGCGGCAGCACGGTCGTGTATGCACAGGGCGCGGAGAGCGACGGGACACTCACCCGCGTTTTCGTCGAGCGCGACCGGGGCGGGCAGATCGAGGTCGCCCTTGCGCAACGCGCCACCCATTCCTACTACGAAGACGGCAACCTGCAGGTGATCACCCTGTACGACGGCGAGCGCTTCGAGGGCAAACCCGGCGAACGCCGCTTCCGCATCGTGCGTTTCGAGGAGAACAGCATCCCGGTGCGCATGCCGGCGTTGTCCGACGGCGCGGTGGCGCTCGAGGGACTGCCGACGGCGGTGCTGGCGCAATCCGACGACCCTGAGCAGCGCGCGGAGCTGCACTTCCGCATGGCGTTTCCGCTGATGGCGGCGGTCCTCGCGATCATCGCGGTGCCGCTCGCCCGCCTGCGGCCGCGCCAGGGACGCTACGCGCGCGTGGGTTACGCGGTGCTGATCTTTTTCGTGTACATCCAGCTCACCATCGCCGGGAAGATGTGGATAGCCCGCGGCATCGTGCCCGAGTGGTTAGGACTGTGGTGGGTGCACGCGATCGTCGGCCTGCTCGCGGCGGCCATCCTCATCGTCCCCGGCTATCTCGCGCGCGCGCGCTATCGCCGCACCATGCGGCGCAACCACCTGCCGGGTGGCGGCCAGGGGGCGCCGGCATGATTTTGCTCGACCGCTACGTGATGCGCGCGATGCTGGGCGGCGTGCTCGTCGTCATGGCCGTGCTGCTGACCCTGTTCGCGCTCTTCCTGTTCGCGAACCAGCAGGACGACATCGGCATCGGCACCTACACCGCGCTCGATGCGTTCTGGTTCGTGCTGCTCAACATGCCCCAGCAGATCTACGAGTTGCTGCCCATCGGTGTGCTGATCGGCACGCTGCTCGGGCTCGGCCAGCTCGCGCGCGGCAGCGAGCTCACGGTGATGCGCGCGGCGGGCGTGTCGGTGTGGCGCATCGCGGGCTCGGTCGCGATGGCCGGCGTGCTGCTGGTCGCGCTGGCGGTGCTGTGCGGCGAGTTCCTCGCCCCGCCGTTGAAGGCCATGGCGAATCAGCAGAAGGCCCTGAGCAAGTTCTCCAACATCAGCTTCGCGCGCCGCGGCGGCGCCTGGGTGCGGGACGGCAACCTGCTGATCAACGTCATGCAGCAGTCGGGACGCGGCGAGTTCGGCGGAATGCGCGTGTTCGAGCTGTCGCCGGATCACCGGCTGGTCGCCATGTCGACCGCCGCCACCGCCAGCGTCGAGCCCGACGGCAGCTGGCGCCTGTCGCAATACGCGACGACGCGGTTCGATGGCCAGGAGATCCAGGCGGCTCACGTGGACAGCCGGATGTTCGAGTCGGCGGTCGGTGGGGATTTTCTCGGACTGACGGTCGTGCAACCGCGCGAGCTCGAAACGCGCGTGTTGTTCGGGCTCATCCGGCACCTGCGCGAAAACGGACTCGATTCGGCGGCGCAGGAGTTCGCGTTCTGGTCGCGAATCGCGCGCACCACGGCGATCGTGTTCGCCGGCTTGCTGGCGGTGCCGTTCGTGTTCGGCAGCCTGCGCTCGGCCGGCTCGGGCGCGCGCATGCTGGTCGGTGTGCTGATCGGCGTATCGTTCTTCTTCGTGCAGCGCACGCTCGAGAGCGGCGCGATCGTGTTCCAGGCGAGCCCGCTGCTGCTCGCCTGGACGCCGACGATGCTGCTGGCGAGCGCGGCGCTCGTGCTCGTGGCGCGGACGCGGTGAGAACGGGCCCTGCTGAGAACGGCCCTGTGCTGTTCCCGGGCCGTCCCGACTACTTCTTCTCGAGCAGCTCTTCCTGCGGCTTGAACAGCGATTCGTATTTGTACACCGGGATCTCGAACTCGACGCCGGCGGTCCGGGTGGCGAGGCGCTCCACGGTCTGCGCGCCGGATTTCGCGGCTTCGGCCGGCGTGGTCGCGACGCGCGTGGGCGCCGCGTCGGCGGCCGGCGTGGGCGACCCCGGCTGCGGGAATTGCGCCGCGAGCGCGGGATCGCGTTGCGCCGAGACGCTCACGTAAGCCTTCCCACCCTCGCGGCGGCCCGCGAATTCGATGACCTGGCCGTCGAAGGTGCGGAACGTGGCCCGGTCCGTCGCGGCGGGGGCGGGTGAGGGCGCGGCGCGCACGTCATCGAAGTTGAACGAAGTCAGCGCCCCGGCCTGCGCGTCGGTGGACATCGAGCTCACGGGCGTGCGGCCGCGCGGAACCGGGCTCAAGGCGAGATCCGCGCCGGGCTCGGCGCGCTTGAGTAGATAGGCCGGCCCGCTGGCGGGCTTGACCGAGATGTCGTGGACCTGCGGGCCGGGAAGGTCCGTGAGCAGGCGGTCGATCCAGCGCTTCTGGTCCGGGTCGACGGAGAGCGTGGGCTCGGCCAGCGCACTCGCGGCCTCCGTCGGCTTGCGCACGTAGACCGCGCGGCCTTCGGCGCCCTTGCCGACGATGAGCGGCCAGGATTTCTGCCCGGCGACGACTTCGACCAGCGTGCTGGTCGCGGTCGGCGTGTCCGCGGCTTCGACCCCGAGTTTCGGGTAGTTGGCCGGGTCGCTGGTCTTGCGCTCGACGATCTCGAGATTCGCGAGCGCGAACGCGAGATCGCGCACGCGCGCGGGGTCCGCCGGGTAATTGCGCTCGACGACGGTCCATCCGGCGGCGTCGCGTCGCAGGGTGGTGTGGCTGCCGTCGCCACGTGAAATGCGGATCTCCCCGACATCACCCAGCGCGGCCGCCAGGTCCGGGAACACTCGCTCGCCCGACTGCACCGTTTGCTGCCCGGCGCGATGCGCGTTGAGCCAGATCCCCGCGCCCAGCAACAACACGGCCGCGACGGCGAGGAGCGTCAGATTGCGGCGGTTCATGCCCGCGCTCCCTTGCGCAGCATCGCGATCGCGCTGCGCCGGCGCTTGCGCCACATCGCCATCGCCACCGCGATCAACGCGAACACGCCGGGCATCAGGATGATGTTGATGAACTTCACCCGGGCGCCGAGCCGTTCGATGTCGCGATCGAGGCCGGACGTGACCGCGCGCAGCTCCTTGCGGATGCGCAGCTTCTGTTCCTGGAAGCGCTCGATCTCGCGCGCCTGGTCGGGCGACAGCAGCTCGTCGCCGGGTTGCGCTCCTTGCAGCTTGGTCAGGTTCTCCTCGGTCTGCCGGAGCTGTTCCTCGAGCTCGAGCTCGGTCGTGCGGAATTGCGCGGCGGCGGTGCGCCGCAATTCCTCGAACTTCTCGAAGGGGCGCGAATACGAGGCGCGGCCGCGGATGCTGATGAGGTCGGAGCTGCCGGCGAGATTGTCGAGCGCGTTCCAGACCAGCTTGCCGTTGTCGGCGAAGGACCGCGAGACCATCTGGCCGAGGAAGTTGCCGGTCTGCACCCACATGAAATCGGAGAGCAGGTCGGTATCGGCGATCACCACGACATTGATCGGCTTGGCGGAGGCCTTGAGCGCATCGGTGGCCGCGGTCACGCCGGGCGGGGGTCCGTCCGGAAACGCGCTCGGCGCGTTGCCCGAAATGCGCGCTGCCACCACGAGCTCGCCGCTCGGCTTGAAGCCGTCGCGCAGCGTCGCCGGGTCGCTCAGCATCGCGAAGCGCTGGACCGGCAGCAGGCCCGCCTGCGCGCTGGTGTGGATCAGCGGCTCGAACTCGAGCTTGCTGCCTTCCTTCGCCTTCAAACTACCCGCGGTCGCGAGGTTCACGCTGGTGAGCGTGCCCGTGATCACGTCCTTCGCCATGCTCGCATCGTCGAGGCCGAGGATCGCGATGTGCTGCGCGGGCGGCTCGCCCTCGCGCATGGTCACGCGCAGTCCGCGCTCGAGATCGGCGACCACCTGGTTACGGTCGAAGTCCACGCCCCAGGCGGAGAGCAGCGGCTCGAGGTTCGAGGACTTGTCCGCCGACATCGCGGCCATCGGGTTGGAAGGGTCCGCGCCCGACGTGTCCGCCTGTGAATTCGGGTCCACGAACGCGAGCACGTGTCCGCCGCGCATCACGTACTGGTCGATGGCGTACAGCGCGGGTGGCGGCAGGTCCTTCGGATGAACGAGGACCAGCACGTCGATGTCGGGATCGATCGAGCTGAGCGAAGGCTCGAGATTGCGCACCGTGTAGAGCTGCTCGACCTGGGCGTACACCACCCACGGCGGCGTCGGGCGCCCGCTGCGCATGTCGAAGTCGCCGTGCATGGGCAGCGACGACAGCCATCCGACCACGGGACGCCGCGTGGTGGATAGCCCGTGGATCAGCTTGGCGACGTCGTACTCGAGCTGCTCTTCGAGCTGCGAATCCAGGAACGGGATCGACTGCTTGCCGTCGGTGGAGTTGGTCGCCGCGAGGCCGAGGTAGAGATTTTCTCCGGCGCCCACGCGCACCGGCGAGATGCCGAGCTCGGTGGCACGGTCTTCCTCCTCGGTGAAGGGCTGCGGATCGATGACCTTGAGCGTGAGTTTGCCCTTCGAACGCGCGACCAGGTCCTCGAGCAGCTCGCGCACGCGGATGCCGTAGTTGCGGATCTGCGGAGTCGGCGTCGCGGTGCGTTCCGAGAAGAACAGGTACAGGTTCACCGGCTCCTCGAGGTTCGCGACGATGTTCTTCGTGCCCTGCGAAAGCGTGTAGACCTTGTTCTGCGTGAGGTCGAGCTGCGCACCGCGCAGCAGCGTGTTGGCGAGCAGCATGATGCCGATGAACAGCAGGCCCACGAGGGCGAGTGCGCCGGCTCCGATGGTGGATTTCTTCATGGCTATCGTGACTTGCGTGATTCGAGCGCGACCGCGCTCGCGGCCAGGAAGAACGCGATGATCAGCGTGAAGTACAGGACGTCACGCAAGTCGAGCACGCCCTTGGTGATGTTCTCGAAGTGCGTATAGAAAGAAAGCGCCGCGATGCCTTCGGTGATCCACGGCCAGGCCCAGCTGCGCGTGACGTCGAGCACCATCGGGAATCCGGCCATCACCAGCAGGAAACACACGACGAAGGCCAGGATGAAGGCGATCACCTGGCTGCGCGTCAGCGCCGACATGAACGAGCCCACGGACAGATAGGCGCCGGCCATGAGCAGGCTGCCGATGTAGGCGGCGACGATGACGCCGTTGTCCGGCGAGCCCAGCCAGTTGATGGTGATCCACAGCGGCGTGGTGAGCACGAGCGCGAACGCGATGAAAACCCAGCCGGCGAGGAACTTGCCGAGCACCGCCTGCCACATCGTGATGGGCTGCGTCAGCAGTAGTTCGATGCTGCCGCTGGCGCGCTCCTCGGGCCAGAAGCGCATCGAGACCGCGGGGATGAGGATCAGGAACAGCCACGGCAGCAGCAGGAAGAAGGGCCGCAGATCCGCCTGCTCGATCTCGAGGATGCGCCCGACGTAGAACGTGAGCAGCGCCTGGAAGAACAGGAAAATGGTGACGAACACGTACGCGAGCGGCGTCGCGAAATAACTCGCGAGCTCGCGGCGCAGGATGGTACGCACGGGGTTCAAGATCTTCTCCTCAGGCCGCGACGGCGCGGAACAGGTCTTCGAGGCGCCCGGTCGGCGCCTGCGCCTTGAGCGCGGCGGGCGTACCGTCGGCGACCAGCTTGCCGTGCGCGATGATCAGCGCGCGTGTGCACACGGCGTCGACTTCCTCGAGGATGTGCGTCGAGATGACGATGGTCTTCTCGCGCGCGATCTCGCCGATGAGCGCGCGCACCTCGTGCTTCTGCAGCGGGTCGAGGCCGTCGGTGGGCTCGTCGAGAATCAGCACCGGCGGGTCGTGCAGGATGGCCTGCGCGAGACCCACGCGGCGCTTGAATCCCTTGGACAAGGTATCGATCGACTGCTCGATCACCGGTTCGAGCTGCAGCCGGCCGATCACGTAGTCGAGGCGGAGCTTGCGGCGCTCGCCCTCGAAGCGGCGCAGGTCCGCCATGAATCCGAGGAAGCCGCCGACGGTCATCTCCGCGTAGCTCGGCGCGCCTTCGGGTAGATAGCCAAGGGCCGCCTTGGCGGCGAGCGGATGGTCGAGCACGTCGTGCCCGCAGATGCTGGCGGTGCCGGCGGTGGGCGTGATGAAACCGGCAATCATGCGCATCGTCGTCGACTTGCCGGCGCCGTTCGGGCCGAGGAATCCGAGCACTTCGCCCGGCTCCACGGAGAACGACAGGTCTTCGACGGCGACCAGGCCGTCGTAATGCTTGGTGAGGTTCTGCGTCTTTATCATGGCGCGGCCATATGAGCGAAGGGCGCGCGGCAAAGTTCCGCGGCGCCGGGCCCGCGATTCTGCAAAAGGTGGGCGCCGCCGCGCAAGGCGCGCGGGACGAAGGGTCTACTTTTCGCGGCGGGTGACGATCGCGTCGATCTGGTCGCGGTACGTGCGCAGGATGCGGCGGATCTCGGAAGGCGCGGGCCGCTCCGAAAGTCGCGCGATCATCTCGGCGAGTTCGTGCCACTGGCGGCCCCAGCCTAACAAGCGAACCGCGTCCGCGATCACGACGTGTTCGGCCTGCGTCACGGTGCTTGGCGGCTTGTCGGTCGGCTTGTCATTCGGCTTGCGGGGTTTCGGCGCCGCCGCGCGCACCGGCTCGCGACGCAGCTTCGCCTGCGCGAGCTTCGCGCCCGAGAGCGCCGGCATCTGCCGGGTGGTTTCGGCGGTGCGCCGCTGTTCCGCGGGGCGCGGCTGGCTTTCGATGACGCGCCGGTTCTCGGCGGTGCGCCCGGTGGACTCGCGTTCGCGCGCCGGTGCGGCGGCGGGTTTGGCCGCGAGCACGTCGCGCCGTTCGGACTCGGCGGTCGCGAGCGGGATGAAGCGTTCGACCGACGTCAGCCCGACGAGCGTGGCGAGGAATCCCATGATCTCGATGGCCTCGATGCAGGCGCGATCGCCCTCGAGCTGCCGCTGCGCGACGATGCGTTTCAGCGCGAGGATGCGTTTGCGGGCGAGCTGGATGATCCAGCGCTGCGGGCGTTCGTGTTTCGGCCAGGGTTGCACGTGCCAGTAGCGCGTGTCGTCGAGCGCCGCGTAGCGGGCATGCAGGTCGAGGCTGGCCTGCCAGCGCTCGAGCAGGGCCTCGAGCTGCGGCGGATTTCCGGGGGCGACGTCGATGGACATGCCCGCGAGGTTAGCGCCGATACGCCTGGGTACACGCGATGTGGCGCACACCTTGGGGCCCCCGATTTCCCGATTTGTGCGCTACAGCAGCGTCAGGCCGTCGCGTCGCGCCGCGCGGCCCGCCCGTGATCCGCCGCGCCGCCGCGGCTGGCCATCGCCGCTTCGATGGCGAGCCGGTACTGCAGGGCGAGATTCGACCAGCGGAAACGCTCGACGCGCGACCGCGCCACCTCCGAGGAGTGGCCGAAGATCATCTTCTCCAGCGCGTGTTCGATGCCCGCGACGTCGGCCGGTTCGAGCGTGGCTCCCGCGCCGCTTTCGGCCAGCAGATCGAACAGCGCGGCGCCGCGCGGCGCGAGGCCCAGGATGGGCCGGCCGGCGGCCATGTAGTCGTAAACCTTGTAAGGCGTGGAATAGAGCATGTGATCGCCGACCACGGCGAGCAGCACGTGCGCGCGCTGCAATGCCGGGGCGAGATCGGCCAGGGGAACCCGCGGCAGCACGCGCACGAGCTCGGCGAGCCCCGCCTCGCGGATGCGCGCCAGCTCCGGTGCGGGCAGGTCGCCGTAGGTAGTTAGCCGGAAGGCGTGGTCCGGGTGGCGCGCGCCGAGCTGGCGCATCGCCGTCAGCACGGGCACGAGCGAGCGGCCCGTGAAGATCTCGCCGGCGTGCACGATGTCGATCTCTCGATCGTTGAGGACCGGCGGGGCGTGCCCGGAGGCTTGACTGGCATCGAAGCCGTTGGGGATGACGAAGTTCTGGGCGCTGTTCGTGAACGGGAAGAATTTCTCGAACGATTCGCGCATCGGTCCGGTATTCAGCACGCGCACCGCGCTCTGCCGCACGAGTCGCGTTTCGATGCGGCGCGCGCAGGCCTGCGCGATCGGCCCGCGCCGCCAGCGCGGCCAGTCGTAGCCGCTCCAGGGGTCCCGGTAATCGACGATGAGCGGCCATCCCAACGTGCGCGCGACGCGCGCGCCGGCGATGAGCGCAGCCTGCGGCGGCGAGGTCGCGATGACGGCGCCGGCCGGCAGGTCGCGCGCGATCGACAACGCCGCGGCGGCCGCCGCGCGCGCCCAGGTGTATTCCCAGCCGACCGGCGCGAGAACACGCCGCGCCACGGCGTTCACCGCCCGGCGCGTATATCCGCTGCCCGCGAGCGGTAGTTCGATCGGCAGGGCGACGCGGTGGATCCGGCCGCTCAGCGGAAGCGTGGAGTCCGCCTCGCCATGCGGTGATCGGCGATTCTCGCTGGTCACCACGTGCACGTCGTAGCCGAGCTGCGCGAACTCGCGCGCGAGAAAGCTGAAGCGCTTGGCGCCCACCGCGGGGCTCGGCGCGAAGTGATAACTCACGATGAGCAGTGTGCGATCCAGGCTCATGCGGCCTTCCTGCGCAACGCACGCACGATGTAGTCGTATTCCTCGCGCAGGATCAGTCGCACGGAGACCGTGTACACCAGCGCGAACGCGGCCAGCGCGCCCAGCACGTTGAGCGGCGTGCGTGGCAACGTCGTGATCAGCGCGTGCATCACCGCGAGCGCGGCCAGCGATGCGACCAGCGCGAGCCCGAGCTTGCTCCATTCGCCGAGCGCCGACAGCGGCAACTGGTACTTGCGCATCACGCGCCGGCCAAGGTAGTAAGAGGTCCACATCTGGCTCACGACGAGTCCGAGGGTCGGGCCCCACAGGCCGTACGCCGGCATCAGCGCGAACAGCAGCGCGGCGTTGATGCCGAGCCCGATCGCGTTCGAGATGGCGAACGCGGCGTTGTCCTCCACCGCGCGCAGCGGCACGGAAAACTGGAAGGTGTGGCGGACCATGAGCAGCAGGAAGACCTGGAAGTAGGGCGTCGCCGCGACGTATTCGTCGGTGAACGCGACGCGGATCAGCGGCTCGGCGAAATATGTGAGCAGCAGCCACGCCGGGCAGATCAACGCGAACACCAGCGTCTGCGCGCGCCGCCAGAGCCGGAAGCCATCGGCCGGATTGCGCTTGGCGCGCTTCACCATGTCCGGAAAGATCACGTCCGACAGCGAGGTCTGCACGATGTTGACCAGCGGGACCTGGTAGGCGGCGGTGGTGTAGAGCGCCATCGGCACGGGCCCGAGCTGCATGCCGACGACGACCTTGCCGAAGTCATTCGCCTTGTTGAGCAGTGAGCCCAGGCCGAGCGGCGCGACGAGACGGATCTGCTCGCGGAACACTTCGTGCTCCCAGCGGAACACCAGCAGGCCGCGCAGTCGCAACCACACGTAGATGGCGACGTTCTTGAGGCCCTCGGCAATGACGATGGTCACGAAGATCATCTCGACGTCGTGGAACCAGTACGCCGCGCCGAGCAGCGTGCCCAGACGCCAGATCGTGACGATGAGCGTATAGACCATGACCTGCGTCGATTGCCCGTGCGCGAGCCAGTAGGCCACCAGCACTTCGAGGTTGAGGAACAGGAACACGTACACCGCGAGCAGCACCCATGACGAGGCGATGTCGTGCGGGACTATCCACTGACGGCCCGCGGCGACGATCAGCGCGCTCACGAATCCGACCAGCATCATGAGCACGGTCGTCTTGGTGATGTCCGTCGCGGCGCGCTCGGGCGTGCGTGCGATGAGGTAGTTGAGATTCGCGGAGAGCGCGAACCCGCCGAGGGACGTTATCAACATCGCCGTCGCCATGAACTGGCGATAGCGGCCGTACTCGACGATGTCGAGCATGCGGACCAGCAGCAAGGGGCTCAGCAGCGCAAGCGCCTGGTTGAGAAGGCGCGCCGTGCTCAACACCACGCCTCTCGAAACGAATGAACTCACGCGCGGAACAGCCCTGGAATTTCTGCCGGTGAGGCATTGTCGGGTGACCGTCCCGCGCGTCGCTGTCGGACAAGGTAGGGACGCACCTACATGCAGTCCCGCACGACGCACCGCCGAAACCGGACCGTTCCCAAACGACGTGGTCGTTCGTGCTGCGTACATTGCCGCGCCAGCAATCGGACAGGGAGATCCTGATGATCCAGAAGTCGAGGAGGGCCGAGGCCACGCTGTCGCTGATCGCGGATGAAGGTGTGCTGCGACTGACCCCGCGGGACACCCTTGCGGCGGACCAGGCGACTTCCCGCATCACCGCGCTCATGGAGCTCGCGGCCGCGCGGCTCGTGCAGCAGGAACTGCGAGCTCCGCAAACGTCGGTGGGCGTGGCGATGAACATCACGCACGCGGCGCCCGCCCTCGCGACCGGCGACATTCGCGGCATGACGGTGCGAGCGGTTGCGAGCCACCGTGGCGTCGCGGGCCGGCTGCATCACGTCACGATCGACGCGTTCGATGAATCCGGTCTGATCGCGAGCGCCGAACACACGCGTGAGGTCGTGATCGGTCGGCGCGCCCAGGACTTCGAGGGGCGGCGCGCCGATTCGCCTGCTACAGCGGTCGAGGCCTGAAGCTCAGCCGAAGAACAGTGCGTAGATGCCGAGCGCCACGAACGTCACCGCGGCGATGACGCGCATGGTCTTGAGCGGCACGCGCTTCACCAGCGCGTCCCCCGCGAACACCACTGGCACGTTCGCGATCAACATGCCGAGCGTGGTGCCGATGACCACCGGCACGAGAGTCTGGAACTGCGCGGCGAGCGCGACGGTGGCGATCTGCGTCTTGTCGCCCATCTCGACCAGGAAGAACGCGAGCGTCGTCGCGAGAAACACGCCGTAACGCGGCGGCACGTTTTTCTCGTCCGGCGCGCCGTCGGGAATCAGCGCCCACACCGCCATTGCGAGGAACGAGAGGCCGAGGATCCAGCGCATCGCGTCCGGACCGATCACCTGCACGAGCCACGCGCCGACCAGGCCCGCCAGGGCGTGATTCAGCAGCGTCGCGGTGAAAATGCCGAGCACGATGGGGACGGGCGCGCGATAGCGGGTCGCGAGCAGCAGGGCCAGCAATTGGGTCTTGTCGCCGATTTCCGCGAGGGCGACGACGCCGGTTGAAACGAGCAGGGCTTCCATGAGGGCGCGCGGTCTGAACGGCCGTGCCGCGCCGGGCAACGTCGTAGCTTATTGATTTGATTGGCGCTCCCTACCGGATTCGAACCGGTGTTACGGCCTTGAGAGGGCCATGTCCTGGGCCTCTAGACGAAGGGAGCGTCTGTTTGGGCGGGTCCAGAATTCGAGCGCGGTAGTATATGCGCCGCTTTCCACATGCCAAGCGGAACATTGAAGTCTTGAACGACGATTTGCGACCCGACGCCGCCCAGCGGCCGTCTGCACGTGTCATCCCTCGTGCGGAACATTCCATATCGCGTTCGGCGATATCCCCGAACGCCCTGCGCGTGTTGTATCGGCTGCGGGAGGCGGGCTACGAAGCCTTCCTCGTGGGCGGCTGCGTGCGCGATCTGCTCCTCGGGATTACCCCGAAGGATTTCGACATCGCGACCAGCGCGCTTCCCGAGGAAGTGAAGCGCACCTTCCGCAACTGCCGGTTGATAGGGCGGCGCTTCCGTCTCGCGCACGTCTTCTTCGGCCGCGACATCGTCGAAGTCGCGACCTTCCGCGCGCAGAGCGCGCCGGAGCCGGGCGCCGAGGTGGTCGAGCCACCGGCCGATCTCGACGATGACGATGACGTCGAGGAGCTCGACGACGAACTCGATGACGTCGAGGACGTTGAAGAGAGCACGGTGCTCGCGGAGGCGGGGCCGCACCAGACGGGATTCCATGGCGGGCGCGAGCTCGCGGAGCGCGACCGCTCGCGGCACGCCGGGGCGGGCGACGAAGATGAAGATCGCATCACCGACGAGCACGGCCGCATCCTGCGCGACAACGCCTACGGCACCATCGACGACGACGTGTGGCGCCGCGATTTCACCGCCAACTCGCTGTACTACAACATCGCGGATTTCTCGATCTGGGACTATGCCGGCGGCGTCGAAGACATCGCGGCGCGACGTCTCAAGCTGATCGGCGATCCGGTCACGCGTTATCGCGAGGACCCGGTGCGCATGCTGCGCGCCGCGCGATTCGAGGCGAAGCTCGGGTTCACGCTCGACGGCGAAACGGGCACGGCCATTCCGCGCCTCAAGGAATTGCTCGGCAGCGTGCCGCCGGCGCGCCTGTTCGACGAGACGCTGAAGCTGTTCCTCACGGGCCACGGGGTGCGCAGTCTCGAGGTATTGCGCGCGCACGGGTTGCTGGGTGAGTTGCTGCCGACGGTCGCGGCCTACCTCGACAAACACCCGGATGGCGCGGTCGCGCGCCTGCTGCAGCAGGGACTCTTGAACACGGATCAGCGCGTCGCGCAGGGCAAGCCGGTGACCCCGACGTTCCTGTTCGCGCTGCTGCTCTATGGGCCGATCGCGGAGATCATCGAGAAGCAGCCGCAGGAGAAGTGGCACGACATCGGAACGATTGTCGATGCGGTGGATCGCGCCGCGCGCCAGGCCCAGGGCCGCATCTCGATTCCGAAACGCTTTTCCCTTGGCGTGCGCGAAATGTTTGCGGCGCAGCCGCGGCTCGAGCAGCCGCGCGGACGGCGTGCGTTGCGCATGCTCGAGCAGCCGCGCTTCCGCGCGGGCTTCGACCTGCTGCTGCTGAGAGCCGACATCGGACTCGCGCCGCGCGACATCGCCGACTGGTGGACTCGCGTGCAGGAAGTGTCGCAGACGGATCGCGAAGTGCTGGCGGATGCCATGTCGCGCGAGCCGCGTGCCGCCGGCGAAGGAACCGGTGGCCGCCGCCGGCGTGGTGGTCGGCGGCGTCGTGGCCGCGGCCGCGCACCCGCGGCTTCATGAACGCCGCCGCCGGCGATCTCACGCACCCGGACGTTGCCGCGCGCTGGTTGCCGGCCTATGTCGGCGTGGGCAGCAACCTCGATGAGCCCGCGCGGCAAGTCGAGCGCGCGTTCGCGGCGCTCGCGAAATTGCCGTCGACGCGACTCGTCCTGCGCTCGCCGTCGTATCGCACGCCGCCGTTCGGTGAAGTCGTCCAACCCCCGTTCGTCAACGCGGCCGCGGGACTGCTGACGCGGCTTGCTCCCGAGGAGTTTCTCGATGCGTTGCGCGCGGTCGAACACGAGCTCGGCCGCTCACCGCCGCGCGAGCGCTGGGGCCCGCGTGTCATCGATCTCGACCTGCTGGTGTTCGGCCGGGAGACACGCGCGACGGAATCGCTGAAGCTGCCGCATCCGGGCATCGCCGAGCGCGACTTCGTGCTCTATCCACTCGCGGACATCGCGCCGGATCTCGAAGTGCCGGGGCTCGGACGCGTCGCGTCATTGAAGGAACGCGTGGCAAACCGCGGCGTCGGGAAACTGTGAGCGTTCCGGACGGGGAGAGCGCGCCGGTCGCGACGTCACCGGAACTGCCGACGCAGCGCTACATCGTCGTCGAAGGTCCGATCGGCGTCGGCAAGACCAGTCTCGCGCGCCGGCTCGCGGAAGCACTCGAAGCCGATCTCGTGCTCGAGCAGGACGCGCAGAATCCGTTCCTCGAGCGGTTCTACAAGAATCCGAAGTCGGGCGCGCTGCCCGCGCAGCTCTTCTTCCTGTTCCAGCGCGGGCAGCAGCTCGGCACGCTCAAGCAGCAGGACCTGTTCGCGCCGCGCCGCGTCGCGGACTACCTGTTCGAGAAGGACCGGCTGTTCGCGAGCCTCACGCTCGATGCCGCGGAGATGGCGCTGTACGAACAGGTGGCCTCGCGGCTCGACGTCGATCCGCCACGGCCGGATCTCGTGGTCTACCTGCAGGCGCCGGTGGAAACGCTGTTGCAGCGGATCGCCAAACGCGGCATCACCTACGAAACCTCGGGCATCGACGCGGGCTATCTTTCGCGCCTCAACGACGCCTACGCGCGGTTCTTCCACGAATACGACCGCGCGCCGCTGCTGATCGTCAATGCGTCCAACATCGATCCGGCGCACAACCAGGCCGATTTCGACGAATTGCTGGGTGCGATCAAGCGCATGAAGAAGGGGCGCATGTACTACAACCCCCTGCGTCACGGTACCATCTAGGCGAACGATCAGAGGGGGTCTGAAGCGTGTACACGCATCTCGAGCAACGCGATTCGACGCGGCCGCCGGTTTCGCTGGCCACGCTTCACAAGATGAAGCGCGAGCAGGAGAAGATCGCCTGCATCACCTGCTACGACGCGAGCTTCGCGGTGCTGGTGGACAACGCCGACGCGGACCTCGTGCTCGTCGGCGATTCGCTCGGCATGGTGCTGCAGGGCCACGACACCACCGTGCCCGTGACGATGGACGACATCGTCTATCACTGCAAAGCCGTCGCGCGTGGCCTGCATCGTCCGTTTCTCGTCGCGGACCTGCCATTCGCGAGTTACCCGACTCCCGAGCTCGCGCTCGCGAATTCCGTGCGCCTCATGCAGGAAGGTGGCGCGGAGATGGTGAAGCTCGAGAGCGGGATCAACCAGCTCGAGATCGTCGAATTCCTCGCGCGCCACGACATCGCGGTGTGCGCGCACCTCGGCCTCAAACCGCAGTCGGTGCACAAGACCGGCGGCTTTCGCGTGCAGGGCCGCAATGGCGAGGCCGCGCGCCGCATGCTCGAGAACGCGAAGTCGCTCGAATCCGCGGGCGCCGACGTCGTGCTGCTGGAGTGCATTCCGTCCGAGCTCGGCAAGGAGATCACGGAGGCGCTCGAGGTCCCGGTCATCGGCATCGGCGCCGGGCCGGATACCGACGGGCAGATCCTCGTGTTGTACGACGTGCTCGACATCACCACGGGCCGCAAGCCGCGCTTCGTGAGGAATTTCATGGACGGCGCGACCTCGAACCTGGATGCGCTGCAGCGCTACGTACACGCGGTCAAACAAAAGTCCTATCCCGCGCCCGAGCATGAATTCCATTCCTGAGCCGCGCCGCGGCGGCATGGCGACCGTCACGACGATTGCCGAAGTGCGCGAGCAGGTCGGCCGCTGGCACACCGCGGGTCTGCGAGTCGTGTTCGTGCCGACCATGGGCAATCTGCACGCTGGTCACATGAGTCTCATCGAAGCCGCTCGCCGCCATGGCGACCGGTTCGTCGCGAGCATCTTCGTGAACCCGATGCAGTTCGGGCCGAACGAGGACTTCGCGCATTACCCGCGCACGCCGTCGGCGGATGCCAAGATGCTCGAAGCCGCGGGCTGCGATCTCATGTTCATGCCCGACGTGGGCGAGATCTACCCGAACGGCGCCGCCAACGCGACGCGCATCGAAGTGCCCGGCATCTCGAACATCCTGTGCGGCGAATTCCGGCCCGGACACTTCGAAGGCGTCGCCACCGTCGTCGCGAAGTTGTTCCACATCGTGGATCCGGACGTCGCGATCTTCGGCGAGAAGGACTTCCAGCAGCTCACGGTGATCCGCCGCATGGTCGCGGACCTGTGCCTGCGCGTGCAGATCATCGGTGCGCCGACGGTGCGCGAGAAGGACGGGCTCGCGATGAGCTCGCGCAACCAGTATCTCGACGCGCAGCAGCGGGCGCTCGCGCCGGCTATCTACCGGCAATTGCAGCAGGCGGTCGCCGCGCTGCAATCGGGTGTGCGTGACTACGCCGGCATCGAATCCGCCGGACGCACCACGCTCGATGGCGCCGGGTTCCGCACGGATTACTTCAGTGTGCGCGACGCGCGCACGCTCGCGCCCGCGAGTCCGGATACGAAGCACTTCGTGGTGTTGACCGCGGCGCGGCTTGGTAAAGCGCGCCTCATCGACAATTTGCAGTTCAACGCCTGATCGGGTGCGGCGCGCATGAGTTCACTCGCGCCCGGCCCGATTCTCTGCGCTTCATGCTCGATGGAGCGCAAGGCGTCGGGAGCCTGGGTTCCGGAGTAGTCAGCTCGAGCGCCGGGCGTGTTCCGCGATCGCCCATGACACGTGCTCGCGCACCAGGGCCGATGAATGCTCGCGCCGGGCGTTCAACGCTTCGAGGTTTGCTTCTGAGGTTGGCGCGTTGCCCAGCGCCACGGCGATGTTGCGCAGCCAGCGCTCGTAGCCGATGCGTCGGATCGCCGAGCCTTCGGTGCGAGCGAGAAACTCTTCCTCGGTCCACGCGAACAGTTCGCTCAGGCGGGACGAGTCCAGCCGGTGGCGCACCTTGAAATCCGGATGCGCGGCGGCGCGCGCGAACTTGTTCCAGGGGCACACGAGCTGGCAATCGTCGCAGCCGTAGATGCGCGAGCCGATCATGCGGCGCAGCTCCACCGGGATCGCGCCATGCAGCTCGATCGTTAGATAGGAGATGCAGCGCCGGGCGTCGAGTTGATAGGGCGCGGTGATCGCGCCGGTGGGGCAGGCCGGGATGCAGGCCGAGCAGGTGCCGCAGTGCGCGCTCGCACGCTCGTCGACGGGCAGCGGCAGGGTCGTCAGGATCTCGCCGATGAAGAAGTACGAACCCGCATCGCGCGCGATGAGATTGGTGTGTTTGCCGATCCAGCCGATGCCGGCATTGCGGGCCAGCGCCTTCTCGAGCACCGGGCCGGAGTCGACGAACACGCGATAACCCATGGGACCCACGCGCGCGACAATGTCGTCCGCCAGCGCCTGCAGCGCGTTGCGCATGAGCTTGTGATAGTCGCGGCCGAGGGCGTAGCGGGACACATAACCGAGCCCGGGATCGCGCAAGGTCTCGTCGGCGTTGCGCACGTCCGCCGGCCAGTAGTTCATGCGCGCCGACAACACGCGCAACGTGCCGGGCACGAGTTCGTCGGGACGCGTGCGGCGTGTACCGTGTCTGGCCATGTACGCCATCTCGCCGTGACGCTCGTGCGCCAGCCAACGCGTGAGGTGCGCGGCATCCACGTCGAGATCGAGATCGCTGACCCCGAGCGCTTCGAATCCGCGGTCGCGCGCCAGTTGCGCGAGGTGGCGCGCGAGCTCGCTCATGTCGCGGTCGGAAGGCTGTTGATGCGGATTGGGATTCATGCGGCGCCGACAGTATAGTTCCCGCGCATGAACCGGCCGACCGCCATCTACTCCGCAGCGCAGGTCCGCGCGCTCGACGCGTGGGAAATCGAGACGCGGCGCGTGCCGGGATACACCCTGATGACGCGCGCGGCGGAGGCCGCGTTGAAAATACTGCGAGCGCGCTGGCCGCAGGCGAAACGCATCGCGGTCGTGTGTGGCGCCGGCAACAACGGGGGTGATGGTTACGTGCTCGCGCGTTTGGCGCGCGCATCCGGCCTCGAGGTCCTGGTGCTCGCGGCCACCGCCCCGGACAAGCTCACCGGCGATGCACGCCACGCGCAGGAAGATTTCGTCGCGGGGGGCGGAGCCGCGCATCCGTTCGCGGCCGATGCGTTGTCCGGCAGCGACGTCATCGTCGATGCCTTGTTAGGCACCGGGATCAGGGGCGCGCCGCGTCCGGAGGCGCTCGCGATGATCCGCGCGATCAACGCCGCGCGGCGGCCGGTGCTGGCGCTCGACATTCCCTCGGGAGTCGATGCCGACACGGGTGTCGTGCACGAGGCGGCCGTGCGCGCCGACCTGACCATCACCTTCGTCGCGTTCAAGTCGGGATTGTTCCTGGGCGATGGCGCCGAATACGCGGGCGTCACGTTGCTCGATGATCTCGGCGTTGTCGCGCCGACGCTGCCGGAGTTCGCGCCGCTGCTCCGGCGCATCGACGAAGGCGAGATCGCCGCGGCGCTGCCGCGCCGGCGCCGCGACACGCACAAGGGTACGAACGGGCGCGTGCTGGTGGTGGGCGGCGGTCCCGGCATGCCGGGCGCGTTGCGGCTCGCCGGTGAATCGGCCCTGCGGGTCGGCGCGGGACTCGTGACGGTCGCGGGCCATGCGGACAATCTCGACGCGGTGACCGCGACGCGTCCCGAACTCATCTATCTACCCGCAACGCCGGCGTCGCTCGAGAGCGCGTCGAACGCCAGCGACGTCATTGCGGTCGGGCCGGGGCTCGGCCAGGACGACTTCGGCCGCCTCGTGTGGTCGATCGTGTCTCGCGCCACCGTGCCCGCCGTCGTCGATGCGGACGCCTTGAACCTGCTCGCGCGCGATCCGGTGAAGCTTTCCGCGGAATGGATCATCACGCCGCATCCGGGCGAGGCGGCGAGGCTGCTCGGCACCGACACCCGCTCCGTGCAGGCGGATCGACTCGGCGCGGTGCGCGCGCTGCACGCACGCTACGGTGCGGTGACCGTGCTCAAGGGGGCGGGCACCCTGGTCGCGAGCGGTCCGGTCGACGCGCCGGAAATCTTCATCTGCGAGCGCGGCAATCCCGGCATGGCGACCGCGGGCATGGGCGATGTGCTCACGGGCGTCATCGCGGGCCTGAGTGCGCAGATCCACGACAGCGCGCTCGCGGCGCGCGTCGGTGTGCTGGTGCATGCGTTGGCGGGAGATTCCGCCGCGCAGGGGGGACAACGCGGGCTCATCGCCAGTGACGTCGTCGCGGAGCTGCGCGGCTGGGTGAATCCGTGACGGAGGACGCGCCGCGCGTGTGGATCACGCGGTCGGGCGAGGAAACCGAGGCTCTCGGAGCGCAATTGTTGGGAGCCGCGCCGTCACCCGGAGCCCCGTGCCGTCTGGTCACGCTCTCGGGCGAGCTGGGGTCCGGCAAGTCCACCTTCGCGCGCGGCGCCTTGCGCGCCTTGGGGGTGACCGGTCCAATCAAGAGTCCCAGCTACACCCTCATCGAGGTCTACGAGCTGCCGGGGGTGAACGTCGTGCACCTCGACCTTTATCGGCTCATCGATCCCGACGAGCTCGAGAATCTGGGTCTCTCCGACTACCACCAGCCGGATCACCTGTGGCTCATCGAATGGCCGGAACGCGCCGCGGGCAGGCTGCCCCCGGCCGACCTGGGATTCGTCTTTTCGATCACCGAAGCGGGTCATCGCATCGAGAGGATTGAAACTTTTAAGTCAGATAAGTAAATTTCACCGTAGGTCCGTCCTAGAACTCCATGATGGGGAAGGATTTTTTGGGGAAGCGATTCGCGGTTTGTGTCGCCTTGTTCGCATGGGCCGCGACGGTCTCCGGCGTCCTTTCGGCTGCGGAAGTCCGCGGCATCCGCATCGGCACTAACAACTCCGGCACCCGTGTCGTGCTGGATCTCAGCGGGCCGGTGAAATTCAAGGCATTCCAGCTCGACGATCCCGGCCGCGTCGTCGTCGACGTTTCCCATTCGAAGCTCAAGTCGAACGTCGCGATGCCCGCGGGTGATGGAGCGGTCGCCGCCGTGCGTTCGGGCAAACGGCCCGATGGCCTGCGGCTCGTGTTCGAAACGCGCGGCGCCGTGAAGCTCTCGACCGAAGTGCTCGCGCCTAACAAGGACGGTGGTCACCGTCTGGTCCTCGATCTGAACGATCCGAAGGGCGCGCAGACCGCAGCGGCGCCGGTAGCGGCGGCCGCCCCCGCGGCGCCGGTCGCGATTCGCCCGGCGCATGCGCCCACCGATTCGGGCAGGGACATCGTGATCGCGGTCGACGCGGGACACGGCGGCGTCGACCCCGGCGCGTCGGGCCGCCGCGGCACGCGCGAGAAGGACGTCGTGCTCGAAATCGCGAAGTCGCTCGCGGCGCGCATCAATCGCGAGCCCGGCATGAAGGCCGTGCTCACGCGTGACGGCGACTATTTCATCAGCCTGCGCGAGCGCAACCTGCGCGCGCGGCGCGCGAAGGCAGACCTGTTCGTGTCCATCCACGCGGATTCCATCGCCGATCCGGCGGTCTCGGGATCTTCGGTCTACGTGTTGTCGGAGCGGGGCGCATCGAGTGAAGCGGCGCGCTGGCTCGCGGAGCGCGAAAACCAGGCCGACCTGAAAGGCGGCATCAAGCTCGACGACAAGGATCCCGTCTTGCAGGGCGTGCTGCTCGACCTCTCGCAGACCGCGAGCATCTCCGCGAGCCTGGTCGCGGCGGACAACGTCCTCAAGGCGCTCGACCGTATCGGCGAGGTGCGCAAGCCGCGCGTGCAGCAGGCGGGCTTCGTGGTGCTCAAGTCGCCTGACATTCCTTCCATGCTGGTCGAAACGGCGTTCATCTCGAATCGCGAGGACGAACGCAAGCTATCGCAGCCCGCGCATCGCACGAAACTGGCGAACGCGATTTTCGCGGGCATCGAACAATATTTCGCGGGCAACGCACCGGACGGCACACGGCTCGCGGCCAACCGCCGCAGCGGTGGCAGCGGCCAGACCGAACTGCGGAAGTAGACCGCCAGGGCGGTAAGATGCCGGCTCCGCTTCCGGGGCCCGCGCATGCCGATCCGCATTCTCGACAATCACCTGATCGATCAGATCGCCGCCGGCGAGGTGATCGAGCGGCCGGCGTCCATCGTCAAGGAGCTGGTCGAGAACAGTCTCGATGCGGGCGCGCGCAGTATCGAGGTGGAGATCGAGGCGGGCGGCGTGCGGCTCACGCGGGTGCGCGACGATGGCCGCGGCATTCCCGCCGCGGAGTTGCCGCTGGCGCTGGAGCGTCACGCCACCAGCAAGATCACCTGCGCCGACGACCTGGGCGCGATCGTGACGCTCGGGTTCCGCGGCGAAGCACTGCCCTCGATCGCGTCGGTCTCGCGCTTCGAGATCACCTCGCGCCACGTGGAGGCGGAGCGCGCCGCGCGCGTCGGGGTCGACGCGGGCATCGTCGGTGAGGTCGTGCCGGCGGCGCATCCGCCCGGCACGACGATCGAAGTGCGCGACCTGTTCTTCAACCTGCCCGCGCGCCGCAAGTTCCTGCGCAGCGAGGTCACCGAGCAGGGGCACATCGTGCGACTGCTCGAGCGCCTCGCGCTGTCGCGCGATGACGTGGCGTTCCGTCTGCGCACGGGCTCGCGGACGCTGCTCGATGCGCCGGCGCTTTCGTCGGGCGGCAACGCGGCGACGCGTCTCGCGCGCATCGTCGGCGAGGATTTCGTGCAGCGCAGTTTCGAGGTCGATCACTCGGCCGGACCCGTGCGCATCTCCGGGTGGATAGGCGCGCCGGCCGCGGCGCGGGCCACGTCCGACCTGCAGCACTGGTTCGTGAACGGCCGCGCGGTGCGCGACCGGCTGCTGATGAACGCCGTGCGGCTCGGCTTTCGCGACGTGTTGTACGGCGGCCGGCAGCCCGCCTACGTGTTGTACCTCGACATCGATCCCGCGCTCGTGGACGTGAACGCGCATCCGCAGAAGCTCGAAGTGCGCTTCCGCGACAGCCGGCAGATCCACGACTTCGTGTTCCGCGCAGTCGAGCGCCGGCTCGCGGGTACGAAACCCGCCGCCGACGCGGTGGCGCCCGCGATGCATCCGGCGATGAATCCGTACCTGCATGCCATGCCGCTGCGCGGCGTTGGCGATGTTCCCGAGGGGCCGCAGGGTAGTTGGGCCATCGCGGATTCTCTACTGTCCTCGCGCGAGCAGGGTGTGTCGGCGGAGACGGTGATGCACGCGCCCGGACCCGCGGCCGCCCCCGGTGGCGCGGCGCCGCTCGGCGAAGCACTCGCGCAGATCCATGGCATCTACATCCTCGCGCAGAACTCCCACGGCCTCGTGCTGGTCGACATGCACGCCGCGCACGAACGAGTCTTGTACGAAAAGCTCAAGGCGCAGGCAGGGCAGGCCGCCACACAGCTCTTGCTGGCGCCGGTGACGGTGGAGTTGAAACCCGATCAGCTCGATGCGCTGCTCGAGCAGCGTGATCAATGGCTCGCCGCGGGCTTCGATATCGAGCGGCTCGCACCCGGCACGTTGATCGTGCGTTCCGTGCCGGCCATGCTGCCGCGCGAGGACATCGCCGCGCTGATCCGCGACGTGATCTCCGATGGCGACGGCGCGGCGGCGCACCATCTCGATGGCGCCACGGAAAGGTTGTTAGGCACCATCGCCTGCCGCTCGGCGATCCATGCGCATCGCCGGCTGACTCTCGCGGAGATGAATGCGCTGCTGCGACAGATGGAGCAGACGCCGCGCGCCGACCAGTGCAACCACGGCCGGCCGACGTGGACGCAGGTGACGATGGCGGAGCTCGACCGCATGTTCCTGCGCGGACGCTGAGTGAGCGGAGCGGGCGCCAATCCCGGGAGCTCCGCGACTTTGCGGCCCCTGGCGGTGATCACGGGGCCGACCGGCGCCGGCAAGACCGACGTCGCGCTCAGGCTCGCGCGCGAGTTTCCGATCGAGATCGTGAGCGTCGACTCGGCGCAGGTCTATCGCGGGCTCGACATCGGCGCCGCGAAGCCCTCCACGGAAATCAGGGCGCGCGTGCGTCACCACCTAATCGACATCGTGGATCCGGCGACCAACTATTCGGCGGGACAGTTCGTGCGCGACGCGGCCGATGCGATCGCCGACATCGAGGCGCGTGGCCGCATACCGCTGTTGGTCGGCGGCACGATGTTGTACCTGCGCGCGTTGATCGGCGGTATCGCCAGCCTGCCGGAGGGCAGCGCCGAGGTGAGGGCGCGGATCGACGCCGGGGCCGAGCGCCTCGGCTGGACCGCAATGCACGAAAAGCTGGCTGCGGTCGATCCCGCGGCGGCCGCCCGGATTCATCCCAACGATGCGCAGCGGATCCAGCGTGCGCTCGAGGTGTTCGAGGTTACCGGTCGACCCATTACGGAGCTGCAGCAGGAAACCCGATCCCCGCTTGCCAGGGATTACCGGATTTTCGCGCTGATTCCGCAGGATCGCGCCGCGCTGCACGCGGCGCTCGCGCAACGTTTCGAGGCGATGATGGCACAGGGTTTCCTGGACGAAGTGCGACGCCTGTATGCGCGTGGGGATCTGACGGATTCGCATCCGGCGATCCGCGCGGTGGGATACCGGCAAGTCTGGGCGCACCTGAAGGGCAGTTACCCGCTCGATACCGCCATGACGCGCGCCGTTGCCGCGACGCGCCAGCTCGCCAAACGACAAATGACCTGGCTGCGTTCGATGCCCGATATCGAGACGTTCGATCCCCATGATGCGCAAAGCTTTGTAGTCCTGCGCGAATCCCTTATCGCGGCCTTGTATCCCTTTTGATTCATTGCCGGGCTCGGCCTGCGTGGTAGACTCGCCGACGTACGCTTGCTTGAAAAATAAGGAGAACATCCATGGCCAAGGGCCAGTCACTGCAGGACCCGTTTCTGAACACATTGCGAAAGGAACGAATCCCGGTGTCAATCTATCTGGTGAATGGAATCAAGTTGCAAGGCCAGATCGACTCGTTTGACCAGTTCGTCGTGTTACTCAAGAACAGCGTGAGCCAGATGGTCTACAAACACGCGATCTCGACGGTTGTCCCCGCGCGCAACGTGCGCATCACCAACGAAGACGGTACGACGATCGAGGCGGTCGCCGGAGAGTGATGCTGCCGGCGTTCCTACGCGCATCGATCCCTTTCTCGACAAACAAACATGTTCGAGCGACCGCGCGCAGGTGAGCGGGCCGTGCTCGTGCGCCTCGGATTGGGCGCACCCGCGGATCCCGAAGACATCCAGGAATTCGACCAGCTCGCGCGCTCGGCTGGCGCCATCCCCGTGGCGCAGATTTCGGGACGGCGCGACAAGCCCGATCCCCGATTCTTCGTTGGCAGCGGGAAGGCCGAGGAGATCCGCGACATCGCACAGGCGCACGACGCCGAGGTCGTGCTGTTCGACCATCCGCTGTCGCCCTCGCAGGAACGCAATCTCGAGAAACTCATCGAGCGGCGCGTGCTCGACCGCTCGGGACTGATCCTCGACATCTTCGCGCAGCGCGCCCGCAGCCACGAAGGCAAGCTCGAAGTCGAGCTCGCCCAGCTCAAACACATCGCCACGCGCCTGGTGCGCGGCTGGACCCACCTCGAGCGCCAGCGCGGTGGCGGCATCGGCAATCGCGGTCCCGGCGAAACGCAGCTCGAGACCGATCGCCGGCTGCTCGGCAAGCGCGTGAAGACGCTGACGGCTCGACTCGAGAAGATCAAACAACAACGTGAGACGGGCCGGCAGCAGCGCGCCGAAATCCCGGTTCCCTCGCTCGCGCTGGTCGGTTACACGAACGCCGGTAAATCGACCATGTTCCGTGCGCTGACCGGCGCGGATGCCTACGTCGCGGACCAGCTGTTCGCGACGCTCGATCCGACCGTCCGGCGCATCACGTTGCCCGGCAATACCACGGTCGTGGTCGCCGACACTGTCGGATTCATCCGCGAGTTGCCGCACGAACTGGTCGCGGCGTTCCAGTCGACCCTGGTCGAGGCGCGCGAGGCGACGCTGCTGCTGCATGTCGTCGACGTCAGCGATCCGCGCCGCGACGAGCACATCGACGAGGTCAACCGCGTGCTCGCCGAGATCGGCGCGGCGGATCTGCCGCAGATCCTGGTGTTCAACAAGATCGATCGGATCGAATCGGCGCCGCGGATCGACCGCGACGCGACCGGACGCGCGACCCACGTGTGGGTGTCGGCCGCGAAAGCCCAGGGTCTCGATCTGCTGCGCGATGCGGTGACGGAGCGGCTGGCGCGCGTCGCCGTGCGCGCGCGACTCCGCCTGGCAGTATCGGCGGGCGAGGTGCGGGCGCGGTTATATGCGGCCAACCTGGTGCTCCACGAGCGCATCGCCGAAGACGGCGCGTTCGAGATCGACACTGAACTCTCGGAGTTCGAATTGCTCAAATGGGCGCGCGAGCCGGGGGTCGAAGTCCTGGCGCTCGCCGATGACTCAACTTGTACCGTCGCAGGCCCCTACCTACAATCTGCGACCGCCCAACGCACCAACTGACGAAGTAACCGACCCTATGGCCTGGAATCAACCTGGCGGCAATAACAACAACCCCTGGGGTCGCAAACCCTCCCCGGGAGGCGGCGACCTGGACCAGGCCTTCAAGGACTGGCAGAAGCGCATCGAGTCGCTGTTTGGCGGCTCCGGCGGCGGCCGTTCGTCCACTTCACTGCTGATCATCGGCCTCATTCTGCTCGCCATCTGGATGGCGACGGGCTTTTACACGGTCGCGCCCGGTAATCGCGGCGTGGTGCAGCGTTTCGGCGCGTATCACACCACCGTGCCCAACGGCTGGGGATGGCGCTTCCCGTGGCCCATCGAGACGGTCACCAAGGTCGACGTCGAAGGCGTCTCGTCCGCGAACATCAAGTCGCGCGTGCTGACCGCCGAGCCCAACATGGTCGAACTGCAGGTCGCCGTGCAATTCCGCGTCAAGGATGCCGAGGACTTCCTGTTCAGGGTGCGCGACCCCAAGACGACACTCGGCGAAGTGAGCGAGAGCGCGCTGCGCGAGGTCGTCGGCCGCAACAACCAGCAGGCCATCCTCGAGGCGGAGCGCGTGCGCATCGCCTCGGATACGCGCGACATCATGCAGCGCACGCTCGACCAGTACGGCGCGGGCCTCGAAGTGCGCAACGTGAATATCACCGACGTGCAGGTGCCCGAGGCGGTACAGGCCGCGCAGCGCGATTCGGTCAAGGCGCGCGCCGACCGCCAGCGCATGATCAACGAAGCCCAGGCCTACGCGAACGGCATCCTGCCGAAGGCGCAGGGTCGGGCCGCCGGCCTCATCCAGGACGCCGAGGCGTACAAGGCGCAGGTCGTCTCGCTGGCCACCGGTGACGTCTCGCGCTTCAACCAGATCGCGGCCGCGTACGAGCGTGCGCCCAACGTGACGCGCGAGCGCCTGTACATCGAGACCGTGGAAAACGTCATGAGCCGCTCGCGCAAGGTCATCATCGACCAGAAGTCGTCGGGCGGCGGCAACATTCTCTATCTACCGCTCGACAAGCTGATCGAGCGCCGCGACGATTCAGGCGCCGGCGTGTCGCGGCCTTCGGTCACGGTGGACGCCGAGCCGACCTCGGTGCCGGATGGTCGTCAACGGGTGGAACGCTGATGGGCTCGCGCGTACTTGGATTCCTGGTCCTCCTGCTGGCGCTGGTGCTGCTGGGCACGTCCTCGACGTTCATCGTCAAGGAGCAGGAGCTCGCGCTTCGCGTGCAGATCCAGGAGATCATCGGCAAGGACTACAAGCCGGGCCTGCATTTCAAGGTGCCGCTCATCGACAACATCGTCCGATTCGACCGGCGCGTGCTCACGCGCAGGTTCGACGGCGAGCAGTTCCTGACGAACGAGAGCCAGGGCCTGACGATCGACTACTACATCAAGTGGAAGATTCTCGACGCGGAGCGTTTCTACCAGGCGACCAGCGGCGGCGACGAGCGTCGCGCGGAGATCCTGGTCGGCGAAAACATCCAGGACGGCATCAAGAACGCCGTCGCGCGGCGCACGCTGCGCGAGATCGTCACCTCCGACCGCCAGGAAATCACGGGTGAGTTCATGGCGCGCTCGAGCGAATCGCTGGACAAGCTCGGCATCGAGCTCATCGACGTGCGCGTGCAGCGCATCGATCTGCAGGAAGAGGTCGCGACCAGCGTCTACGACAGCATGAAGCGCGGCTTCGAGGGCATCGCCAACACGATGCGCGGCGAAGGCGAGCGCGAGTCGACCATCATCAAGTCGACGGCCGAGCGTAATCGCACCGAGCTCATCGCCAAGGCGCAGGCTGACGCGCAGCGCATCCGTGGCGAAGGCGACTCGACCGCGGCGGGAATCTATGCGGCCGCGTTCAACCGCAATCCCGAGTTCTACGCATTCCATCGGTCGCTGCAGGCCTACCGCGCCTCTCTCGGTGGTGAACGCGACGTCATGGTGCTCGCGCCGGACAGCGAATTCTTCCGCTATTTCAAAGATCCCACGCCGTCGCGGCGCTGAAGCCATCCTCTCGAGTTCTTTCGATGCGCCCAGGTGGCGCTGAGCAATCATGGGCAAATTCGTCATCATCATCGGGACCCAGTGGGGCGACGAGGGCAAGGGCAAGGTCGTGGACCTGCTCACCGAGCGCGCGGCCGCGGTGGCGCGCTTCCAGGGCGGACACAACGCCGGCCACACGCTGGTCATCGGTGGCAAGAAGACGATCCTGTCGCTGATTCCGTCGGGCATCCTGCATAAAAACGTGCAGTGCCTGATCGGCAACGGCGTCGTGCTGTCGCTCGAAGCGCTGTTCCGAGAATCGCAGACGCTCATCGATACCGGCGTCGACGTGTTCGCTCGCCTGCGCATCTCGCCCAATTGCCCGCTGATCCTTCCCTCGCACGTCGCGCTGGACAAGGCGCGCGAAGTCGCGCGCGGCGCGAACGCGATCGGGACCACCGGTCGCGGTATCGGCCCGGCCTACGAGGACAAGGTCGCGCGGCGCGCGGTGCGTGTGCAGGATCTCTTCCAGCGCGAGAAATTCGCGGCGAAGCTCGGCGAGATCCTCGACTACCACAACTTCACGCTGCAGCATTATTTCAAGACGCAGCCGGTCGATTTCCAGAAGACGCTCGATGAGCAACTCTCGTACGCCGAGCGCGTGCGTCCGCTGGTCAGCGACATCACGCAGACGCTGGCGACGCTGCGCGAGAAGCGCGCGGACGTGATGTTCGAAGGCGCGCAGGGCGCGATGCTCGACGTCGACCTCGGCACGTATCCCTTCGTCACCTCGTCGAACACCACAGGCGGTTACGCGGCCACGGGCACGGGTCTCGGACCGCGCTCGTTCGACTACGTGCTCGGCATCGTGAAGGCGTATACGACGCGCGTCGGCGCGGGTCCATTCCCGACCGAGTTGTTCGACGAGTACGGCGAACATCTCTCGCGTGTCGGCCACGAATTCGGCGCCGTGACCGGACGCAAGCGCCGCTGCGGCTGGTTCGACGCCGTCGCGCTGCGCCGTTCCATCATCCACTCGAGCGTGTCCGGGCTGTGCCTGACGAAGCTCGACGTGCTCGATGGCCTGGACACGTTGCGTATCTGCGTCGGATATCGCTCGAAGGAGTCGAGCTCCAGCGACGCCGTCACGCTGGAGCCGCCGCTGTTCGCGGACGCCTTCGCCGACGTGGAGCCGGTGTACGAAGAGATGCCGGGCTGGAAGGATTCGACCATCGGCGTGAAGCGATATGACGATCTGCCGCTCAACGCGCGGAAGTATCTCGAGCGCCTGCAGGAGCTCGCGGGCGTGCCCATCGACATCATCTCGACCGGGCCCGATCGCGAGCAGACGATCGTCCTGCGCCATCCATTCGATTGACGTTCCGCGTGTAAGAATTGTCCGACAAGCATCCCTGGCTCGCGCCGCTTGCGGGAAAATTCCCACGCCTAACTAGTAGAGATAGTCGACGCGCGTCCCGCGCGGGTTCATATACTCGCGGGATGACGCAGCTCGCGACGCGCGATTCGCTCAACGCGCGGCCGGCGCCGCCGGTGCCGACGAAACCCTGGTGTTTGTTCCTCGACGTCGATGGCACGCTGCTCGAGCTTGCCCCTACGCCTAGGGCGGTGGTGGTGGAGCCCGGCCTGCTCGATCTGCTGGACGAGCTGGCGCGCGCCGCCAATGGCGCGCTCGCGCTGGTCAGTGGCCGTACCGTCGCCGATCTCGACCGGTTGTTCGGCGCGCTGCGACTGCCCGTGGCAGGACTGCATGGCTGCGAACGACGCTCGGCCGACGGCTCGATGTTCGTGGCCCCCATCGTGCACGAGCAGCTCGCGGACGTGAGAGCAGGTCTGCGCGAGCTCGTGGCGCGTCATCGCGGTCTCGAGCTCGAAGACAAGGGAGCCGGCCTCGCGCTGCATTTTCAGGGCGCGCGTGATCTCGAACATCAGTTGCGCGCGGAGGTCGCCTTGCTGGCAGCCCCGCTGGTGCCGCAGTTCGCGATCCTCGACGGACATGCCGTCATCGAGGTGAAGCCCGCGGTGCATACCAAGGACAGCGCGGTCAGCGCGTTCATGGAAGAGCCGCCATTTCGAGAGCGTATGCCGATCTTCATCGGCGATGATCAGACCGACTATGGCGGCTTCGCCGCGGTGCGCCGCTTCAGCGGACTCGCCATCGCGGTGGGTCCGCGCGTCGCGTCGGAATGGTGGCTGCCCGGTCCGAACGCCGTGCGGCAGTGGCTGCGGCGGCTCGCGCGCATGGAGAGCGCGTGAACTACGGGGTCATCGGCAATTGCCAGGTTGCCGCGCTGGTCGATGACAGAGGCCGCTTCGTGTGGGCCTGCCTGCCGCGGCCCGACGGCGATCCGGTCTTCTCGGCGCTGCTGCAGAAGGAGGGTGGCGATTCCGAGCACGGCGTGTTCGCGATCGACATCCTCGACTTCGTGCGCGCCGAACAGAACTACCTGCGCAATTCGGCCGTCATCGAGACGCGCCTGTACGACAGCCGCGGCGGCGTCTGCCGCATCGTCGATTTCGCCCCGCGCTTTCGCGCGCGCGGACGCATGTTCCGCCCGATGATGTTCGTGCGCACCGTGGAGCCGCTGGCGGGGCGGCCGACGTTGCGGCTGCGGCTCACGCCCACCGCGGGCTTCGGCGAACGCTGCGAGCCCGGCGTGATGGGCAGTCATCACATCCGCTTCGCGGCGGAGGGACTCAACTACCGGCTGACCACCGATGCGTCGCTCGCGGCATTACTCGAACGTCGGCCCGTCGTGCTCGAGCAACCGCTGCATTTCATCATCGGCCCGGACGAGACGATGGAGGAATCGCCGGCCTCGATCGCGCGGGATTTCTTCGGCGCGACCCTCTCGTACTGGCAGGAATGGGTGCGCACGCTCTCGGTGCCGGCCGACTGGCAGGATGCGGTGATCCGTTCCGCGATCACGCTGAAGCTGTGCACCTATGAAGACTCGGGCGCGGTGCTGGCGGCGCTCACCACCTCCATCCCCGAGGCCGCGAATTCCACGCGCAACTGGGACTACCGCTACTGCTGGCTGCGCGACAGCTACTTCGTGATCCAGACGCTCAACCGTCTCGGCGCCACGCGCACGATGGAGGCCTATCTACATTACATCGACAACATCATCGCCTCGTCCACGGCCGACACCTTGCAGCCGCTGTACGGGATCTCGGGCGACCCGTACGCGGAGGAGAAGATCGCGAAGAGCCTCTCGGGTTACCTGGGGATGGGCCCGGTGCGGTTCGGCAACCTCGCGGCTGAGCAGGTGCAGCACGACGTGTATGGCTCGGTGATCCTCGCGGCCACGCAGCTGTTCTTCGACGATCGGCTGGTGCGCTCGGGCGATCAGACCCTGCTCGAGCGCCTGTATCGGCTCGGACGACGCGCCGTCGCCACCTTCGAAGTACCGGATGCCGGACCGTGGGAGTTCCGCGGCCGCCTGCAACGGCACACGTTTTCCGCCGCCATCTCCTGGGCCGGCTGCGACCGCCTCGCGCGCATCTCGCGCCGCGTGGGCGACGAAGGCGCGGCGCGCGAGTGGGCCGCGCACGCCGACCGCATGCGCGCGGAGATCCTCGAGGGCGCCTGGAGCGAGGAGCGCCAGTCGTTCACCTCGGCCTTCGGCAATCGCGATCTCGATGCGACCGTGCTGCTGCTGCCGGAGCTCGGGCTGTTGCCGGCGACCGATCCCCGTTTTCTGAAAACCCTCGACCGCATCGAAGAAGAACTGGCCGTCGGCGACCTGCTGTTCAGGTACAAGCACGCCGACGATTTCGGAGCCCCCGAAAACGCGTTCACCATCTGCGCTTTCTGGTACGTCAACGCGCTCGCCGCCGCCGGCAGGATCGACGAGGCGCGCGCCCGATTCACGCGGCTGCTCGAGCGGCGCAATCCGCTCGGACTGCTGTCCGAAGACATCTCACCCACGAGCGGCGAGCTGTGGGGCAATTTTCCTCAGACGTACAGCATGGTGGGCATCATCGGCAGCGCCTTGCGCCTGTCGCGAAGCTGGGAGGAAATCGTATGAGCCGCCTGGTAACCGTTTCGAATCGCTTGTCGGTGCCCAAACACGGTACCCCTCCGGGTGGCCTCGCCATCGGCCTCGCAGCCGCGGTGAAGGCGCGGCGCGGTGTCTGGTTCGGTTGGAATGGCGAGACCAGCGAACAACCCTCCGCCGAGCCGACCATCACGCGCAAGGATGGCGTGACCTATGCGGCGATCGAGTTCGATCAGGCCGAGTACCGCGATTTCTATCTCGGCTTCTGCAATGGCACGTTGTGGCCGCTGTTCCATTATTTCGTCGATGGCTTCCGCTACAGCGACGCCCACTACGAAGCCTATCAACGCATGAACCAGCGCTACGCGCGCGAACTCATGCCGCTGCTGCACGACGACGACCTGATCTGGGTGCACGACTACCACCTGTTCCCACTCGCGCAACGGCTGCGCGAGGAGGGCGCGAAGCAGCCCATGGGCCTGTTCCTGCACATCCCGTTTCCGAACGTCGAAGTGCTGCGCGTGTTGCCGGTGTACGGCGAGCTGCTGCAGGCGATGCTGGCCTACGACGTGCTCGGTTTCCAGACCGAGACGGATCGTGACTCGTTTCGCGCGGCCGTCGCGTACGTGTGGGGACCGCAGGCGCTCGCTTCCAAGCACACCGTCGCCATCGGCGGCCGGCGCGTCGTGACCGGGGTGTATCCGATCGGCGTCGACGTCGACCTCATCCAGCGCGACTCGCTCGAATCGATGAAGACGGAGACGGTGAAACGCATGGTCGCCGGCTTGTTGGGCCGGCGCCTCATGATCGGCGTCGACCGGCTCGATTACAGCAAGGGCCTGGTCGAGCGCTTCAAGGCCTACGAGAGATTCCTCGAGACGCACCCGGAGAACCAGAACCGCGTCTCGTTCCTGCAGATCGCGCCGCTGTCGCGCACCGACGTGCGCGCGTACTCCGAGATCCGCCAGCAGCTCGAGCAAACGACCGGGCGCATCAACGGACGCTTCGCGGACACCGACTGGACGCCGATCCGTTATCTCAACCGGAACTTCCAGCACGACGTTCTCATGGGTTTCATGCGCTCGGCGCAGGTTGGCATCGTGACACCGGTGCGCGACGGCATGAATCTCGTCGCGAAGGAGTTCGTCGCGGCCCAGGACCCGGCCGACCCCGGCGTGCTCATCCTCTCGACACTCGCCGGCGCCGCCCGCGAGCTCGGCGGCGCCGTCATGGTCAATCCCTACGATTCGCGCGGCATGGGACATGCGATCCAGCAGGCCTTCAACATGCCACTGGCCGAACGTCGCGAGCGCCACCAATCGATGATCGACGTCCTGCGCCGCAACTCCATCACCGCCTGGCACACGAGCTTCGTCGACACCCTCGAGTCCGTTGCCGGCAGCGCACCTCAGCTTGCATTGCGGGCGGGATAGTTAGCACAGGAGCGAATCGGTTTGAGCAGGGACGGCATGGCCGTCGCCCACGCGATGGGTTTCGCTCCTGCGGCGCCGTTTGTCGATTGGCATCGCGAGATCGCCGGCCGCCGGCGGTGCCAGCGGGAAATTTGGATTTCCCGAGCGCGTTGCGATGGTAGTGCGCGGGCCAGGTAACCGCTTGCCGGCTTCGCACGGGGGACGTCCGCATGACGCCGCATACGCTCAGCCCCATCGCGTGTGCACCGTCCATGCCGTTGCGTGCGCTGACAGGTTCGCTGCGCGAAGAATCGGATTGAGAAAGGAATCGGATCGCATAGCGAAGCGTCCTCATGGCGTTCTGCCCTTGCGCAGGGCCTTCACGCGGCAGGTCCCATCTCGATCCCGCGGCATCGACGTGGCAATGTAGTTTGGTCGCATGCGCGGCAGCTGAACTCCGCGTCAGCGGCGATCCATTCCACCTGCGACCTGGTTTGTCTCCGTGCTCGAGGGCGTGCGATTGGCTCCCGGGTCTGGTCTTGGGTCGTGACCGCGACGGCGGGTGCGGCGGTGCGGTTCAATGAGTCATGCGCTGCCCCCGCGCACGAACGGCATGGGCGGTGCACACGCGATGGGGCTGAGCGTATGCGGCGTCATGCGGACGTCCCCCGTGCGAAGCCGGCAAGCGGTCACCTAGCCCGCGCACTACCATCGCAGCGCACTAGGGAAACCCAAATTTCCCGCTGGCACCGCCGGCGGCCAGCGATCTTGCGATGCCAACCGACAAACGGCGCCGCAGGAGCGAAACCCATCGCGTGGGCGACGGCCATGCCGTTCGTGCACCGCAACCCATCGCAAGACTCATTGAACCGCACCGCCGCGTCTAACCACCGAGGTCTATGCGCGCATCAATGCCCAGGTGGCGGCTCATTCAACCACCCACCCTCGAACCCCGCCCGCTGCAACCCACGCCGCAAGAATGGATCCCGCTTCATAACGCGCCAGATGAGCTCACTCCGATAATTCTCGATCATCGCAATGATCGGCCCCTGGTCGATGCCGAGGTAGTCAGTCGCAACCCAGCCCAGTCCGCGCACGCGCCGGCCGTGCACCAGCGGCACGTCGTAATCGAAGCTCGGATTGAACGAATCGACGAACCCGTACTTGCCGTAGATGTGCCTTCCGTACTTCGCATACATCGTCTTCACCGCCGGCACCACGATCTCGGGCGCGAAGGGCAGTGACGAGATGACCGCCGTCGGCGCGAGCGTGCCGTCGTCGAAGTTCTCCGTGAGGCCGACGCCGCGCGCCGCGTACGAGGCGAACTTGCGCATTTCCCCGCGATACGGAAGCGTGACGTTGGCGGGTCCGTCAGAGGCGGTCAGTCCCCACACGTTGGGCCCGTAGCCGCGCCAGTCGAGCGGATTGCGGATCGCGTACGCGCGCTGCGCGAGCGCGGCGCGCCGGCTGTTCTCGAAGTAATCGAAGCCCTGCAGGTACATGAAACGGTCGTAGATGCCGCGGTAATCGATCCAGATCGCGCTGTACTGATGCCCGAACATCGGACCGAACGTCAGGTGCGTCTGCCCTTCGAGCGTGCCCCACCGGTCGTCGTACTCCGACGTCCACGCCTCCCAGGTTCGTCCGGAGATCGGATACGTCGGGCTGCCGAGGCCGAGGATGTACACGAGCATGGCCTCGTTGTATCCGCGCCAGTCGAAGCGGATGAAGCCGAGCTCCGGACTCCAGCCCATCGCGATGTCGAGTCCATACACCGCGGCCCAGGGCCAGTTCACGCGCCGGTACAACTCGTCGGCGAGCGTGCGGATGGCCTTTTCCTCGGTGTTGTCGAGATCGAAGAAATTGCCGACGAACAGCACGCCCGCGATGAACAATGCGGTGTCGACGGTGGATAGTTCGGAGTCGCCGTAGCGATGGCCGGTGGTGAAATTCAGGAAGTGATAGAAGAATCCTTCGTAGCCGGCGGTCGTCGCCGGATCCGGACCCTGCGGCGCGTCTCGCAGGAATTTCAGCGTCATCAGCACGCGGTCGCGTCCCGCGGCGCGCGTCACGAATCCGCGTTCGACGCCGATCGCATAGGCATTCAGCGCGAAGCCGATCGCCGCAATGCTCGCGAATGGCGGCTTCGGCCAGCGATCGGGTACGAGACCCGTGCCTGGTTCGGCGGTATCCCAGAAGAAGTTGAAGGCGCGTTCGGAAAGGTCGTCGAACAGCGGATCGACTTCGCGCACCGGCGTCGCGGGAAGGGGGCGCGGCGCGTGATCGCGAATGCCGGGCGGCGCCCGGCAGCCGCCGAGCGCGAGCAGGGCGCAGCCTCCGGCCAGCGCGCCGCGGCGAGTGATGCGCGACCGGAGCGTCATGCGCCCCCGGGCCTGGCCGCGACGGACCATTGGCCGGTCAGGAAAGTTGTTTGCCGTGCTTCGCTCACGCGTTCGATGGTCCCAACGAGACCTTACTCCAATTCACTCGTCAGCGATGAACGTGGTCGCGAGGCCGCTGGCGGAGTCCGTGCCGACGACGATCTCCCAGGCGCCCGGCGAACGAACCCAGCGATTCTCGCGATCGAGTACCGTGAGTTGTGCCGCGGGAATCCGGAACTCGACCGGGACGGACTTGCCGGCGGGTACGTGGACACGGCGATACGCGGCCAAACGCTTTCCGGTGACCGTGCTCGCGACCTTCGGCCGTAGATAGACCTGCGGCACCTCGTGCCCGTCGCGCGATCCGAGATTGCGCAAGCGCACGCGCACGGTGAGCCCTGCGGCGCCGGCGCGCGCCGGCACCTCGAGCGCCTCCAGTGCGAAGCGCGTGTAAGAAAGTCCATGCCCGAACGGCACCGCCGGCGCATCCGACTCGTCGAGCCAGTGCGCCTTGTAATCCCCGCGTTCTGGAATGTTGGGTCGACCGTTGGGCGGATCGTAGTGATGGATCGGAATCTGCCCGACGCTGCGTGGCCAGGTCACGGGCATCTTGCCGCTGGGGTTGAAATCGCCGAACAACACGTCGGCGAGCGCATTGCCCGCCTCGGTGCCGGGAAAGAAGGCTTGCAAGAGCGCGTCACTTTTCTCGATCAGTCCTGGCACCGCGAGCGCGCGTCCCGTGATCAACACGATCACGACCGGTTTCCCCGTCGCCCGCAGCGCATCGATGAGCTCTGCCTGCCGGCCGGGCAGATCGAGATGCGCGCGATTCTTCGCCTCGCCGCTCTGTGTCTCGCGTTCACCCACCACCGCGATGACGAGATCGCTGCCGCGCGCCGCGGCCACGGCCTTCGCGATGCGCGCCTGGTCACCGGCAACGGCATTGCCCTTCGGGTCGAGGCCCACGCCTTGTTCGAATGCAACCCGGTCGCCCGCGCGCGCACGGATGCCGGCGAGCACGCTCACGGTATCCTCCGCGCGGCCACGCGCATGCCAGGGACCGAGCATGTCGGCCGGCGCGTCGGCCAGCGGTCCCGTCACGAGGATGCGACGCGTTGCCGACTTGTCGAGCGGCAGCAGATCCTTCTCGTTCCGCAGCAGCACGATGGACTTGCGCGCGATCTCGCGCGCGGCGGCGCGATGTTCCGCGGAGACGCGCACGCGCTTCTCGAGATCCTCGGGAACGTACGGACGCTCGAACAGATCGAGCTGGCGCTTGAACGCGAGCGCGCGCAGCACTTCACGGTCGATGTCCGCGACCGACACCCGGCCTGCCTGGACCGCGCGCGCGAGCTGCGCGTAATAGACGCCGTCTTCCATGTCGACGGTCATCGTGCCGTCGCGCAGCGACTGCACGGCCGCGTCGAGATCGTCGGCCGCGGTGCCGTGATAGCGCAGCTCGGTCATCGCGGCGTAGTCGGATACCAGCACGCCGTCGAAACCGAGCTCGCCGCGCAGGATGTCCTGCAGCAGGTATTTGTTCGCGGACATCGGCACGCCGCCGGTGCCGGTCGTGAAGGCGGGCATCACCGACGGCGCGCCAGCCTCCACGCCCGCGATGAAGGGCGGCAGGTGGAACTGGCGGATCGCGCGCTCGCTCAGGTCCACGTACGCGTAGTCCTTGCCGCCCTGCGAGGCGCCGTAGCCGACGTAATGCTTGAGGCAGCTCGCGATGCCGAAGTTCGCCGGCGCCGGCGCGCCCGGCAGCCCGTCGAGCGAACGGTGAAAGCCGTCGATGGTGGCAACGGCGTAGTCGCTCGACACCAGGGGCGATTCACCGAAGGTCTCGACGACACGCCCCCAGCGCGGATCCAAGGGATGGTCGACCATCGGCGCGAAGGTCCAGCGTTGCCCGTGCGAATAACCTTCGAGTCCCGAAATCCGCGCCATGAGGCGCGCGTCTTCGGGATCGAACGTGGCCGCCATGCCGAGCGGCACCGGAAACACGGTCCAGTAGCCGTGAATGATGTCGGTCGCGAACACGACCGGGATCCCGAGGCGCGACTCCTTTAACGCGATGCGCTGGATGCGATTGATGTCCGCGGCGGACCATTCGAACGCGGACATCTGGAAGCCGATGCCTTCACGCGCGAGCTCCTCCGCGGGTTTGTTAGGGCGGCCGGCGGAGTCGGGCCCCGTCATCGTGCCCTTGCTGAGCAGCATGAGCTGGTTGACCTTCTCGGCCAGCGTCATCTTCGCGAGCAACGCGGCGTCGCGCGGGTCCGGTGGAGCGGGTGGGCGTGCGAAACACGCTGCGCAGAGCAGGGCGAAGAAGAAAAGGGTGAAGACCGTGGCGCGTTGCCGGGCGATGCGTTCCTGCATGTGCGTCCATCCTGGGGTCGCGCGCGAGGTGCGCGAGCACCTGTGATTGTAAGTCGATAGCCGGCCCGATCGCGCATCGCCGACGCGACACGGCGGCTTGAGCCTACAGCCGCTTCGTCAACGGACGCGCATCGTGTCTCGAGGAGGTACGCATCATGGCGAGGTATGGCAAGAAAGCTCAGCAGAAAGTCGAGAAGGTGATGCACGAGCGCAAGCGCGGCACGTTGCGCAGCGGGAGCTCGGGCAAGAAAGTGACGAGCCGCAAGCAGGCGATCGCGATCGGACTGTCCGAAGCGCGACGCGCGGGCGGCAAGGTGCCATCGCGTTCGAGCGCCGGGCGCAGACGCACGCGCGCGAAGACCCGGACCAGCGCCAAGAAGAAGTAGGCGGACCGATCCCTGCATGCAGCGCGGTCTGGCGCCCAGGCCGAGGGCCCGCGGCCGCGCCGCGCTGCTCTTGCTCGATGTCATCACGGACTTCGCGTACCCGGATGGTCCGCGAGTCCGGCGTGCGCTCGCACGTCAGGCGTCGTCGATCCTCGCGCTCCTGGCGAAAGCCCGCCGTGCCGGCGTGCCCGTCATCTATGCGAACGATCACGTGGGACGCTGGCGCAGCGACTCGGCGGCGCTGATCGCCCGATGCACCGCTTCCTCGCGCGCGGGCGCCGCCCTGGTGCGCTCGCTCGCGCCGGTTGAGTCCGACTACATCATCCTGAAGCCCCGGCACTCGGCGTTCTTCGGAACGCCGCTCGCCGCGCTGCTCGACGAGCTGCGCGTGGACACATTGATCCTGGCCGGCGTCTCCGCCGAGAGTTGCGTGTGGATAACGGCCTGCGACGCGCATACGCAGGGTTTTCGCCTGATCGTGCCGGTCGATTGCATCGCGGGTGTGTCGGCCGCCGCGCGGCGCGCCATGCTCACCAACCTGCGCGACGTGCTCTCCGGCCGGACGCCGCGTTCGACATCGCTGAGATTCTGAACGGATGGTTGGATAGGACCTACGACCGATTGTCCGCCGCGCGTTGTCGAGGCGATGGTGCCGCCATGAACGCGCCCATCGCATCCGCCACGGACGAGGAGCCGGTGCGTCCGGCGCACATGCCCGAGACACCGGTGCCGCCGATCCCGGACATCGATGCGCTGGACGCGGATCATGCGTCGGTCACGCTCTCGCATTTCCGGACGGAGTTGTCGACGCGGCGGACCGGAATGTCGGGGCATCGCACCTCGCTCTCCGAATACCGCACCGACCTGTCGAAGCTGCGCACCGCGCTGTCGAAGAAGCGCAGCGAGTTGTCCATGCGCCGCACGGGCATGTCGTTCCAGCGCACGCGCCTGAGCGCCGAGCGCACGCTGATGTCCTTCATCCGGACCTCGCTGTCGATGATCGGATTCGGATTCACCATCTACCAGGTGCTCAAGAAGCTGGTTGAGTCCGGACTCATCCAGGATCTCGGCGCCTCGCGGCACTTCGGCACCGCGCTCGTGGCGCTCGGCGTCATCCTGCTCACCGGCGGCATCCTGTACCACGTCGCGTTCATGCGTGAACTGCGCCGCACCCGTGGCGCGATGCGCGATTCGGGGCTGGTGCACGCGGAGAGCGGCTACCCGGTCTCGCTCACGCTACTGACGGCGCTGGTGCTGCTGGTGCTCGGGCTGTCGGTGGTCGCGAGCATCATGTTCAGGATCGGGCCGCTTTCCTGAGCCGCCGCTAACTACTGAAAGATGCCGCGTTCGAGGATCGTGCCGTGACCGAGCGGGCGGCCGATGCTGAGCCAGGCGCTCCACGATTCCGTCGAGGTCGCGCCAACGCCCAGGGTCAGGGGCCCGAAGAGCGTGCGGCCCGTGAGGAACACCGATCCGCCATAGATCTCACCGGTGCGGCCCGTGTCGATGCGGTCATGCACGGCGCCGCCGATGATGCGTCCACCGACGTAGAGCGCGAAGTTCTTGATCGGCATGATCTCCTTCACGTTCCACAGGTAACTCGTGCCGATGTTCCAGTAGCTGCCGACGCGCAGCTCGCCGAGCTCGAGCCCGGGAAAACTTCCCGGACCGCCGAGCGCGAATGCGCGGTCGGGCGGCAGATCGTTGCGCAGATCCGTGCCGCCCGCCGCCGTGACCCACAACACGTCGCGGCGGAGCGGTACGGCAAGGCCGATGCCGAGTTCGGCGCGCTCCCATCCGCGGTCGCCGCCCAGCGCGTCGTCGGCGAACAGGTATTCGAATGCCGCGGTCATGCCCTGCGTCGGGCTGAAGCCGGAGTCGCGGCTGTCGTATTGCGCGCCCACGACGAATCCGGCATCGACCGGTCTGCTCTCGGGCATCAACGTGGAGCCGATGTCCACCTCGATGTCACGTTGGTCATACAGGTAGCCTAGCCGCAACTGCGCGTAGCGACCGATGTTCATGCCGGCGTCGATCTGCGCCGCGGCGTCGCGGAACGAATATCGCGAGATGCGTTCGTCGTCGAGGAATACATCTTCGATGGAACGTGAATACGCGACGCGCGGTTCGATGAACCAGCGCTGCGCGATGTCCAGCGGCTGGAAGAAGCTGGTGGAGACGAGTTGCTGCCCGCCGAACTGGATTTCGTTGCGCCACTGCGCGCCGAGCGGGTTCACCCAGGTGCGCACGTGGCGGCCATACAGGCCGAACGTGAGGTCACCTTCGACGGAGGCGTACAGGCCGAGATCGAACTTGAGGTAGTTCGGGCCATAGACCTTCTCGCGCGGCAACCACGTGAGCGTTGGTGAGGCGCGTTCGCCATCGAGCCGGTAGCCGACCGAGTCGAGATCCTGCAGGACCGACATGCGCTGTGCTTCGCGGCTGATCTGGGCGCTATCGACGACATCGCCCGCCTGGACGGTGTCGATCGAAGCGAGGTATTCGGGGTTCACCTTCTTCAAGCCCTCGAAGCGCACCCCGGCGAGGTGCGCCTTGATGTCCTGCGAGGTCGTGACGGCCTTGCGCCAGGCCTCGTACTGCGCGGCCGGCACTGCGTAACGCGCCAGCGCCTGTGCCTGCTCGCGCGCGGCCGCCTCGCCGAGCGGGATCGTTTCGGGAACGCGCTCGAAGTCTGCGGTGGTGATCGTTCCCATCTCGACGTCGATGCGCACGTCGCGCGGGCCGAGCGTCTGCAGCTGCAGCTGCTCGTTCGCCTCGATCATGACGTCCATCGTGCGGCTGAGCAGTTGGAGCGCGCTCTGCAGTCGTTGAGGATCCACCGAAGGTTCGACAAGATTCACCACGATCACGACATCCGCGCACAACTCGCGCGCGACGTCGATCGGAATGTTGCGCACCAGGCCGCCATCGGAAAGGATCTTGTCGTCCATGAGCACCGGCGCGAAGGCGCCGGGGATCGCCATGCTCGCGCGCATTGCGGTGGCGAGGTCGCCCTCGCGCAGCACGATCATGCGGCCGGTCACCATGTCGGTCGCGACGGCGCGATAGGGAATGGGCAGGCGATCGAAGTTGGTCTCGAGGCGAGCGCTCGCGACATAGCTGCGCAGCAGGTCCTCGACGTTGCTCGTATTCACGAGCCCGCCCGGAACGTGCAGCGCACCCCGGCCGAGTCCGAACTCGAACTCGTTGCTGTAAGTGGCGCCGGCGCGTTTCTGTTCGATGGGCTCGAGCTCGCGGCGTCCCTGGCTGCCGACGACCTTCTTCCAATCGATGGTGGTCACGAACTTCTCGAGGTCCGCGGCCGGAATGCCGGACGCGTAACCACCGCCCACCAGCGCGCCCATGCTGGTGCCGGCGATGCAGTCGATGGGTACGTGCAGTTCCTCGAGCACCTTGAGGACGCCGACGTGCGCGCCGCCCTTGGCGCCGCCGCCGGCGAGCACGAGGCCGATGCGCGGTCGAGGCGGCTCGGCCGGTGACTGTGCCAGTGAAAGCTGGGCCGCAATCGACACCAGTGCGATGGCGCGCACCCATATCCGGCGTCGGGGAGACCTGGCCATGAGCGACGAGAGTGAGTCGTCCCGGGCACGACGCACAGTGACCCTTAGTCTCATGGTTCGCCGTGCCCGGCTGACTATGATCCGATGGACATGAAACGCGCGCGACGGACTCTGGCCGGCATCCTGCTGATTTTCGGCTGCTGGCTGTCACCCGGCCACGCGCAAGGCGAGTCGGCGACGACCGGCGTGGTGTTCGAGAACGTCCGGGTTTTCGACGGCAGCGGTGGCAAGCTGTCCGGCCCGACCAACGTGCTGGTCGTCGGCAATCTCATCCGGTCGATCTCCGCAGGTCCCATCATCACCGCCGACCTTGGGGGCGCGACCGTGCAGCGCATCCCGGGAGCAGGGCGCACGCTGATGCCCGGCCTCATCGACAACCACTGGCACACGATGCTCGTGGGACTCACGCCCGAGGCGCTGCTCAATGGCGATATCGGCTTCGCAAACCTCGTCGCCGCCGCGCAGGCCGAGGCCGCGCTCATGCGCGGCTTCACCACCGTGCGCGATCTGGGTGGACCTTCGTTCGGATTGAAACGCGCCATCGACATGGGGATCGCACGCGGACCGCGCATCTATCCATCGGGCGCGATGATCACGATCACCGGTGGCCACGGGGATTTCCGCAGCCCGCCCGAATTACCGCGGCGCATGGGTGAGTTGTCGCGCATGGAGATCATGGGCGGCAGCATGCTCGCGGATTCGCCCGACGAAGTGCGGTTGCGCGTGCGCGAACAACTGCTGCTCGGCGCATCGCAGGTCAAGCTGACCGCCGGCGGCGGCGTGGCGTCGCCACACAGTCCACTCGATGTGTCCACGTTCACCGAAGAGGAGCTGCGCGCCGCGGTGCAGGCCGCCGAGAACTGGGGTACGTACATCTGCGTGCACGCGTACACACCCGCCGCGATCCAGCGGGCGATCAATGCGGGCGTGAAGGTGATCGAACATGGTCACCTGATGGACGATGCAACCGCGCAGTTGATGGCCAAGCGCGGAATCTGGCTGAGTTTCCAGCCGTTCCTCGATGACGAAGCCGCATCCCCCGTGGCGCCGACCAGCCGCGCGCGGCAGCTGCAGGTGTTCTCCGGAACGGAGAGCACCCTCGCGCACGCGAAGAAACACAAGCTCAAGATGGCGTGGGGCACCGACCTGCTGTTCTCCGCCGAGAACGCGCCGCGTCAGATCACCGAGCTGACGAAGATGCGCAAGTGGTTCTCGCCCGCGGAAGTGCTGACCATGGCCACGTCCACGAACGCGCAGCTGCTCAAGTTGTCGGGCCCACGCGATCCTTATCCCGGGAAGTTGGGCGTCGTCGAAGCCGGGGCCCTGGCGGACCTGTTGCTCGTGGAGGGAGACCCGACCGTGAACCTCGACCTGCTGGCCGACCCGGCGAAGCTCCTCGTCATCATGAAGGACGGAAAAATCCAGAAGGACCTGCTGACGCGCTGAAGGCGCGCGAGTAGCCAGGACTCACTTCATCGTCGCGAGATTACGCCACAGGTTCTCGAGACTCTCCGTGCCACCGAACAACGTGGTGAAGTGCGTCGAGTCGATGAGCAGGATATCGCCCGCGCGTCGTCCCGCCGGCGGCATCCACAACAGCACGTTGATTTCCGTGTTGCCGGCCGCCGTGAAGGGATGCGGGCGATCGAGGTCGATGGGTTGGCGCGCAAGCACCCGGATCGCGTTCGGGTCATTCGTCGTCAACTCGTAGTGAGGCAGGTGCGGATGCAGGTTGAAGGTCGTGACGTCCTTGAGCAGCCCGGGTTGGTCGAGGTCGCGGAAGGCGGTGACCGGCGCGATTTCCTTCGTTCCCTTGATCACGGCCGGGCGCAGGCCCCAGGTGTTGTGCACTGGAACCTCGAGGGCTTTCATGAGCGAGCGTGTGTACTGGCCGAATCGCTGCTGCCGCGGAACGAGCCGGTCGCCGTGATGCCGGTATTCGATCTGGCGCTGAGCGAGATCGTCCGTGAAACCGACGTCGTGGTGCGGGGCGAGCAGCAGGCAGGTCCCGTCGCGCTCGAGCCAGCGGCGGATCGCCTCGATCTCACCGGTGGACGCTGACTGATCCGACGGCAGGTGGTCGAGACCGAATACCAGCAACGTATCCGTGTCCGCGAGGATGCGCTCGTCGATGGGCAGAGGATAGCCGGCCTGGTCGACCCGCTGGAATACCGCGACGGGATGCCCCGTCGCCTCCCCGGCAAGTTGCTGGAAACTGAGCGCCGAGCGATGGAACAGTTCGAGCGTTCCGGCGATGCCCTGCAGGAATCGCGCATCGGAGTATTCCGGGGTTTCGTAACCCGGCCAGGCGACCGTGCGGACTTCCGTGATAGTCGAAAAGCGGTTCTCGATGCAAGTCGTGGGACGCTGTGACTCCCACGGATAACTCCACGTCCAGTAGATGCTGAGGCGGCGCCTGCCCGGCGTGTACTTGCGCGGCACGTGAGTCTGGTTGTACGTCCGCGCGGCGGTTGTCGAGTCGTTCATGCTGGCGTTCCCCTCAGAAATTCACGGCCGCCGAGATCTGCACGGAGTAGCCCTCGAAGGTCGAGCGGCTCGAGAATTCCTCGAAGTACTTGAAACCGAGAGTCACCTCGCGCGCGGGAAGCAGGACATTGGCGGCGATGCCGAGCGCATCAACCTTGTAGCGCGCCGTGGCCTGTTCAGGCGTGATGCCGGGACCTCGCTTGTTCGAGGTCTGCTTCTGCTGATACCCGGCCAGGCCGAGCTGCAGTCGCGAGTCTTCGCCGAGCGGCAAGACGTGGGTCAGCGAGTAGTCCAGATTGAACGTGTCGCCCGGGCGGATGCCGGTGCCTTCCTGGGTGCCATGCCATTCGTACATTCCGAAGAGCGACAGCGCGGTTCGCTTGTCGGATGACAGGTAGATAGTGTTGCCGGCGGCGATCGTGTGGGTCCAGTAGCCCGAACCGACATTGTCGTTCGCGGCCGCGTCGAAGCGGCCGGTGGGCGCGAGGAAGCCGTACGCGGCCTTCACATCCAGTCGTTCGAGCTGCCAGCCCAGGATCATCGGCTGGTAGTAAGAGTCCGCGAACCCGCCGCCGCCGCTGATCGCGCCCACCGTCTCCGAAGACAGCGAGTTGCTGGCGAGCGGAAGGCTGGCGGCGGCCGAATAACGCGCGCCGCCGAGAACGGGAGTCGCGCTGGCCCACACCAGGGTATTCATGTCGATCAGCACGGAATTGTGACCGCGGGTGACGACTTCTCCATTCGCCCCCGTGAGTCGGTCGCGTCCGAAGAGCAGAAACAGGTTCGAATAGCCGAAACCCGGAGCGGCCGTGACGCCGGCATTGGTCGCGTTCATCCCGGCGGGATAGACGCCGCGAACCTGCGCGTGAGCGAGTCCACACATCGCCATCAGCCCGATGAGTACACGGATCATTGCAGCGCCGCGAGGTGACGCAGCGCCTTCAGCCCGGGCAGAAAGAAATACGCGCCGCCCCGCACGGTGGTGAATGCCGGCAGCCCGGTTATCCGCCGCCGGATCGGACGCTTCGGAATCTTGAATTCGAGCGTGCCGTCGTGATTGCCGCCGAAGGGATCGCGCTCGTTTTCGAGCTCGTGGAAGTTCTTGTCGTTGACCCAGACGTTCTGCGCGAACTCGTACTGGCGGACCAGACTCGCGCAGATGATGAACGCGGCGATGCCGCGTTCGACGCCATCGTCATCGGCGCCCTCGGGCAGATGCGGTCCATACGTCGCGCCGCGCCGGATCATGCGGTGACGATTCATGTTCGACGCGGTGTCGCGCGGGTTCATGCGGCGCATGTGCGAGCCGAGCGGCACGGCATAGCCGAACTTGTCTTCCTTCGCGTAGTTGAAGTCATTGTTGCGCTGATTGTCCGCGCCGAGCACCGGATCGTCCTTCTCGGGCGCGAGCACCAGTGGCGCGCCGCTGCGCCAGCGGCCCATGAGCTTGGCGGCGACGAGTTCCTGGCCCTCACGCGTTTCTCCACCCTGTTCGCGCAGGAACTCGCGAAACTCGCCGACGTGTTCTTCGAGTCGCCGATACGCCATGTAGCTGCCGTTGCGCGTCAGGATCTCCGGCTGGGGCAGGGGTGGCGTGAGGCCACCTTCGTCCGGATAGCCGAGGATGAACTCGCCGGGTTTGAGAGGCGCGCCGGAGCCCGGCGTCGGTACGTCGTCGCTGCCCTCCATCACGGGTTGCGAGAGCCGGTCGCGATAGCCGAAATGATCGTGCGCGTATTCGAAGGGCGGCGTGGCGTCGAGATCCAGCGTCGAGAGGACCTCCACGCCCGCGCATTGCGCCAGCAACTTCGCCTGTTCGGAAGCGCAGCGCTGGCGCTCATCGACGTTGCGCGCGAACAGCATGACGATGGCGTGCAGATCCGGGCTCGCGAGCCCGCCCACCCAGTGCTCCGGCGCATTCAGCCCGGTGTCGCCGAGCATCGTCGCGCGCTCGACCATGCCCTGCCGGAACTCCTCGGGAAAGGTCGCAAGTGATGCCTCGTCCACGCCGAGCGCTCGCAGTCCGTTCCAGGTGAACGCGACCGTCACCCAGCGCTGCTCATTTTCGACGGTCGACCGGGCGTCCGCCGCGGATTGCACTTTGCCGAGAATGGCCGACAGCCAGTTCCGCGCGCCGCGCGGATCGCGGAACGACAGGAATTCGTAACGGCCCGTGATCGCCGGGGCCCGAGTCAGGAGAATGTGCTGTATGTCGTCGAACTCGAGCACGGTGCACCGCGCGGGGAATCACTGCATGTGATCGAGCATGCGCGAGAAGTCTTCCTTGATCTGCAGCGCCTTCTTCACTTCATCCGCGCTCACGTAGGGATACTCGCCGTACTCGAGAAAGCTCGGACACTGGTGATCGCGGAAGAACTGGATCACCGCGGACACATTCGTGCGCCAGTCCTCCGGCCAGCCTTCGAGATTGGTGAACACGGTGGTGATGCCGGTGGAGTTGAACAGCGCGACCGCGTCTTCGATGTACTTGTCGAAGTCGGTGTCGAAAATTCCCTGGTACTGGAAGTGCAGCCCCGAGCCGACGTCGAACAGCACCCAGCGCAGGTAGTGCAGACGGAGCGGCTTCAGCACGTCGGGCGAGCCCTTCACCGCCTCTTCGATGGTCTTGCCATAGTCGCGAATCGCCTGCTCGCGTCCCGGCTTGACCTTCGCGACCACCGAGAAGCCATAACAGGCAGGGGTCTTGGGAAAAACCGGACCGTAGCGGCCTTGCTCGATCTTGTCCTCGAAAACGCCGCCTTTCGGCAGTGAAAGCGCGGCGGGTTTCGACCAATCCTCATGTGTACCGTTTGCCATGTGAGTCTCCTGCGCGGCGCTTCAGCTTCGCGAAATCACATTACTCGCGGCGGCTTCGAGTGCCACTGCCTCAAAGGGCAGGGGCGGATCACCCCTGCTTGCGATTCAGCGCTTCGATCAGGTCCTTCGAGCCCGCGCCCCAGCGCGCGACCACGAGCGCGGCCTGGGAGAAGGGTATGTCGATCTTGTGCACGCGTTCGGGCGTCAGGATGTAGACCGTTCCGGCCAGCGGCGTGGGCACCGAGGGCACGAACACCGTGAAACGCCCGTCCGCGAGCTCCTCGATGATGAAGGCGGGCACGAGGGCTTCCTCGATCTCGGCCAGCACGGGTTTCCAGGATTTCTCGTCCTTGCTGCCGGTGAATTGCCGCGTGAGCCCCCGGAATAGCGAATAGCCGGGAATGCGCGACAGCAACTTGTCCTGAAATCGGTCGCTGAGCCTTCGCCCCGTCGAGGTCTGCAAGGCGACGCCGATGAGGAAGGCGAGCAGCAGCAGGATCAGGATCGCGAGCGCGTATTCGCCGTACACCAGGTCGGGCAGCAGCGACTCCACGGGCTCGAGCGCCTGTTTGAGCGACTGCAGGACCTTGAGCAGCAGCAGGCCGGTCAGATAGAGCGGGACGACGACGAGCAGTCCGCTGATGATCGCGTCGGAGACGAACGCGCGAAGGGATCTCACCGCGCCGGTTTACGCGGCGGGCTCGCGGCTTTCCATCGGGCTTTGGTCCATGCGCACGATCTTGAACCCGGTGATGCCCCACAGGATCGAGAAGAGGGGGCTCACGTAGTTGAAGATCGCGAACGGCAGGTACGCGAGCGTCGGCACGCCGAGCACCGCCGCCATGTAGGCGCCGCAGGAATTCCAGGGCACGAGCGGTGAGGTCACGGTTCCGCCGTCCGCGCAGGCGCGCGACAGGTTCTGCGGCGCGAGGCCGCGCCTGCGGAACTCCGCGCGGTACATGCGCGACGGCAGCACCAGCGCGATGTACTGGTCTCCCGCGATGATGTTCAGCGAGAAGGCGGTCGCGATCAGTGAGGCCACGAGTCGGCCGGTGCTCTTCGCGCGCGCCATGATGGGGTCCATGAGTTTCTGAAGTAGTTTGAACTCGTCGAGCAGCGTGCCGAAGGTGACCGCGCCGATGATGATCCACAACGTCTTCAGCATGCTGTCCATGCCGCCGCGCGACAGCAGCTGGTCCAGCACCGGGATGCCTGAGTTCGCCTGGAATCCGCTGCCGAGCGCGAGCCAGATGGCCTTGATGTACGCCGCAGGCGGCCTGACCGTTTCGTCGTTGATGAACCGCTCGACGGCTTCGGGCTGCAGCAGCGGCGCCAGGAACCCGGCGGCGAGCGCCGAGATCATGATCGCGAGCGAGGCCGGCACCTTGCGCAGCGACATCACGATGAGCAGGACCAGCGGAATGAGTGTCCACACGGAAATTCGGAAGAGCTGGTCGAGTTTCAGGAGCTCGCTGTCGGTGTCGACCGTGCCCGCGGGTACTTCCGTGAAGAGGCCCATCACCGAGAAGACCACGAGCGCGACCATGAACGAAGGAACCGAGGTCCATGCCTGGGCTTTCAGGTGTGTATAGAGATCCACCTCGGCGAGCTGCGACGTGAGCACGGTCGTCTCTGAGAGCGGCGAGAGTTTGTCGCCGACGTAGGCGCCCGAGATCACCGCGCCGGCCGTGACGGCGGGCGATACGCCGACGAGGCTCGCGAGCCCGACCAGTCCGACGCCGATGGTCCCGGCGGTGGTCCACGAGCTGCCGATCGACAGCGCGATCACGGCGCAGACGACCAGCGATGCGGCGTAGAAGTAGCTCGGCTCGAGCAGCTTGATCCCGTAGAAGGCCAGTGTCGGGATCGTGCCCGACATGTTCCACGTGCCGATCAGTGCGCCGACCGCGAGCAGGATGAACACCGGCGTCACGATGGACTCGAACGCCAACCTGCCGGTGCGCGTGACGTCCTCCCATCGGTGGCCGTTCTTGAGCGCGACCAGCGCCACGATCATCGTGCAGATGATCAACGCGACCGGGATCGGGCCGTCCACCGCGTCGAGCCCGAACAGGTAGACCGCGCCCGAGATCAGCAGGATCAGCGTGACCAGCGGAATCAGCGCGTCGAGATAGCTAGGTTCCCTGATCCTGCGTACCGGGTCCGGTGATTCCGCCATGGGCTTGGCTCCTTGTTTGAACACGGGACTGTAGATCGCCGTATGGGGCGCACGACGGTCAATGGGACGAAGAACCAATGGGCATGGTTTCCCGTGGCAAACACAGTGGCGCGGCCGCTTTCGGAAACTTCGCGCCGAAACGCATCTCGATCACCCGGTGCGAGGTCACGTTGAGCGCGGAATCCACACAGAAACTTTCCCGGCTCGCATTGACCGGCATGGTCGTCGGCTCGATGGTCGGCGCGGGAATATTCTCGCTGCCGCGCACCTTCGGCCAGGCCACCGGTCCCTTCGGCGCCATCATCGCGTGGCTCATCGCCGGCGGCGGCATGTACATGCTGGCGCGCGTGTTCCAGTTGTTAGCCGAGCGCAAGCCGGACCTGGACGCCGGCGTGTACGCGTACGCGAAAGCGGGCTTCGGCGATTATCCCGGCTTCCTGTCGGCGTTCGGCTACTGGATAGGCAGCTGCATCGGCAACGTGTCGTACTGGGTGCTGATCAAGTCGACGCTCGGCGCTTTTTTTCCCGTCTTCGGCGATGGCAACACCGTGGTCGCGATCGCGGTCGCGTCCGTGGGCATCTGGCTGTTCCACTTCATGATCCTGCGTGGCATCAAGCAGGCGGCGGCGCTCAACACCGTCGTCACGATCGCCAAGATCGTGCCCATCCTCATCTTCATCCTGTTGCTGATCTTCAGCTTCAGGGCGGGCCTGTTCCGCGAGAATTTCTGGGGCGGCGCGGAACTGGCGGGAAAGAGCCTGTTCGACCAGGTGCGCGACACGATGCTGGTGACGGTGTTCGTGTTCATCGGCATCGAAGGCGCGAGCGTCTATTCGCGTTATGCGAAGAAGCGCGCGGATGTCGGTGCGGCGACCATTCTCGGGTTCCTCGGCGTCACCGCGTTGCTGGTGCTGGTGACGCTGCTGCCTTATGCCGTGCTCTCCGGCCCGACCATCGCCGGCATGCGGCAGCCGTCGATGGCGGGTGTCCTCGAGGCCGTGGTGGGCCCCTGGGGCGGGGTGTTCGTCAGCATCGGACTGCTGATCTCCGTGCTGGGCGCGTACCTGGCATGGTCGCTCATCTGCGCGGAAGTGCTGTTCTCCGCCGCGAGAACGCGCGACATGCCGAAGCTCTTCGCCACCGAAAACCGCAACGCGGTGCCGGCCGCGGCCCTGTGGCTGACGAACATCATCGTGCAGCTCATCGTCATCAGCACCTACTGGTCGCAGGATGCGTTCGCGCTGATGCTGAATCTCACCAGCGCCATGTCGCTGATTCCCTATCTACTCGTCGCGCTGTACGGATTGCAGCTCGCGCGGCGCGGCGAGACCTACGACACCGCGCCCGAGCAGCGCACGCGTGACCTGGCGTTCACGTTCATCGCGTCCGCCTACACCACGTTCATGATCTTCGCCGGCGGCATGAAGTTCGTGCTGCTGTCCTGCCTGCTGTACGCGCCCGGCACGTTGCTCTACTTCTGGGCGCGGCGCGAGCAGAACCTGAAAGTCTTCCGGCCGGTAGAGCTCGTGGTGTTTCTGCTCATCGCGGCCGGATTCGCGGGCGCCATCTACGGCTTCGCGAGCGGCAGCCTCGTCATCTGATTCCTGGAGGTCATCATGGCTAACACGGCCGGCGCGTCATTCGGCGTCCACTCCGAGGTGGGACAGCTGCGCAAGGTCATGGTCTGCGCGCCGGGGCGCGCGCACCAGCGGCTCACGCCCACGAATTGCGACGCATTGTTGTTCGACGACGTGATGTGGGTGGAGACCGCCAAACGGGACCACTTCGATTTCATCCAGAAGATGCGCGATCGCGGCATCGACGTGGTCGAGATGCACAACCTGCTCGCGGACACCGTCGCGATTCCCGAGGCGCGCAAATGGGTCCTCGACCATCAGATCACGCCCAACGAAGTGGGCGGGGGACTGGTGCAGGAGGTGCGCGATTTCCTCGACAAGATGCAGCCGCGCGAGCTGGCCGAGACGCTCATCGGGGGACTCTCGACGCAGGAGTTTCCCGGCGCCAGCGGCACCATGTCCCTGGTGCGCGATTCTCTCGGCATCACCGAGTACCTGCTGCCGCCGCTGCCCAACACGCTGTACACGCGTGACACTACATGCTGGATCTACGGTGGAGTCACGCTGAACCCGCTGTATTGGCCCGCGCGCCACGAGGAGACCATCCTCACCACGTCCATCTACAAGTTCCACCCCGACTTCGCCGGCAAGGTCAATGTCTGGTGGGGCGATCCGACGCAGCAATGGGGCATGTCGACGGTCGAGGGCGGCGACGTCATGCCGATCGGCAAGGGCACGTTGCTCATCGGCATGAGCGAACGCACGTCGCGCCAGGGCATCACCCAGCTCGCGCTGAAACTGTTCGAGAAGAAGGCGATCACCCAGGTCATCGTGGCCGCCATGCCCAAGCTGCGCGCCGCGATGCATCTGGACACCGTGTTCACCTTCGCGGACCGCGACTGCGTGCTGTTGCATCCCGACATCGTCAACCAGATTCACCCGTTCACGTTGCGGCCGGCCGACGGGCCGCGTGGATACGAAGTAACCGAGGAGAAGAAGCCGCTGGTCGACGTGATCGCCGCCGCGCTCGGGCTCAAGAAGCTGCGGGTGGTGGAGACCGGCGGAAACGCCTACATGCGGGAACGCACGCAGTGGGACAGCGGCACGAACCTGGTATGCGCCTCGCCCGGCGTCGTCTATGCCTATGACCGCAATACGTTCACGAATTCGCTGGTGCGCAAGGAAGGCATCGAAGTCGTGACGATTTCCGGATCGGAGCTGGGCCGCGGGCGCGGAGGCGGGCATTGCATGACCTGTCCCCTGATACGCGATCCGGTGGACTACTGACAGCGCGGGTGCGCCCCGGCGTCCAGAATCGGCGCAAGTTGACACAGGAGGCTCACCGATGAAGCAGCTTCACCGATCTCCCTCGCAGGCCGCCGGCGCCGTGATAACGGCATTGGCCGATGGCGCCGCACGGCTCGCCCGGAAGCGCCCTGGCATGGCGTCCATGAAGGCTTCCGGAAAGGGGTCTTCCGGGATGAAGACTTCCGGCATCACGCGTCTTGCGACCTTGGCCGCGCTCGTGGCGGGGACCGGCTATCTACTCAGCACGCGGCGAAAACATCGCCAGACGATCGATGCGCCACGGGAAGTTCCGTCCCGGACCGACCGGGTCGTCGAGGAGGCGCAGGACGCCGGCGCGAGGCGCAACCCGTTCGCGTCGACCGTGAAGAAATACGCCGACAAGGTGATGGATGTGCTGCGCGGGGAGATCGAACAGGACAAGGTGCTCCTGCGCCAGGTGCGCGAGACCGTGCAACGCACCCTGGGTAAGACTCCCGGCCTCGGGATCACGATGAACGAGGGCAAGGCGCTGCTGCACGGAAACATCCCGCAGGAGCAACACGAGTCGCTGGTGCGCGCCGTGGAATCGACGCCAGGCGTGCGAAAAGTGTCGGACATGCTGGTCGAGCGCGAGGAGGACGACCCCTCGCTGCGCGCAACGTCGCATCTGTCACAGGCGGGAAGCTGGAAAAAGGTGGACCTGCGGCAGGAACACTGGTCGCCGGCGACGCGGCTGCTGACGGGATTCATGGGCGCTGTGTTGATTCGCGGCGTCGCACGCGGCTCCGCGCTAGGCGTGCTCGGCGGCGTGCTGGGCAGCGCCTTGCTGTACCGCACCGCGACCAACCGGCCCCTGATGCGCAATGGCGCCGGCAGCAGCGTGATCGACGTTCACGAGACCATCGACATCGACGCACCCGTGGAGCGTGTGTTCGGCTTGTTCGAGGCGCAGGAGAATTATCCGAACTTCATGCGCAACGTGCGCGAGGTGCGCCGCGAGCCGGGCGGCCGTACCCACTGGGTCATGAACGGACCCGCCGGGTACAAGATGGAGTTCGATTCAACGACGACCGTCCACAAGCCCAACGAGATGCTCGGATGGCGCTCCATTCCCGGATCTGGCATGGAGCATTCGGGCGTGGTCCGTTTCGAGGCTCTCGAAGGCCGCGGAACGCGGGTCGATGTGAGCATGAGCTACTCGCCCCCGGCCGGGGCGGTGGGTCACGCGATCGCCAAGGCGTTCAGCGCGGACGCGCACTCCGAGCTGCGCGAGGACCTCGCGCGGATCAAGAGCATCGCGGAGCGCTGGGATGCGTGGAAGGCTAGCGTCGAAAACGGCCAACCGAGGGCGAACTGACCCTGAATGGTGCCCGGGAGAGGACTCGAACCTCCACGGTGTTACCCGCTAGTACCTGAAACTAGTGCGTCTACCAATTCCGCCACCCGGGCAGGGTCGCGAAGAGCGGCGCAATGTACGGACCGGCACCCGGACTGTCAATTCTGGGGCGGTTCCTGGGTATCGAGCAGCCAGCCACGCTTGGGGTCCTTGCAAATCGAGACCTTGGAGTCGCCGGACAGTCCCTTGGCGTGGTTCTGGACGCGCACCTGGTGGCAGGGGCGTCCGTCGGTTCCATTGAAGGTGGCCAGCAGGGTGAGCTTGCCGTGATTACCGGTCTTCGGATTCTCCCAGTCCCGCGTCTGGCCGGGCGGGCCGCTCACCACGGCTTCGGCCGCTTCGCGCAGCAGCTGCTTGTCTTCCTCGTTGAACTGGCTGATGGGCGAGGCGGCAACCCAGCCCATGTATCCGCCGCGCTGGCGCGCCTGCGAGAGCGGGCTCAGCGCGACAGCGAGTGCCGCGCACGCCATGACGGACGCCAGGGTCCGCAAGCCGCGAGTCGTCTTCATGGTCGTCCTCGTCCGGGTCACGACACGATGCCGCAGAGCGTTGCATTGAACGTGCGGTAGATGGAAAGGCCAATGGGCCCTTGTGCCGATTTCCGCCCGCGGGACCGCGCAGAAGCATGGCGCGATGCAGTTCACCCTCGCCACGCTCGTCGGAACCGTCCTGTTGTTCGCCGCGATGCTGGCGGCGCAATACGGGGGACGGCGTCTCGGTGAGAGCCACCGCGCGCTCGCGGGCGCCGACGCCAAGAGCCCCTACGGCGCGACCGAGGGTGCGGTGTTCGCGCTGCTCGGCTTGTTCTTCGCCTTCACCTTCGGGGGCGCGGGCACGCGCTTCGACGAACGCCGGCATCTCGTCATCGAGGAGACCAACGCGATCGGTACGGCCTGGCTGCGCATCGATCTGCTGCCCGCTGGCGAGCAGCCCGCGGTGCGCGAGTTGTTTCGCGAATATGTCGACTCGCGCATCGAGGTATACCGTGCCGACGCCACTTCGCACCGGCGCGACGAGGCCCACCGGCACTATCGCGTACTGCAGGAGCGCATCTGGGACGCGAGCGTGCGAGGCGCGCGGGCCAGCGGCGAGACGCCGCCGGCGATGCTGCTGCTGCCCGCGCTGAACGCCATGTTCGACATCACGACGACGCGACTCGCCGTGACCCGCATTCATCCCCCGCCGCCGGTGTACGCGATGATCGCGTTCCTGGCGATCGTGAGCGCGGTGTTCATCGGTTACGCCATATCAGGCGCGAAGGTGCGCAGCCGGGTGCACGATTGGGCATTCGCCGCGGTGCTCGCGGTCGTGATCTTCGTGATCGTCGATCTCGAGTTCCCGCGGCTCGGGTTCATCCGCGTCGACTCGATGGATCAGCTTCTCGTCGACCTGCGGCGCACGATGGACTGACTACTTCAACGCCAGCTCGGCGCGGACCTTTCCGTCCACCGGGGCCTTTTCCTCCGCGGCGACCAGGAATACCCGTTGCGGATCGATCTCCCCGCCGCCGAGCAGCGCATCCTGGATCGCGCGCGCGCGCGCCTGGCCGAGCGTCTCGAGCTGCTCGGGGGTCGCCTGGTGCTTTTCACGCAGCGCCTGTTCGAGCTCGCCGCTCGCGGCCGCGAGCGCTTGTGGATCGCGCTTCTTCTTGCGCGTATCGAGCACCGCGGGAACGCTGCCGGGCAGCGTCGCCTTCGCGCCAAACTCGGCGCGATATTGCGCGACGAGTTGCTCGAAACGGGCGTCGGGATCGGATGGCATGTCGGCCGGCACGCCGTCGGTGCCGCCTGATTTCGCGGCGAGCGCCTCGTTCGCGAGCGCTGCTCCGTCGGCCTCCGTCGAGTACACCGCCGGCACGTCGAGTTGCAGTCCCGGACGTTCCTTCATCGCTTTCACCATGCCGGCGAGTCGCTGCTTGCCGGCGTCGTCGAGCGTGGCCGAGCCGGGCTCGAACACGATGATGTTCATCTCCTCGTCGCCGCCGCCGAACAGGCTGCCCAGCATCTTGAACGGCGCGGTGGCCGCCTTCGTCAGCAGACCCACGAAGGCCTTCCAGATGATGGGGCCGAGCCGGAACTGCGGATCGTCGAGGCTGCCGGTGACGGGCAGGCCGAGATCGATGACGCCATTGCTGTCCTTGAGCAACGCCACCGCGAGCTTGAGCGGCAGCTTCACCGCGTCCTCACTTTCCACCTTCTCGCCGAGCTGCAGCTGGTCGATGACGAACTGCTGCTTCGCATCGAGCTTGCGGTTCTCGACGTGGTACTCGAGATCGACCGAGAGTTTTCCCTTCTCGATGCGATAGCCGGCGAAACGGCCGGAGTAGGGCGTGACCGATGACAACTCCACACCTTTGAAGTTGACCTTGAGATCGGTGAACAGGCTGGCCGACAGCAGGTTGACCTCGCCTTCGATGTTCGCGGGCGCGTAGCGGTCGATCTTGCCGTCGAGTTTCAGTTTCGCGCGCGAGGCCGGATCGGACGACAGGCCGGAGATCGCGCCGTTGAGCTGCTGGATGCTCACGGCGTAGTTGGGCTGGATCCAGAAGTCGGCGAAGTTGCCGGAGCCGTTGCGGATGTTCACCTTGCCGATCTTCATCGCGATGGGCTCGGGATTTTCCGGGGCGGGCTCGTTCGCGGTGGTCTTCACCGTCTGAACCGGGCCGGGCGCGCTCGCGGGCACGGTCATGATCTTGCTGACGTTCGTCGTCTGGTCCGGCGCGATGATGAAACGGATGTAGGGCGTCTGCGCATTGATGCTCGCGATGTTGAGACTGCCGGGCGCGGGCGAGGACTTGTAGTCGATGCGCTGCAGCTCGAGCCGGTCCCACTTCGCGAAGTCCTCGCGCATCGCGGTGTCGACGGCGTGAAATTTCGTGACCCGTGTGTCACCGGCGATTTTCAGCGAGGCATCCTCGGCACGGTCGACATCCAGCTGCGCGCTCACGGCGCCATCGAGCAGCGTGAGCTGCGAATAGGTCGCCACGTAAGGCTGGAATTGCTTCAAGCCGACGTCTTCGACGTTCACCTTGCCGCGGAAGCTGCCGCGTTCGGGCAGCGCCTGGCCATCGAGTTCGACCTTGCCGCCGCTCGTGAGGGCGATGCTGCCGTCGACGTCGTAAAGCTGGTTGGGTTGATTCGTGAATCCCTTCAGGTGAAACGCGACCGGGTTCAGCTCGAAGACCGCGGTGGGCTTCACGAAGCGGTCCTCGAGCGCGACCTTGAATTGTTCGACGGTGATGTCCGGCGCGCTCACGAACCATTCGGGCTTGGGCTTGGTCGCGGCGTCCGTGGCCGGCGCGGCCGGCGACGCCGCGGCTGCTGGTTCCTCGGTGAGCTGCATCAGGTTGATGCGTCCGTCGGCTTCGCGCCAGGCGCGCACCTCGCCGCCGTCGAGTTTCATCGCGCCGATCTCGACGCGCGAATTCGCCAGATCGAAGCGCGAGTCGCGCACGTTCAGGTGCGTGAGGCGCACATATTCGTCCTCGGTCTCGCGCGGCGCGACGCCGAGATCCCGCACGTCCACGTTCTTGAGACCGACGACGAGCGTGACGCCGCTGTCGGGTGCCGAGAAGTCATAGTCGCCATCCAGCGTGACCGCGCCACTCGTGATCTTGAACGCGAGCGAGTCGCGCAGGTAGGACCACAACGTCTTCGTCGGCACGTCGATGAGCGCGAACTGGCCTTTCGCGGCGAGCGGCGTCAGGTCGAAGTTGCCGTTCCACGTGACCTTGCCGCCCTCGGTGGACTCCGCATCGAGCGCGTAGGAGTTGGCGCCGGTCCCCACCGTGCTGAATTCACGCAGCGCGAACGTCACCGGCTGGAGTTGCGCGTGGAAGGGCGTCGGGCGCGTGTGATCCTCGAAATCCACGCGGCCGCGAATCACGCGCAGCAGTTCGATGAAGACTCGCGCGGGTTCCGCTTCCGGCTCGGGCTGCTCCTTCTCGAAGGGCTTGGCGAGATCAGCGAAGTTCAGGGTGCCGTCGGGGCGGATCACGCCGCGGCCGAAGGGTTCATCGAGCTCGATGAGCTCGAGGCTCGCGCCGCGGCGCCAGATGCTCGACAAGCTGGCGTTGACGACCAGCCGTTCGAAGCCGAACAGCGGCTTCTTATCCTCATCGGGAAACGAGAATCCGTGAATCTCGAGCGTGAGCGTGAAGGGATTGAAGCGGACCTGGCCGACCGTGGGCTCGCGCTGATAGTTCTCGCGCGCGAACTCCTGGATCTGCGAGCGCACGGCATGCGGCACGACGAAGAACCCGATGATCGCGTACATCCCGATCACCAGCGCGGCGATGGCCGCGAGCACGAAAACCTTGCGAAGTCCGACGGTCAAGTTCTTTGGGTCCGGGTGCGTGGATCGAGGCGGGGAATTTAGCAGCGAACGGCCGTGCCGTCGTCAGAGGGGGCCGTTGCTATACGGCCAAGGTCCGATGGAGAGCGGTGCGGAGCCCATTTAGACCAGCGACTTACGAGTGAACCCCATCGCGAGGCAGGCCATGGCAACTCACGTCCCGGTCCCGGTGCCCGTCAACATCGACAACTTCGTGCGTGCGGAGAGCGACCTGTATTTCGGCGGCGTCGTGAAGAAGAACGGCTTCGGCAAGTTCGAATTCAATCGCGAGCTCACGCCGATCGACGAGCAGACCGTCATTCGCATGAATCGCGACACCTTGTATGGCGGCGCGGTATTCGACCTGGATGCGGGCAACGTGGCCATCACGCTGCCCGATCCCGGAAAACGCTTCATGTCGATGCAGGTGATCGACGAGGACCAGTACACGGAGATGGTCACGTACGGCGCGGGTCGGCACGTGTTGTCGCGGCCGAACTTCGATACGCGCTACGTGCTGTGCGCGCTGCGCATCCTGGTGGATCCGCGCGACCCGCTCGACGTGAGACGGGTGCACGCGCTGCAGGATGCCGTGCACGTGCACCAGGATTACCAGCACATCGGGAAATTCGAACATCCCCCGTGGGACATGGTGAGCCAGAAAACGGTGCGCGAGGCGCTCCTCAAGCTCGGCAGCACGCTGCCGGATTCGAGCGGCATGTTCGGCACGAAGGAAGAGGTCACTCCCGTCCGCCGGCTCATCGGCGCCGCGATGGCCTGGGGTGGCAACCCGGAAAGGGACGCGACCTACCTCAACGTCACGCCGACGCGCAACGACGGCGAGACTATCTACCGGCTGCGGGTCGGCGAGGTGCCGGTGGATGGGTTCTGGTCGATCAGCGTCTACAACTCGAGGGGATACTTCGAGCGCAATGAGCACGATGCCTACACGGTGAACAATCTCACGGCGCACCCGGACGCGGACGGCGCGGTGACCGTGCAGTTCGGCGGCTACGACGGAACGGTGCCGAACTGCCTGCCGATCGTGAAGGGCTGGAGCTACATGGTGCGGTTGTACCGGCCGCGCCCGGAGATCCTGCGCGGCAAGTGGACGTTCCCGATCGCGCAGCCCGTTCAGTAGGCGCGCGACCCAATGAGGCCAGGATCTCTTTCCCGACACACCTTCGCGCTGCTCGCCGCCGGTACGGCCACTTGCTCGCTCGGGCAGGAAGACGCCGACACGCTCGCCAAACAGTTGTCGAACCCTGTCGCTTCGCTGATCAGCGTGCCGCTGCAGCTCAATTACGATCATGGTTATGGCGACGATGGCGATGGCTGGCGCACCACGCTCAACGTGCAGCCTGTCATCCCGACCGCGCTCAACGAGAACTGGAACCTGATCACGCGGGTCATCCTGCCGGTCATTTACCAGGATGGCGTGATTGGCGACGACACCCAGTCCGGCCTCGGCGACACGACGCCGACGTTCTTCCTCTCGCCGCAACCGGCGCCCGGTGGTCTCATCTGGGGCATCGGGCCCGTGTTCCTGCTGCCGACGGCGACCGATGAGTTGTTAGGAACGGAGAAGTGGGGTGCAGGTCCCAGCTTCCTGGTTCTCAAGCAGACCGAGACAGGTTGGACGACCGGCGCGCTCGTCAATCACATCGAATCGTTCGCCGGCAACGGCAATCGCGCGGACATCAGCAACACGTTCATACAGCCGTTCCTCGCGAAACAGTTCAAAGGGGGCCGCACGCTCACTCTCAACACCGAGTCGACCTACGACTGGGAGAACGAGCAGTGGACCGTGCCGATCAACGTCATGTACTCGAAGGTCACGAAGATCGGCGGGCAGATGATCAGTTTCGCGGGCGGCGGGCGCTGGTACGCCGACAAGCCCGAAGGCGGGCCGGAATGGGGCGCGCGCTTCGTGGTGACCTTCCTGTTCCCGGAGAAGTAGACCGATTCCCGCGATAGGCCCTTGAGCCAATTCCCCCGCGAGCCGTATCGCTCTTTACTCGCTGTCCCGAGCTTCGCAGTACACCGCGAGAGGAGAGAGTCATGGCCAAATCCAGCAAGCCGAACGTCCTCGTCATTTGGGGCGACGACATCGGCTGGTTCAACGTCAGTGCGTACAACCACGGCATCATGGGTTATCGCACGCCGAACATCGATCGCATCGCGAATGAAGGCGCGCTGTTCACCGACTGGTATGGCCAGCAGAGTTGCACCGCGGGTCGCGCGGCGTTCATCACGGGTCAGTCGCCCATCCGCACCGGGCTCACGAAGGTGGGACTGCCCGGCGCCGATCTCGGCCTGCAACCCGAGGATCCGACCATCGCGGATGCGCTGAAGCCGCTGGGCTACGTGTGCGGCCAGTTCGGCAAGAACCACCTGGGCGATCGCGACGAATTCCTGCCGACGGCGCATGGCTTCGACGAATTCTTCGGCAATCTCTACCACCTGAATGCGGAACAGGAACCCGAGTGCCCTGACTACCCGAAAGATCCCGAGTTCAAGAAGAAGTTCGGTCCGCGCGGCGTGATCCACTCGTTCGCGAACGCCGATGGCAGCCAGAAGATCGAGGACACGGGACCGCTCAACGTCAAGCGCATGGAGACTGTGGACGAGGAGTTCCTGGACGCGAGCCTCAAGTTCATCGAGAAGAACGCGAAGGAGGAGAAGCCCTTCTTCTGCTGGTTCAACTCCACGCGCATGCACATCTTCACGCACCTGAAGAAGGAGTCGCAGGGCAAGACGGGTCTCGGCGTGTATCCGGACGGCATGGTCGAACACGACGGACACGTCGGCAAACTACTCGACAAGCTCGACGAGCTCGGCATCGCGGACAACACCATCGTGATGTACTCGACCGACAACGGCGCGGAGGTCATGAGCTGGCCCGACGGCGGATCGACGCCGTTCCGCGGCGAGAAGGACACCAACTTCGAAGGCGGCTGGCGCGTGCCCTGCGCGATCCGCTGGCCGGGCGTCATCGAGCCCGGGACGGTTTCGAACGAGATGTTCTCTCACCAGGACATGCTGCCCACGCTGGCTGCGGCGGGCGGCGAGGCCGACATCGTCGGGAAGATGAAGAAGGGCTACAAGTCCGGGAAGAAGACCTTCAAGGTGCATCTCGACGGCTACAACCTGCTGCCGTTCCTCAAGGGCGAAGCCAAGAAGAATCCACGCGAGGCGTTCCTCTACTGGAGCGACGACGGCGATCTCATGGCGCTGCGCGTCGGCAACTGGAAATGCATGTTCATGGAGCAGCGCGCCAAGGGGTTCGACGTGTGGAAGGAGCCGCTGGTGGCGTTGCGCACGCCGGACTTGTACAACCTGCGCAGCGATCCGTTCGAGCGCGGCAAGGAGGATGGTCAGTTGTTCTATGGAAAGTGGATGGCGGACCGCGCCTTCCTGCTCGTGCCCGCGCAGGCCATCGTCGGCGAGTTCCTGAAGACGTTCGCGGAATTCCCGCCGCGTCAGAAACCCGCGAGCTTCAGCGTCGACCAGGCGCTTGAAAAGGCGCGCCACCAGCAGGAGACCCTGTCGAAAGCCCACGCCGCGTGACACCGCCGCTCGCATTGCGCGAAACGCCGGGTGGGGAGTCGGATCCAATAGCCGACTTCTACACCCGGCATCCCTATCCACCCCCGGTGGAGAATCTCGATCGCGCGCGCGACCAGTGGCGCGACGGGACGCGCGAGCGTTCGGAGTTCCATCTCTATTGGCCGGCCGAGCGGTTCCGGAGCGACCTCGACATCCTCGTCGCCGGCTGCGGCACCTGGCAGGCGGCGAAATATGCCCTGTGCCGGCCGGGCGCGCGGGTGGTCGGCATCGACGTGAGCGCCACCAGCATCGAACATTCGACGAAGCTCGCCGAAAAATACGCGCTCGAAAATCTCACGCTCGAACAGATGCCGCTCGAACGCGTCGCCGAGCTCGGCCGCGGCTTCGATCTCGTGGTGTGCACGGGTGTGCTGCATCACCTCGCCGATCCCGACGCGGGCCTGCGCGCGCTTTCGCAGGTGCTGAAGCCGGCGGGGGCGATGAACCTCATGGTCTACGCGCCGCACGGGCGCGCGGGGATCTATCTACTGCAGGATTTCTGCCGCCGGCTCGGCATCGGCACCTCGGACGCGGAGATCGGCGAGCTGGTGGAGGCGCTGAGTTACCTGCCGCGGCAACACCCGCTGGCCTCGACGCTGCGCGCCGCGCGCGACGCCGCCAATGCCGACGCGCTGGCCGACGCGCTGCTGAATCCGCGCGATCTCGCGTACACGGTGCCGCGCTTGTTCGAGCTGCTCGAGCGCGCTCAATTGCGCTTCACCCGCTGGCAGGCGCAGGCGCCGTACCTGCCGCGCTGCGGATCCATCGCGTTCACGCCGCATGCCGCCCGGCTGGAGCAGTTGCCCGCGCAGGAGCAGTACGCGGCGATGGAACTGTGGCGCGGGGTGATGACCTGCCACAGCCTCATCGCGCATCGGCACGACGCGCCGCCCTGCCACGAGGACATCCACTTCGACGAGCCGGTGTGGAAGAACTTCGTGCCTCACCGGTTGCCGTGGACGGAGATCGTGACCGACAGGCTTCCGGCCGGCGCCGCCGCCGTGCTCGTCAACCGGAGCCACGCGTTCGAGGATCTGTACCTGGTGCTGCGCCGCATCGATCGGAAGTTGTTCGAGCGAATCGATGGCCGTCGCAGCATCGCGCAGATCGCGGCGGATGCGGGCGCCGGTGACGTGGGACGCGTGCGCGAATCCTTCGAAGACTTATGGCGATACGATCACGTGGTGTTCGAACGCCCGTAGGCGGCCGAGCGCGATCGCGACGCCAGGCGGCGGACCAGCCTCACCACCCACCAGATGCCGATCGCGAGCACGACGATCGCGATCAGCGGGGCGAGCAGCGCGAGCACCGAGACGAACACGGCGCCACCGGCCTCGGCGGTGGACAGCACCGGGTTGCCGATGCCGCCGGTGAGCGCGGTCGACTTGGCGCGCACGGCCGTGGTCAGCATCTGCACCGTGCCGGCGGCTCCGGCGCCCCCGATGATGGCCGCGGACCATTTGACCAGGGGTGGCAGGTCGACCATGACCGCGGCCGATACCAGCGCGCCCGCGACGAGCGCGGCGGGCGTCGCGAGACTGTCGAGCACGTTGTCGACGACCGGGATGTAATACGCCGCCACTTCCGCGGTGGCGGCCACGGCCAGCATGATCATCGCCGGTAGTGAGCCCAGCCAGGTGAACTTGTCGCCCAGCGGCAGGTGCCCGGTGTACGCCGCGATGCTGGCGATCAGCAGCGGCAGGAACACGCGAAAGCCCGTGGCCGCGGCAAGCGCCAGGCCGAGCGCGATCGACAGTCCTGCTTCGAAGGGCGACATGGTCAGTGGCCCGAGTATCGGCGCGTGCCGGCGGCGGCGCCATAGTCGCGAGGGGCAGACTGAATCTGCGTAGAATCGCGCAACACGAAAAAAGGCCTAATCCTTGCACCGGAACAAACGCAACGGGCGTCAGCGCCCCTCACGTCGCGATTCATCCCACGATTCGCGTCATCCTTCGCGGCGCGCGCCCGCGCCGGGCGGGAAAGTCTCGTTCGGTCATACCGCCGAAGGCATCGTCAGCGCGAACCGCGCCGGTTTCGGCTTCGTGAGGGTCGAGGGTCACGAAGAGGCGGTCTTCCTCCCGCCGCACCAGATGAGCGGCGTGATGCACGGCGATCGGGTGCGCGTGTCCGTCGAGCGTGGCCGCGATGGCCGCTACTCCGGGAAACTGGAAAAGGTGCTGGTACACGCGACGAAGGCCTTCGTCGGCACGATGGAGGTGCATGGCCGCACGGCCTTCGTCACCGCCGCCGACCGGCGTGTCGGTCTGCGTTGCCTCGTGGCTCACGGCGACCTGAACGGCGCGCGGCATGGCGACTGGGTGATCGCGGCGGTCACGCGTTACGCGGGGCAGGGCGCGACGCCCCAGGCGCGCGTCACGAAGCGGCTGGATCCGGAGCGCCCCGTCGAGCTCGCAAGCGAGGCGGCGATCGCACGCTTCGATCTGCCGGGGGAATTCTCGCCCGAGGCCGTGCGCGAGGCGGAGGCGTATGGCGGTGCCGTCGATCCGGCGGTCGCGGCGCAGCGCATCGACATCCGGGACCTGCCGCTGGTCACCATCGACGGCGATGATGCGAAGGACTTCGACGACGCGGTGTATGCCGAGCCGCATCCGCGCGGATTCCGACTGATCGTCGCGATCGCGGACGTGAGTTACTACGTGCGGCGCGGCACGGCGCTCGATGCCAGCGCGCGCGAGCGTGGCACCAGCGTGTATTTCCCCACGCGCGTGATCCCGATGCTGCCGTTCGCGCTGTCGAACGTGTTGTGTTCGCTGCAGCCGAAGGTCGATCGCCTGTGCTTCGTGGCCGACATGATCGTGTCGCGCTCGGGCGTCCTGTCGGAGGCGCATTTCTATCCGGCCGTGATGCGCTCCGCGCACCGGCTCACGTACACGAAGGCCTTCGCGGCGCTGTTCGAGGGGCGGCCGGAGGCGCGCGCGGAGCTCGGCCACCTCGCGGACAAACTACTGCCGCTGGTGGACGTCTACCGCGCGCTGCTCAAGGCGCGCCACAAGCGCGGCGCGCTCGAGTTCGATGCGGCCGAAGCGGAATTCGACATCGATGCCGCGGGCCGCATCCAGCGCATCTACATGTACGAGCGCAACGAGGCCCACAAGCTCATCGAGGAGTGCATGATCCTCGCGAACGTCGCCGTGGCGCGCGAGCTCGAGCAGAAGGGCGTCGGCACGCTGTACCGCGTGCACGGCAAGCCCGAGGAAAAGAAGATAGACGTGCTGCTGGAGACGCTGACCTCGCTCGGCGTCGCCGCGGAGTTGCCCGAGGACGTGCAGCCGCGGGATTTCCGCGCGATCACGGATCGCTTCCCGAACGACGAGCAGCGTCCGTTCCTCGAGTCGCTGGTCGTGCGTTCGATGCAGCAAGCTGTCTACCAGCCGCAGAACATCGGGCACTTCGGCCTGGCCCTGGGGCACTACGCGCATTTCACCTCGCCGATCCGGCGTTATCCCGACCTCGTCGTGCACCGCACGCTGCGTGCGCTGCTGTCGGCTTCGGATCCGTACGGCCAGCGCTACGACGGCGGCCAGCTCGCGGCGGCAGGCGCCGAGCTCACGCAGCTCGAGAAACGCGCGGACGAGTCGGACCGCTACGTTTCCGCGTGGCTCAAGTGCGTCTATCTACGCGACCGTATCGGGCAGACCTTCGAGGGACTGATCACGACCGTCGTGGAGTTCGGCGCCTTCGTGCAGCTCACCGCGGTCGGCGTCGACGGACTGCTGCACATCGACAACCTGCGCGACGACGAATACGTGATGGAGCCGGGCGGCCGCGCCTGGGTGGGCCGCGCGCGCAAGCGCCGGCTCGGCATGGGCACGCGCGTGCACGTGATCGTGACCAGCGTGAATCCCATCGAGGGTCTCGTCGATCTCACGCTCGTCGAAGTGGAGGAGAGCGTGCCGAAGCTGCAGAAGTCGCCGCAGCGTGCGCGCCCACAACGCGGCAAGGGCAAGCGCAGGTGACCGAGAAGGTTTACGGAGTACACGCCGTGCGCGCGCTGCTCACGCGCCACGCCGAACGCGTGACGTCGGTGACGATCGCGGAGGGCCGGGCCGAACCGCGCGTGGCGGAGCTGCAGGCGCTGGCGCAGAAGGCGGGCAAGAAAGTCACGCGAGCGTCGCCCGCGGCGTTCAAGCAGCTTTTCGGCGATGCCGTGCACCAGGGCGTGTGCGTCGACGTGCAGCCGTTGCCGCCGTGGCGCGAGGAAGAGCTGGTGGCCGCGATCGCGGCGAGGCTCGAAGCGAAGGATCCGCCGCTCGTGCTCGTGCTCGATGGCGTTCAAGACCCTCACAACCTCGGCGCCTGCCTGCGCACCGCCGATGCCTGTGGCGCGCTCGCGGTCGTGATTCCGAAAGACCGTGCGGTGCAGATGAATGCGACAGTGCGCAAGGTGGCGGCGGGGGCCGCCGAAACGACGCCGCTGGCCGTGGTCACGAATCTCGCGCGCACGTTGCGGCTGCTCAAGGAAGCCGGGCTGTGGATCGTCGGCGCGGATGCGGAAGCGCCGAAGCTCGCGCAGGAACAGGATCTCACCGGAGCAGTCGCGCTGGTCATGGGTGCGGAGGGCGCGGGGTTGCGACAGCTCACGCGCGAAACCTGCGACTTCCTGGTCAAACTTCCCCAGGCGGGATCGGTCGAGAGTCTCAACGTGTCCGTCGCGACGGGAATGTTGCTGTACGAGTCGCTGCGGCAGCGCATCGGCGCGCGCAGAGGACCGAGACTGAATCCCTGATAGTCGGCCCTGAGTCCTTGGTCCCATGGCGACGAGCCATTGCATCTCTAGGCTGTGAGTTTTTCGGAACTCCGCCGGGATGCAAGGAGCACACATGGCGTCGCGAGAGAAGGGAAATCACGCCGGCAACGGGAACGCGGCGCTCGACGAGTATTCACCGGGTCAGGCTTTTTCGGGTGTGATCGGCCGCACCTTCGATGAATCCAAACCCGCGTGGCCCGCGCCGAATCGCGCGAAGCAGGGCGCACCCAACGTGCTGTTCATCGTGCTCGACGACACCGGATTCGGGCATCTGGGTTGTTATGGCAGTCCGATCGCAACGCCCAACATCGATGCGCTCGCGAAAGACGGATTGCTTTACAACAACATGCACACGACCGCGCTGTGTTCTCCGTCGCGCTCATGCATGGTCACGGGACGCAACCATCACTCGAACGCGATGGCCTGCATCACCGAGGGCTCCGAAGGCTTCCCGGGATCGAACGGGCAGATTCCGTTCGAGAACGGGTTCCTGTCCGAGATGCTGCTGCAGCACGGCTACAACACGTACGCCCTGGGCAAATGGCACCTGACGCCCGCGGAGGCGAACTCGGCGGCGGGGCCCTACGATCGCTGGCCGCTGGGCCGCGGTTTCGAGCGTTTCTACGGATTCCTCGGCGGCGACACGCATCAGTACTACCCCGAGCTGGTGCGCGACAACTCGCAGGTCGAGCCGCCGAAGACTCCCGAGCAGGGTTACCACCTCACGCCGGACCTGGTCGAAAAGGCCAAGGCGATGATCGCCGACGCCAAGCAGGTGGCGCCCGACAAGCCATTCTTCATGTACTTCTGCACGGGCGCCCAACACGCTCCGCATCACGTGCCGAAGGAGTGGGTGGACCGGTACAAGGGAAAGTTCGACAAGGGCTGGGCTATCCATCGCCAGCAGGTCTTCGAGAGGCAGAAGCAGCTCGGCATCATCCCTTCGAACACCGTGCTCTCGCGCCACGATCCCGACGTGCAGGACTGGGACGAACTACCGGCGAACGAGCGGAAACTCTACGCGCGCATGATGGAAGTGTTCGCGGGATTCCTCGAGCACACGGATCACTACATCGGCGAGCTGGTTTCCTTCCTGAAGGAGATGGGCGAGTACGAGAACACGTTGATCATGCTCATCTCCGACAACGGAGCGAGCGCCGAAGGTGGGCCCACCGGTTCGGTCAACGAGGGCAAGTTCTTCAACAACGTGCCCGAGAACCTGGAGCAGAACCTCGCGGCCATCGACGACATCGGCGGCCCGAAGTATTTCAATCACTATCCGTGGGGCTGGACCCATGCCGGCAATACGCCGTTCCGGCGCTGGAAGCGCGAGACATATCGCGGTGGCACGGCCGACCCGTTCATCGTCTGCTGGCCGAAGGGCATCAGGTCCAAGGGCGAGATTCGCTCGCAGTACTGTCACGCCATCGATATGGTGCCCACCGTGCTCGATGCGCTCGGCATCGAGCCGCCGACACACATCCGTGGCGTCACGCAATCGCCGCTTCAGGGGTACAGCCTTAAGTCATCCTTCGACGACGCGAAAGCGCCGGCGCTGCACCAGACGCAGTACTTCGAGATGTTCGGTCACCGCTCGCTGTACCACGACGGCTGGCGCGCGGTGTGTCCCTGGCCGGGCACATCGTTCACGGAATCGGGGCTCACGTTCGGAGCGCCGCTCGACAAGGACAAGCTCACCGAGCTCGATGCGAAGGGCTGGGAGCTCTACCACGTCGAGGAGGACTTCGCGGAAACGAAGAATCTCGCGGAGCAGGAACGCACCCGTCTGATCTCGATGATCGCGCTGTGGTACGTCGAGGCCGGAAAGTACAACGTCCTGCCCATCGATAGCCGCGGCACCTTGCGGTTCGGCGATCCTCGTCCGCAGATCGCGGCGAAGCGCAAGCAATACGTGTACTACCCGGGCACGCAGACGGTGTCACAGGTCGCGGCGCCGACGCTCGTCAACGTACCGCATTCGATCTCGGTGCACGCCGTGGTGCCGGAGGGCGGCGCGGACGGTGTGCTCATGTCGGCCGGCGGTGTGGACGGCGGCTTCGCCTTCTACGTGAAGGATGGCCGGTTGACCTACGGCTATAACTACTGCGCCGACCAGCGGTTCCGCGTTCAGTCGCAGGACCGGATTCCGGCCGGCAATCACATCCTGTCGTTCGAGTTCACGCCCACAGGGAAACCCGACGTCGCCCACGGGAAGGGTGTGCCCGCGAACGTCAAGCTGCTGGTGGACGGCAAGCCGGTGGGCAGCGGAGATCTGCCGGTCACCATTCCCATCTCGCTCGGTCTCGCGGCTGGAATCTGCATCGGCAGCGATTCAGGCGCGCCGGTCATGGAAGAAGAGGATTACCGGGCTCCATTCGCCTTCGCGGGCACGGTGAAAAAGGCCTTGATCGATGTGTCGGGAGAGGCCGTCGAAGACAAGGCCGCGCGGATGCGCATGTACCTGGCACGGCAATGAGCGAACCGGCCGCACTAAGTTATTGAATTAATTGCGTAGAGGCGCGCCGGGCGGCTTGCATGCCGCCCGGCCGTTGAGTATCCTTCGCGCCCGTTTTCGACCCCTTGCCACACCGCCAACCTCAGGCGGGTGGCTTCAACCACAAGGAATACACATGAGGCATTACGAAATCGTGTTCCTGGTCCATCCGGACCAGAGCGAACAAGTCCCCGCCATGATCGAGCGCTACCGCGGAATGATCACCGCCGGTGGTGGCACCGTGCACCGTCTCGAAGACTGGGGCCGCCGCCAGCTCACGTTCCCGATCTCCAAGGTCCACAAGGCCCACTACGTCCTGCTGAACGTCGAGACCGACCAGAAGACCCTGGCCGAGCTCACCGGCGCGTTCCGTTTCTCGGACGCCGTCCTGCGTCACCTCGTGGTGAACATGGACGAAGCCGTGACCGAGCCGTCGCCGATGGCGATGGCCGCGCAGGAAGAGAAGGAAGGCGGACCGCGTCGCAGCCGCGACGATTCGCCCTTCGCGAGTGACGACGACGACATGGGAGTGAACGCTTAATGAGAGACGATAAGCCGCGTCGCAGTGGCCCGGGAGGCGGTGGCAACCGCTCGTTCTCGCGCCGTCGCAAGTTCTGCCGTTTCACGGCCGAGGGTGTGAAGCAGATCGACTACAAGGATCTGGCCACGCTCAAGCAGTACATCACCGAGACGGGCAAGATCGTCCCGAGCCGCATCACCGGCACGAAGGCGTTCTACCAGCGTCAGCTCGCGGCCGCGATCAAGCGCGCCCGCTACCTCTCGCTGCTGCCTTACACCGACCAGCACTGAGTTAAACCATGGACGTCATTCTGCTCACCAAGGTGGCGAACCTTGGAAACATCGGCGACCGCGTGAAAGTGAAGTCCGGCTACGGCCGCAACTTCCTCCTGCCCAAGGGCAAGGCGACTCTCGCGACGCCGGACAACGTCAAGAAGTTCGAAGCCCGCCGCGCCGAGCTCGAGAAGATCGCGCGCGACCAGCTCAAGGACGCGGAGAGCCGCGCCGCTGCGCTCAAGGACTTCAAGCTCGCGATCACCGCGAAGGCCGGCACCGAAGGCAAGCTCTTCGGTTCGATCGGCACGGCGGACATCGCCGAGGCCTGCACGGCCCAGGGTCACAAGTTGGCGCGCGCGGAAGTGCGCCTGCCGACTGGTCCGCTGCGCACGGTGGGCGAGCACGTGGTGGTCCTGCATCTGCACACGGACATCGACGTGGAGCTGCCGGTTGTTATCACGGCTGAAGAGTAAACGCACGTAAGTGCGTGATCGATAACGGCGCCCCTTGCAAGAGGGGCGCCGTTTTCTTTTGGGCGCTTTTCGAAGGACTCGCGCGCACAAAAAGTCCTTCCGCTCGCGCGACCCGTGTGCAGAATATTCCGCGACTTGCGGGGAGAGGTTCATGTCCAGCACGCCCAAATTCCGGCGCGAAAAATCCGTATCGACCGAGCTGCGTGAACCGCCGCATTCCCGCGAAGCCGAGCAGTCGGTGTTGGGCGGTCTCATGCTGGATCGGTCCGCCTGGGACAACGTCGGCGACGTGATCACCGCGGATGATTTCTATCAGCCCGATCACAAGCTGATTTTCGAGAGCATCGCGGCGTTGTGCAGCGAAGCGCAGCCCTGCGATCCGGTGACGGTGTCCGAACACCTGCAGCGCCTGGGCAAGCTGGGCGACGTCGGCGGGCTGGCCTACCTCGGCACGCTGACACGCGACACGCCGGGCGCCGCCAATGCGCGCGCTTATGCCGAGATCGTGAAGGAGCGGTCGCTGCTGCGCGCGCTGGTTACGACGGGTGGCGAGATCGCGAGCTCGGTATGGAGCGAGGAAGGCGAGACCGCTCGCGATCTGGTCGAGCAGGCGGAGCGCAAGATTTTCGCGATCGCCGAAGGCTCGTCGCGCGGCAAGGGTTACGTGAGCGCCAAGCAGGCGCTGCCGGCGCTGATCGACCAGATCGATGATCTGTACAACAACCCGAACAAGCCACGCGGCTTGCCGACGGGCTTCATCGATTTCGACGCCAAGACCGGCGGATTGCGGCCCGGTGACCTGCTGATCATCGCGGGGCGCCCGTCGATGGGTAAGTCGACGCTCGCCATCAACATGGCCGAGCACGCGGCGCTCAAGGAAGGCGTGCGCGCCTCCGTGGCCATCTACTCGCTCGAAATGCCGGCCGAACAGATTTTGACGCGTATGTTGTCGTCCGTCGGCAGCGTCCACCTCGGCAACATCCGCAGCGGCAAGCTGTCCGAGGACGACTGGCCGCGCATCACAGGCGCGACCAAGCAGCTGCAGGACGCGAAGATCTTCATCGACGACACGCCGGCGCTCACTCCCACCGAGTTGCGCGCGCGCTCGCGCCGCATCAAGCGCGAGCACGGGCTCGACCTGGTCGTGGTGGACTATCTACAGCTCATGACGGTGCCGGGGACCAAGGAAAACCGCGCGACGGAGATCTCGGAGATCTCGCGCGGATTGAAGGCGCTGGCGAAGGAATTGAGCTGCCCCGTGATCGCGCTGTCGCAGCTGAATCGCGGCGTCGAGCAGCGCGAGAACAAGAAGCCGGTGATGTCGGACCTTCGTGAATCCGGCGCCATCGAGCAGGATGCGGACATGATCCTGCTCATCTACCGCGACGAGGTCTACAACCGCGAGACGCCGAAGAAGGGCGTCGCTGAAATCGATCTCGCCAAACATCGTAACGGTGAGATCGGTGAGATCCGGCTGACGTTCAAGGGTGCGAACAGCCGCTTCGAGAACTACGTCGATCCGGCGTACGGCGAAGGAATCATGCGTTGACCCGCCTGCTGCGCGCGCTGATCGACACGGCCGCGCTGCGGCACAACCTCGGCACCATTCGCGCGTATGCGCCGGGCGCGAAGGTGATGGCGGTGGTCAAGGCGAACGCGTACGGGCATGGGCTCGTTTCCACGGCGCTCGCGCTCGCGGACGCGGACAGTTTCGCGGTGGCACGGCTCGAGGAGGGCATCGCGCTGCGCAGCGCCGGGGTGCGCGCGCCGATCGTGCTGCTCGAAGGTGTCTTCAGCGCCGAGCAGATGGCCGAGGCCGCGCATCACCGCTTCGAGCTCGTGCTCCACGATCCGTTGCAGATCAAACTACTCGAGGCCCATCGGGACGCCCGGCGGTTCGTCGTGTGGATCAAGATGGACACGGGCATGAACCGTCTCGGTTTTCGTCCCGAAGCCTTCGCACCCGCGCTGGCGCGCCTGCGCAATCTCACCGTCCCGGCGCTCGAGCTGCGCGCGATGACGCACCTGGCGCGCGCGGATGAACGCAGCGAGTCGATGACCGGCACGCAGGTCGACGTGTTCGAACGAACGCTCGCGGCCGCGGACCTGATCGGACCCCGACGCCTGCCCACCAGCATCGGCAATTCCGCGGGCACGCTCGGCTGGCCGCGCGCGCACGGCGAGTGGGTGCGGCCGGGGCTCGCGCTGTACGGGGTTTCGCCGTTCGACGGCGAGGTCGCGGGCAAGTACGGCCTCAAGCCGGTGATGACGCTCGAGACCACCGTGCTCACCGTGCGCGACGTGAAACGAGGAGAGACCGTGGGATATGCCGGCGCCTGGCGCGCCGAGCGCGACAGCGCGATCGCGATTCTCGCCGCGGGTTATGGCGACGGCCTGCCGCGCCATCTCGCCGACGGCACGCCGGTGCTGATCGGCGGCACGAAGTATCCACTGGTCGGTCGCGTGTCGATGGACATGATCGCCGTCGACGTCACGGGCGCACCCAAGGTTGCCGCGGGCACCAAGGCCGTGATCTGGGGAGAGGGCCTGCCCGTCGAAGAAATCGCCGCTTACGCGCAAACGATCCCGTACGAACTATTGTGCGGTGTGAGCCAGCGCGTCCCGCTGGAGCTGAAGTAGCAGGGTAGGTGCCGAGGGTAGGTGCCGGGTGAGAAAACGCTGAGTTAG
>JAEWLQ010000088.1 GCA_023457495.1 Pseudomonadota bacterium
CCACGGGCGACACCGGCCGCATGCGCGCGCCCCTGCCGCCCGCGACGACCTCCGATACGGGCCGAATGCGTGCGCCGATGCCGCCCCGGACCACTTCGGACACGGGCCGCATGCGCGCGCCCGCGCCGCCGATGCAACCCATCCCCCCGATGCCGCTCGCGCCTCCCGCGACCGCGCCGCTGCGCGACCTCGGATGGACGCCGGAGGTTGCGCCCACCGAGGATGACCTGGCCGATATCGCCGCGCAGGCCCGGCTCGGCGTGCAGCAGAAAGCGGTCGACGAGGCCGCGCGCCGCAAGCGCATGCGTTTGTTCGCGGCCGGCGGAATCGCCGTCGCGGTCGCGGCTTCGCTCGTGTTCCTGATCGAACGGTTCTACGACCCTGAGGCGCGTGCGCGCGAGCGCGCGATCGCCCAGGAAGTGGTACGGATGGCCGAACAGCAGAAGGTCACCGACAACCTGACGCGCATCGAGGTCGAAATCGAAAGCGCGATCATGAAGAACGAATTCGACGCCGCGCGTGCGTCGCTCGCCGAACTCGTGGCGAAGTCGCCCGAGCACCCGCGCCGCGCATTCCTGCAGGCGTCGATCGAACGTGCCGCGGAGCTCGCGAAGCTGGAGGCCCAGAAGGCCGCGCCGGTGGCCGCGCAGGTGGCGGAACGTCCGGTCCAACGGCGCGAAGAGCGCGTGACGCCGCGTCCGGCGGAGCGCACGAGCGCGCGTACGCGCGATGTAACGGCGGCGGATACCCGCACGGCTTCTGACTCGCCGCAACGCGTCTACGGCGCGCCGATCGGGGAAGTCCCGCGCGCCTCGCTGCCGCTCGACGCGCCGATCAACGCGGCGCCGACGACCACGATGCGCCGCGCGGACAATGCGTTCCCCGGACGCACGGTCGAGGCTTCCGATTCAGGCGCATTGCGCACACCGGCGGTGTCGCCCGCCACGACCGCCCCGGCGCAGGCGTCCATCCAGGCCGCCGTGCCCGCCGGAAACCCGCCGGCCACGGGCTCGGCAGTGGCCGTGCCCCCGCCCGCCGCACCGGCACCGGCGGCGGCCGCGGTCGAGGTCGTGCCGGCCAAGTTACTCAAGCGTGTGTCGCCGATTGCGCCGGCCAACACCCCGCCCAAGGCCAAAGGACAGGTCGTGGTGCAATTCGAGATCGGCCTGAACGGCAAGGTCTCCGACATCGAAGTCGTCGAATCCTCGCCGCGCGGCGTCTTCGACGACGCCGTCCGCGATGCCGTGCGCAAGTGGGTCTACGAGCCGCGCAAGGAAAACGGCGTCGCCGTCACCTCCAAGGGCCAGGCCCGCCTCGTCTTCGAACCCGCCCCGTAGCCCGGTTGGTGCCGGGTGAGAAATCGCGGAGTTAGCGCTCCGCGCGGTGCGCGTCCGGGCGGAAATCGCTAACTCCGCGATTTCTCACCCGGCACCAACCCTGCTACTTGTTGATGTTGTCGATGGCGCGCTTGTCGGCGGCCAAGGCGGCTTCGTGCAGGGCTTCGGACAGCGTGGGATGGGCGTGGATCGTGCGCTGCAGGTCTTCGCTGCTCGCCGAGTACTCCATGGCGAGCACGGCTTCGGCGATCAATTCGCCGGCGAGCGGGCCGATGATGTGTACGCCGAGGATCTCGTCGTCGTCCTGGGCCGCGATGAGTTTCACGAAGCCGGCGGTCGACTCCATGGCGCGCGCGCGGCCGCTGGCCGCGAACGGGAACTGGCCGACCTTGTAGGCGCGGCCGCTGGCGCGGACCTGCTCTTCGGTCTGGCCGACCCACGCGATCTCGGGATGCGTGTAGATCACCGAGGGGATCACGTCGTAGTTCATGTGGCCGTAACGACCCGCGATCAGATCGCCGACCATCACGCCCTCGTCCTTGGCCTTGTGCGCGAGCATCGGGCCGCGGACGCAATCACCCACCGCCCAGACGTTCTCCGCCGTCGTCTTGCAATGGTCGTCGACCTTGATGAAGCCGCGCTCGTCGAGCTGCACACCCGTGCCGTCGGCCAGCAGATTGCCCGTGAACGGGCGGCGGCCGACGCAGACGATGAGCTTGTCGACGTTGATGGTCTGACTACCCGACGCATCGGAATAACTGACTTCGACGCCCGTCGCGGTCGACTTGGCGCCCGAGACTTTTGCGCCGAGCTTGATGTCCAGCCCCTGCTTCTTGAAGTGCCGCGCGGCTTCCTTCGCGAGACCCTGATCGGCGACTGCGAGGAAAGTATCGAGCGCTTCGAGGACGACGACCTCGGAGCCCAGCCGGCGCCACACGCTGCCGAGCTCGAGCCCGATCACGCCCGCGCCGACCACGGCGAGCTTCTTCGGCACGCTCGGTAGGTCGAGCGCGCCCCAGTTGTCGATGATGTTCTTGCCGTCGAACTTCATGCTCGGAAGTTCCGTCGGGATCGAGCCCGAGGCGAGCACGACATGTTTCGCGCTCAGCGTTTCTTTCTTGCCGTCGTGCGCGGTGAACTCCACCTTGCGACCGGGCAGTAGTTTGCCGTGACCCTGCAGCGCGGTGACGCCCGCACTCTTGAGCAGCATCGCGATGCCGGTGGTGCTGGCCTTCACGATGCCGGTCTTGCGCTTCTGCATCTGGGCGACGTCGAAGTCGACGCTGCCCACCTTGATGCCGTGCGCGCCGAGCTCGTTCTTCGTCTTCACGAAGAGCTCAGAAGACTCGAGCAGCGCCTTCGAGGGAATGCAGCCCGCGTTCGTGCAGGTGCCGCCGAACACGGCCGAACCATCCTTGTTCTTCCATTCGTCGATGCAGGCGACTTTCAGCTTGTTCTGCGCCGCGCGGATGGCCGCCGGATAACCCGCCGGACCACCACCGATGACGATGACGTCGTATTCGTTAGCCAATTCTCTACCCCTCAAACGCTCAACAGCAGGCGCGCCGGATCTTCCAGCGCATCCTTGATGGTCACGAGGAATTGCACCGCTTCGCGACCGTCGATGATGCGATGGTCGTAGCTCAGCGCCACGTACATCATCGGCCGGATCTCGATCTGGCCATTCACGACCACCGGTCGCTCCTTCGTCGCATGCATGCCGAGAATCGCGCTCTGCGGCATGTTGACGATCGGCGTCGACAGCAGCGACCCGAACGTGCCGCCGTTGGTGATGGAGAACGTGCCGCCGGTGAGATCGTCGAGCGTGATCTTGCCTTCACGCGCCTTCACGGCGAACGCACCAATGTTCTTCTCGATGTCCGCGTAGCTTTGCAGATCCACGTCGCGCAGCACCGGGACCATCAGGCCCTTCTCGGTCGAAACCGCGACGCCGATGTCGTAGTACTCGTGATACACGATGTCGTTGCCCTCGACCGAGGCATTGACCACCGGGAACTTCTTGAGCGCCTCGACCGCGGCCTTGATGAAGAACGACATGAAGCCGAGCTTCACGCCGTGTTTCTTCTCGAAGCCGTCCTTGTACTTCGCGCGCAGGTCCATGACCGCCTTGAGGTCGATCTCGTTGAACGTCGTGAGCTGCGCCTGCGTCTGCTGCGCCTCGAGCAGACGTTCGGCGATGCGCGCGCGCAGACGCGTCATCGGCACGCGCTGATCCTGGCGACCGGCGGCGCCGACGGACGGCGACGGCGCGGGCGCGGCGGGCTTCGCCGCCGCCGCGGGTTTGTCCAGATACTCGACGACGTCACCCTTGGTGATGCGTCCCGCCTTGCCCGTCGCGGGAATCTTCGTCGGATCCAACTGCTTCTCTTCGACCATGCGGCGCACGGACGGCGCGAG
>JAEWLQ010000089.1 GCA_023457495.1 Pseudomonadota bacterium
ACATCTGCACGTTATTCGCGGGCGGCGGGCGAGGCGGGGCCGTGCGCCCGGCGAACGCGGCCGCGCGCCGCACCGCGACCCAGCGCGACGAGCTCACGCAACAGGTGCAACTCGAGGTGCAGCAGGCGCTCGACCGGCTCAACACCAGCGCCGATTCGCTCGCGACCGCCGAGGCGCGATCGGAAGCCGCGCGCGCCGGCTTTCGCATCGCCAGCCGCAAGCGCGACGAAGGGGTGATCAGCCAGGTCGAGTTCATCGACTCGCGTTCCAGCCTCACCAGCGCCGAGCTCAATCTGAACATCACGCGATTCCAGGTGCTCGCGCGCCAGGCCGAGCTCGACTACGCCACCGCCGCGGGCAGTCTGCCGCTGCCGGGGCTTTGACGAATTCAACGGAAGAAGACAATGAAGAACAAACTACTGCCGCTGCTTCCGCTCGCGTTGGCGACCTTGCTCGCCGCCTGCGGCCGCAACGAAGCGCAGCCTGTCGACAAGCCGACGCCGGTGCGGGTGCAACGCGCCAGCAACGGGCCGGCGGTGCCGCCCATCGACACCAGCGGCACCGTCGCAACCAAACACGAGATGCGGCTGTCCTTCAAGGTCGGCGGCGTCGTGCGGCGCATCCACGTGCAGGAGGGCGACGTCGTCAAGAAGGGCCAGCGTCTCGCCGAAATCGAACAGACGGAAGTCGATGCGCAGGTCGAGCAGGCGCACCAGATGGCGGAGAAGGCGGAGCGCGATCTCAAGCGCGGCGAAAATCTCTACGCCGACCAGGTGATCAGCCTCGAACAGCTCCAGGACCTGCGCACGCAGGCCTCGGTCGCGGCCGCGCAGTACAAGTCGGCGCAGTTCAACCGGGGTTACTCCGTGATCACCGCGCCGCGCGACGGACTCGTGCTGCGCAAGCTGGTCGAGGAACGGGAGCTGGTGCCCGCCGGCGCGCCGGTGCTGCTGTTCGGCGAAAGTGATGGCGGCTTCGTCGTGAAGGCCGCGCTCGCCGACCGCGAAATCGTCAACGTGAGGCTCGGCGACAAAGGCGAGATCCGCATGGACGCGTTTCCGGGGCGGACCATGACGGGCACGATCGTGGAGATCGCGAGCGCCGCGGACGAGCGCTCCAGCATGTTTCCCATCGAGGTGAAGTTCGACGCGCCGCCGCCGCGGCTGGTGAGCGGGCTGGTCGCGCGGCTGCGGCTCACGCCGAACAGCGACGCTCCGGGCCTCACGTACATCCCGATGGCCGCGCTGGTCGAAGGCGACGGCGACCGCGCGAGCGTCTTCGTGGTCAAGGACGGCACCGCGCAGCGGCGCAACGTGCGCGTCGCGTTCATCACCGCCGACAGCATCGCGCTCGAGAGCGGACTCGCGGCTGGCGAAAACGTCGTCACCGACGGCGCGCTGTTCCTCGAGCACGGCGAAAGCGTCGAGGTGCTGCGTGAATCCACGCAGCAGGCGGTGAATTCGTCGCCGCGCGGCTCGCAAAGCTAGTCGCGCCCGGGAACTATCATGTCATTGCTCGAATTCCCGATCCGGCGCTACCAGTTCACGCTGGTCGCGTTTCTCTGCCTGGTCGCGCTCGGCTTCTACGCGTTCAAGAACGTGCCGCGCGAGGAGGATCCCTATTTCAAGATCCCCGGCTTCACGATCGCGGCTATCTACCCCGGGGCGGACCCCAAGGATCTCGAGCGACTGGTCGCCAAGCCCATCGAGGACCGTCTCGCCGCCCTCGACGACGTGCTCAAGATGGAGACCTCGATTCGCGACGGCGTTTCCTTCACCGCCATCGAGTTTCTCGCCTCCACCGACGCCGACAAGAAGTACGACGAGGTGACGCGCGAGCTGAACGCGTTGCGGCCGGAATTCCCGCCCGAAACCCAGCTCATCGTGCGCAAGTTCTCGCCGGGCCTGGTGAACACCGTGCAGATCGCGCTGGTGTCGGACGAGGCGCCGTACCGCGAGCTGGAGGACTACGCGCGCGAGCTCAAGGACAAGCTCAAGACCGTGGACGGCGTGCGCACGGCCGAAAGCTGGGCGTATCCCGAACGCGAGCTGCGCATCGCGCTCGACCTCAAGCGCATGGCGGAGCTCAACATCCCGCCCGCGCAGCTCATCGCGGCGGTGCAAAGCGAGAACGCGAACATCCCGGCCGGTTTCATCGACCTCGGCGCCCGCAGTTTCAGCCTCAAGACCTCCGGCAGCTACTCCTCGCTCGACCAGGTGCGCGACACGGTCATCGCATCGGCGGGCGGGCGCATCGTGCGCGTGCGCGACGTCGCGGAGGTGAGCTGGAATACCTCCGCGTACAGCTATACCGGCCGCTTCAACGGCAAACGCGCCGTGTTCGTCACGGCGAACCAGAAGGATGGCTACAACATTCTCGACGTGCGCGAGCGCGTCATGGCGGTGACGGAGGACTTCGCCGCGAACCTGCCGAAGCGCGTGAAGCTCGAGGTCGGCTTCGACCAGTCGCAGAACGTGAAGCATCGCCTCAACCGGCTGTACCTCGACTTCGGCATCGCGATCGCGCTGGTACTGATCACGTTGCTGCCGCTGGGTCTGCGCGCGGCCGGCATCGTGATGATTTCGATTCCGCTGTCGTTGTCGTTCGGCCTCGCCTGCCTGTATTTCCTCGGCTACTCGCTCAACCAGTTGTCCATCGCGGGCTTCGTCGTCGCGCTCGGGCTGCTGGTCGACGATTCCATCGTGGTGGTCGAGAACATCGCGCGGCACATGCGCATGGGTTATTCGCGCGTCGACGCCGCGTTGGCCGGCACGCGCCAGATCTTCGTCGCCATCCTCGGCTGCACCGCGACGCTGATCTTCGCGTTCCTGCCGCTGCTCGCGCTGCCGGGCACCGCGGGCAAGTTCATTCGCGTGCTGCCGATGGCCGTGGTGTCGACCATCATCGGCTCGTTGCTGCTGGCGCTGTTCATCATCCCGTTCCTCGCGAGCCGCGTGCTCGACGAGAAATCGCAATCCGAGGAGAACCGGTTCCTCAAGCGCGTGATGGGCGTGATCCACAATTACTACCGCCCGGCGCTGCACTGGTGCCTGGCGCGGCCGAAGCTCACGGTGGTCGCGGCGATCGGCGGCTCATTGCTGCTGTCGGCGGCGCTCGTGCCCGTGCTCGGTTCGAGCCTGTTTCCGAAGGCGGATACGCCGCAATTCCTGGTCCAGGTGAGCGCCCCGAATGGCAGCAGCCTCGCGGAAACCGATCGCGCGCTGCGGCTGGTGGAGCACGAGCTTTCGCAGATGCCCGAGGTCAAGAGCTGGTTCGCGAACCTCGGACACGGCAATCCGCAGATCTACTACAACCACATCCAGCGCAACGACGCGGCCAACTACGCGGAGGTGTTCGTGCAGCTGCACGAATACGACACCGACGAGACGCCGGCGAAACTGCAGACGCTGCGCGAGAGGCTCGAGCGGTATCCCGCCGCGAACATCTACGTGAAGGAATTCACGAACGGCCCGCCGATTTCGGCGCCGATTTCGATCCGCGTGATCGGCAATGACCTGACTGTCATCGAGGCGCTGAGTCACAAGGTCGAGGATCTCGTGAAGTCGGTGCCCGGTACGCGCGACGTCAAGAATCCGCTCAACGTCTCGCGCACCAATCTCAAGCTGAACATCGACTCACGCAAGGCGCAGCAGTTGGGCGTGCAGACCGCCGAGCTGGATCGGGCCGTGAGGCTGTCGGTGGCCGGCGTCTCGGTTGGTACGTACAAGGACACCACCGGCGAGCAGTACCCGATCGTCGTGCGCACGCCGATCACGCAGCAGGCGGAGTTCGGTGCGCTCGAGCAGGTGCGCGTGCCCACGCTCAGCGGCTCGACGTTGCCCCTTTCGCAGCTCGCGACGCTCGAGTTCGAGAAGGCGCCGACGCTGATCCAGCGCTTCAACCGTGAACGCGCGATGACCATCGATGCCGACGCGCAACCGGGCTACAACATCGCGGAGCTCACGAGGCAGGTTACGAAGAAACTCGACGAGATGGACTGGCCGCGGGGTTACAAGTACGACCTGGGCGGCGAGAACGAGGCTTCGCAGGAGGCGTTCGCCGGCATCGGGATCGCGATCATCGTCGCGATCTTCGGCATCTTCGCGATCCTCGTGCTCGAGTTCGGCAGCTTCAAGTCGACGCTCATCGTGCTCACCGTCGTGCCGCTCGGCGTACTCGGCGGAATGCTCATGCTGCTGTTTTCCGGCAACGACATCTCGTTCGTCGCGTCGATCGGCTTCATCGCGCTGGTGGGCATCGAGATCAAGAACTCGATATTGCTGGTCGACTTCACCAATCAGCTGCGCGAGCAGGGCGTGCCACTCGACGAGTCCATCGAACGGGCCGGTGAGATCCGCTTCCTGCCCATCCTGCTGACATCCGCGACCGCGATCGGCGGATTGCTGCCTCTCGCGATGCAGAACATCGGGCTCTATTCACCGATGGCGTGGGTGATCATCGGCGGCCTCATCACCTCGACGCTGCTCGCGCGGCTCGTGACGCCCGTGATGTACAAGCTGATTCCGCCCGTGGTTGCCGTGAAGCCCGAGGCGGGTGGTACTCTTGCGCCGCCCGCCGGGGTGGCGCCTGCGCCCGCCGCGCGGAGAGGTTTCTAACTGACGGGTGGCGAGCGGATGCGAGCGGTATTCCTGGATTTCGGCACGGTCAGTCATGGCGATCTCGACACTTCCGCGCTGGAGCGCGTGTTGCCCGGGATCACGCTGTATCCCACCTCGAACGATGCGGAAGTCGATGCACGCATCGCGGGCTGCGAGTTCATCCTCACCAACAAGCTGAACATTTCGCGCGCGCGCATGCGGGCGGTGCCTGGGCTGCGGTTCATCGGGTTGACCGCCACCGGCACCAACAACGTCGATCTCGAAGCCGCGCGCGAGCTCGGCATCGCGGTGTGCAACATCCGCGACTACTGCACCGTGTCGGTGGCACAGCATGTGCTCGGTGTCATCCTCACGTTGACGCATCGGCTGCGCGAATACGGACGAGCGGCGATCGATGGCACATGGGCGCGCTGCGCGCAGTTCTCGGTGCCGGGCGCGCCGATCCGCGAGCTCAACGGGAAGGTCCTGGGCATCGTCGGCTACGGAACGCTCGGGCGCGCGGTGGCGAAGATCTGCGAGGACGCGCTCGGCATGCGCGTGCTCGTCGCCGAGCGGCCGGGTGCGCCCGCGAGCGATGCGGCAACGGTGAGCTCGCCCGTGCGAGTCACGCTCGACGAGGTGCTGCGTAATGCCGACGTGCTGTCACTGCACTGCCCGCTCACGCCGGCGACGAAAGGCCTGATAGGCGCACGCGAGCTCTCGATGATGAAGCCCGATGCGATCCTCGTGAACACGGCGCGTGGCGCGCTGGTGGATCTCGAGGCGCTTGCGGCCGCCTTGAAGGGGGGCGATCTCGGCGGCGCGGCGATCGACGTGCTGCCGCAAGAACCCCCGGTCGACGGCAGCCCCCTGCTCGACCCGTCGATACCGAATCTCATCGTGACACCGCATATCGCCTGGGCCGCGTTCGAAGCGCGCCAGCGCGCAGTCGATGAGCTCGCCGCCAACATCGAGGACTTCCTGCGCGGAGGCCGCCGCGGCCGGGTGGTGTGAGGGCTGTGCCAGGTGGTGGCAGCTACCGCCTGGCTATTCGATCACGTCCCGCGCCCAGCGGAGGACTTTTCTGAGGCGATCGTTCACCAGCAGTTCCGCGGATTCGAAATCGCACCAACGCCATTCGTGATGCTCGGCCCTGCCGAGCTCGGGGCTCACGGGTAGTTTGATGGTCTCGGTGTTCGTGCGCGCGACGAAGTAGCGCGCTCGCTTCTTGTCGCGTCCGTAGGGCTCGGTCTCCGTGAATGACTCTCCCCATGCGAAGTCGAGATCGTTCAGCGACGTTTCCTCGCGAACTTCCCGCCTTGCGGTAGTGAGAGGCTCTTCGCCATCCTCGACCAGGCCTTTCGGGCAATCCCAGTAGTTATAGACGCGCAGCAATAGGACGCGCCAGCCCTCGGCGGCTTGGCGCACGACGACGACTCCCGCGGAGAGCGGCGGCTGCATATTTCCCCCAAAAGAAAAAGGCGCCCCGGTTGCCGGGGGCCGCAATATAAGTGAAAAGGGGGGGGG
>JAEWLQ010000090.1 GCA_023457495.1 Pseudomonadota bacterium
TTGTCTTTTAATAATTTGCGCCGGGGGTTTTTTAAACCCACCACCGCGACGGTGGGCCGCGCGCGCTCGAGCCACGCGCGCACGGGATGATAGGCGTCGAAGAACGGCTTCCAGTAAGGCTCCTCGAACTGATCGCGGGCCATGGCAAGGCCGATGGCGGGGATGTGCGATGTGCCGATGCCGCCGACGATCCGCGCCACGATCAGGCTCCCGCCGCGAGTAGTTTGGCGCGGAACGCCTCGACCGAGACACCGGTCTGCTGCGCGCCGATGTCCTGCACATTGAGGCCGAATATCCCGGCCAGCTTGGCGAGGTAATAGATGTTGCCGCCGGCGGCGATCATCGCGAGCACGTCCCGCGCGCGAACCGCGGCGCGTTGCTCCGCGTCGAGGCCGTACCTGTGGCAATACTCCTCCTCGTCGCGCAGGAAGGCGACGCGATTGGCCGCGTCGTTGAACGAGAAGCACATCTTGTTGAGCGCGTAACCGCGCTGGGCGGCGCGGCCGTCGAACAGGGTGGTGCCCCAAGGAATCTCATCGTTCATGGCCCAAGCTTCGCGAACCGCGCGGGCGGAACGCATTCGTAAGGCTACGTACGAAAATCCAGACGCCGTTGATGCCTGCCATCAGCGGCGCGAATGGTCCGTGCACGAAGCAGCTCGCGCGCAGCCAGAGCCGCCACGCCGAGCGCGCCCGCATCAGGCCTTGGCCATCTCTCCGAAGGAAAGCGAGCTCTGCCGCTGGGACTGGACCTGGGCCGACATCCGTTGTGCACCGGGCGTCGCGTGCGACGGAAAGTAGTTCTGCGCGATGCCGTCATGCACGTTGATCATGTGCAGCTGGATCTTGTCGATGAGCTCGTGCAGGCCGGGCTGATCGAGCGTCGCGAGCGGCGCGCGATCGATGAACCTGGCGGCGGCCTCGACGATCTCGAGCACGGCTTCGCTGCGTGGCAGCGGGGTGAGTGAGCTTTCGAGCTGGGAGAGGCAGAACTGGCAGGAGCGCGGGAACTGGTCGTCGCGCAGCAGGAACTGGAGCACGTCGGTGCGCTTGACGCGCGTGCGCATCCGGAGCCGGTACATTTGATAGCCGGACAGCGACTTCAGCACGCTCATCCACTGCACGCTCTCGAAGGGCCGCAGCTCGGGAGTCGCGGCGGGGAGTAGTTGGGCGGAGCGCACGTCGACGATGCGACTGGTCATGTCGGCGCGCTCGAGATTGCGACCGAGGATCATGAACGTGTAGGCGTCGTTGCGGTTCATCGTGCCGTCGAGCATGCCTTCGAGGGTCTGCAGCGTGACGACGATGCGCTTGAGGAACTCGAAGCGCGTGCGCTTGGCGATGCCGGCGGCGACGTCGCGCGTGAATTCCGCGAAGAACTCGTTGAGCAGCTCCCACGCCTCGGTGGGCAGGATCTCGCGCAGCGTGCGCGCATTCTCGCGCGCCGCGGCCAGCGACGAGCAGATCGATCCGGGGTTCTGCTTGTCGGCGATCAGGAAGTTCACGACGTCGCGCTCTTCGCCACGCGAGCCCTTGTCCTTGAACTGGGCGTCGAACTGCGCGCGGTTCCCGGAGATGTCCACCAGCGGCAGCCACCCCGGCGCGATGCCGCCCGGCAGATCCAGCAGCAGGTTGGTGTTCACCCCGATGATGCGCGCGGTGTTCTCCGCGCGCTCGAGATAACGCGACAGCCAGTAAACGTTTTCGACAGTGCGTGCGAGCATGTAGGTGCTGAGGTAGGTGCCGGGTGAGAAAACGCGGAGTTAGCCCGGCGCTCGTGGTTGTTCGATGACGATCATGCTAACTCCGCGTTTTCTCACCCGGCACCCTCCGTATCGACGATCCAGGTGTCCTTGCTGCCGCCGCCCTGGGAGGAGTTCACGACGAGGGAGCCCTTGCGCAGGGCGACGCGCGTGAGTCCGCCGGTGGTCACCGCAGTCTGCGGGCCCGAGAGGATGAACGGCCGGAGGTCGACGTGCCGGGGTTCGAGCCGATCGTTGACCAGCGTCGGCACGGTAGATAGCGTCACGACCGGCTGCGCGATGAAGCTGCGGGGATCCGCCTTCAGCGATTCGGCGAACTTCGCGCGCTCGGACTTGCTCGACATCGGTCCCATCAGCATGCCGTAACCGCCCGAGCCGTCGACCGGCTTCACGACGAGCTGATCCAGGTGGCCGATCACGTGCGCAAGCTGCTTCTCCTCGCCGCAGCGCCACGACGGCACGTTCGGCAGGATCGCATCCTCGCCGAGGTAGTACTTGATCATGTCCGGCACGTACGTGTAGACCAGCTTGTCGTCGGCCACGCCGGCGCCCGGCGCGTTCGCCAGCGCGACCTTGCCGGCGGCCCACGCGCGCATCAGACCCGGCACGCCGAGCGCGGAGTCCTTGCGGAACACTTCCGGGTCGAGGAAGTCGTCGTCGACGCGCCGGTAGATCACGTCGACGCGCGTCCAGCCGCGCACGGTCTGCATGTACACGCAGTCGTCACTATCTACCGCGAGATCGCGACCCTCGACCAGCTCGCAGCCCATCTGGCGCGCGAGATAGGCGTGTTCGAAGTACGCCGAATTGTAGATGCCCGGTGTCAGCACCACGACCTCCGGCCGCGTCTCCTTGCGCGGCGACAGTGCGCTCAACATGTCGTAGAGCTGCGAGGGGTAGTCATCCACCGGCAGGATCGCCGCGCTCTCGAACAGCTCCGGGAACACGCGCTTCACGACCTGCCGGTTCTCGAGCATGTACGACACGCCCGAGGGCACGCGCAGGTTGTCCTCGAGCACGTACACCGTGCCGTCCTTGTCGCGGATCAGGTCCGAGCCGCAGATGTGCGCCCACGTGCCGAGTGGTGGTTTGATCCCGCGCACGTTGGCGCGGAAGTTCTTCGAGGTCGCGATGATCGACGCCGGCATCAATCCATCGCGGATGAATTTCTGCTCGTGGTAGCAATCATTGATGAAGAGATTCAGCGCCGCGGCGCGCTGGATCAGCCCCGCCTCGATCTTCTGCCACTCCTTGCGCGAGATGGTGCGCGGGATGATGTCGAGCGGCCAGGCGCGATCGATCGAGCCGGCTTGCGAGCCGTCTTGCTCGTCATGATAAACCGTGAACGTGATGCCCATCGACTTGATCGCGAGCTCGGCGGCCTGCTGCCGCACCGCGATCTCGTTGCCGTCCATCTCCGTGAGATAACGCATGAGCGCCCGGCCCGCCGCGCGCGCGCCGCCGCCGGGACCCACGAGCTCATCGTGGAAGCCGGGAGAAGGGTATGACGTCCAATCGGTCTTCATTAATAGAGTGCGCTTTCGACCCCAAAATACCAGAGCCGAAAGGCGACGCACAAAAATGTGCGGCGCCCGGAGCGCGTCGCTTCGTCATGGTGCCGATGTCGCGAAAATGGCGCAAATTGGTGCGCGCCATTGCCCATAGGTGCCGGTCGAGGCTAACAGGACGCTGTGTAGAATGCCGTGGTGTCCATCCACGTCGCGCTCAATCACGTAACTCACTATCGCTACGACAGGCTCGTCGCGCTCGGGCCACAGGTCATCCGCCTGCGTCCCGCGCCGCATTGCCGCACGCGCATCCTGTCGTATTCGCTCAAGGCCGAGCCCGGCAAACATTTCATCAACTGGCAGCAGGATCCGCAGGCTAACTACCTTGCGCGGTTCGTCTTCCCGGAGAAGACCAGCGAGTTCCGCGTCGAGGTGGAGCTCGTCGCCGAGATGGCGGTGCACAACCCGTTCGACTTCTTCCTCGAGCCATACGCCGAGTTCTTCCCCTTCGAGTACCAGGGGGCGGAGAAGCGCGATCTCGCGCCCTACCTCGTGATGTTCCGTGGCGAGCCGAAGTTCAAGAAGTATCTCTCCGGCATCCGGCGCGAGCGGAAGCGCACGATCGATTTCCTGGTCGAGCTCAACCTTACGCTCTCGCGCGACATCCGCTACCTCATCCGCATGGAGCCGGGCGTGCAGTCGCCCGAGCAGACCCTGGTCAACGCTTCGGGCTCCTGCCGCGATTCCGCGTGGTTGCTCGTGCAGCTGCTCAGGCACCTGGGCCTGGCCGCGCGTTTCGTTTCGGGGTACCTGATCCAGCTCACGCCGGACATGAAGTCGCTGGACGGTCCGTCGGGCCCGGAGAAGGACTTCACCGATCTGCACGCCTGGTGCGAGGTCTATCTACCGGGAGCCGGCTGGATAGGTCTCGACCCGACGTCCGGCCTGCTCGCGGGCGAGGGCCACATCCCGCTGGCATGCACGCCCGAGCCCATCGCGGCCGCGCCGGTCTCGGGCGCGGTCGACCCGGCCGAGGTCGACTTCCAGCATCACATGCGCGTCGAGCGCATCCGCGAGGCGCCACGCGTCACCAAGCCGTACACCGAGGAGCAGTGGACGGCCATCGTGAACCTCGGCCACGAGATCGACGCGAAGCTCGCCGCCGACGACGTGCGCCTGACCATGGGAGGCGAGCCCACCTTCGTGTCCGTCGACGATCCCGACGGCGCCGAATGGAACACCGCGGCGCTCGGTGCAGACAAGCGCCGGCTCGCGGTCGACCTTTACAACCGCCTCAAGCAGAAGTACGCGCCCCAGGGTCTTTCCCACTTCGGCCAGGGCAAGTGGTATCCCGGCGAGCAATTGCCGCGCTGGTCGCTCAACTGCTTCTGGCGCCGCGACGGCGAGCCGATCTGGCGCAACCCGGCGCTGCTCGACGCCGAGAAGCAGGATCGCGGCATCACGCCGGCGATCGCCGGCTCGTTCCTCGCCGTCGTTGCCGGAAAGTTGGGCCTGACGGCGCAACACGCCTTCGCCGCGTACGAGGATGCCTTCTACTACACCTGGCGCGAGCGCCGCCTGCCGTCGAACGTCGATCCGTTCGATTCCCGACTCGACGACGCGCAGGAGCGCGCGCGCCTCGCGCATGTCTTCGAGCAGGGCCTCAACACCGTGGTGGGGCACGTGTTGCCCATCGCGCGCGATCCGTCCGGTGAGTACTGGCTGTCCGGTCCGTGGTTTCTGCGGCGCGAGCGCTGCTATCTCGTGCCGGGCGATTCGCCGATCGGCTACCGCCTGCCGCTCGACTCGCAGCCCTGGGTTTCGAAGACGGACTATCCATACGTCTCCGATCCGGATCCAATGGCGGCGCCGCGCCCACTGCCGGCGCACGCGGAAATCCGCGGTCAGCTACGCACGGGTAGTGAGTCGTCCGGCGAGGTGGGGATCTTCCTCAACCCCGAGCAGTACCCGCAGATGGGTCCGATGTCCGACCATTCGCGCGCCGACGCGCATGGCGAGCGCGAGCCCGGCGATGCCGGTTCGGCGGATAAGCGGATGACGGCCGCCCCGGCCAGTTCCCAGGCTCCGGGCATGTTCGAGTCCGCCGCGCAGGTCACCCGCACCGCGATGTGCGCGGAGCCGCGCAACGGCATCCTGTACATCTTCATGCCGCCGACGGATCGGCTCGAGCACTACCTGGAGCTGGTCGCCGCGATCGAATCCACGGCCGAGGCGCTTTCGGTGCCGGTCGTGCTCGAAGGATACGAGCCGCCGAAGGATGCGCGTCTCAACTCCTTCCGTGTGACCCCGGATCCGGGCGTCATCGAGGTCAACATCCATCCGTCGGGCGGCTGGGACGAACTCGTCGAACGCACGACGCACCTCTACGACGCCGCGCGCCAGTGCCGGCTGACTACCGAGAAGTTCATGCTCGACGGCCGCCACACGGGAACCGGCGGCGGCAATCACTTCGTGCTCGGCGGCGCGACGCCCGCGGACTCGCCCTTCCTGCGACGCCCCGACCTGCTGCGCAGCCTGCTCGCCTACTGGCACAACCACCCGTCTCTCTCCTATCTATTCAGCGGCCTCTTCATCGGCCCCACCTCGCAGGCGCCACGCGTCGACGAGGCGCGCAACGATTCGCTCTACGAACTCGAGCTCGCCTTCCGGCAGCTGCCGCCGGTCGGCCAGCGCACGCCGCCGTGGCTGGTCGACCGTCTGTTCCGCAACCTGCTGATCGACTCCACGGGCAACACGCACCGCGCCGAGTTCTGCATCGACAAGATGTTCTCGCCGGACGGCAACACCGGTCGCCTTGGATTGCTCGAGATGCGTGCCTTCGAGATGCCGCCCCACGAGCGCATGAGCCTGACGCAGCAGTTGCTGCTGCGATCGCTGATCGCGCGGTTCTGGCGCGAACCCTATTTTTCGAAGGATGGACCGGCGCGCCTCGCGCGCTGGGGCACGGAGCTGCACGACCGCTTCATGTTGCCGTACTTCGTCGAGCGCGATTTCGCCGACGTCATCGCCGAGCAGAAGGCGGCGGGGCTGCCGCTCGAAGCCGAATGGTTCGCGCCGCACTTCGAATTCCGCTTTCCCAAATTCGGCGATTTCGCGGCGTTCGGCGCGCAGGTGGAGTTGCGCCAGGCCCTCGAGCCCTGGCATGTGATGGGCGAGGAGGGCGCGGCCGGCGGCACGGTGCGCTACGTCGATTCTTCCGTCGAACGGCTGCAGGTGAAAGTCACCGGCCTCGCGCCAGATCGCTACACGTTGACCTGCAATGGTCGACGAATCCCGCTGCGCCCGACGGGCACGGTGGGCGAGTTCGTGGCCGGCGTGCGGTACAAGGCGTGGGCGCCCGCGTCCTCTCTGCATCCACTCGTCCCATCCCATTCGCCGCTCACGTTCGACCTGCTCGACACGTGGATGAACCGCTCGATGGGTGGCGCGCAGTATCACGTCGCGCACCCGGGTGGCCGCAACTACGACACCTTCCCGGTGAACGCCTTCGAGTCCGAGAGTCGCCGACTCGCGCGATTTGTCAGAATGGGGCATACGCCGGATCGACTCGCGCCAACCTTGGAAACACCGGACCCGGAGTTCCCGTTCACGCTCGATCTGCGTAAAGTCCAGTGATGCGTGCGGTTCCAGAGCCCGCCGAAATAATCCGCTACGACGAGCTGCACGACACCCACGGCGCCATGCGCGCGCACTGGCGGCCGCTCGTCGATCGCCTGCGCTCGGCCGATTCTCCCGACGCGGTGCGTCGCTCGCTCGAACTGACCCGCCGGCTCATCGTCGAAAACGGCGTCACCTACAACGTCTATGCCGACCCGCAGGGCGCCGACCGCCCGTGGGCGCTGGATCCGCTGCCCTTCGTGATCCCCGCGGCCGAGTGGAGCACGATCGAGGCCGGCGTCGCGCAGCGCGCGCGCCTGCTCAACGCGCTGCTGGCGGATCTGTACGGACCGCAGCGTCTGATCGCCGAGGGGCACATCCCGGCCGAGCTCGCGTACGGCCATCCTAACTACCTCTGGCCCTGCCAGGGCGTCGCGCCGGTCGACGGCGCCTGGCTGCACGTCTACGCGGCGGACCTCGCGCGCGCTCCCGACGGACGCTGGTGGCTGCTCGCCGACCGTTCGCAGACGCCGTCGGGTGCGGGTTACGCGCTCGAGAACCGCGAGATCCTCGAACAAGTGCACCCCGAGCTGATCTCCGACATGTCCGTGAGGCGCGTGCGCGGCTTCTTCGCGATCCTGCGCGAGCGGCTGCTCAACTGCATGGTCAGTGACGATCCGCCGCTGGCCGTGATCCTCACTCCGGGTCCTTACAACGAGACCTACTTCGAGCACGCCTTCCTCGCCCGGCAGCTAGGCCTGCCGCTGGTCGAAGGCCACGATCTCACGGTGCGCGGCGCCACCGTGTTCCTCAAGACGCTGGGCGGACTGCGCCGCGTCCAGGCGATCTTCCGCCGGCTCGACGACGACTACTGCGATCCGCTGGAGCTGCGCGGCGATTCCGCGCTCGGCGTCCCCGGGTTGTTAGGCGCGCTGCGCGCGGGGCGCGTCATGGTGTCGAACGCCCTCGGCGCAGGCGTGCTCGAGTCCGCGGCCTGGCTGGGCTTCCTCCCGGCAGTCGCCGAGCGGCTCATCGGCGAGCGACTGCTGCTGCCCGAAGTCGCGACCTGGTGGCTGGGCGAGAAACCCGCGTTCGACTACGTCCTCGCGAATCTCGACCGCCTCGTCATCAAGCCGGCATACCCTAACCAGCGCTTCGAGCCGATCTTCGGCCACGCGCTCGCCGGCCAGGAGCGTGAGGCGTTGATCGAGCGGCTGCGCAACCGGCCGTACGCGTACGTGGCGCAGGAGCACCTGCCGCTGTCGCAGGCGCCGGTGTGGAAGACGGCGGCGCCCAGCCAGCTCGCGTCGCGCGCGGAGTTCGCCTCGCGTGCGCTCACCATTCGCGTGTACGCCATCGTCACGCCGGGCGGCGTGCACGTCATGCCCGGTGGTCTCGCGCGGGTCGCGCACGACGGCGCGGCGGACGTGGTGTCCACGCAGCGCGGCGGCGGCGCTAAGGACATCTGGGTGCTGTCAGCCGCCGATCCACACGAGGAGACGCTGGCCGAGGCGCAGCCGCCGCGTGAAACGCCGGCCGAGCGCAAGGACTACATTCCGTCCCGCCTGGTCGAGAACCTCTTCTGGCTCGGACGTTACGTCGTGCGATGCGAGAACTCGGCGCGCCTGCTGCTGCGCACGCTGGCTGCGCGCAGCGATGGGCGTGTGTGGAACCACGCCCGCGACATCTGCCGCGCGCTCGGCGCGGTGCCGCCCTCCACGGAGGTGTTCGACGCGTTGCGCGCGCCGGAGTCCCAGGGTTTGCGCGGCGACGTCAAACATCTCGCGTGGTGCGCATCGCAGGTGCGCAACCGCCTGTCGACGCGTTATTGGCGCGGGGTCGTCAGCCTGCAGCGCCAGATGCAGGAAGCGGCGGCTTCACGCGGCAGCAGCCGCGAGGTGTACGAGAGAGTCCTGCTCGCACTCGCCGCGCTCACCGGCTTCTCCGAGGAAGACATGCTGCACGACGAGGGCTGGCGCCTCATGCGGCTCGGCCGCCGCATCGAGCGCATGCAGTTCGTCGCCGGCATCCTGCAGCGCCAGCTCGAGAGCGCGCATGCCACGCGGCCGGAGACCGTCGAGTGGCTGCTCGACGTCTGCGACAGCGCCCCTATCTACCGCGCGCGCTATGCCGGCACGCCGCGACTGTCGCAGATGATGAACCTGCTGGTGTACGACGAGCGGCATCCCATCGCGCTCGCGTTCCAGCGCCGCTCGATCGAGCGGGACCTCGACGACCTGGCGCGCGCCCTCGCCGGCGAACGCGAGCGCGGCCTGCCCGACATGCCGCTGCTGCCGGCCGGCGCCGGCGAGCTCCTCGACGTAGCGGGCGCGGGCGGCGCAGAAATGCGCGCGGAGCTCGCCGGCGAGCTTGCGCAGGTGGCCACGGGTTCGGCGGAACTGTCCGACCGCCTGTCGCGCCGCTATTTCGCGCTCATCGAATCCGACACGCACGCGCTCGCCACCTGACTCCATGACCGTGCGTTATCGCATCCGCCACGAGACCGCCTACCTCTACGACGCCGACGTCGTGCATTCGCACCACCTTCTGCACCTGGTGCCGCGCCCGGCTTCGTACCAGCAATGCCTCGAGCACGAGATCGACATCTCGCCCATGCCGAACCGGCGCGTCGCCGACATCGATGCCTTCGGCAATCCGATGCTGCGGGTCGAGCTCGTGCAGGCGCATCGCGAGCTGCGTGTCGTCTCGCAGATGCAGGTCGAGGTGCACGCGCGGCCCGCGGTGCTCGCCGAGACCACCGAGCCCTGGGAGAAGGTTCGCGATGCGTTCGGCTACCGCAGGGCATGGCCCTCGCGCGATCAGCTCGACGCCGCGCGCTTCCGCCACGAATCGCCGCACGTGAAGCTCAAGAAGGCCTTCGTGGAATACGCGGCCGGCTGTTTTCCCGACGGCGCGCCGATCCTCGCCTGCGCCGAGCGTCTGAGCACGAAGCTGCACGCGGACATCGGATACGTTCCCGGCGTCACGACGATCGGCACGCCGGCCACCGAGCTGCTCGAAACGCGGCGCGGCGTGTGCCAGGACTTCGCGCATCTGATGATCGCCTGCCTGCGTTCACGCGGCCTGCCGGCGCGGTACGTGAGCGGGTACCTCCGAACCCACGCGACCGTCGGCCCCGACCATCGTGAAGTCGTCGGCGCCGGCGCCTCGCACGCTTGGGTGTCCGTGTGGAGTCCGCCGTTCGGGTGGATAGAGTTCGATCCGACGAACGGCTGCTTCGCAGGCACCGATCACGTCGCGGTGGCGTGGGGCCGGGATTTCGGCGACGTGTCGCCGCTGCGCGGCGTGATCGTCGGCGGTGGGGCGCATCAGCTCACGGTGAACGTGCTGGTCGAGCCCGCCAATCCCGGCGCATAGCCGGCCGACCATCGTCAGTCGCGGGCGATTTCGGCCCGCAACTTCTCCACGTCCACCGACTTCACGTAGCGCGGAATGTTGCGCCACATCGAGTGATAACCGAAGCCGCCTTCGGTCAGTTCGCGCAGCGCATCTTCCTTCGACCAGCCCTGTTCGAGGATGCGATACATCGCGCTCATGAGGCCGGTGCGGTCCGCGCCATGCTGGCAATGAATCAGGAAGGGGCCGTTTTCGGTCTGTTTCAACATGCGCATGACCTCGATGACGTGTTCGTCGTCGATGCGCCAGGTGAGGATCTTCGTGCGCTCCGTGCGCAGGTTCGTGCCCTTCACCTCGTCCTCATCGTGATTGAAATACCGCAGGTTGATCACCGTGCGGATGCCCATCTTCTCGAGATTCTTCATGCCGGCCGCGGTCGGTTGCTCGCTGCGGTAGAGCAGCGGCGTGATGCGATGCAGGTTCGGTACGCCTTCGAGCTCGATGGGCTCGGCCCAGTGCGCCGGTCGCGGCGCCGTCGTTTCGGCGGGGGTCTGCGCGGGAGCTTGCGCGAGCGCGGGCACGGGCACGGCGGCCAGGACGAGGACGAATGCGAGCATTCGCGGGCTCATTCCTCAGAAGTTCCCGGGGTAACGCGCCATATCGGCATGGTAGAGCGCCTTGATCTTCGCGAGGTCGGCGCTGGCGTCACCGCTCGGCATCACGGCGGGCATGAGCACCACGAGCTTGCGTGAGTAGTCGAGCGCGACGGGAACGACGGGAACGCCGGCTTCTTTCGCGATGTGCAGGAAGCCGAGCTTCCATTCGGCGACGCGGCTGCGGGTGCCTTCCGGCGTGATCGTGATGGACATGCGCTGGCGCCGCGCGAATTCGTCGATGAACGTGCGGACCACGTTGGCTCCGCGGGAACGGTCGATCGGCATGCCGCCGAAGCGTCGCGCGAGCACGCCCATCGGCCAGAAGAACACCGTGTGCTTGGCGAGCCAGGTGGTGTCGAGCCTCAAGATCAGGTACGCGGTGAAGCCGTGGAAGAAATCCCAGTTGGAGGTGTGCGGCGCGACGATGAGCACGAACTTGGGACTCGCCGGCATGGTGCCGGCGACACGCCAGCCGGAGATCTTCATGAGCAGGATGCCGAGTACGCGCCGCCAGCGCGCGGTGACCTGCGGCGCGGTCGGCGGAAGGGTCGGGAATCCGGGCGGGGTTTCGAAGGGAGGGTTCGGCTGCGGCATCGCGGTGCGATGTTAGCCGATGTCGCCCGGGTTGGCTCATTCGGGGTGAAGGGTCGAGAGGCGGACACCGGTTCCCCTTAGAGGGGGGTATCGGGGGCCCGGTGTCCGCGTCTCGCCGTTTTCGAACGTGAGGTCGATAGTTAGAACCTCGCTCTTTGGATCAACCCTTCACCGGGTACGACTTGAACGCAACGATCTCGCCTTCGGCGGTCGTCTTGCACGACGCCTTCGCCAGCAGCGAATTGGTCTTCTTGCTGCGCGCGTAGACCACGTACGAGTTGGCTTCGACGTAACCGGACACCAGGCGCTCCGGCTTGACCGAGTAGGCCGGCAGCGTCTCCGACTTGGCGAGCGTTTCCACCAGCGCCTTGCTGCACGCGGCGAGCGAGGGCGAGATGGCGGCGGTGCCGGCGTTGCCGTAGGCGGCGAAGCTGATCATCGCGGCCATGACCATGTACTTGTAGGACTTGCGAATCATGTTGGGCTCCTGAAGTAGTTTGAAATCCACGATGATCAAACTACTCGCGCATTCATGCCTTAACAAACGAGAAGATTCGGGTCAGGCATCAATTTTCCTCACGGTCGCGGCACGACTCGATGAGCCAGGCGCACAACGCACGGATGTCGTCGCGGTTCTCGTCTTCGGGACGCATCAAGAGCGTGTAGTTCTCTTTCGTCACCAATTCGTCGTCGAACACGCGCGCAAGGCGGCCCGTCTGGAACTTCCTGCGTGACAACTCCGCCGGCAGCAGCGCGATGCCGATGCTCTTCTCCGCGGCGCGCATGGCCGAGGACATGGAGTCGATGCGCACGATCTGCGAGGGATTCAGCGATTTCATGCCGACGGCGCTCGCCCAGCGGTCCCAGTCGTCGCGGCGCGCTTCGTGCACCAGCAGCGTGTGCGCGTTGAGATCCTCGTGGCGCCGCACGGGTCTTTCCGCGAGCAGCTCGGGAGAACACACCGGCACCATCGTCTGCGCGAACAGTGGATGGGCGATGAGTCCGTTCCACGGGCCCGCGCCGACGGCCACGGAGATGTCCGCTTCCGCCGCGTGCGTGCGGCCATGACCGCCGGAGGTGTCGATGCGCAGGTCGACGCCTTCGTGCAACTTCGAGAATTCCGACAGGCGCGGCAGCAGCATCTCGCTCGCGAAGTACGCGGGTACGTGCAATCGCACGCTGCTGCGTCCGAAACGCGCGCGCAGCTGTTCGGTGACGGATTCCAGCCGCGTGAACAGATCGTCGATCTGCTCGAGATATCGCGCGCCGGCGTCGGTGAGCGCGAGAGCCCGGGCGCTACGCGAAAACAGCGGCAGGCCCAGCTGCGTTTCCAGCGTCTTGATCTGGTGGCTCACCGCCGATGGCGTGATGCACAACTCATCGGCTGCGAGCGCGAAGCTCGAATGTCGGGCGGCGATCTGAAAGGTCTTGATGGCCTTCAGTGAAAGAGTACGCATTCCATTGGATCACCCACTAGCTCAGCGACAAAGCTGCGATGCCATGAGTAAAGCAAGCCGCGTGCCATCACCGGAAATTGCGTAAGTGCATGTTCTTATTCGCGCCGCACCGTTGACGCGCCGCCATTTTGATCCGCGATGGCGCACCCCGTTGGTCGTTGCACCGGTCGGTGGC
>JAEWLQ010000091.1 GCA_023457495.1 Pseudomonadota bacterium
CCCAGGCGGCGCTCGCGGCGCAAACGCGCGCGGCGCAATCGTGGGAACCCTCGGCGCTCGACGACCTGCTCGCGCCGATCGCACTGTATCCCGATGCGCTCGTCGGGCAGATCCTCGCCGCCTCCACCAACGCGCAAGAAGTGCTCGATGCCGGGAACTGGCTGCTGGACAACCAGAACCTGACGGGCAAGGAGCTGGACGCCGCCACCGAGAAGTTGGGCTTCAGTCCGGCAGTGCGCGCACTCGTGCAGTTTCCAGAGGTCGTCGACATGATGTGTTCGCAGCTCGACTGGACGCGCGAGGTCGGCCAGGCGTTCGGCGCCGACCAGCAGGGCGTGCTCGATTCGATCCAGCGCCTGCGTTCCCAGGCGGCGGCCGTCGGCAATCTCAAATCGTCGCCGCAGCAGAAAGTCGAGACGAAGAAGGAAGCGGACAAGGAAGTGATCGTCGTCGAGCCGGCCGACCCCAAGATCGTGTACGTCCCGCAATACAACCCGCAGGTCGTGTACACCACGCCACCGCCCGCGCCGGCGACGACGACCGTGGTGCAGGAAGGCCACGACACCGGCGACATGGTCGCCGCCGGACTCATCGGCTTCACCGCCGGCATCATCCTCAACGAAGCCTTCGACGACCATGACGACTACTACCACCCGCACTGGGGCGGCGGCGCCGTCTACTACCCGCCACCCTATCGGCCGGTCTATCCAGGCTATCGCCCGGCCGGCGTCTACACGCGTCCCGCCAACTATCGCCACAGCTACAACAACATCAACGGCGACGTGAACATCAACGTCGGCAACGAGGACTACTTCAACCGCGTGACCCACAACCAGCGCGCGGTCAATCGCCAGGCGACGAGCTCCGACGAATGGCGCGGCCAGTCCACCTACCGCGGGTCGCCGTCGGGCAGCCAGGGTCGCGCCGCCGAACGAACTACCGGCGCCGTCACCAACGCTCGCACGGCCTCGAATGAATATCGGGGCGGCGAGCGGCCGCGGACCGATGAGCAACGTCCGCGCGCCGACGAGTATCGCGGCTCGAAGGAAAATCGTGAGAGGCACCTGGACGATCCGCGAACCGCCGGGGAACAACGCGGCGGCCGCGACTCGGCCGAGCGGATTGCCGCGGACGGCGATGCGCGGCGCGCCGGCGAGCACCTGTCGGGCGCGGCACGCGACGCGGAGCGTTATGCGGGCGGCGCCGCCACGCGGCAGCCGCGCGCCGATCGTGGATTCGAATCCGCGACCGCGGGGCAGCCGCGCGCGAATGACGGCGCGGCCTCGATCGCGCGACAGGACGCCGCGGGCTCGGGCGCGCTTTCGAATGTCTCGCGAGGAGCCCGGGAAAGCGCGGCGAGCCAACGCGGTCACCGCAGTGCCGGCGATCGCACGAGGAGAGGCCGATGAACTCATGGCGGCGGGCTCTGGTGTGCGCCTGGGTAGTCACGGGCGCGATGGCGCTCATCCTCGGCGGTTGCGCGAAGAAAGACACCGCGACGCAGGCGGGCCGCTTCGCCACGCCCGAGGCGGCGGTCGACGCTTTCGTGAACGCGCTGCGCCAGCATGACCGCGCGGGATTGCGCGATCTCCTCGGTCCCGAAGCGGACGCATTGCTCGAGTCGGGCGATGAAGTGCAGGCGGCGCGCGAGCGCGAAACATTCCTGCATGCGTTCGACCAGCGGCATGAACTCGTCAATACAGCGCCCGACGCCCTGACGCTCGAGGTCGGCCTGGAACGCTGGCCGCTACCGATTCCGCTCGTGAAGCGCGAAGACGGTTGGCAATTCGATGCCGCGGGTGGCGCTGATGAGCTGGTTTTGCGGCGCATCGGACGCAACGAACTCGCGGCCATCGATGTCTGCTACGGAGTCGTTGCCGCGCAGCTCGAATACGCCGCGAAGAACGGCGCATACGCGGCCAAGGTGATCAGCGATCCCGGAAAGCACAATGGACTTTATTGGGAGACCCGTGACGGGGAAGCCCCCTCCCCCGCGGGGCCGCTGCTCGCGCTCGCGGCGGCGGAAGGCTACGAGGTCGACAAGAAGCCGGCTCCTTATCATGGTTATTACTATCGTTCGTTGCTTGCGGCCGCCCAGGACAAGGCCGGCAAGGGTTTCGCCTTCGTGGCGTATCCGGCCGAATATGGCGCGAGCGGCGTGATGACCTTTCTCGTGAACGACGCAGGCGTGGTCTACCAGGCGGATCTCGGCGAAGACACCGCAACGCGGGCGCGCGCACTCACCGGATTCGCGGTCGATGACACATGGTCGCCGGCGGAGACCTGATCCGACCAACGTCCCATGTCCCGGACTGTGGGTGGCGACCGACAATTTCGCCACCGGTCTGACTAGTTCATCGACGGAGATCGCCATGAGAATTCTCCCGCCCCTCGCTCTCGTCTCGCTCGTGCTGCTGTCAGCCTGCGAAACCAAACCCGAGGTCCGCTCCAACACGGCCCCGGCGGCGAATCTCTCGGCGTATCGCACCTACACCTTCGTCACGAATCCGGGAACGGATCGCGGCGGAATCGCGACGCCGCTCACCGGATACTTCAAGGAAGCGGTCCGCCGTGAGATGGATGCCCGCGGATACCGCTTCGTGGAAAGCGGCGACGCGGACCTGCTGGTGAACTTCAATGCCAACGCGCGTGAAAACGTCGATATCCGCAGCACTCCCGCGCCCACCTATGGTTATTACGGTTACCGCGGTGGCATGTACGGCGGCTATTACGGTTACGGCGGCGGCTCCGACGTGGAAACCGTGCGGTACAAGGTCGGCACCGCGAACATCGACGTCGTCGACGCGGCCAAGAAGCAACTCGTGTGGGAAGGCATCATCGAAGGCCGGCTCACCGACAAGGTGATGAAGGATCCGAAGACCGCGGTCGACAAGGCGGTCACCGAGATGTTCCTGAAGTATCCCGGCCGCTCCGGCTGACGATCGCGGGCGATGCGCGTCACGCGCTCGTGGCGTGACCCGGGCGCCGCGTTGCCGTAGATTTCGCCTCGGCATCCGCCGGGGGAATCATGAACCGACTGCATTGCGCGGCCGCGCTCTGCCTTGCATATATATGTGTCGCCGACGCGCGCGCGGGCTCGGGAACCGATTGGCCCGCCTACGGCGGCGGTCATGAAAAGAACCGCCATTCCACCCTCGCGCAGATCCATCGCGGCAACGTAAAGCAACTCGAGCTCGCGTGGCGCTACGACACGGGCGAGAAGGGCGACACGCAGACCCAGCCCATCGTCGTCGGGCGCGTGTTGTACGGATATACACCCGAGCACAAGACCTTCGCGCTCGACGCGGCGACCGGAAAGCACCTGTGGACGTTCGACCCCGGCATCCAGGGCACCGGCGCGAACCGCGGACTCATGTACTGGAAGGACGGCAAGGACGCGCGGGTCTTCGCCGCGGTCGAAAACCACGTCTACGCCCTGGAGGCCTCGACCGGCAGGCCCATCGCCACGTTCGGGCGCGATGGCCGCATCGACCTGCGCGAAAACCTCGGCCGCGACCCGGCGGCGCAGTCGGTCAGACTAACCACTCCCGGCGTCATCTACCGGGACCTCATGATCGTCGGCGGCCGCGTCGGCGAATCCTTGCCGGCGTCACCGGGCCACGTGCGTGCCTACGACGTGCGCAGCGGCGCCCTGCGCTGGACGTTCCGGACGATCCCGCAGCCCGGTGAACCCGGCTACGAGACCTGGCCCCGCGAAGCCTGGCGTCACAGCGGTGGCGCGAACAGCTGGGCCGGCATGACGCTCGATGCGGCGCGTGGCGTCGTGTATGTGCCGACGGGTTCGGCCGCCGCGGACTTCTTCGGCGCCGATCGCATCGGCGACAACCTGTACGCGAACTGCCTGCTCGCGCTCGACGCGGCGACCGGCCGGTTGATCTGGCACTTCCAGTTCGTGAAACACGACCTGCTCGACCGCGACCTGCCTTCCGCGCCGACGCTCGCAACGTTACGTCTGCGCGGCAAGCGCACCGACGTGCTGATTCAAACAACCAAGCAGGGTTTCCTGTTCGTGCTCGATCGCGACACCGGCAAGCCCGTGTTCCCCATCGAGGAAGTCCCCGCCCCGCTTTCCGATGTGCCCGGCGAGTCGTCGAGCCCGACCTACCTGCGGCCCAAGCTGCATGAGCCCTTCGCGCGCCAGTGGCTGAACCCCGAGGAGCTCACGACGCGCACGCCCGAGGTCGCGCGGCAGGTGCGCGAGCTGTTCGCGACCTTGCGCAGCGACGGACCCTTCAAGCCGCTCACCGTCGGCATCGACACGACTATCTACCCCGGGTTCGACGGCGGCGCCGAGTGGGGTGGACCGGCTTACGACCCGGATACGGGACTCGTCTACGTGAACTCGAACGAGATGGCCTGGCTCGGCTCGCTGGCGCGCAACGACCGCGGGCGCGGCGGCAAGGCGCTGTACCTGCGCGACTGCGCCGCGTGTCACGGCGACACCGGCCAGGGCTCACCGCCGCAATTTCCCACGATCGCGGGAGAACGCATCGCTTTCGAGCGTTTCGCCGAAGTCGTGCGCAAGGGCGGCGGGCGCATGCCGGCGTTTCCGCACCTTCAATCGGAGGCCGTCGAGGCGATCCGCGCCTGGCTGCTCGACGGCACCGACCGGCCGGCCGGGACACCCGACACCTCGCCCAACCACCAGGAGTACCGCTTCACCGGTTATCGCCGCTGGCTCGATGCCGACGGTTATCCCGCGGTGCGTACGCCCTGGGGGACGCTCAACGCCATCGAGCTCGCGACCGGCCGGCTCGCGTGGAGCATTCCGTTAGGCGAGTTCCCCGAGCTCGCGGCAGACGGGATGCGCAATACGGGCAGTGAAAACTACGGCGGACCGCTCGTGACCTCGGGCGGACTGCTCTTCATCGGCGCGACGATCCACGACCGCAGGTTCCGCGCCTTCGACAAGCGCAACGGAACGCTGCTGTGGGAAACCGCTCTGCCCTTCTCGGCCGACGCGACGCCGATCACCTACCAGGTGGACGGCCGTCAATACGTCGCGATCTTCGCGAGCGGCGGCAAGGAGCGCGGCGGCTCCGGCGGCGGCGTGTACCTGGCCTTCGCACTGCCGCGCTGAGGCCGTGCCACCCTGACTACCCGCCGCGCGCGACGAACTTGAGCGCGACCGAGTTCATGCAGTAACGCAGCCCGGTCGGGTCGGGTCCGTCGTCGAAGACGTGCCCCAGGTGCGCATCGCAGCGTCGGCACGACACCGCGGTGCGTTCCACCAACAGGCTGTTGTCGGCGGTCTCGGCGACGTTGGTATTCGAGATCGGCTTCCAGAAACTGGGCCAACCCGTCCCCGATTCGAATTTCGTCTTCGAATCGAACAACGCCGTATCGCAGCAGATGCAGCGATAGAGCCCGTCGGCATGGTTGTCGTTGTACTGGCCGGAGTACGGGCGTTCGGTGCCGTCCTTGCGCGTCACGATGAAGGAGTCCGCCGGCAGCAGCTTCTTCCATTCCGCCTCGCTGCGCACGATGCGCGGCACGGTCGCCTTGCCGAGACTCTTGCCCGCCGCGTCGAAGGTCTCGATGACGACGTCGCCCGCGGGCTTCGCCGGCGAGTTCGCACGCGCCGCGACACCCAGCGCGGATGCGCCGAGCAAGAACAGCCTGCGGGTGAATTTCGATGCGTCCACGTTGCGCACTCCTCAACCGAATGTGAATGAATAGGCGTCGACGCCCGGATCGGCGAACTCGATGATGAACTCCCGCTCGGCGACGGCTCCCTTCTGCCGGACGAGTTGATAGAGCCGGTGCTCACGCACCATGCCATTGCCGTTCGCGTCCACGTCCATGCCGGCATCCTTGCCGGGCGGCGCGCCGTCGAGCGTGACGCGGAAACGCACCGGCTTGCCGGACGCCGCGGGCCCCAGCACCAGGTGCAGGTCGCGCGCCTTGAAGCGGAACGCGATGCGCCCGGGGGCGGCGGCCAGCCGCGCGTGCTCCTTAGCCACCTGCCACGGGCCGCCGAGCGCCCATTGGTTGAGCGCGAGCGACTTCGGAACCGTGTAGGTCTTCTTCGCGTCGCGCGCGAAGGCGCCGGGCGATACGAAATTTTCGGCGCGCTCGTAGCCGAGGTAGGTTTCCGGCGACGCGACGTTCGCGACATCGGCGGGCGCTCCGACGCCCTCGCCCGCCGCATCGTCGAGCGGCTCCGGCAGGTTCTTCGCGCCCGCTTCGGTCAGCAGCCGGCGGATCAGGCGTTCCGAACGCGCGTATTTGCCTTCACCGAAATGATGTCCGCGGATCTGTCCCTGGGCGTCGACGAAATAGTGCGCGGGCCAGAACCGGTTGTTGAAGGCCTTCCAGATCTTCAACTCGCTGTCGAGCGCGACCGGATGACGGATGTCGAATTTCTTCACCGCGGCCTGCACGTTGCCCGTGTCCTTCTCGAACGCGAACTCGGGCGAATGCACGCCCACGATCACGAGACCCGAATCCTTGTAGTGCCGGTACCAGGCATTCACGTACGGCATCGTGCGCAGGCAGTTGATGCAGGAGTAGGCCCAGAAGTCGACGAGCACGACCTTGCCGCGCAGTCCTTCGGTAGTTAGTGGCTTGGAATTGAGCCAGCCCGTGGCGCCGGCGAGAGGTGGCATGGGGCCTTCGGTCTTCGCCGCGCCGTCCGCGCCCTGCGCCGACATCATCATGGCGCCGCCACCCGCGGGCGCCGCCTGCGGTTCGGCCGCGCGGGTTGAGGTCATGGCCATGGCGGGCGCCGCCTTCTCGCCGCGCACCGTGATCGGTTTCGCAGCGTACAGCGCGGGGAACAGCCGTTCGAAGTTGCGCACCTTCGGCAGATCGTTGATCACGATGTACGGCTGCCGCGGATTGTTGATGAGGTAGTCCTGGTGATAGGCCTCGGCCTCGTAGAAACCTTTGAGCGGATCGATGCGCGTGACGATGCGTTTCGGGAACACTCGCGCGGCGTCGAGCTGTTTCACGTAGTCGGCCGCGATCTTCTTCTGCGCCTCGTTCGCGTAAAAGATGGCCGAACGGTACTGCGGCCCGGTATCGGGCCCCTGCCGGTTGAGCTGCGTCGGATCGTGCACCACCGAGAAGAACACCTGCAGGATCTGCCCGTAGGTGACCTGCGCCGGATCGAACACGATGCGCACGGCTTCGGCATGGCCGGAATTGCCGCGGCCGACCGCCTCATAATTCGCCGTCTGTTTCGAGCCGCCGGAATAACCCGACCACACGCTCTTCACGCCCTTGAGGTGCTGGTACACACCCTGCACGCCCCAGAAGCAGCCGCCCGCAAGGACGGCGGTCTGCAATGGGCCGGCGGCGGCGCGGTCATCCACCGTGGGCGCGGGAATCCTGACCGCTTCTTCCGCGGCGAGTGATGAGGCGCTCGTCAGCAGCGCGAGCAGCGCCACCAGAAACCCGGCCTTTGAATTCGGCATGCAACCCTCCTCGGAAGTCTCTGTGCAGGAGACCTGCAATGGGGCTGCATTATTGCGGAGGAAGGGGCATCCGTGCCCCGTGGCCGGGGGGGGGGGGGGG
>JAEWLQ010000092.1 GCA_023457495.1 Pseudomonadota bacterium
GCTGAGCGCTAACTCAGCGATTTCTCACCCGGCACCAACGCATCAATCGCGCCGAGCTCGCTTGCCGAGAACTCGAGGTTGGCGAGCGCCGCGACGGCCTCTTCCACGTGCGCCACCTTGCTGGCGCCGATCAGCGAGGAGGTCACGACCGGGTTGCGCAGCGTCCAGGCGACGGCCATCTGGGCGAGCGACTGGCCGCGCGTCTTCGCGATGTCGTTGAGCTTCTGCACCTTCGCGACCTTGTCGGTGGTGATCGCATCGGGGTTCAGCGAGGTGTGCCGCGCGGCGCGCGAGTCCTCCGGAATGCCCTTCAGGTACTTGCTGCTCAGCAGACCCTGCGCGAGTGGTGAGAACACGATGCAGCCCATCTTCTGCTTCGCGAGCTCGGCGGTGAGGCCGTCCTCGATCCAGCGATTGAACATGTTGTAGCTGGGCTGGTGGATCAGGCAGGGCGTGCCGAGGTCCTCGAGGATCGCCGCGGCCCTGGCCGTGTGCTCCGCGCTGTAGCTCGAGATGCCCGCGTACAACGCGCGGCCCGAGCGCACGATGAAGTCCAGGGCGCCCATCGTCTCCTCGAGCGGAGTATCCGGATCGAAGCGGTGACTGTAGAAGATGTCGACGTACGGCAGGCCCATCCTCTTCAGGGACTGATCGCAGCTCGCGACCAGGTACTTGCGCGAGCCCCATTCACCATAGGGCCCCGGCCACATGAGATAGCCGGCCTTGGACGAGATGATCATCTCGTCCCGAAAGGGATGAAAATCCTTGCGCATGAGCGCGCCGAAGTTCTCCTCGGCGGAGCCCGGCGAAGGACCGTAGTTGTTGGCCAGATCGAAGTGCGTGATGCCGAGATCGAAGGCGCGGCGCGCGATCCGGCGGCCGTTCGCGAATACGTCGACATCGCCGAAGTTGTGCCACAGGCCGAGTGAGACCGCGGGCAGCCGCACGCCGCTCGCGCCCACGCGGTTGTATCGCATCGAATCGTAGCGCGTGGTGGCCGGCAGATAGTCCATGTCGTTGGCTCGTATGGGTTGGATTGACCAGGAAGATAGACGCGGAAGCTCTCGGAAATCCGTCAGCGCGCGATCAGCCAGACTCCGATCGCGAGCAGCACGACGCCCGCGAACCGCGTCAGCGTGACCGGATTCACCGGCATGCCCAGCCAGCCGAAATGGTCGATGACCAGGGCGGTCGAGAGCTGGCCCAGCAGCGCGAGCGCGAGCAGCGACGATGCGCCGAGCTCGGCCGCGATGATGGTGGACGAGGCGACGTAGAACGCGCCGAGCATCCCGCCGAACCACGCCCACACCGGCACGGACGAGAGCACTTCGCGCGAGGGCAGCGGCGTGCGCAGGCCGATCACCAGCACGACCAGCGCAAGACCGCCCACCATGAAACTCACGAGGGCGGCGCTGTTCGCGCTCTGCAGGAATTTGCGCAGCTGCGAGTTCATCGCGACCTGCACCGTGAGGCCGAATCCCGCCGCGAGACCCAGGAAGTACGACAGACCGCGCACTGGCTAACTACCCCGGAGACGCCGCAGCAGCTTCAATCCGCCGGGCAGGCCCGCGACGAACAACACCAGGCGCCAGAAGACCCGCTTCGACAGCGGCGCGCGGCGCTGCGGGACCGCGGCGAAAACCTGTTCGCGCACGTCGCGGTGGCGCGAATCACCCTTTGCGGCATCGACTGGCAGTACGGTTTCCGGCATCGGGCGCAGCATACCGCGCGGCACCGCTCAAATCGCGGCGGTTTCCATCTCCCACGTGACGAGCGGAGCGCCGCGCCGGATCCAGAAGCCGGCGCCGCTCGGGCGGAAGTGCCGCCGCAGGCGCTTCCCATACCATTCCACGTCGCGCAGGTGGACATCTCGGTCGGTGCGCGACCGGTCGCAATTGCGCTGCCAGTCCCGCGCCGTCAGGGCCGAGAGGTACAGCACGCCGCGAGTCAGCCGCCCGAGGTTGGCGATGGCGCGCGTGGCGGTCCGGTCGTCGAGGTATTGCAGCACGTCGTAACAGACCACGAGGTCGAACGGGTCCGTGCGGTAGGTGGCGAGCGAACCCTGGATCCAGCCGTAGCGTTCGCACAGGTACTCGCTGTATTCGAGGCCGGTGTATCGCGCGCGGGGGAACGCCCGCTCGAGCGGGCCGCGCAGCAGGCCGATGCCGCAGCCCGCGTCGAGCATCCGGCGCACCGGCAAGCCGATGTGGCTCGCGTAGGCGCCGATGAGCTTCGCCCGCGCGCGCATCTCGGCCCGGGAGGTCACCGCGGTTCGTCCGTCGTAGTAGAAGCGCCGGTAGTAGTCGGCGTCGAATCTCGCGCTCATGCACTCCGCTTCAGCGCGTTCGTCACGTTGCGCCGGACGAGGACTCCCGCGATGAGGGCCAGCAGTCCCACGCCGAGCGCGGCGATGGGGCCTAACCAGTTATCCGCGAATAGCGCGACGCGGCCCTTCTGCGGATCCTCGCGCGGGTACACCACGGGCACGGAATCCCCCACGGCGAAGCGCTGACTGCTCGTCGCGAGCTGCCCTTCGAAGGTGACGATGTCGCCGTCCGGGGTGGTGAAACGCACTCGCGGCCGATAACGCATCTCTTCCCCGTCGCGCACCTCGCGGTAGCCGGTGACCGTCCCTGTCGCGCGCATCGTGTCGCCGAAGCTCATCGACTGCGAAAGAAGATAGGCGCCTAACAACAGGCAGACGACGCCGAGCGCCAGCAGCAGCCGGGCGGCCAGTCCCATGATCCGGTAAGAGAGATCCATGGCTTTCAGGCGGAAACGTATTTCATGTTGCGGGCGGCCGGCCGTGAACGTAGGCTCGCCAGTCTATTCGATGTGGGGAGCATGATGAGCGAGACGGAGAAGAAGGGGTCCCCGTGGCCCTGGATACTGGTGCCCATTGCGGCGTTCACGCTGTTCTTCGTGTTGCGTGAATGTCAGCAGCGGCTGCCTCCAGCCGCCCACGCTCCCGCCACCGCCCCGACACAAGGCACTCCCGCGCCCTCCCCAGCCGCCGCGGCCGAGTCCGAGGTTTCGGCGCCGGCCGCAGCGCCGGCGCCACAATGATTTTCAGCCCTTCGTCAGCCTGAACACGACACGCAGGCGATGCCACTGCGGGATCGCGACGCCATCACGAGTGGCCGGCAGCAGCCGCCAGTTTTTCTTCGCCTCATCGAGCGCGGACTGATCGAGCCGCGGATGTCCGGTGCTGCGGACGATGCGCGCATCGCCGACCCGGCCGTCAGGTAACACGTATACCTCGAGGTCCACGGTGCCTTCGTTGCCGAGGCGCGTATCGGAGGCTGGATAGGCAGGCTGGGTCAGCGGACGGCGCGGATCGATGCGCACGCCCTGGATCACGGGCACGGGATCCGCCGAACCTTGCGGATCGACGACCCCATCCGGAGGCAGTACCTGCGCGTCAATCGTGTCCTGCGCAGTCGTCTCCTGCTGAATCGTCGGGAACACGGGTTCCGGTATGTGCAGGTCCGTCGGTTGCAACCTTGGACTTATGGTCGGCGGCGGCTCGGTCGGTGGTTTGGGATCATCGATGACCGTGCCCGTCATGACCTGGGGCATAACGTCCTTCTTGATCACCAGCGCACCGGCGACGACGAACAGCAGCGCCGCGTGCATTCCGGCGACGATGCCCATTCGACCCAGCGACTGCCAAGGATGTCTTGCAGCGATTCGCGCGTTCATGACGACCTCCGCCTTTGCCCCGATGGGCTTTGAAGAGGTGAACGCCGACGTCTCGCTACGCGGGGTTAACGGCGCCTAACCTTCTGGCGGAGTCGTGACCGGCGCCGCACTCTCCTCCGCCGCGTTGCGCGCGCCGACCCACGCGCCGGCGGCGGCTCCCAACCCCGCGACGAACGCGCCATAACCTGTCGACGCCAGGAACAGGCCGGCGTTGTCGTAGAAGCCGGATAGATCGACGCGCAGGCCCACTGCGGCCAGGGCGAGATTCATCGCGACGGCGCAGGCGGCCGCGGCCGGCGCCATCGTGAGCCCGAGCAGGAAGCGATGCCGCGGGGCGCGTAACGCGGTGAGCAGCGCGGCAACGCCGGGGACGTTCAGCGTCAGGAGCATCATCAGGGTCGTCATCGGTGAGACCCAGTCCGTGTAGACGTGCATGGCGAGCAGCGCGAACCAGGCCGAATACACGGCCAGAATCAGCCCCGCGCCCCGAATCCACGACTTGGCCATGAAGGTCCCTGGAATGTCAGATACTAGTAGCGAAAATCGCGCTCGTCAGTACCATAGCGCCCCCTCATGAGCCGCCGCCAGCCAAAAGTCGGATTCGTCAGCCTCGGGTGCCCTAAGGCGCTGGTGGACTCCGAACGCATCATCACCCAGCTGCGCGCCGAGGGTTACCAGGTCGCGCCTGACTACGACACCGCCGACGTGGTGGTCGTGAATACCTGCGGGTTCATCGATTCCGCCGTGGACGAATCGCTCGATGCGATCGGCGAGGCGCTCGAGCACAACGGCAAGGTGATCGTGACGGGTTGTCTGGGCGCGCGGCCGGAACGCATCCTGGAGCGGCATCCGAAGGTGCTCAAGGTCACGGGCCCGCATGCGTATGAAGACGTGGTCGGCGCGGTGCACGAGCATTTGCCGCCGAAGCACGATCCGTTCGTCGATCTCGTGCCGCCGCAGGGCATCCGTCTCACGCCGCGGCACTACGCGTATCTGAAGATCTCCGAGGGCTGCAACAACAAGTGCAGCTTCTGCATCATTCCGTCGATGCGCGGGTTGCTGGTGAGCCGGCCCATCGACGAGGTGCTGCGCGAAGGCGAGAAGCTCGCGCGCGCCGGCGTGAAGGAACTGCTGGTGATCTCGCAGGACACGTCGGCTTATGGCGTGGATGTCAGGTACCGCGCCGGCGAATGGCGTGGTGAGCAGTACGAAACGCGCTTCCTCGATCTCGCGCGCGGCCTGGGTAGTTTGGGCATCTGGGTGCGCATGCATTACGTGTATCCGTATCCGCACGTCGACGACGTGATTCCGCTGATGGCGGAGGGCAAGGTGCTGCCCTACCTGGACATCCCGTTCCAGCATGGCAGTCCGACGGTGCTCAAGCGCATGCGCCGGCCGGGGCAGGTCGACAAGACCCTCGCGCGCATCAAGGCGTGGCGCGAGGTGTGCCCGGATCTGACGATTCGCTCCACGTTCATCGTCGGCTTCCCCGGCGAGACCGAGGCCGAGTTCGAGGAGTTGCTCGACTGGCTGGACGAAGCGCAGCTCGATCGCGTGGGCGCGTTCAAGTATTCGCCGGTCGACGGCGCGCCCGCGAACGACGTCGCGCCGCACATCGATCCCGAAATCCAGGAAGAGCGGCTGGCGCGTTTCATGGAAAAGTCCGCGCGAATCTCCGCCGCGAAGCTCGCCGCCAAGGTCGGCCGGAAAATGCGCGTGCTGGTCGATGCCGTCGACGGCAACACCGCGATCGCGCGCAGCGAAGGCGACGCGCCCGAGATCGACGGGACGGTGCGCATCGCCAAGGGCGGCAAGCTCAAGGTCGGCGAGTTCGCCAACGTCGAGATCACCGCCTCCGGCGATCACGACCTCGCCGCACGGTTGGTGGTTGGTGCCGGGTGAGAAAAGACTGAGTTAGCTGCGCCGCGTTCCGCTCGCTGCGAGCACGCCGAGCTAACTCAGTCTTTTCTCACCCGGCACCAACCCCTCGCCCTCAGGGCGCGGTCACGGAAACATCGTCGACGAATACATCGGATCCCGGGGCCGTGCCTTCGAAGAAGATGGCGACGTCCGTCGGCGTGCAGTCGGCCGGGATCGCGAGACTGCCCTGCAGCTGGGTCCAGGTGTTCGGCGCCACGGCGGTGTTGTTCTGCAGCCAGGGATAGCTGTCTCCGCTGGAGCAGCCCACCTTCGATGCCAGGCGCACCGTGTCGTTCGCCGCGCCGGTGTGGAATACCCAGGCGCTGACCGCGTAGGTGGTGCCAGCCGCGACGCGGCTGGTCAGGCCGTACACCGCGAACTGATCGGGATTTGGCCGCGCCGTGGCGCGCAGGCTTTGCAGGCCGGTGCGGCTTTGCAGCGTGCTGGCGCTCAGCGTCGAGCCGTTCCAGGAGCCCCAGCCGGCGATGCCGGCCTCGAAGCCGCCATCGTTCACCAGGTTGTTGTTGGGCGGCACGACGCGCACATCGTCCAGATACACGTCGACACCGGCGTCGGCGCCCTCGAAGTAGATAGCCACGTCCACGAGATCGCAGTCCGGGATGACGAGATTGGCCGCGAGCTGCGTCCAGGTGTTCGGCGTCACCGCGCCATTGTTCTGCAGCCACGGAAAGGTGTTGTGCCCCGGGGGCGCGGTCGCCGCCGTGCATTCCACTTTGGCCGCGAGTCGTCCGGTGGTGCTGGCCGCGCCCGTGTGCAGCAGCCAGGCGCTGACCGCGTACGTGGTGTTGCGTTGGACCAGGCTGGTCAGGCTGTAAGCCGCATAGCCGCCGGTGCCCGAGCGGCCGGTCGACTTCAGGCTCTGGCTACCGGTGCGCACCCGCTCGGTGCTGGCGCTCAACACGCCGTTGCCCCAGTTGTTCCAGCCGGCGATGCCACCCTCGAAGCCGCCATCCGTGAGCAGGTTCGCGTCGGACGGCGGGATCGGCTTGCCGAAGCGCACGCTCGCGAGGTTGGCCACGCCGGGGCCGCCGTTGAAGCGGATGTACACGTCGTGGGTGCCCGCGATGGACGATAGCGCCTCTTCGACGGTGGACGAACTACCCCAGCCCGCCGTCGGCGGCAGATCCACCGTGACCACCGGGTCAGTTTCGAGGCTGCCGAGATGCACGGAGATGCTGCCCGGCGAGGTGTTGCCCTTGGCGTATTCCACCCACACCGTGTCCCAGTCTGCGCGGAACTCGACGCCCTGGAATTTGATCCAGTCGCCGTCGTCCGTGTAAGCGATCACGCCGCCCGAGACGACGCCGAAGCCCTCGTCGTGGTTGACCGCGGTCAACGTCAGGCCGTTCTGGTTGCCGTGCCAGCCCGGGTGCACGTATTCCGGCACCGCGCAGGTGCTGCCGCCGCCCGCGCGATAACACTGGATCCAGTCGAGCGCCGGACGCGTGGTGCCATCGGCGCGGACCAGGTAGGCATTGGTGCGCCAGATGCTGCCCTGCCGGTGTCCCCAGTGGGTCACGCCAGCCACGCCGGGGTGATCCCAGAACAGCGCGAACACGTCGGCCATCACGTTGGCGTGATCGGCGTCGTTCTCCAGGTTGAGGTCGAACTCGGAGATGTAGATAGGAAGGCCGGTGTCGGCGAGGCGCTGCAGGTTGGCGCCGAGCACGTCCACGTTGGCGCGCTCGTAGAAATGCGCCTGCTCGCCGATGCCGTCGATGAGCTTGCGCTCCTTGAGCAGGTTGATGATGTTCAGGTAGTTGGTCGTGAGGCCGTCCTCGACGATCACGTTGAACTCGTTGATGAGGAGCCTGGCCTTCGGAAAATGCTTGCGCGCCAGCTCGAAGGACCGGATCACCCAGTCGAAGCCGGTGGCGCCCGCGCCGCCGAGCGCCTCGCGGTACGGTGGCGGTGCGTTGAGCGGCTCGTTGAGCACTTCGACGTACTTGAGCTTCGGGTAGCGCTTGGCCACCGCGCTCATCCATTCCTCGATTTCCTCGAGCTGCTCGGCGGGCGGCAACGCGGCGATCCAGCCCGGCTGCTGCTGGCCCCAGAGCAAGACGTGGAACTTGAAGACGAGGTTGTTGGAGACGGCGGTCTGATAGGCCGTGTCGAGATCCGTCCAGTTCATGACGTCGCGCGTGGCTTCGACGCTGCCCCACTTGCCCGCGTTTTCGGGCGTGAGCTGGTCGAAGTAGGTGAGCAGATGTTCGTAGTCCTCGGGCCCGCTGGGCGCGGTGCCGAAGAACTTGACCTGGTTGACCTTCACCGTGACCTTGTCGGGCTCGCTGGGCGCGTCGTAGTTGTCGGTGACGATGAGCTCGAACTCGAGCGGAGTCTGGATCTCGACGTCCGGCGCGGTGAATTTGAGATTCGGCGTGTTGGCGCCGGTCAGCTTCACCGTGGGTCCGGAGACCTGCGTCCACTTGTAGCCCTTGATCTTGCCGTCGACGTCCGTGCCCTTGCCATTCAGGGTCACCTTCGCGCCTTCGGTCACTTCCAGGTCAGGACCGGCGTCGGCGGTAGGAAAGAACGGGTACAGACAGCCGGCCAGCGCCAGCAGCGGCGTCACCAGCATGGCGACGCTGCGGAAATTGAGCTTCATCTTGGCTTCCCCTTCGTGTGCGCTCTGCGGCGCGAGAATCTTGTTGTCCGCGGTTCCTTGTACCAGAACCGCGTGTACGACAACCAGACGAAGAGGCTCTATCTACGGTGAGTACGTAGTGCGCCGGCGCGTGTCCAGCGTTGTCAGGGGAGGCTTGCCGAGAGGTAGCTTGCCGGCCGGACGCGGGTGTCAGTTGTGCCGCGCGCCGGGAGGCGCCGCGCTCTCCGGCGGTTCCGAGTCGTCGTCGGCGGGCTTCAGGTCCGGATACTCGCGGGTCACCCGGTCGATGATTTCCGCCTCGTAAGCGCTGATCACCCTGGCGATCCCGCGCTTGTAGCCCGCGAACTCCTCGGGGGACATGGCGGATTCAACAGGCTCGAGAGACGCGATCAGCTGGTCGATGTGCGCATTGACCAGGGCGACGATCTGTTCGGCCAGCTTGCGATCCATGAGGCCTGTCCCCTTTTGCTAGGAAACGGGGAATGTCCCCATTATTCAACCGTCACGCTTTTCGCGAGATTGCGCGGCTGGTCGACGTCGGTGCCCTTGAGGATGGCCACGTGATACGCGAGCAGCTGCAGCGGCACCGTGTAGACGATGGGCGCCTGGAAGTAGCTCACGTGTTTGGGCATCTGGATCACGGTCACGCCTTCGGAAGGCGTAATGCCGGACTCCGGATCCGCGAACACGATCAGCTCGCCGCCGCGCGCGCGCACTTCCATGAGATTGCTCTTGAGCTTCTCGAGCAGGTCGTTGTTCGGCGCCACGGTGATGACGGGCATGTCCGCGTCGACCAGCGCCAGCGGGCCGTGCTTGAGTTCGCCGGCCGCGTAGGCCTCGGCATGTATGTACGAGATTTCCTTGAGCTTGAGCGCGCCTTCCATCGCGATGGCGGAGAGGGCGCCGCGGCCCAGGAACAAGGTGTGATGCTTGTCGGCGAAACGTTTCGCGAGATCGTAGATGACGGGATCGAGCGAGAGCGTCTTCTCGATGATCGCCGGAATCTCGATCAGGCGCTGCACGAGGCTGCGCTCGCGCTCGGCGTCCGCGGTGCGCTGCTTGGCGAGCGCGATGACCAGCATGCTGAGCGCGGTGAGCTGCGTCGTGAACGCCTTGGTCGATGCGACGCCGATCTCCGGACCCGCGCGCGTCAGCATCACGAGCTCCGACTCGCGCACCAGCGAGCTCTCCGGCACGTTGCAGATGGCGAGGCTGGATAGATAGCCCGCCTGCTTCGCGAGGCGCAGCGCGGCGAGCGTATCGGCGGTTTCGCCCGATTGCGAAATGGTGACGAACAGCGAATTGCGCGGCACCACCGGATTGCGGTACCGGTACTCGCTCGCGATCTCGACCGTGCACGGAATCTTGCAGATCTGCTCGATGAAATAGCGCGCCACCACGCCCGAGTGGTAGCTCGTGCCGCACGCGATGATGTGCACGTGCTCGGTCTTCTTGAAGATGTCGGTGGCCGCCGGACCGAAGGCCGCTTCGAGCAGGCGACCGTTCGCGACGCGCTCGGCGAGCGTGTCCGCGACCGCGCGCGGCTGCTCGTGGATTTCCTTGAGCATGAAGTGCCGGTACTGGCCCTTCTCGGCCGCGTCGGCCGACAGCTCGCTCTCACGGATGGGGCGCTCGACCGAATCGCCGTTCTGGTCCAGCACCTTGATCGACGTGCGGCGGATGTCGGCGACATCGCCTTCCTCGAGGAACATGAAGCGGCGCGTGACCGGCAGCAGCGCCGAAACGTCGGAAGCGACGAAGTTTTCGTCGACGCCCAGGCCGACGACGACCGGGCAACCCGCGCGCGCCAGGATGATCCGCTCGGGCTCGGACTCGCTGACCACCGCGAGCGCATACGCGCCCTCGAGCTCGGCGACCGTGGCGCGCACGGCCTTGAACAGATCCTTCTGCGCGGCGAGGTGATGATGCACGCGGTGCGCGATCACCTCGGTGTCGGTCTCCGACGTGAACTTGTAGCCGGCCTTCTCGAGGTCCGCGCGCAATTCTTCGTGGTTCTCGATGATGCCGTTGTGGACGATGGCGAGACCATCGTGCGAGATGTGCGGATGCGCGTTGCGCTCCGAAGGCACGCCGTGCGTGGCCCAGCGCGTGTGCGCGATGCCGAGGTTGCCGTGCGTGTGATCCGCGTTGATCGCGTCCTGCAGCACCTTGACCTTGCCCACGGTGCGCAGGCGCTTCAGGTGCTGGGTGCCGTTGAGCACGGCGATGCCGGCCGAGTCATAGCCACGATATTCGAGCCGGCGCAGGCCCTCCATCAGGATTGGGACGACGTTTCGCTCAGCGATGGCGCCAACGATTCCGCACATTTAACAGTGTCCAGAATTTGGGGGCGCGTAGTGTGCCTGAGGAAAGGCCCCGTGAGCAGCGTCCAACCGGCGCAGACCGGCACTTCTGGTACGCCGCTCACACAGGGCCGTCACCCACGACCCAAAGTATTGAAAATCAATACCTTATGGAACGGCCAGATCGACCTGCGCGCGAAAGGCGGGCCGCACGGACAGGCGCTGGTAGTAGCCGAGCACGGCCGGAAGCTGGGGACGCTCGATGGGGGTGAGCAGCCAGCGATGGATCGACAGTCCCAACACCACGTCCGCCAGGGTGAAGAACTCGCCCGTGATGAACTGGCCGCCCTGGCGGAAGTGCTCGTCGAGCATCGCGGTGTGCCGGTTCCAGCTTTCCACGCTGGCCTGGATGGCGGCGGGATCGGTGTGGGAGGGGCTGTGTCGAACAAGGGCGAGGAAGCTGTACCGCCAGGCGTCGTTGAGCTCGGTCGCCTGCCAGTCCATCCATTGATCGACGAGGCCGCGGTGCTCGGGATCTTCAGGAAGCAGGATGCCGCGCGGTTGCTTGCCGGCGAGATAGCGGCAGATCGCATTCGATTCCCACAGCACGAAATCGCCATCGCGGATCACCGGCACCAAGGCGTTGGGATTGCGGGCGAGCAGTTGCGGGTCCGACTCGACGTGCTCGAAGGGCAGATCGAGCTCCGCGCAGGTCCACAACACCTTGCGCACGTTGATCGACGAAGTCCTTCCGAGGATGCGTAATGCCATGGGACAAACTACTTCCCGCGGTCGATCGATCGGATCCGGCCGTCGACAATAGTGACCACCATTGGCGCCGCGCGTGTCCCCCGGTCATAGGTCCAGGTTTCGGTGACCGTCACGCCGTTCTTGATCATGAGCCCGAACTGGTTGCGGACGAGGATGTCTTCCGAGCGGCTTTCCCGCGTGTTCGGCGGGCCGCACTTCTGCTCGAGCTCCTCGACGGTGAGATCGCTCGACACCACCCACTTGCCGCAGCGGAAGGTTTCATCGGCGTGGGCAAGTGGCGCCAGGATCGCGAGTCCTGCGACCCACCAGGATTCGAAGCGCAGCTTCATGCGCCGATGTTACACCCCGCCGGGGGTCAGGAACCGAACGGGCTCCTGCACCACTGCCGTTCGCAGGGAACGCCATCGTTGTTGCCGTCCATTTCCACGCCCGGGCAGTTCAGTAGGAAATACTTGGCCTCATCGCAAGAAGTCATCTGTGAACAATGGGTGCGACCGTCGCATTGAAATCGCGACTCCTCGGACGGATCGTCCCGCTCGGGAAGTTCGCGCATGTCGACTTCCGGCGGCCTGCGCGGATGTCGAATGCACTGCACCATTCCCGGCGATCTGCCGGTCATAGACGAAGAACGCCAGCGCGCCGATGACGGCGCCGAGGAGGAATTTGCCCATCCACAGGCTAACTACTCCACCTGCGCGCCCCTGGCAAGCAGCAGCGCCCGAAGTTGCGACCTGTGACACCGCTGCTCGTTCTCGCAATAACACCCCATCGAGAAACTGGCGTGCTGCGACAGCGCCGCCAGTACGTCCAGCGACTGGGCGGCCGCCGGCGCGGACATTTCGGCCCGGTACTTCTTGAAGAAGGCCGCCCATTGCTTGTCGGTCTTCGCGGCCTGGGCCTGCTTCATGAGTTCAGCGCTGGGCGCGAGCACCGGAAACCAGACGTCGTACCAGTCCAGGCGGGAAAAATCCGCCTTCGGCACACCGCGCGGGGGACGACGCACGGTGCCCAGGCGCGTTCCCTCATGGGGGACGCGCGCGGAGCCGAGGCGGACGATTCGAATGCTCATCGGAGTTTCTCCATGAAGACGAGCGCGAGGCCGGATGAGAGCGCCTGCTCGCGAGCGCGGCGATATCCGAGCCGCTCATAGAGCCGGATGTTGCCCTCGCTGCGACTGCCCGTGAACAGCTCAAAGCGGCGCGTTTGCGCAAATTCTCGCTGCCGTTCGATGGCGCGCATGAGCCGCGTGCCGATGCCACCGCCCTGCCGCTGCGGCCGCACGATCAACCGGCCGACGTGGCAGACATCGTTCGCCAGGCGTGCGCGCACCGATCCGACGAACTCGCCGCCGTCGCGGGCTTTGAGAACGACCATGTTCTCGATGTCGCTTCGCATGGAATCGAGTGTCTGCACGAGTGGTGGTAGCGACCAGTCCTGATAGAGCCGCGCCTCGGACTCATACGCCAGCTTCTGCAGCGCGAGGATTTCCGGCGCGTCGGCGACGGTCGCCCGCTCGATGAGCAGCGCGGCGCGCGGCCCGTTCTCGTCCTCTCCCGGATTCTCCGCGCCCGGCACCCTAACTACCGACCGGAAGGCAAAGCTCGCAGGCGAACACGCCCTGCCTGGCGTCGAACACCGCGCCGCGCGGATAGTGCTCGAAGGGTTTGCGCGATTCATCCACGCGCAGTCCTTTGTCCGAATGGAATTCGCCGAGAAACGCGCTCCATGCCGGTCCGATCTCCGCACTGCTTCCCTTGAACGTGGTCACGGCGTACCGCCCACCCGCGATGGTCTTCGTTTCGGCGTCCGGCAACGTGAGGCCCGGCGGCAATTCGACGCAGGCGTCGTAGCGGCAGTTGTCGGGTGACGTGTCCTTCGGATCGTCAAGGCTCACGCCGTAACGCGGGCAATCGACCAGCCCATGATCGGCGAGCCACGGTCCGACCGTCGCACGCCAGAACTTTCCCACCGGTTCGCCGAATGGCCCCGAATAGCGAAGGCAAGCCACGCGAACGGACTGGCGATCGACGATCTCGATGTTCATGGGCGGGAGTTTAGGCACCGCAACGCGCACCTCGCCAGTTGTCGGGCCCATCCGGGACTAAGATGCCGGAGTGGACCTCCGCCCGCCAGCAACCCTCGCGCTGCTCGCGTCCACGCTGCCGTGCGGCGCTGGCGGCGTCGACCGGCCGAACGCTGTGACGGTGTACGCCGCGCGCATCTCCGAAGAGCGGACCTGGCAGCACGTGGTGCGCAATCCGATAGGCGCCGACTATGCCGACGCCTATCTCGTGGCCGGTTCCTTCTCGCGCGCCTGGACCGGGGAATTCGCCGGCGCCTTGCGCGTGGAATCCGAGCTCAACGTGGCTTACAACTTCGGCGACCAGGATCACTGGGAGCTCAATATCGCGCCCATCCAGCTTCGCTGGCAGCGCTTTCCGTGGAGCGGGCGGCTACGTACCACGGCCGCTTTCGGGGTAGGGCTGTCCTACGCGACCGAGCTCCCCGAGGTGGAGCTGGCCATCGAGGGCGACACGCGGCAGTGGCTCATCTTCTGGATCATGGAGTTCACCGCGGGTCCGGTCGACGGCCCGTGGTCGGTGGCGCTGCGGCTGCACCACCGTTCCACCGGCTGGGGCCTGATGGGCACCGACGACGGTGGCATGAACGCGCCGGGCCTGGGCTTCCGTTACGAGTTCTGACCGTTCGGGGTCACACTAACTACCCCAGCGGCAACGTGTGCATCGTCTCCCATCGCCCGGTCGAGTTTTCGATCAGGAGCACTTCGCTGCAGCGCGCACTGACGCCCGACGCCAGCGCGATGCGCAATTCGATTTCGATCGAACACAGCAGCTCTTCGTCGCCGTGCGCCACCGTCACATGCGGCACGACGGTTGCGAACTTGCCGGCGAACGGTGGGTAGTCGGGGAACGCGGCCCAGATGCCGTCCGTGAGCGCGCTGAAATGCGTATCGGGCTCGGGTTCGAGATACAGCGCGACCGGGAAGCGCCGGGTCCGCGCGAGCCGATACGAAAAGCACGGCACGGCGCGCACGATTTCCCGAAGCCGCGCAACGACGTCCGCGCCCAGCTCGTCCGGCGGCATGAACGGATAGAGCACCGTGACGTGCGCCGGGACGTTGCGGCGCGCCGATGGGTCGTAGCGCTCGCGGTAGCGCGCGATGTGCGCCTCGATCTCGGGGATGTTGCAGATCAGTGCGGTTTCGGGCAACGCGTTTTCCGCAATGTTCGGGCCGGGGAAAATATCACGAGGAGCTGCGCCCGCATCAGCCCGGCACGCCCAGCCGCTCGAGCAAGGCGTTGTCACCGTCGCCGAGCGGATGCGGATGATCGCCGCGTCGCCAGAACGCGATGCCCCCGATCTCGTCCGTATCCATCGCCTCGGGGACGTCGGTGACGTCGCAGCCGAACACCGCGCCGAGATGCGGCCGGCCGTCGTCGACCTCGACGACACCGAGCCACTCGAACTCCCCCGCCGCGCAGCCCGCCTCCTCGGCGAGTTCGCGCGCCGCGGTGGCACGCGCCGTTTCGCCCGGATCGATCAGCCCTCCGGGCAGCTCCCACACGTGACGATATCGGTTGAAGACCAGCACTTCGCCATCGCGGCTGCGCGCGATCACCACCGCGAACTCCAGCGCGCCGATGCGCGCGTGCTGGTCCTCGGCTATCTCGTGAAATGCCTTGAAGCGGGCCAGGGGCATGGGGCGACTATAGCGCCGCCGCGCTGCGGCGCGCGCAGTCGGAACCCCTTACTTGACCAGCCTCACCGCGGGCGGCGCTTCGACCAGCCAGCGGATCGCGCCCGCGATGTCGTTGTAGAAAACGCGATAGTCGCCTTCGCCGAAGGCCAGGCGCGCGAGGTAGGCCAGCTTGGCCGTGGGCACGATGATCGCCCGCCGCAGGCGCAGGTCGCCGAGATTCTCGTCGAGCGCGCGTTGCGACCAGACCACGTCGACGTGCGGCGGAATCATCTCGAGCGCGTCGTAGAGCACCTTGCCGCGCCCGGCTTCGCGCGCGAGCTGCACGACCTGGCGCTGGCAGTCATCGAGCAGTTCGATGGTCGGTTCGCCGCGCAGGCGCGCAATGATGATGTCGCCGGACAGCTCGACCCAGAGGGACCCGCTCATTTGGGCTTCTTGTCTTCGTTCTTCTGCGGCCGCTTCCAGCCCTCGAGCGTCACCTGCTTCGCGCGCGACAGCGTGAGCTGGCCGTCGGGTGCGTCCTTGCTGATGGTGCTGCCCGCGCCCGTCGTCGCGTCGCGACCGATGCGCACCGGCGCCACGAGCATGTTCCCCGAGCCGATGAACGCGCCGTCTTCGATGGTCGTCGTCGACTTGTTCACGCCGTCGTAATTGCAGGTGATGGTGCCGGCGCCGATGTTGACGCCCTTGCCGACGACCGCGTCGCCCAGGTAGGTGAGATGGTTGGCCTTGCTACCGTCGGCGACGACGGTCTTCTTGAGCTCGACGAAGTTGCCGATGTGCACATTCCGGCCGAGGCTGGACCCGGGACGGACGCGCGCATACGGCCCGATGATGCAGCCCGCGCCGAGTTCGGACTGCTCGAGCACGGAGTTCGGATGGATCACGCTGTCGGCGCCGATGGTCACGTCGCGCAGCACGACGTTCGGTCCCACGCGCACGCGGTCGCCCAGGCTCACCTTGCCTTCGATCAGCACGTTGGCGTCGATGAACACGTCGCGCCCGAGGCTCACGTCGCCGCGAATGTCGATGCGTGCCGGGTCCGCGAGCGTCGCGCCCGCGATCATGAGGTCCCGCGCGCGCTCCGCGCGATGCAGCGACTCGAGCTCCGCGAGCTGCGCCTTGTCGTTCACGCCGAGGACCTCGGCGGTGGTGCCGGCGATCAGCGGCGAGACCTTCACCTTGTCCTTCACCGCCATCGCGATGACGTCGGTGAGGTAGTACTCGCCCTGCGAGTTGGAGTTCTTGAGCTTGCCGAGCCACTTGCGCAGTAGTTTGGCCGGCACGGCCATGATGCCGCTGTTGCCTTCGCGGATCTTCAGCTGCGCCTTGTTGGCGTCCTTCTGCTCCACGATCTTCTGGATCGCGCCGCGTGTGCGCACGATGCGGCCATATCCCGTGGGGTCGTCGAGCATGACGGTCAGCAGGCTCATGCCCCTGGCGCCCGCCGCGTCGATCAGCGCGCGCAGCGTGTCGGCGCGGATCAGCGGCACGTCGCCGTACAGCACCAGCACGAGCTCGTCGTCGCCGATGCCGGGCATGGCCTGCGCGACGGCGTGGCCGGTGCCGAGCTGCTCGGCCTGCAGGACCCATGACAGGTTCTCGGCGGCGAGCGCGGCGCGCACCTGGTCGCCGCCGTGTCCGTACACGACGTGGATAGACGAGGGATCGAGCGCGCGGGCGCGGCTAACAACGTGCCCCAGCAGCGGACGCCCGGCGAGCGGCTGCAGGACCTTGGGCAAATCGGATTTCATTCGCTTGCCTTGACCGGCAGCGAGGATTACGACGGCGAGCTTCATGAGCTCGCGAGTTTAGCGGGTTCAGCGGCGGAAATGACGGCCGGTCGCGTTATAGGGATCGCGGCCCGACTCGTCGAGGGCCACCAGGTCGTTCCTGCCGAGCAGCGTCTCCATGACGTCGCCCTTCGTGGCGATCGCCGGCGCCTGGCGCGTCCGGCCGAGGCTCGGCACGACGCCCTCGCCGCCCGGCGTAGCCGGGACCGTCCGGTCGATGTTGTTGTCGCCTGCGCTCATGGCGGGAAATATACGCTGGCAAACCCCGCCGGGGGGATGTCTCCGGTCACCCGCGGGCGGCCGCCCGTCGGCTTGGGCGCCGACCGTCGGTCACTATCTACCGCCCGTCCGGCTCCCGCATGAGCGCGTGGATCTTGTTGAGGGTCGCCCAGTTGCGGGTGGTGCCGGCTCCCTTCAGGGCCTTGAAAAGGACTTCCGCGGCTTTGCTCTCGAGGATGCCGTTCGCGCACCATAGATAGGCCGCGTGTTTGTTCACGTGCACTTTCTCGGGGTTCCAGTCCATGCGCGCGATGGATTGGAGACCGGTCAGCGCCGCCGGGTCATCGCACATCGCGACCAGGAAACGCGATGGATCGGTCGCGGTGTCGCCGATCGCATTTCCCTTGATGATCGCGGCGATGTCGCGCGCGGACTTCACCACCACATGGGCATCCACTCCCAGCTTCTTCGCGACCGCGGCGCGGATCCGCGCGGCATGTTCGGCCGAGTCGCCTTCGTCGGCGCCGAACACCGCATTGCCGCTGTTGAGCAGGGTTTGCACGTCGGTGTAACCGAGCTTGCCGAGCAGCGCGCGCAGGTCGGCCATCGCGACACGTTTGGCCTTGCCGACGTTGATTCCGCGGAACAGGGCGACGAAACGCGGCATGGCCGACTCAGCCGCCCTTGTCGGCGGATGCCGGCCGGTACTTCTTCGCCAGGTGCGCGCCGTAGATGGATGCCGGAATCGTCAGCAACAGGCCGACGACCGTGAGCCAGAACGGGGAGCCGCCGCCGACGGCCAGCACGAAGACGACGCCCACCACGCCGATCGCGAGGCCGTTGTAGTAGGGAAAGCCTTTCGCGAGACGCGCCGCCAGGTATCCGCCGAGCACCGTGGTCGCCATGCCGCACACGAAGGCCGCAAACTGGTAGTCGCCTTTCGCGATGACCGTGTCGATCGCAGCCAGGAACTCCGCTTCGGACATGTCCGGTCCGAGCAGCCCCCGCCCGAAGATCGAGAAGAGAATGCGCAGCACGATCAGGTCGGCGCAGATTTCGGCGATGAACGCGAGGATGACGGCCTTGATGTCGATGCGATGCATGCGATGACGATAGGTGCCGCGGCGGATCCGATCAACCTCGCGGGTTCGTGGCCGCGCGGTCGAATTCGATGGCCGCCTCCACGAGCGCCGCGCTGATCTGCGCATCCGTCGGCGGGGGTTTGAGGAAAACCTGGTAGGTCTTCACGGCGAGCACCGCGATTTCGCTCGGGCGCGACGGGATGTGTCCGCCGGGAAAGCGCACCGGGTGCTGGCGCAGGAAGTTGGCGGCGGCCGTCACCGCGCGTTGCTCGTCCCGATCCTGGTCCGTCGGAAACGAGAACCTCCAGCGCGCGACGCGATTGTTGATGACCGATTTGTCGTCGCCGCCGGCCTTCATGCCGGACGCGGAGAACAAGCGGCAGTCGTAGGTCCGGCAGGTTTCGGGGCGGTCCTGGTAGATAGAGCAGCCGCCGTTCACGAACATGTGGCAGTGGCCGCGCTCGTCGTACCCCATGAGCCTGTGACCCTTGCCGCCGGGCGCGGGCTCCAGGCGCGCCGCGCCGATGCGTTCCAGCGCCGCCGATTCGTGGGCGCGGACCTTGATGTAGTAAGACGAGGTGCAGCAGCCGACGCAGTCGCCGCAGGCCACGTCCATGCCCGGCCCTCCCGCGAGCGAGGCGCGCATCGCGCGCAGCCAGCTCGAGAAAGCACCGGCCGCCAGTTCCGAACCGGCGACGGGCTCACTGGATTTGCCCGAGGGCGTCTGGTGCTTCTGGAGAATGCTCATGTCTCGGCCTGGATTACTTCAGGCGGGAACAGGTGGTAGTTCAGGCGCGATGAGCCCTGCGAATGGATCCCGCCAGCCCTGAAGACGTTCGACCCGACCGTACCAGCTCTCGATTTCAGGGTAGTCCCGCAGCGGCAACTTCGCGACGTCATTGAAAGGCAGAAAGGCGGCCATGCGAAAGTCCGCGTAGGAAGGCGAGTCGCCGACGAGCCATTCGCGATCGCGCAGATGCGCCGACAGCAGGGCCGAGCTCTCGTGAAATGATCGGAGACCTTCCTCGAGCTGCTTCTCGTCGAGTTTGCCCAGGCCGTAACGCAACTTGGTGCCCCGCTCGAAGTGCACCTGGTCGCAGGCCAACGCGAAGTGGTTCTTCGCCCAACTGATCCAGCGGATCAGATCCGGTTGCTCGTCATCCATGCGCCAGAAGTTCGAACCCACCATCCGCGACAGACGGCAGACGATCGCATCGGTTTCCCACAAGGATTTTCCGGCCTCCATCAGTATGGGCAGCCGAAGGTTGGGATTGATCCTGCGAAACGTCTCCTGTTGATCGGGCGCGAGCGGCGCGGCCCATTCGAAATTCACCGGGGCATCCAGAAAACGTGCTGCCGCGACAGCCAGGCGTGGATTGGGATTTCGGGAAAAGTACAACGTTGCGCGCATCGGTTTCCTGTGCAGAACTCGCCAAGTCAGGCGCCCATCATGGCGCGAAACGGTCCGGCTCCGGGGCCGGACGGCGGTCAGGTCGCGGGCTTTCGCCGACCATCGAGCCAGGCGAGCGCCGTGGACTCTTCGGTGAAGACTTCGCCGGTCGCTCCGCGATTCTGCGCCATCAGCAAGCCTACCTTGTCGTGATCCATCATTTCCGGGCGGGCAACGACGACCACGCGCACGTGGGCTCCCGCGCATTCGGCCCATCTCACGGCCATCGCATGACGATCGAAGATGGAGATGTTCGAATAGGCGCCGTTGAGCCCGCGCACGTTGGCGAGCAGTTCGGTCATGCCGTTTTCGCGTGCGTAGGAGATGGCGTTCGCGATCATGTCGACGGCTTTGAGGAATGGAACGCTGCCGACCGGGCGGTAATAGCCGCGCTTGTCCACCTGTTCGAAGTGCTCAGGACGTTCCATGTCGAGACCCCGGGCAATCCATGCCGCGACCAGTGTGCACCGGTCCGTGTGACGGCTTCAATCGCGAGATTCGAAACCCGAAGCGTTTCCCTTACGAACGGCCGTGGGAGCACCAGGCCGGGGTTTGGCTCAGCCCTTCACCTTGCGCAGCTTCTGGATCATCTTGATCTGCTCGTTCATGCGCACCAGCTCCTTGAGAGCCTCGGCCTGCTCCATCTTGTCGGTGGCGCCGCGCAGTGCGTCTTCGGCGCGCTGCTTCGCGGCCAGCGCCGCGGCTTCGTCCAGGTCCTTGGCGCGCAGCGCCGTGTCGGCGAGCACGGTGACCTTGTTCGGCTGGATTTCCAGCGCGCCGCCGCCCACGAAGAACTGCTGTTCCTGTCCGTCGGGCGTCTGCACGCGCACTTCGCCGGCCTTGATCAGCGTGAGCAACGGGGCGTGGCGGGGCGCGATACCGAGCTCGCCGTCGGTGCCGGGCGCGAACACCATGGACGCCGCACCGCTGAAGATCTCGCCTTCGGCGCTGACGATGTCGACGTGAATTGTGTTTGCGGCTGCCATGGTGGTGCTCTAGCTACTTAATTGAGCGTCTTGGCCTTCTCGACCGCTTCTTCGATCGAGCCGACCATGTAGAACGCCTGTTCCGGCAGGTGATCGTAATCACCGGCGAGAATGCCCTTGAAGCCGCGGATCGTGTCGGCCAGCGGGACGATCTTGCCGTCCTGGCCCGTGAACACCTTCGCGACGTTGAACGGCTGCGACAGGAAGCTGCGCACCTTGCGGGCGCGGAACACGGTCTGCTTGTCTTCTTCGCTGAGCTCGTCCATGCCGAGGATGGCGATGATGTCCTGCAGTTCCTTGTAACGCTGCAGCACGGCCTGTACGCCGCGCGCGGTGTTGTAGTGTTCTTCGCCGACGACCAGCGGATCGAGCTGGCGGCTGGTGGAGTCGAGCGGATCCACGGCCGGGTAGATGCCCAGCGCGGCCACCTGGCGCGAGAGCACCACGGTCGCGTCCAAGTGCGCGAACGTCGTGGCGGGCGACGGGTCGGTCAAGTCGTCGGCCGGAACGTACACGGCCTGGATCGACGTGATCGAACCCTTCTTGGTCGAAGTGATGCGCTCCTGCAGCACGCCCATTTCCTCGGCGAGGGTCGGCTGGTAACCCACCGCCGACGGCATGCGGCCCAGCAGCGCCGACACTTCCGTGCCCGCGAGCGTGTAACGGTAGATGTTGTCGACGAAGAACAGCACGTCACGGCCCTTGCCGTTCGCCTGCGTCTCGTCACGGAAATATTCGGCCATCGTGAGACCCGTGAGCGCGACGCGCAGGCGGTTGCCCGGCGGCTCGTTCATCTGGCCGTACACCATCGCGACCTTCGAGTTCTCGAGGTTCTTGAGGTCGATGACGCCCGACTCCGCCATCTCGTGATAGAAGTCGTTGCCTTCGCGGGTGCGCTCACCGACGCCCGCGAACACGGACAGACCCGAGTACTGCTTGGCGATGTTGTTGATGAGCTCGAGCATGTTCACGGTCTTGCCGACGCCGGCGCCGCCGAACAGGCCGACCTTGCCGCCCTTCGCGAACGGCACCAGCAGGTCGATGACCTTGATGCCGGTGACCAGCAGATCCTGGCCACCCGCCTGCTCGTCGTACGACGGGGCCGGACGGTGGATAGGCAGCGTCTCTTTCGCCGCGACCGGGCCGCGGTTGTCCTGCGGCGTACCGAGCACGTCCATGATGCGGCCGAGCGTGGCGTTGCCCACGGGCACGTTGATCGGCTTGCCGGTGGATTCCACCGCGAGGCCGCGCTTCAGGCCTTCGGAGGCACCCATCGCGATCGTGCGGACGACGCCGTCGCCGAGCTGCTGCTGCACTTCGAGCGTGAGATCCACGTCCTTGAGCTTGAGCGCGTCGTACACCTTCGGGATCGACTCGCGCGGGAATTCCACGTCGATGACGGCGCCGATGATCTGGGTAATTTTTCCTAGGGCCATGATGTTCAACCTCTAACTAATTCTGTCTTGCTTCGCGAGCGCGTGGGCGCGCTCAGACTGCCGCCGCGCCGCCCACGATCTCCGACAGTTCCTTCGTGATCGCGGCCTGGCGGGCCTTGTTGTAGATGAGTTGCAGTTCGCCGATGAGCTTGCCGGCGTTGTCCGACGCGGCTCCCATCGCGATCATGCGCGCCGCCATCTCCGAGGCGACGTTCTCCACCGCGCCGCGGTAGACCTGCGACTCGATGTAACGCATCAGCAGGCCGTCGAGAATCGCCGACGCTTCCGGCTCGTAGATGTAGTCCCAGTTCTCCTGCAGCTCGGCGCCTTCGATCGGCTCCACCGGCAGCAGCTGCTGCACTTCGGGCTTCTGCGTCATCGTGTTCACGAAGCGCGAGTTCACGAGCAGCAGGCGGTCGATCTTGCCGTCCTTGTACGCGTCGAGCATGACCTTGACCGTGCCGATCAGGTCCTTGACGCGCGGCTGGTCACCGAGTCCCTGCGTGTTCGCGAGGATCGGGTTCGGCAGGCGGCGAAAGAAGGCCGAAGCCTTGCCGCCGATCAGGCACATCGAGATCGCGGCGCCCTTCGCCTGCCAGTCGCGCATGGCGAGCAGCGCGGCCTTGAAGATGTTGATGTTCAACGAGCCGGCGAGACCTCGATCCGAGGAGATCACGATGATGCCGACGTTCTTCACCTCGGCGCGCTCGACCAGGAACGGCGAGCGGTAGTCAGGATTCGCCTGTGTGAGGTTGCCGATCACCGCGCGGATCTTGTCGGCGTACGGCCGCGCCAGGCGCATGCGGTCCTGGGCGCGACGCATCTTGCTGGTCGCGACCATCTGCATGGCCTTGGTGATCTTTTGCGTCGACTTGACGCTCAAGATCTTGGCGCGAATTTCTTTGGTGCCTGCCATCTGACTAGTTCCTCGAGGGCGGCCTCAGTACACACCGTTCTTCTGGAAGTCCTCGCACAGCCCCTTCAACGCCGCCTCGTGCTTCTTGAGCACCGGCTCCGCGTTCACGGCATCGAGCGTCGCCTTGTGGGCGGACTTCGCGAAGGCCTGCAACGCGGCTTCCGCGTCCACCACCTTCTTGCGATCGACCTTGTCGAAGTAGCCGTTGTTCACGGCGTAGATCGACAGCGCCATTTCGGCCACCGACAGCGGCGCGTACTGCTTCTGCTTCATCAGTTCGGTGACGCGCGCGCCACGCTCGAGCTGGCGGCGGGTGGCCTCGTCGAGGTCCGACGCGAACTGCGAGAACGCCGCGAGTTCGCGGTACTGCGCGAGGGCGAGACGAATGCCGCCGCCCAGGCGCTTGATGATGTCGGTCTGCGCCGCGCCACCGACGCGCGACACCGAGATGCCGGCGTTCATCGCGGGACGGATGCCGGCGTTGAACAGGTCGGTCTCGAGGAAGATCTGGCCGTCGGTGATCGAGATGACGTTCGTCGGAACGAACGCGGTCACGTCGCCGGCCTGGGTCTCGATGATCGGCAGGCCGGTCAAACTACCGGTCTTGCCCTTCACGGCGCCCTTGGTCATCTGCTCCACGTACTCTTCGTTGACGCGGGCGGAACGCTCGAGCAGGCGGCTGTGCAGATAGAACACGTCGCCGGGATACGCCTCGCGGCCCGGAGGACGGCGCAGCAGCAGCGAGATCTGGCGATAGGCCACGGCCTGCTTCGACAGATCGTCGTAAATGATCAGCGCGTCTTCACCGTTGTCCATGAAGAACTCGCCCATCGTCACGCCCGAGTACGCCGAGATGTACTGCATGGCGGCCGGCGTCGAAGCGGACGCGGCGACGATGATGGTGTGAGCCATGGCGCCGTGCTCTTCGAGCTTGCGCACCACGTTCGCGATCGTCGACTGCTTCTGGCCGATGGCGACGTACACGCACTTAATACCGGAAGACTTCTGGTTGATGATCGTGTCGACGGCCATCGCGGTCTTGCCGGTCTGACGGTCGCCGATGATGAGCTCGCGCTGGCCGCGGCCGATCGGGACCATCGAGTCGACGGCCTTGTAGCCGGTCTGCACCGGCTGGCTGACGCTCTTTCGATAGATGACGCCCGGCGCCACGCGCTCGATCGGGGCGGTCTTCGTGGTCTTCAGCGGACCCTTGCCGTCGATCGGGTTGCCCAACGCGTCGACGACGCGGCCCAGCAACTCGCGGCCCACCGGCACTTCGAGGATGCGGCCCGTGGTCTTCACGGTGTCGCCTTCGCGGATGCCCTTGTAGTCGCCCAGCACCACCGCGCCCACCGAGTCCTGCTCGAGGTTGAGCGCGAGGCCGAACACGTTGCCCGGGAACTCGATCATTTCGCCGTAGCGAACGTCGGCCAGGCCGTGGATGCGGCAGATGCCGTCCGTCACCGTGACCACGGTGCCGACGTTGCGCGCCTCGGTCTGCGACTTGAAGTTCTCGATGCGCGACTGGATGAGATCGCTGATTTCCGATGCTTTGACGGACATGTTCCGGTTCCTTACAAAATCTTTAGGCGGTCAATTCGGTGGCCATGCGCTCGAGCCGGCCCTTGATCGAGCCGTCGATCACGAGATCGCCGGCCTTGAGGACGGCGCCGCCCAACAGGCTGTCGTCGACCTTCGTCTGCAGGCGGACGTTGCGTCCCAGCTTCTTTTGCAGAGCCGCCGCGTAACGCGATTCCTGGTCCGGCGTGAGCGACGTGGCTGAAGTCACCTCGACATCCACCGCGTTCTCCACTTCGGACTTCATCTGCTCGAACAGCGCGGCGATCTCGGGGAGGAATCCGAGCCGCCGGTTCTGCGCGAGCAGTGAAACGAAGTTGCGGCCGTTCTCGTCGAGCTTGCCGCCCGCGACGCCGGTCACGAACTCGGCGAGCTGCGCCGCCGTCACGTGCGGGCTGCCGAGCAGCGGACTCACACGCGGATCGGCGACGACCTGGGCCGCGAGCGTGAGCCCGGCGGCGGTGTCCGCCAGCGTGTTGCCCTTGCGCGCGATCGCGAAGATGGCCTTCGCGTACGGGCGTGCGGTGGTGATGCGTTCAGCCATGGACTTTCAGCCTCAGAGCTTCGCCGCGAGCTGGTCGAGCAATTCGCCGTGCGCCTTCGCGTCGATCTCCTTCTCGAGCACGCGCTTGGCGCCCGCGACGGCCAGGCTGACGACCTGTCCGCGCAGCGCATCACGCGCACGATTGCTCTCGAGCTCGATCTGCGACTTCGCGCTGGCGAGGGCCTTCTCGCCCTCGAGGCTCGCGGCTTTGCGCGCTTCCTCGAGGATCTGGTTCGCCTGCGTGCGCGCCTGCGATTCGATCGCGAGCGCCCGGGTGCGGGCTTCCTTGATGACCTCGTCGGCGCGGCTCTTCGCTTCGGACAGGTCCTTCTGGCCCTGCTCCGCGGCGGCGAGCCCGGCGGCGATCTTCTTCTCGCGCTCGTTCATCGCGCCGAGGATGATCGGCCAGATGAATGTCATCACGACCCAGACGAAGATCGCGAAGACCAGCATCTGGATGATGAGTGTGACGGTGATATCCACGCGTCTCTCCTAGCGAATTAAGACGATTACTGCGCGCCGGGAAGCTGGTTCAGGAACGGGTTCGCGAACGTGAAGAACAGCGCGAAACCGATACCGATCATCGCGACCGCGTCGAGCAGGCCGGCGACGATGAACATCTTCACCTGCAGGGCCGGGGTCAGTTCCGGCTGGCGCGCGGCGCCTTCCAGGAACTTGCCGCCGAGCAGACCGAAGCCGATCGCGGTGCCGAGCGCGCCGAGGCCGAAGATCAGGCCGACGCCGAGGGCAGTGAAACTCTGAATCTGGGCAATTGCAGCAATGTTTTCCATTTTTCCTCCAACGAATCCGATGAGCTAACTAAAAAAATCAGTGATGAGTCTCGTGCGCCTGTGCCAGGTACACGATCGTCAGCACCATGAAGATGAACGCCTGCAGCGGGATGACCAGGATGTGGAAAATCGCCCAGGCCGCGCCGAGCAGCAGCTGGCCGAAGGCACCACCGATGCCCGCGAGTGAGTTGATGGCGAAGCTGCCGCCGAGCACGGCGAGCAGCAGGAAGATCATTTCGCCGGCGTAGAGATTTCCGTAGAGACGCAGTCCGAGCGACACCGGGCGCGCGAGGTGCTCGATGAGGTTCAGCAGAAGGTTGAACGGCATCATCCACTTGCCGAACGGATGCGTCAGCAGCTCCCAGGTGAAGCCTTTGAAGCCTTTGATCTTGAAGCTGTAGAACATGACGATCAGGAACACCGTGATCGACATGCCGAGCGTGATGTTGAGGTCGGTGGACGGAACGACCTTGAGATAGTCGATGCCGACCTTGGAGCCGAGCAGCGGCAGCAGGTCCACCGGCACGACGTCCATGAAGTTGATCAGCAGGATCCAGCAGAAGATGGTGAGCGCGAGCGGCGCGATGAGCTTGCTGTGGCCGTGGAAGGTGTCGCGCACCTGCGTGTCGACGAACTCGACCACGGTCTCGACGAAACTCTGGAATTTGCCGGGAACGCCGGTCGTGGCCTTGCGGGCCGCCATGTAGAACGAGACGACGAAGACGAGGCCGAGCAGCACCGAGAAGAAGATGCTGTCGACGTTGACTGTCCAGAACCCCTCGCCGTACTTGAGGTTCGCCAGGTGGTGAACGATGTACTCGCTGCCCGTGGGAGCGTGTTCTGCGCCGTGTTCGACTGATGCCATCTACTCTTACTTCCTATCGTTTCGCGGCCGTCGCCGTCCCCGCCAATGGGGGCAACGCGTTGGCGAGAGCGATCCAGTACACGAACAAAGTTGCGATGTAGGCGCCGAACAGCGCGGCGAACGAGACCTTCATGGTCACGAACACCACGATGAACGAGACCACCGTCACGGCGAGCTTCGTTCCTTCACCCACGTAGAAAGCGCGCGCCACACGCTCCGGGTCCGAGCCCGCCGGGGACGCGAAACCGATGAGCGCAAGTGCGGCGCTCGCGATGGCGGAAATCCCGCCGCCCACGAGGGCCGACAAACCTGCGATACGCCCCCAGACCGCAAAGCAAAGAGCGGCGGCCACGACCGTTACGACGACCTGGCCGAGCACTACGCTCGCTGCCAGTCGCCTCGCTTGGGGCAACTCAAGGGTGACCACGACACTCCTACTGCAAGTCGACAATCCGCGAACAACACGATGGGCTCGCGAAGGCCACAAGCTCTGTCAGCGATGTTCGAAAATTGTTTGGCTTGGCAACGACTTACGTGTGCCTTGGCCAGGGGCGCGCATTATATACGCCGACCCCGGCACCTTCAACACGATAAAGGCGTTTTTTCTGGGGGTTTTACGTATCCGGGCGGTCGGGCGCGGCGCCTTCGACCGGCAGGGAGAAAACGCGGAATCGGGCGATGCGCAGGTGGCTGAAGGTCGAGCGGAGAGCGAACCACCCTGCCTCATAAGGCGCCGGGTCTTCGAAGTGAAACAGCCGTTCGCCGTCGCGCCAGTATTCGATCGTCTTGCCGTTGGCCACCAGGCGAATGGTCTGCTTCCGGTTCGGCTGCAACAGCACCGCCTGCGAGGACAGATCGTGCTCGGGGAGCATCGGCCGGTGGTCCAGATCGCCGATGTAGCGGCGGAAACGCGTGGTCGTGTTCCGGTTGCCGCCGAGGCCAACGTAGTACGTCAGCAGGTCGTTGTATTCGGCGAACTTGCCGCTGCGCGCCTGGGCATACACGGGCTGCGTGCCGTCGCGGTTGTTCGCCATCCAGAAGACGTTGAGGTCGCTCACCTCGTCGTTGGCGCCGCCCGCGGATACGGCCGTCGCTTCGAACTCGATCGCGACCGGGCCGGCCAGGCGCGGCTTGAACCACAACGTGACCCCCGCGGGCGTGTCGATGTCGAGCACGCCGTTCGCGGCGGAAATCTTCGCGGGCCGCTCCGCTTCGATGAGCCATTGCGAGAGACCGGCGTCGAAGTCGTCGCGATGCAGCTCCGCGCCGAACGCGGCCATCGGCAGCGCGACGCAAAGCGTCGCGGCCAGCGCTCTACTGAATGTGCGCAATGATGCCGTCGAGCTCGTCGAGCGAGTGATAACTGACGACGAGTTTTCCGCGTCCGTTCGCGGCGTGCTGGATTTCCACGCGCGCGCCGAGTTTTTCCGACAGCTCGTCCTGCAGGCGGCGCACGTTGGGATCGAGACCTTTCGGCTCCTTGGCGTTCGCATCGCCGCCGGCGGCCTTGGCGACCAGCGCGCGCACCATCGCCTCGGTGTCGCGCACCGAAATGCCCTTCTTCGCGACCAGCGTGCCGACTTCGATCTGCTGGCGCCGCTGCGTGAGGCCTAACAAGGTGCGCGCGTGACCCATCTCGAGATCGCGATGCTCGACCAGCTGGCAGACCTCGTCGGGCAACTCGAGCAGGCGCAACAGGTTCGACACCGCGGCGCGCGAACGGCCGACCGCGTCGGCCGCCTGCTGGTGCGTGATGCCGAATTCGCTGATCAGGCGTTCAAGCGCGCGGGCTTCTTCGAGCGGGTTGAGGTTCTCGCGCTGGATGTTCTCGATGAGCGCCATCGCGATCGCGGCTTCGTCGGGCACGCGGCGGATGACCGCCGGCACGACGGCCAGCCCCGCGATCTGCGCGGCGCGCCAGCGGCGCTCGCCCGCGATGATTTCGTAACGCTGGGATCCCCCGGGCGCGGCGCCCTCGACCGGGCGCACGACGATGGGCTGCACGATGCCCTGGGCCTTGATCGAGCTCGCCAGTTCCTCGAGCGATTCCTGGCGCATGTCGACGCGCGGCTGGTATTTACCCCGCTGCAGGAGATCGAGCGGCAGGTTGGCGAATTCGTCACCCGGGAGTTTCGCGGGCGGGGCCGGTTGCGCGCCCGGCGCGGGCGCGGGCTGATCGGGCCGCTTCGTCATCTGGCCCAGCAGCGCTTCGAGGCCGCGGCCCATGACTGGTTTCTTAGTGCTCATGGCGGGAATCATAAACAGGCGCGGGTGGCGGGATAAGACTTCCGCGCGGGCGAGGCTGAAATGCGCCTTTCGGCCATGGTGTGACGCCCGCTGAACGATTTCAGCTATTGCCGAACGAATCCTGCGACGGTAACGATGACTTTCTCACCGCCGGGACCTCTTTCGAAGCCGAGGTCCCCGACTGTTGGGCCATGCAAATGCCCGGACAGATCGCGATCGTGATCAAGATCGCCGAGATACCACTCGAAAGGTGCAGCGACTTCCAATACACAGCGGGAGCTGCGGCATTCAATCGAACGTACTGAGAACCTCTCCGGATCAGGGAACGCGACAGCCTTTTCCAAACGCTCTTCCATTTCGCGCGCCCAAACTACGTCTCGCGGCTCTCGCGCAAACTGTTCCAGGAACTCCATGAGTCGCGGGCATGCAGACTTTGCGGGGACTGAAGACGCGCAGGTGCGCATAACGGAGTCGGACAGTGGGAAAGCCCTCCCGACCGCTGACTTGGCATCGAGCAGTTCTAATGGACCGACCTTTGGACTCGGGGCTACCAATGTTGAAGGATGGCCTGCGTCCACATCGGTAGCGACCTCATCACCCGATCGAGGTTCTGCTTGATTTCCTTGTGGAGTGATTGGATTCGCGGCAGTTCGAGACGTGCGACTTACACCCGCCGACGAGGGTTGTTCGATCTCTTTTCCGTTTGTCGGAATTGAACCTGCATGTTTCAGATCCTCAATCGAGTTCCCGTCATCGATTGTCCGGAAATCTTGATTCGATCCGAGTTGGAAACGCGAGAAGAGTACGGCCGCCAAAACTAAGACGATCGTTGCCGCAATTGCCCGCTGTCGCCGAGAAACAACCATGATGGCACATGCTAGTCGAACAAATATTGCGCCTGCAATTTCTTAGACGATGCGCTTGGGCAACTCATTTTGAGCAAGCTTGTCCCGACGGGATGGATTGATTTAGAGCGGAGTAGAGAAGTGGTCCCGGTTAGTCAGACAGCGGGATAAGTGGAAAACCGGCCTATTGCGGGCGAGGATATCGCCTGAAAGGAAGGAGTTCCATGACCCGACGATCACGACGCAATCACTCATCGGCCTTC
>JAEWLQ010000093.1 GCA_023457495.1 Pseudomonadota bacterium
GCCCGCACCCGCCGCGCCGGACCCGCGTCCGGTCGCGGTCGCGGCCTCATCGCTGGCGCCGCCGCCTGCTTCGCTGCTGCCGCCCCTCGACGTGCGTAAACTGCAGTACGGCGAAATGATCCGCACCCTTTATCTCGGCCGCTTCGATCAGATTCCGATCTCCGATCCGCGCGAAATTACGGTGATCACCGAAAAAGGCGCGCTCGCGCGCAAGTTGTTTGCCTCGTACGTCGAAGCCTTTTCCGACCGTTGCCCCGACTCATTGAGTGCGGCCAAGGTGCAGATCCAGAGAACGCTCACTACACGCCACCAGCGAGTCAATGGATTGGGCACGGTGCTGGATGAATACTCGGTCGAGGGACCCACCACGGATACCGGAATATACGTCGAGCCCGTATTCGGCCAGGCCTACGTCGCCATCGCCAATTCGGGCGGCCTCGAGGCCATCGCCGCCATCCTGCGCGACATGGCGGCCGGCCGGGCCGACAGTTTCGGTGGGGCGGGCTTGAAGCACATCCGCGACTTACTCGAGATGGGCGCGGAGGTGCGCGAAGTCATCGACCGACACGGTTGCGAAAGCGCGCAGGTGAAACGCTTCGCCGCCAACGCGCTGGCGTATGTGAGGCTCGAGTCGCCGCCGCACCGCTTCGACGGGTTCACTCACTACTGCTCGTCCAAACTACCCGAGTACGTTCCCGGCACCAATCGGGCCGCCTGCGCCTGCGTCAGGAGCGCGATGCGCAGCGCGCTCGATCTCGAGGCCTTCTACAGGCTCGAGGACGACTTCACGGAGGTGCATTTCATGAAATCCGTCGTTGCCCGCGTGAAACTGCAGGACAAGGTGGCCGCATGCATCCGCTGAGAACATTGCTGGCCATCGCATTGCTTGCCGCCGCGCCCGGGTTCGCGGCGTCGGAAGACTGGGAAACCATCGGGTTGCGGATTTCGCCGCGGGAAGTGGTGACACCCGAGGGTCCGCGGGTGCTTCCGTATGTCGTGGCCGTGCGGGAGCAGAGCCCCGCGTTCTTCGCCGGCGTTCAACCAGGCGATGCGGTCTCCTTCCTCCGATGCGGCAACTGGACGTGGAACTTCATCGACAACCTTCGCAACGGGACCACCTACTACCGCACGCATGAGTCCGTGGGCGCGACCGATGCGGGGATGCTGGATCGACGCGCGACCGCGCGCGACGCCTGCTCCAGGACCGATCTCGGCGGACTGATCTCGGTGTCGCGACTCGAAGGCCAGGCGCGAATCCGGCAGTTCATGGAGTTCCGCACGGCGTCGGCGACGGCTGGCCGCTGGCTCACGAGCCAGGCGACGGTCGTGTCCGCGGCCGCCTCCGCGCGTTCGGCGCAGATGAGCAGCCTCAGCGAACTTCGCGCGCGCGCGGCGACGGAGCTGCGCGTCTCCCCCTGCTCCTATCCAGTTGAGAACGCCCACGACATCCCCTCGATGCCGCCGCTCATCCAGGAGATCGTCAATGCGGCGCGCGCCGCCGGCATGCAGGAGGACGTCCTGTTCTGGCGCGATGTCATGTGGGGTTACTGCAGCGACGAGAAGAACGGGCCCCTGCCTTCGTTCGAGACCGCCGTGTACCTGATGTCCACGGGTCACCTCAAGCCCTGCGACTACGATCCGAACGTGGATTACCGGTTCACGCTCGACTACGACAAACGCCAGCGTCCGATTTCATGGAATGAATACGACCGGATGAAGGATCTGGATTACATGTTCGGCAGGAACGACACCACGCAACACGAGTGTTTCTTCAAGGCCGTGCGCGGGGCGCTGGGGAAGTCGTGACAGGAAAGGCCGACGCGCTTTCCCGACATCGAGACACTCAGCGCTCCTGAAGTCCCTGCAGCATCGAGTCGGCCACGCCGACTATCTTCTCCACGGGCAACACGAACGCCATGCCCCGTCCGGCGGACTCCAGTTCAGCCTCACGGACGATCTCGGCGAGGATCGCGTCGACCTGATCCGTGGCGACGATAGTGAGCACGATCTCCTTCTCCGGCTCGATCGACATCCCGAAGATCGTGTCCTGCTCGTGGATGCCCGCCCCGCGGCCGAAGAGCACCGTGCCGCCGCGCGCGCCGGCTTTCACCGAGGCTTGCAGCACGCTGCTGCCCCACCCTTTGCGAACGATCGTGACGATGAGCGAAGCGTTGTTGTTCATGAGTTGACCTCTGCGCGAGCGCTCTTCAGACGGACGATGAGACCCAGCAGCATCACCGAGATGATAGGCGCGAGCGCGATGAGCGCGACGAGACCGAGCCCGTGCACGAGAGGATCCCGGTTCGGCACCGCGGCGGCAATGCCGAACGCGAGCGCCAGCAGAAAGGTGTTGGCCAGCGGACCGGTGGCGACACCGCCCGAGTCGACGGCGATCGCGACGAACGCGCGGTCGCTGAGCCAGATGAGCCCGATCGCCACCACATAGCCCGGCGCGAGGATCCATACGAGCGGCACGTCGAGCACGATCCGCAGCACGCCGATGGCGACCGCGGCGGCGACGCCGATACACACCGCGACCAGCACCACGCCCTGGCGAATGGAGCCCGACGAGGCCTGCTCGACCTGGTCGGCGAGGATGCGCACCGCAGGTTCGCCCCACGTCGTGACGAAACCCAGGACGGCGGCGAACACCAGCAGCAGCCAGGTCTGCGACATCGCCCCGAACGTCTCACCGATCAGGCGGCCGAACGGCATGAACGCGACGCCCGCGCCGAGCAGGAACAGGAACAAGCCGACCGATGCCATCAGCGTGCCGGTCACGATGCGGGCGATCTCGGGACGCGGCAGGCGCAGGAACAGCAGCTGGAATACCGTGAACAGCGCCGCGAGCGGCAGCACCGCGAGCGCGACACCCCGCGCGACGCGAACCAGCTCGACCAGGAACGGCGCGTCGTTCATCGCGTGAACCAGGCGATCGCCAGAATGACGATGATGGGACCGATCGATGCGACGCCTAACAATCCGAAGGCGTCGTCGACGGCGGAGCGGCCCGCGATCACCGAGCTCACACCGAGCGCGACCGCCAGCACCACGGGCCCGGTGAGCGCGCCGGTGGTCACGCTGCCGGCGTCATAGGCGAGCGGAACGAGCGTGCCGTGGGCGAGGAACGTGAGCGCGAGCATCGACGCGTACATCGCGGTCAGCTGCCAGCGCATGGAAAAGCCGAGGACGAGACGCAGGAAGCCGATGACGACGAACAGTCCGACGGCCACCGCGATCACGTACACCATGGGTTGACCGGGCAGCGAGCCCTGCGAAGCCGCATCGACCTGTGACGCGAGCACTAGCACGTCCGGCTCCGCCGCCGTGGTGGCGAACCCGAGCGCGAAGGCGACCGCCAGCAGCCACCACAACGAACTCCGGTCCGCGAGCCTGGCGCCGATGAAACGCCCCATCGGCAGGATCCCGAAATCGATTCCCGTCAGCAGCAACAGCAATCCCACCGTGACGAGCACCGCGCCGCCGAGGAACCTGGCGAACTCCGCGGTCGATGCGCCCACGACGGTGAATTGCAGAACGCAGACGACCAGGATCAACGGCGCGACGGCCCGCAGGGTCTCGGCGAGCTTGAGCTTCAGCAGCGTGAGCATCGTTCCAGGCGGGATCGGCCAAATGATGTAATGGAGCGGGTGATGGGAATCGAACCCACGTTAGTAGCTTGGGAAGCTACAGTTCTACCATTGAACTACACCCGCGCCCGGAATCCGCAGGATAGCCGAGCGCCATCCGCCATCTCAACCGGACAACATGCAGCACTCGAAGTCATTGATCGTCATGGCACTCCCGCAGGAATCGCGCGGCCTCCTCGAGCAGGCCCAGGCGAATGTCCTCTATACCGGCGTCGGCAAGGTCAACGCCGCGTCCACGCTCGCGCGGCGCCTGGCGGAGATCCGCTGCACCGGCGAGCCGCTGCCGCTGGTGGTCAATCTCGGCACGGCGGGCAGCCGTTCGATCGCGCCGCACACGCTCGTCGCCTGCGACCGTTTCACACAGCGTGACATGGACGTGAGTGGGCTTGGCTTTGCGCGCGGGGTCACGCCGTTCGAAGAGAAGCACGCGGTCATCCAGTTTCCGCCCGTGTTCGCCGATCTGCCGCACGCGAGCTGCTCGACCGCGGACTCGTTCGCGACGCACGAGCACGACATCGACGGCGACGTCGTCGACATGGAGGCCTTCGCGCTGGCACGCGTCTGCGTTGCCGAGAACGTGCGCTTCGCCTGCGCGAAGTACGTCACGGATGGCGCGGACGCGGACTCCGCCGTCCATTGGCAGGCAGCGCTCGAGCAGGCCTCCCGGCGTTTCGCCGCGCTCTACGCGCAACTGGAGGGCGGGCGATGAACGACCCGCGTCACCGCGCCATTCGCAGCTTCGTGGTGCGCGCCGGTCGCATGACCGCGGGCCAGTCGCGCGCGCTGGAGGATCTCTGGCCTCGATACGGCCTGGAGTATTCGCCGGCGCCGCTCGACCTCGACGCCCTCTTCGGACGACGCGCGCCGCGAACGCTCGAGATCGGCTTCGGCAATGGCGAGCACCTGGCGGCGCTCGCGGCCGCACATCCGGAGCGCGATTATCTCGGCGTCGAGGTTCATCGGCCGGGCGTCGGACACCTCTTCATGCTCGCGCAGCGCGACAACCTCACCAACCTGCGCGCGAGCGCCCACGACGCGGTGGAAGTCCTGCGCGACCAGATCCCGCCCGCCGCGCTGGACGAAGTCCTCGTGCTGTTCCCGGACCCGTGGCACAAGAAGCGTCACCACAAGCGCCGCCTGATCCAGCCGCCGTTCGTCGAGCTGATCGCCGCGCGCCTGAAGCCGGGCGGCGTATTCCGGCTCGCGACCGACTGGGAGCACTACGCGTTGCAGATGCTGGACGTGCTCAACGCAGCCGGCGAGCTGTTCACGAACCTCTCGCCCACCGGCGACTGGATGCCGCGCCCGGAAGAGCGCGCGCCGACGCGCTTCGAGAAGCGCGGCGCGCGTCTCGGTCATGGAGTGTGGGACCTTGCCTTTCGGCGAGTCGGGTAGCTAGTCGGCGGGCGGGGCCCCCCCCCCCCA
>JAEWLQ010000094.1 GCA_023457495.1 Pseudomonadota bacterium
GGCCGGCACCGTGGGCGCGGTGGTGTCCGTGACCGGCGGCGGCGGGTTGGGCGCGCTGTCCGCGCCGCCACCGCTGCAGCCGATGAGTGCCAGCGCCGCGGCCTGCGCGATGAATACGACCAGCAAACGTGACATCGAGAGATCTCCGCGCGGCCCGGATCCGTGCAAGGTTGTTAGCTCAGCATACCCGGGAAGGGCTGCCTACCTGTCCGGGTTCCGCGACAGCCAACCGAGGATCCGCCGGTCGATCCAGTTTTCGCCGCCCAGGGCTTCGATGAAACCACAGTGCCCGCCATGCGATGTCGTGACGATGTCGAGGCGCGGCGAGCGGGCGAGGCCGGCGAGGTCCGCGGATTCGATGATCGGATCGTCCAGCGAGGTGATCACCGTGGCCGGCGCCGCGAGTGTCGTCAGACGATTGCCCGTGATCGCGTAGCCGGAGAGGTAGTCGTCCATCGAGGGATACTCGGTGTGCGCCAGCACGAGCTCGCGCGTCATCTCGCGCAGGCTCCGCAGCCGCAGGAGCTCGTCGAAATCGTAATGGTCGGGCCACGCGACCTGCTTCTTCGCGAGCGAACGACACCATTTGCGCACGAAGTACGAGTGGTACACGGGGAAACCACGCTCGAGCGTCACCATCGTCCGCGCCGGATCGAGCACCGGCGAAATGGCGAAGACCCGTTCGATGGGCAGGTCGCGCGCCTCGCGGTGCGCCGCGACGCGCAGCATGAAATTCCCGCCGAGCGAGAAACCGGCGAGCACCATCGGCAGGCCGGGAAACTGCCGCGCCAGCGCCTGCACCGCGCCCACAACCTCGGGGAGGCGGCAGGAGTGGAACAGCTCGCGATTCAGGTGATGCGTGGCGCCGTGATCGCGCAGGTTGAGCCGCACGACTTCGAGGCCGGCGGAAAACAGGCTTTGCCCGAGCGACAGGACGTATTGGGAATCCGCGCTGCCTTCCCAGCCGTGCAGCACGATCGCGAGTTTCTTGCCCGGCGCCCGGCCGCGGCGCGCCGGGCTGGAGTGGAAGGCCTGCAGCGTCACGCTGTCGCCGCACGAGAGGAGTCGCTCCTCGCTGGCCGCGCGCAGTGGCAACGCACGCTGCTCCACGCGCGCCCGGTGCATCGGCATGCTGGGCAGGATCGACTGCAGATGTCGGCCGCTCAGCCAGCGGCGGGGTTTGAAAGGTATATCGGGTGGTAAGCCTGTCACTGCGCCTGCGAAGTCTGCGGGGACGCGGACTCGGGCGCAACGTGGTGGGCGGGCGCGACAGTCGGGGCCGCCGCGGGTGGCGACACGCCGACGGCGGGCACCGACGCCCCGCTTGCCGCGGCCGTCGGGGTGGGCCCGACGTGAGCACCGGGTGCGACTTCCGCAGCCGGAATCACAGGCGCCAGGGCCGCATCCACGGCGCCTCCTTCGGCGGATGCCTGGGCGGATGCCTCGGCCGGCGTTCCTTCGATCGCGGGCGCAATATCTTCGGGCACGGCGGGCGCGCTAACTACCTCGGGCCGCGCGCGCAGCGTTTCGACTTCGGCATACGCCGCGTTGAGATCCGTGCGCAGGGCGGCGATCTCGGCTCCCTGGCTCCACCACAGCCACGACATGGCCGCGGCGCCGCAGGTGGCAAGGAACGCGAAGGACCAGCCGAAAATCCTGGACCAGGAACGGCTTTCCGGGATCAACGTGGGCAGGTCGAGGCTGGGCGCGGCCGGCGCGGGCGCCAGCGCCGCGACGTCCGCCTGCAGGCGTTCGGCGTGCGAATCGAGCGTCGCGCCGATGAAGCTGCGCAGCGCGCCGATCTCGCTCTGGAGCGCCTTCTGCAGCGTCTGGTCCAGGGCGGCGCGGATCTCGAGCGAGAGCTTGGGCAGCATGTCCGCGATGGGCGGCGACTGCGGCGCGGACTCGTTGGCCGGCACGGCTTCCGGTGCGGGCAGCACGATGGCGGACTCGTTCGCCGGTGCGAGCTCCGGCGCGGACGTCATGCGCGTGAACGTCGTTTGATCCACCGTGTTGCGGCGGTCCGAAACCAGGCGCAGCTGGAACAGCAACTTGGTGACGTCGGCTTGCTTGATCTGCTTGGGCAGCACGCCTTCCGCGCCGAGCGCGCGCGCCTGGCCCGCGTACAGATCCCCTTCCTGCGAGGTGTACATGAGGATGGGAATGGCCGACGTGCGCGGATTGTTCTTGATGGACTGCACGGCCTGGAAGCCGTCCATGCCCGGCATCATGTGATCCATGAAGATCACGTCGGGACGGTTGCGGGTCAGGTAGTCGATCGCGGCCTCGGCGGATTCCGCGGCGTCGACCGTGATTTCGTGACGCTCGAGAATGCGCGACAGGAACGCGCGCGCGGATTTCGAATCGTCAACGACAAGGGCCCGCTTGGAAGACATCTGCTCTCCCCTCTCCGACGTCATCAGGATTGTCGCGAGTCTAGCCGCAACGCCGTCGAGTTGTGCAGTCCAAATTTCGTCGCAAACAAAGCGTAAAGATTTCCGGCACTGAAATTGTGCGCGCGCGTCAGGACGTCACGACGAATCCCTTTCCACAAACACATGTGATCCAGCGCACGGAAGCCGCATGTTCCCGCGCGAGCGCGTGCAACGTTCGCGATGCGCAGTCGCATACTCGAATCGTGGATGTGGCCTGCGATAAGTGACGTTGGTAAGTGCGTCGGGCAGGCGAAGGGGCCTTGGTGCGAACCACCCCAAGGCGATGCGGTGAGGATCGCCCGTCGTCAGGAGCGAACAAGTCCACGGAAACTTCGCGTTTCCTCGGAAGCTGCGCTCCACTCGTGACGGGGTCCGAAGGGGACCCCGTCCGAGTAAATCCGGGCGTCCGCCTCTATCGGAAATCACATCGCCAACCGGGTAGCGGTCAGGACGCTGGCTCGAACGCGATCGCGCGCAGCTCGGCGGCGAAAGCCCGCAAACGCTTCACCGAGCGGGCGCGCTGCTCGTCGCTCAGCGAATGGTTGATTTCGACGAGCAGCGACAGGAGTCGCTCGCGATTGGCTTCGAAACCGCGGCGGTATTCGGCGTCGCCACGAGTCTCGGGCTGCATCACGAAGACCGTGATCCGCTGCGCGAAGTCCGGACGTGAACGGTACTCGTCGACGACGTCGCGGAACGTGTGGCGCTCGTCGGCGGCGAAGCTCGCATCGGCGCAGTCATCGAGCGGAAATTGCGCGAGCCGCGCGGCGATCATGTCGCGCTGCGCGCCGCGCAGGCGGCCCGTCCAGCGTTCGACGTTGTCCACGAACCGCTCCGCGCCGTCCGCGCGCCGCTCCCCGGGGTCGCGCTCGCAGGCCTCCGCGCGGGACTTGCGGCCCTTCTCGGCGAAGTTCGCGAACATCTCTCCCAGCTGCCCGGGACGCAGCGAGCGCAGCCATCGCGCCGCGTCGGGCGCGCCCTGGCTCACTGACGCGTGCATGAATCCCTCGACTTCCCGGCGGCCGATCTCGAGCTGGTCGCGGCTCAACGGCTGCTCGGTCGCATCGGCGACGCGCTCGAGGAACGACGCGTAACGGGGCAGCTCGTGATGGCGATGCCACTCGAGGAATTCGTCGAGATAGGCGCGCAACTCCCGCGACTGCGCCGCATCGAGGGATACCTGGCTCGAGATATACCGGTGCATGAACCAGTCGATACGGTTGTACGCGAACTGCGTGCCGCAGGCGGTCGCGGTCAGCACGGTCAGCGCCATCAACAGGACGATCGCGAGCCGGCGTCCGGCGCTAGAATGTCGTTCGATGTTGCGGAACCTCATGCGGCACCCTAACCACCGACCACCACACCTGCGTGGGGTCGCGCTGCTGGTTGCCTCCCTTGCCACCATGTCGCCCATGGCGCACGCGCTCGACGCCATCGTGCTCGAAGTGCGCGAGCTCACCATCGCGGGGATTCCGGCGAACGACGTCAGTGCGCGCCTCGACGTCCTGTCCGATAAAAAAACCCGGATGACGGTGCGGGCGCGCGCCGGGCAGTTGCCCGAGCCCGCAGGGAAATTCACGGACCTCGAGTATTCCTGCGACGAACCCGTAGTCGCCGAGCCGCGGTTCGGCTGCGAGCGCGGACGTTTCAGCGCGCGCGGCGGGCCGACCGGCAGCATCGACATGAATCTCGCGGCCGAATTGAACAGCGCCACCGGCGTCACCACGGCGACGGGCAGCGATTTGCGGATCGCGGGTACCGTCGCGAGTTTCGACGCGCGGATGGACGAAAAAGGCTGGCAAGTCGCGGCGCGAACGGACAAGACGCCCATCGCCGCGCTGCGCAAGTTCGCCGAGCCCTGGTTCGCGTTGCCGGCGGATTTCACGATCGACGGCCACGCGACCATCAACGCGTCGGCGGCCGATCGCGGCGCGGGAACCGACACCGAGATCTCGCTCAAGCTCGACGACGTGAACCTCACCAACGAGGCAAGCACCATCGTGGCGGAGCAGCTGGCCGCGACGGCGCGATTGCGGGCACGACTCGCGGAAGATTCCACGGCGCTCGAGCTTCAGGTCGCCGGCGCACAGGGTCAGGCGTTGTTCGGTCCCGTGTTGCTGGATCTCGGCGCGAACCCGCTCGAGCTGGAAACCCGTGGCGCGCTTCGCGGGCAGACCCTGGCGATCGATGCACTGCGGCTCCGGCAGAAATCCCTCATCGACGTCACCGGCTCGGGCACCGTGAACCTCGCGGCCGAGACCCCTTCCCTGACAGGCGAGTTTCAACTCGCGAAACTCGAATTCCCCGCGGCGTACACCAGCTACATGCAAATCTCGCTCGCCGCGAGTGTGCTCGGCGACATGACCATGAGTGGCACGGTGAGCGGCAATCTGGCGGTGGTCGACAACGGCATCACCCGCCTGCACCTGATTCCGCAGGGACTCGACCTGCGCGACAAGCGCGGCCGGCTTCACATGGAAAACGTCGAAGGCGATGTTCACTGGTCGCCGGTTGGCGTCGGTGCGGCGCAGCTGTCGCGGCTCGCCTGGAAAGCCGGTGGAGCCTACGGACTCTCGGGCGGTGCGGCGGACGTCGAGTTCGTTGCGTACGGGCTGAACTTCGCCGTCGCGCGTCCGACCCGGCTGCCCATCTTCGACGGCGCGCTCGCGATCGAAAATTTCGCCATGGCGAACCTCGGTGGCGACAACATGGAGGTGTCGTTCTCGGGCGCCATCGAGCCGATCAGCATGCCGCTGCTCGCGAAGGCATTCGGCTGGCCGGAGTTTTCCGGGACGGTTGCCGCCAGCATTCCGGGCGTGCGCCTCAAGGACAACATGCTGACCTTCGATGGCAACCTGGAATCGAGGATATTCGGCGGCACCCTCGTGGGCAGCAACATCAGCGTCCGGAATCCGCTCGGGAAATTCCCGGAGTTCTTCGCCGACATGCGCGCACGGGACCTGGATCTCGACCTCGTCACTCGCACGTTCGAGGTCGGCAGCATCACCGGCAAACTCGAAGTCGACGTACTCGGGCTCGAGCTGTTCGGCTGGTCGCCCACGCGTTTCGATGCGCGCCTCGCGACGCCGGAGGGCGATCGCTCGCGGCGACGCATCAGCGCGAAGGCCGTGAGCAGCCTGTCGAACGTGGGCGGCGGCGGCGGCGGCGTGATGCAGGCGCTGCAATCGGGCGTGCTGCGGTTCTTCGACGAATACAGTTACGAGAAGCTAGGGATCACCTGCCGTCTGCGCGGTGACGTGTGCGAGATGTCGGGCGTCGCGCCGGCGCCGAATGGCGGATATTTCATCGTGAAGGGGTCGGGCATTCCGCGCATCGACATCATCGGCAATGCCGGGCGCGTGCGGTGGAGCCAGCTGCTGATGTCGATCCAGACGGCCAACATGGAAGAAGCGACCGTGCAATGACGCGGATGGACTCCATCCGCGTTCGGGCCAATAATCGCGCGCATATTTGACGTATGGCGTGTTCAGGGGGCATTCATGGGATGGCCCCGATCATGTCAGCGTCAGGCTTGCGCCTGGAACAAGGAGTCTTTCAATGCGAAGCGTAGTGACGCTCAAGGTTGTACTGGCGAGTCTGCTGCTCGCCGCGTGCGTGACGATCAACGTGTATTTCCCGGCCGCCGCCGCCGATCGGGCCGCGGACCAGGTGATCAACGAGATCACCGGCTCCGGCAAGAGCGGCACGCCGCCCCAGTCGCACTTCGCGCCCGCGGATGAGCCCAATGCGATCCTCGTCGCCTTCGGCAACATGCTCGAAGCGCTGGTTCCGGCCGCGCATGCGCAGGGCGCCGAGGCGCTCGATGTGAGCTCACCGGCGATCAGCCGCATCACGGCATCGATGAAGCAGCGCTTCGGCGAGATGGAGAAGTTCTTCGCGAGCGGGGCGATCGGTCTCACGAACACCGGCGACATCGCCGTGCGTGACATCAACGCCGTCGCCCTGCCGGATCGCGCCACGGTGAAACGCCTCGTCGCCGAGGACAATGCAGACCGCGCCCAGCTGTACTCGGAGATCGCCAAGGCCAACAACAAGCCCGAGTGGGAAGCCGACATCCGCAAGAGCTTCGCCCGCCGCTGGGTCGAAACCGGCGCCAAGCCGGGTTGGTACTACCAGGACGCCGGCGGCGCCTGGAAACAGAAGTAATAGTTAGATGATCGAGCCAGGGCCCGTTCCGCCCCGCGGACCGGGCCCTGCTTTTTTGCTCGGCCGCGGCGGCTATCTCGCGCTCGTCGTGTGCGTGCTGTTCATCGCGGGTGGCCTGGTTGCCACGTGGGCGGTACAGCGCTACGTGACGTTCCCCCGTCCTCCCGATGCCGCCTGGAACCAGGCCGCACGCGCCGCGGCCGGCGGCGAGGAAGTGTGGCTCGATGCGCAGGGCGACCGCGTCGAAGCGTGGTTCCTGCCGGGCCGCGGCTCCGCGCCGACGGCGCTGGTCATCTACGCGCACGGCAACGGCGAGCTTATCGACATGCGCGCCGGGGAATTCGGGCCGTTACGCGATGCCGGGATCGCGGTGCTGCAGGTCGAGTATCCCGGCTATGGACGCTCGGCCGGCTCTCCTTCGGAACAGAGCCTCACCGCCGCCCTGCTCGCGGCCTACGATTGGGCGGCCGCGGACCCGCGGATCGACGCGCGCCGCATCTACGGACACGGACGCTCTCTTGGAGGTGGCGCCATCGCCCAACTCGCGGCGCGCCGCCCGCTCGCGGCGCTCGTGCTCGAGAGCACGTTCGAAAGCCTCGAAGATGTCGTGATGGAATACGGCGTGCCGCGTTTCCTGCTCCTGAATCACTTCGACACCCGCAAGGTGCTGCGCGAGTACCCCGGGCCGGTGCTGCTGCTGCATGGCACGCAAGACCTCATCTTCCCCAGCGCCCACGCGCAGGCGCTGAAGGCACTGTCGCGCCACGCCACGCTGCACCTGGATACCTGCGGGCACAACGACTGCCCGCGGCACTGGGATGTGGTGCTCGGTTTTCTGCGGGGAAGCGGCGTATGTATGCACGAGCAAACGGAGGTATCGAATGAAGCCGTCCACACTTGTTAGTCATCTCGCGCTGGCCACACTCGCCGCCATACTCACCGGCTGCGGCCTCGCGGAGACCGGCGCGGTAGCGGGCGCGCAGGCCGCCTCCGCCGCGGAACAGGCGAAGCAGGGCAAAGAGCTGGAGGAGAAGATCCAGAAGGACATCGCCGCGGCCCAGGAGGCAAACAAGCGCGCGATCGACGCCGCGGAGGCGGCCAGCGAGTAACAGGACGGGGCTTGCTGCCCCGGCCATCTATTCGCGCATGCCCGTCCCGCGGTTCATGAACCACACCGCGACAGCGAACAACACCACGGCGGACAGCAGCATGATGGCGAAGGCCACGGCCACGTTGACGTCGCTGGTCCCGAGGAAGCCGTAACGGAACGCGTTCACCATGTGCAGGATCGGGTTCGCGTGCGAGATGCGCTGCGCCCAGTCCGGCAATAACGTGATCGAATAGAACACGCCGCCGAAGTACGTCAGCGGCGTGAGGATGAAGGTCGGGATCCAGTTGACCTGGTCGAAGTTCTTCGCGAACAGCGCGTTGATGAATCCGCCCAGCGAGAAGACGGTCGAGGTCAGCACGACCGCGCCGAAGATCACGAAGGCGTGGTGCACCTCGAGTCGCGTGAAGATCAGCGACACGATCGTGACCGCGGCTCCGACCAGCAGCCCGCGTACGACGCCCCCGCCGACGTAACCCAGCACGATGATCCAGTTGGGCAGTGGCGCGACCAGCATTTCCTCGACGTGTTTGCCGAACTTGGCGCCGAAGAACGACGATACGACGTTGCCGTACGAGTTCGTGATGACCGCCATCATGATCAGGCCCGGCGCGATGAACTGCATGTACGGGACGCCATCCATGAGTCCGACGCGCTTGCCGATCAAACTACCGAAGATGACGAAATACAGCGCCGATGTGACGGCCGAGGGCACGATGGTCTGCGCCCAGATGCGGACGATGCGGCTGTACTCGCGGATGATGATGGTCTTGAGGCCGGTCATCCGCGCCTGGCCCAACGCCTTGGGCGAATCGGGCGCGCGTGCGGCGGTCTCGGAGGCGTCGTTCATGGCGCGCCCGCTCCCGCCGCGGTGCGCGACGCGCCCTTGTGCTCGGACTTCGACTCGACCAGCTTCATGAACAGCTCCTCGAGTCGATTCACCTTGTTCCGCATCGACAGAACGCCGATGCCCTGCGCGCTCAGCTGCGCGAATACCTCGTTCAGGCTCTGCTCCTTGGAGACTTCGACTTCGAGCGTGTGGTCATCGATGAGATCGAACTCGTAGCCCGGAATCTGCGGCACGTGCGAGATCGCTTCGCGCAGGTTCAGCACGAAGGTCTCCGCCTGCAGCTTGCGCAGCAGGCTCGACATGCGGTCGCGCTCGGCGATCAGCCCGCCATTGATGATGGCGATGGTGCGACACAGCGCCTCGGCTTCTTCCAGGTAGTGAGTCGTCAGGATGATGGTGGTGCCGCGCGCGTTGATCTCGCGCAGGAAATCCCACATCGAACGCCGGATCTCGATGTCGACGCCCGCGGTCGGCTCGTCGAGGATCAGCAGACGCGGCTCGTGGATCAGCGCGCGCGCGATCATGAGCCGGCGCTTCATGCCACCCGAGAGTCCGCGCGCGATCTTGTTGCGCTTGTCGGAGAGCTGCAGGAGTCCGAGATATTTGTCCGCGCGCTCGCGCGCGAGTGCGCGCTCGATGCCATAGAAGCCGGCCTGGTTGACCAGGATGGTCTGCGGCGTCTCGAACTGGTTGAAGTTGATTTCCTGCGGAACGATGCCGATGCAGGCCTTGGCCGCCTCGAGCTCGCGGTCGAGATCGTGGCCGAAAACGCTGACCGTTCCCGCCGTCTTGTTCACGAGCGAAGTGAGGATGCCGATCAGCGTGGTCTTGCCGGCGCCATTCGGTCCGAGCAGCGCGAAGAAGTCCCCGCGATCGACGTCGAGATCGACGCCCTTGAGCGCCTGAACCCCGTTCTTGTAGGTCTTGGTGAGTCCGCGAATCGACAGTGCGTGCATATGGGGAAGGGATCGTAAATCGCCGCCAGGCGGCGTGCCCGCCTCAGTCGGCGACGGCTTCGTCCATGATGGGTTTGAAAGTATCCTGGAAAAACAGCGCTTGTGGATTATCGCGGCAACGGTCCGCGCTTTCGCGCAGCGCCTTCGGCGAGGATTTCCAGGCTTTTGAGTCGACGTACGCACCCTCGGCCTGGCGCAGGTTCACGTACGCCGTGGTCGCGATGCGCGGCATGAACTCGGTGGCGACGGCATTCGCCTCGGCGCGGAGCAGGTCCCACTCCCAGATGAAGTCGACGCAGCGCATCCGCATGATGCGCTCCTTCTCCTTGTCGTTGAGCTGCGGATCGGGCTTGGCGGCAACCGGCTTCGGCTCGGATCCCGTCGACTGACGCAGCTCCACTTTCATCTCCGTATTCGCCTCGACCAGCTTTCCGCCCTCATCGATGGCGGGGCGGAACCGCGCGCTCTGCAGGACCTTGACGAGCTGCGGCTCGAATGCCGGTTCGGCGGTGTTCTCGGTGACGAGCACTTCCTTTACGCGGCCGTCGACACCGACCCGCACGGTCGCGACGGCCTGGCCCGCGAGCTTCCTGGAGCCAACCGTGATTTTGGCGGTGGATGCGCTGGCGATGACCTGCGGATCACTGGGACCCGTCTGGGCATGACCCGCCACGGGAACGATGCAAAGGACCAGGAAAGGCACCGCGCGGACAGCTGCAAGCATTTGTGAACTGACTCCTTCACTCCGAGGAAAAACGACTTCACGGCGGTCTGCGCCGCCGACAGTAGTTAGACGACGGGCGGACAGGCGCCCGCGCCGCGCGCGAGGAATCCGCGCACCCGCGCTGCCGCCGAGAACGAGCCTGCCGCCATTATCGGCCGGTTGCGCCCCGCTGTCGCCCCCGAAGTAGCGCGAGCGCGAGTGCTTCGCTGTCAGACGGCTCCGGAATTCTCGTTGCAATGAAGCGCTTACATAGATTGCGCGCGCGCCGGGAGGCCCCATGCATCGCGCGCATTTGACAACGCGCCTGCTAGGAACCCTGGGCAGTAAATGAATCCGCCGCCAGCTTCTGGATTCCGCCGAGCAGCAGCTCGTGCAGGCGCCGGTCGTCGGCGTCCGCGGCGGCCGCCAGGAGCTCGCGCCAGAACGTCGTCTGGTTAGGCCAACGCGGACGCAATTGCGAGGCATTGCGGTCGGCCGCCACATCGAGAACGGTGAGTGAACACGCGGCGAGCGCTTCGACCGCCGCGATGTTGCAACCGAACACGAGGCACGCGGCGCGGGGGCGGCTGCGCGACAGATGCCAGCCATACACGAGCGCGCGACGCGTTATGGAGCTTGCGGCGGCGGCGTCGAAGTACACGGGCTCGATGCGCTGCGTCATGTCGTGAACGGCGCGACCGCGCAGCTCGAGCCAACGCGAAGCGGACGCGATCCCGGGATCGAACAGGCAGAACGGCGCGCCGGCAAGCCGGCGCACCGCTTGCGCGGTCAGCGACTCCCACGGCCGGCGCAATACCGACAAGAGGGGAGGTATCGGCGCGCCGGGAGCCGCCTCGGCTGCGCGGGCCGCGAGTAGCCCGAGGCATTCCGCGTTCAGCTCGGTGAGCGGCGCGGGATCGACTCCCTGCGAAGGCAGCCAGTGCCGCGCTTCCTCGCGCGACCGCTGCCCTAACCAGTTCTGCATGGCATTCCTCCCTGTTTGCGCGCGATATCTTGCATGGCCGGTGCTTGAAAGTCATTTGCAAATTTGGGACATTTTTCCCAAATTGAGTTAGGCCAATAATCACTCGCGGGCAGGGAAACAATGCGAATCTCCGATGACCGATATAGCCGTGACCGGCTCCGGCTGGATCTTGCGCTCCGCTTCATCCATCTCGAAGCACGGACACACACAATTCGTGCGTGGACCGGGCTCACCGACGACCGGATTCGCAAGCTGTACCGCACCTATCTTCATGAGAGCGATGGCACGGGGGTGGCGCGCCACCGCGGCAAGTCCCCGCGCCAGGCCGCGTACTTCACGCGCACCTTGAGGATGCGGCGGGAAGCCGCGGTATTCGCGAGCGTGAGCGGGCTGTTCGGCCTGATCACGCCACAGACGATCCGCCTGGAGAACCAGCCGCCCGCCAGGTGTGCCCAGACCGCACCGAACGTGGCCCGCGGCGCGCTGCTGTGCGAGGCGTTCGAGACATACCGCGCGCTCGTGGGTGAGCCGCAGATTTCCTTCGAACATGCGGTGTTCCTGCTCGGCGCGCTGCTCGCGGGCGAAGAGTTGCGCGTCGCCCACTGCCGCGACTGCACCGGCGTGCTCGTGACCGACCGCATCGCGCTGCGTACGCCGGTCTGTCAGGAATGCGCCACGACCGACGGAGCCCGCTGACGCCCGCGGGCGGGACGGACGCCGCCGCCTGCGGTAGATTTGCGCGCGTGAGCGTTCGTCCCACGCTGTTCGGTGGCTCCTTCCTCGATCGTCGCGCCGAGTTGCGCGACGACCCGGAGTGGATCGCCGCCGCGCGCGCGGATCCCACCACTCGCTACGTGCTGGAGTTCGGCGCGGCGCAGCTGGTCACCAGCGGCGATACGACGGAGATCGCATTCCTCGCCGGCGATCATGCGCTGGTCGCCGCGGCCGGCGACGACCAGCTCACGTTGTTAGGCTGGTTCCGCGGTGCGCGCTGCGTGCTGATCGACGTGCGCGATGCATCCGCCGCCGACGCGCTGCCCGGTGGCACGCAGATGCGGGAGCTGCGGCCGCTGGCGCCGATGCTCGCGCCGGATTCGGCGGCGCTGCTCGCCTACGCGCGCGCGCTGAGCCTGTGGAAGTCGCGGCATCGCTACTGTGGCGTGTGCGGCGCGCCCAACGTCACCACGCGCGCGGGCCATGTCCTGCGCTGCAGCCGCACGGAGTGCGGCACCGAAACTTTCCCGCGGCTCGATCCGGCCATCATCGTGCTGGTCACCGACGTCAGCGGCGAGCACGCGCTGCTCGGCAGGCAGGCATCGTGGGCGCCCGGGCGTTATTCGACCATCGCCGGTTTCGTCGAGCCGGGCGAAAGCCTGGAGGACGCCGTCGTGCGGGAAGTCGCGGAGGAAACCGGCATCCTCGTGGGAGACGTGGAATACGAAGCGTCCCAGCCCTGGCCGTTTCCCTCCTCGCTCATGCTGGGCTTCCGGGCGGTGGCACGCACCCACGACATCAGACTCCACGACGGCGAGCTCGAGGACGCGCGCTGGTTCACTCGCGCGGACCTGGCGGCGGGCAGGCCGTCACTGCCGCCGGCGGGCGCGATCTCGGCACGGCTGATCGATGGCTGGTTCCACTCGCCCGCCAGGCGCGCCGGGGGCTGAGCGAACATGTGTTTGTTAGTCGCCGCGTGGCACGCCCACCCGGAATACCGCCTCGTGATCGCCGCCAACCGCGACGAATTCCATGCCCGGCCGACCGCGCCGCTGGGCGCCTGGAACGACACGGCCGGTATCGTTGCGGGCCGCGACCTGCAGGCGAACGGAACCTGGCTCGCCGTCGATGCGCGCGCCCGCTTCGGCAGCGTCACCAACTTCCGCGAATTCGGGCGACGGCGGCGCAGCGCCCCGTCGCGCGGCGGCCTGATCCCCTCGTTCCTCGAACGGCCGGGAAGCGCCCAGGATTACCTGCGGGAACTCGAAACCGATGCGCCGGGATACGCCGGATTCAACCTGCTGCTCGCGGACGAGACCACGCTCTGGTACGCGTCGAACCGCGCCGATCAGTTCGCGTTGCCGCTTTCGCCGGGCATCTATGGGCTGTCGAACGAATTCCTCGATACCCCGTGGCCCAAACTCTTGCGCGTCAAGGCTCGCTTCTCGGACCTGATACGGACCCCGGTGCGGCCGCGCGAGTTGTTCGAGTCGTTGTTCACCGTGCTCGCGGACCGCGAACCCGCGGACTCCGCGATGCTGCCTGATTCGGATCTTTCGCCGGAACTGGCCCGGAAGCTGTCCGCTCCCTTCGTGCTCGATCCCGTTTACGGTACGCGCTGCTCGACGGTTCTAGCCATCGGTCACGACGGCGCCGTCACGCTGGCCGAGCGCAGTTTCGACGCCCAGGGTCAGCAGTCCGGAATAACTGAACACGCGCTGAACGCGGTATCCGACGGTCGGTGAATTCGCACCGAGTCCGGCCGGAACCCGCGCGCGTACCGCCGACTCTCATTAGAATTCCCGCTATTCCCGCCCAAAGCGGTGTCATGCCGACGTTGCAGATCAAACCTTGCAGGCGCCTGCCGGCGCTCACGCTCCTCGCCCTCTGCGTCGCGCACCTTGCCTCGCCCGCCCTCGCGGGCATCGAGGTCGAGGTGCATGGCGTTGCGGACGAGGTGCGCCAGAACGTGCTGGCCCACCTGTCGCTCGAGCGACACAAGAACTCCAACGACCTGTCGCCCGACTTCATCGAACGGCTGCAGGAGCGCGTCGAGCGCGAAGTGCGCAGCGCCATGCGGCCCTTCGGTTTCTACGAACCGGTCGTCACGTCCATCGTCAAGGACGAAAGCAGGGGCAACGAGCAGAACTTCCGCGTCGATATCACGATCGTCCCCGGAAAGCCGGTGGAAGTCAGTGCAGTCGACGTACGCGTGACCGGACCGGGCGCGGATGATCCAATCTTCACCGGGATCACCGGCCAGCTGCCGATCCGGGTCGGCGACCGGCTGGACCACGCGAAGTACGATGCCCTCAAGGGTTCGCTGCTGCGCGCGGCGACTAACTACGGCTTTCTCGATGCGCGCATGGTGCGCAACGAAATGCGGGTCGACCCGCGGATCTACTCCGCGGAGATAGAGATTGCGCTCGAAACCGGCCCACGCTACCGGTTCGGTGAAACGACGATCACGCAGGATGCGATCGACGACGCGCTGGTGCGCCGCTATCTCAGGTACGTGGAAGACGATCCGTTCAATGCCTCGGAACTGCTGCGCACGCAGTTCGCGCTCGACGACAGCCAGTATTTCTCGACCGTCGAGGTGTTGCCGGGCGAGCGCGACGCGGACGGCCTGCGCGTGCCGGTGACCATCAACGCCGAACCGAACCGGCGGCGCCGCTACCAGTTCGGCGTGGGATACGGCACCGATACGCAGGTGCGCGGCACCGCGGCGTGGGAAGACCGGCGCGTGAACCGCCGGGGACACCGCTTCCGCACCGAGGTGCGCGCCGCGTCCATCTCCCAGTCGATCGACGCGCGCTACATCATCCCCGTCGGTGACCCGGCCATCGAGAAATTCACGCTGCAATTGAGCGGCGAACACGAGCGCCTCGGCGACATCGACGATCAGACGGTCAACTTCACGCCCAGCTTCACACATGTGCGCGGACCCTGGTTCGGCAATTACTGGCAACGCGTCACGTACGTCGAACTGCTCGACACCCGGTCCGAATTCATCGCCTCGGGCGAGCGCGATCACCAGACGTTGTTGATTCCCGGCATCAGTTTCTCGCTGGTACCCCGCAACTACCTGGGCGAGGCTCTGTTGAGCCGCGCGCTGTATGGCGAATTGCGCGGTTCGACGCAGAACCTCGGATCGGATTCGGACTTCATCCAGGTGCGGCTGCAGGGCGAACGGGTCTTCGACATCGCGCCGAAATGGCATGTGTTGCTGCGCGCCGAGCTGGGCGCGACCGCGGTTTCGCAATCGAGCGATCTCGCGCCGTCACAGAGATTCTTCGCCGGCGGCGATCGCAGCGTGCGCGGCTACGGTTTCAAGGACCTGTCCCCCGTCGAGCCGGTGGTCGGCGAGGACGGCGAGGTGGAGTACCAGAAGGTCGGCGGCAAACATCTCGTCACCGGATCGGTCGAGCTGATCCGCGACCTGCCTTGGAAGAATCTATCGATCGCGGTGTTCGGCGACGTGGGCAACGCCTTCGATGAATTCGGCGATCCGCTCATGTATTCAGTCGGCATCGGAGTCCGCATGCGACTGCCGATCGTGTCGGTGGGCATCGACATCGCCCAGGGCCTGACTACCCCGGCGGGCTCGACCGACCGTCCGGGTCCGCGCCTGCATCTCAACTTCTCACCCAAGTTGTGATCAAGCGCAAACTAAAGATAGCCGCGCTGGCCTTTGGCTCGGTATTCCTGTGCCTGGTCCTGCTGCTCGCGTGGATCATCTATACCGAAGCGGGACTGAGGTTCGCGGTGAACCGCCTGCCCGAGAAGATGGGCAAGGTCACCCTGCGCATCGAGGACGTACAGGGCACGATCGCCGGCGGATTCAGCGCGCGCGCCGTCGACGTCGATCACGAGGTCACGCACGTGCGCGTCGAGGGCGGCAGGGCGCGCGTGAATTTCTGGCCGCTGCTCGTCGGGCGCATCTCCGTGCGCAGCGCCTACGCGGATCTCGTGCAGATTGACGTCAAGCCGAAGCCGGATCGTCCTCCGACCTCTCCCAGGTTCATGCCGCGGCTGCTCAGCATCGGCGCCGAGCAGGCCGAAGCCAAACTACTCGTCATCGTCACGCCCAACGGGCGCCGCGTTGAATTCAACGACGTCACCGGCGCCGGCATCGTCGGTTACAAGTCCATCCGGGTCTTCGACGGCAACATCATCTACGGCGTGCTGCACGCACGCGCCATCGGCGAGCTGCGCGCCGCCGATCCGCTCCAGCTGAGCGGCGAGGCGACCACGCGCATGATCATCGAAGGCCAGCCGGAATGGCGCGCCGACGCGAGCTTCGACGGCGACCTCGACAAGCTGCCTCTGACCGGCAAGCTGCAGGCGCCCTTCCGCGCCGACTTCGAAGGCGAGCTGCTGGAGCTGTCGACGGCGTTTCACTGGAAGGGTGTCGCGGATGTCCACAACTTCGACCTGCGCGCCTTCGGCGCGGGCGGCGCGCTCGGCATCGTGAGCGGCAAGCTCGACATCGGCGGCGAGATGAACGCATTTCATGCCCGCGGGCCGCTGTCGGTGCCGGGACTCGGCGCCGGACCGTTCGACGTGGTGTTCGAGGGCAACTACGAGAACCAGGTCGTCAACGCGACTCACTACTCCGCCATTCATCGCGCGACGGGCAGCCGCGTCACGGGCCAGGGGACCATCCAGGCCATCGACCAGGGTCCCAGGCTCGTGCTGGGCGGCGAATGGAGCGAGCTGCGGTGGCCACTGGCCGCGCGCTTCACGGCGGAGACTCCGCAGCTTTTCGGCAGCCGCACCGGCAAGTACACGCTCGAAGGTATCTGGCCCTATCAGGTCACCGCGAATGGCGAGCTCTTCGTCCCGAGGCTCACGCCGATGAGCGTCGCGATGCGCGGCGCGCTGCACAAGGATCACCTGCAGATCGCGGACCTCGATCTCGGCGCATTCGGCGGCGGCGCGCGACTCACGGGCGAGGCCCGCTGGACGCCCGCGGAAAGCTGGACGCTCGAAGGAACGGTCAACGGATTCGATCCGTCCGAACTTCGTCCCGGCTTCAACGGCGCGCTCGATTTCCAGCTTCGTGCGCGCGGCAAACCCTTCAACGGCGAGGCGCTGCTCGACATCGCCGTTACTAACCTCGAAGGCAAGCTGCGCAACAACGCGACGTCGGGCGGCGGTCGTGTGTTGCTCGAGCACGGCGAGGACTGGACTTTCGAGAACCTGCGCCTGCGCGCCGGCAGCACGCGCCTCGTGCTCGATGGAACGATGGGCGCGAGCAAGGCGCTCGATCTGAACTTCAGCCTGAACGCCGACAATCTCGCGTTGCTCGCCGAAGGGGCCCGCGGCCAGCTCAATGCGAGCGGAGTCATCATCGGCACTGCTGAAGCGCCGGTGATCAAGCTCACGGCGCAGGGATCGGGCGTCGAGCACGGCGAGTTCAAGATCGACAAACTCTCCGCGAACGTCGACGTCGACTGGCGCGCGGATCACGCCTCGCGCGCCGACATCGCGGTGTCGCGCCTCTCGGTCGGCCAGCGCGAACTCTCGCAGTTCAACCTGCTGATGGAGGGGACCGCGGCGGATCACTCCCTGCGTATCGATGCATTCGCGGGCAAAACTACCGCGCACCTTGGCGGCACGGGCCGGTTCGAACAGGCGGCGTGGAAGGGCTCGATCGACAGGCTGCTCATCGATGACGACGCCAATCTCAACCTGCAGCTCGAAGCGTCCGTGCCGGTCCTGGCGAAAGCGAACGCACTCGAGCTGGGCGCGCTGTGCCTGCACGGTAAGGTCGCCCGGCTCTGCGCAGAAGGCGACTGGAGTCCCGAGGCCTGGAACCTGCGTGCGGACGCGCTCAATCTTCCGATCAGTACGCTCACCGCGGGACTCACGCCGAAAGTCGAGTACCAGGGCACTCTCAACGCCACCGCGACCGCGCACAGCAGTGGCGGCGCGCCTTTCATCGGCGTGGCGCGCGTCGACCTGGTGGACGCGGCCATCAAGCATCGGCTCGCGAGCGGCCGCACCGACATCATCCACTTCGGTTCGGGTCTCTTCACGCTCAACGGCGAGCCGGATCACATGAGGGCCGAGTTGCGGCTCGATGCGGCGCAGCGAGGACTCATCGCGGCGCGCGTGCGCGCCGAGCGCAGCGCGGCGGACATGTCCGACTGGCCCTTGCGCGGGCAGATCCAGATGGCGACCGGCACGTTGGGTTTCATCACGCTGTACGTGCCCGAGATCGATCGCGTGAGCGGGCACTTCGACGTCGACCTCGCACTCGAGGGAACACTCGGGCGTCCGAGCGCGAGCGGCGTCATCAAGCTCAGCCGCGCGGAGCTCGACCTCTACCAGCTCAATCTCGCTCTGCGGCAGCTCGAGATGGAAGCGCGCATCGTTTCCAACAATCTCGAGTTCAACTCCACCGCGACCGCCGGGGCGGGAAAACTCTCGAGCTCGGGAAAGATCGAGTGGCGCGAAGGCATGCCCTACGGGCAGATCCGGCTGGACGGCGAGAACCTGCGGCTGGTCGACGTGCCCGAGGCGCGCATCGATGCCTCGCCCGACCTGGATTTCAACATCTCGGGCCGCGACATCCTCGTGAAGGGCGAGGTCAAACTACCGCTGGCGCGGATCGAGCCGGCGGATCTCGCCAACGCGGTGCTGCCGTCCGCGGACGAGGTGATCGTCGGCGAGACGCAGGCGGTCGCCGACGATCCGTTCCGCGTGACGAGCGAGATCACGATGACGCTCGGCGACAACGTGAAGATCGATACGTATGGCCTCACCGGTCATCTCACCGGCAGCCTGACCGAACGCACGTTGCCCGGTGAACCAACCCGCGCCACCGGCGAATTGCAGGTCAAGGACGGCCAATACACCGCGCTCGCCCGCAAGCTCGAGATCGAGCGCGGCCGGCTGATCTTCAGCGGCGGCCTGCTGGCGGACCCCGCCGTCGACATCCGCGCGGTGAAGGAATTTCCCGACGTGAAGGCCGGGGTCAACGTCCGTGGTTCGTTGCGCGAGCCGCGCCTGTCGTTCTTCTCCGAGCCATCGATTCCGCAGTCGCAGATCGTGTCGCTGATTCTCGCCGGCGGCTCGGTGCAAACGGCCCAGAACCCGAATCGTCCCGGTGGCGCGCCGACGGCGGGCGCGGAGGTTGCCGGCCAGGCCGCGGCGCTGCTGGCCGCCGAGCTCGGCAACAAGCTCGGACTTCCGGACATTAGCGTCGAGTCCGACTTCGACATGTCGAACGAACAGATCGGCACATCGCTGGTGCTCGGAAAGTATCTTTCGCCGCGCCTGTACCTGAGTTATGGCATCTCGCTGACAGAATCGATCAACACGATCAAGATGAGATACACGCTCGACGATCACTGGACCGTCAAGACCGAGGCGGGCAAGGAACGCGCCGCCGACCTGGTCTTCACCATCGAGAAATGAACACGCTGCAGTTGCCATTCGCCGATTCCGCGGCGGCGGACTCGATCCGCCTCGGCGAAGGCATCACGTGGCTGCGCGGCTTCGCGGACAGCGCGACGCTGATGCCACTCATCGAGGAAATCGCGAGCGCGGCGCCGTTCCGTCACCTCGTGACGCCGGGCGGGCAGACGATGTCGGTCGCGATGACCAACTGCGGACCGCTGGGTTGGGTCAGCGATCGCGCCGGCTATCGATACAGTTCGCGCGATCCGCAGACCGGGTGCGATTGGCCGGCGATGCCCGCGGAGTTCATGCGCCTGGCGCTCGCAGCCGCTTCGACGTGCGGCTTTCCCGATTTCGTCCCGGACGCCTGCCTCATCAACCGCTATGCGGCCGGCGCCCGTCTGACCGCGCATCGCGACGCGGACGAACAGAATTTCGCGCAGCCGATTGTTTCGATTTCGCTGGGACTGCCGGCGAGTTTCGCCTTCTACGGACTCACCCGCGGCGGCAAGGGGCGCAGCGTCGCACTCCTGGATGGCGACGTGCTGGTGTGGGGCGGGCCGGCGCGCCTCGTGTATCACGCGGTGCGTCCGATCAAGCCCGGCACGCATGCGGTCACCGGGCCGTTTCGCTACAACCTCACCCTCCGTCACGCGCGCTAACGACGCTCGCGCTTTTCGTTCGCGGCCCTGCGGGCTTCGGCCTGGCGCCGGGCGTACGCGGTGCGGTCCTTGAGCGACAACGCATGCAGCAGCGTGTACAGCGGGTCCGGCTCGGCATCGCTGTTCTCGCGTGACCAGGCGTATTCCCAGACGGCGGGAGTCGAAATCAGCACGATGCCGCGGCCGTGGTCCGGATCGATCGACAGGACGATGCTCGCGGCGCAACGCGTCATGAGCCCGTCGCGCGGAGCCGGACACCAGCGCCACGTGCTGAACTTGCGCTCGTCGCGCGGCACGTTCGCGGTGGTGTATCCAATGGCTTCGACCGTCACGCGACCGCGCCACGAGAAATTCGCCGGCTTGCCGTACCGGGAAATCAGCTCCGCGAGCACGAGATCGAAGTTCGTGACGTGATCTTCCGGCAGCGCACGCAATTGGGCGCGAGTCTCGGTTTCGAACAGCATGCGCATGCCGCAGAACCGGTTCAGTTCATCGAACTTCTTCGGGACCTTGCGCGCGATGCCGCGCCAGTTCGCGCAGAACTGGTAAACGACCGGATGGAGCACGACGCCGGTGGCGGGAAACTTAAATCCCTGCGAGTCGGAGAGGTGTTCCGAAAGGACGTGAAAGCCGTCGCCGTCGTGCATCGTCAGCGTGGCGCGTTGCAGGAGCTCGTTCACGGTGCATCGGCCTGCGCACATCGACTGGAGCGGCCTGGGTTTGCCGCGGGTCCAGGTCGCCAGCACGACCTCCGGCATCTCGGGCAATTTTTCGAAGTCCGAGCGGTGCTGTCCCCATTTGTATCCGGCGAAGCCGGTCGGAGCTTCGTAGCGACGCGGCGCCGCGGGCAGGACCGGAACGCTGGCTGGCGAGCGATACGCGATGCGTGCCGCATCGGCGGTCGGATCCGGCGTCTGCGCGTACGAATTCCGCGCGAGGCATGCGAGCACGGCCAGCGGAAGTATCCAGGCGAGTTGAATACGCACGCCACTCAGCATAGCGCTGAAATATCATGCACGCGCCATCCAGAACGCCGAGGCGAGACGTGGTGCACTACCTACTTTTCTATACATATGTCCCGGACGTTCTGGAGCGGCGGCCCCAGTTTCGCGGCGCCCATCTGGCGCACGCGCGCGCCGCGGTGCAGCGCGGCGAGCTGCAGCTGGCCGGCGCATTCGCCAATCCCGTGGACGGAGCAGCCCTGTTCTTCTCGGCACCCTCGGTCGCGATCGTCGAGCAATTCGCCCGAGAAGACCCCTATGTGACCGGCGGCCTGGTCACGAAATGGGTGGTCCGCGAATGGACGACCGTCGTCGGGGCTGGCGCCGCCCATCCACTGCCTCCCGGGCTCTGACGACCCCGATCCGGGTCAATCGGACCAGCCTCCCGGAAGGCGCACGTTTCCGTTGACGCCTCTTGCATTTTTATGCACCATTCGCGCTCTTTATTCACGGGGCGGACACCATGCTCACCGACCATCACCGCGAGGCGCGCCGCAGCGCCATCGTGCGGCTGCTGCGCCATTCGCCGGTGCGTCGCCAGCATGAGCTCGTGAAGTTGCTGAAGCGTGAAGGTCATGCCGTCACGCAATCGTCCGTGAGCCGGGACCTGCGCGAGCTCGGCGTGCTCAAGGCTAGCGACGGCTACGTGTTGCCCGACAACGCCGAGATTTCGGCCCGAACGCAGGACAAATTCAGCGCCGTCGCGCAGTTCGTGCTCGAAGTGCGCACCGCCGGTCCGTCCATCACCGTGGTAAAGACCACGATCGGTTCCGCCGGCAGCGTCGCCGCCGCGATCGACAAGGCGGGCTGGAACGAGGTCGCGGGCACGGTGTCCGGCGACGATACGATTTTCATCGCGACCGCCGATGCGCGGGCGCAGGCGCGTGTGCTCGAGCATCTGCGCAATGCTTTTGGAGTCTGAATAAAAATGCCTCAAGTCGATCAGAACAAGACACCCATCGTCCTCGCCTACTCCGGCGGCCTCGACACCTCGTTCCTGGTGCCCTGGCTCAAGGACAACTACGGGCGTCCGGTCATCACGGTCACCGTCGACACGGGCGGCATCGACGCCGCGGGCGCGAAGACGCTCGCGGAGCGTTCGAAGGCGTACGGCGCCATCGCGCATCACCAGATCGACGCGCGCGCGGATTATTTCGAGCAGGTGTTGCGCTTCCTCGTCATGGGCAACGTGCGCCGCGGACAGCTCTACCCGTTGTGCGTGGGCGCCGAGCGCGTCATGCAGGCGCAGCAGATCGCGCTCATGGCACGGAAGTTGGGCACCAATTCCATCGCGCACGGCTGCACGGCCGCGGGCAACGACCAGGTCCGCTTCGAAGTCGCCATGCGCACGCTGGCGCCGGAGCTCGAAGTGATCGCGCCGGTGCGGGACAAGGCGTTCAAGCGCCAGGAAGAGCTGGATTACCTGAACGCTCGCAACCTGCCGCTGCCGCCGTATGGCGCCGCGTATTCGATCAATCGCGGCCTGTGGGGCGTGACGATCGGCGGCAAGGAAACCCTGACTTCCGAGGGCAGCATCCCGGATCACGCCTGGGTGCTGTCGAAGGACGCGTTCACGAACCCGAAGCCGCCCGCGAAGCACACGATCCACTTCGAGAAGGGCCGACCGGTGGGCATCGACGGTAAGACGATGTCCGCGGTCGACGTCGTCGAGCAACTCGAAGCGCTCGGCGCGCCGTACGGCATCGGCCGCGGCATCCATCTCGGCGATACCATCATCGGCACGAAGGGCCGCGTCGCGTTCGAGGCGCCCGCCGCCGAAACGCTGCTCACCGCGCACCGCGAGCTCGAGAAGCTCGTGCTCACGCCGCGCCAGCAGCGCATCAAGGAATCGCTCGCGGGTCCCTATGGCGACTGGGTGCACGAAGGCCAGCTGCTCGATCCCGTGTGCCGGGACATCGAGGCGCTGTTCCTCTCCTCGCAGGAGCGCGTCACCGGCAAGGTCCACGTGTTGTTCCGCCCGGGTAGTTTGTTCATCGAAGGTGTGGAGTCGCCGCATTCGCTGATGGCGGTCTCCAAGGGCGTTTACGGCGAGTCGCATGGCGAATGGTCGCCGCAGGATGCGCTGGGCTTTTCGAAGATCGTTTCGCTCACGGGCATGTTCCATGCCCGTGCTGGAGGCAAGTGATGCGTACGGTAGTCGTAGACAAGATCGCTTCGGTTACGCAGGCCTGCGGCCTGGGCAACGAACTGCGGGTCGCCACCGACAACATTCCCGCCGAGGAAGGCGTGGTCGTGGTCGTGGAGATCCTGACCAACAAGTCCACCTACAACACGCTCGAGCTCACCAGCGGCCGCATGGCGAAGGTCGGCAAGGGCGATATCGTTGCCGGTGCGTTGGGGCACCGCAAGGCGCTGTTCGGCTATTCGGGTCACGTGCCCGAGAGCGTGAAACCCGGCGACATCCTGCAGATGCTCAACATCGGCGGCGTGCTCGGCGTGTGTGATTCGGTGAACCCGGACAAGGGTAAGCCGTTCGACTGCCGCGTCATCGGCGGCGTGCTCGACTTCCCGTACCTCGGCGAACGCATCGGCGTGCCCGCGCGCGTGGGTTATCGCAAGTTCGATCCCGAGGCGCCGCTGAACACGCAGGGCGTGCCCGTCGTCGCGCTCGCGGGCACCTGCATGGAAGCCGGCAAGACCGCGGCCGCCGCGGCCATCATCGCGCGCATGCGGCACCGCGGCCTCACGGTCGATGCGTTCAAGGCGACGGGTGTTTCCCTGCGCCGCGACATCCTCGCCTTCGAGGACGCCGGCGCGCGCAACACGCTCATCTTCACGGACTTCGGCATCGTGTCGACGACGCGCAAGGTGGGACCGGCGATCACGCGCACGATGCTCACCGAGCTCGCGGACAAGAAGCCCGATGTCATCGTGTTCGAGCTCGGCGACGGCTTGATGGGCACCTACGGCGTCGACGCGATCCTGGAGCAGGAAGACCTGCGCAAGGCGATGACCGGCGTCGTGTTGTCGGCCAACGACCCGGTGGCCGCCTATGGTGGCGTCGACATCCTGCGCAAGCGCTACGGCATCGAGCCGATTGCCGTGACTGGACCGTCCACCGACAACGCGGTGGGCGTGCAGATCATCCAGGAGCAGCTCAAGGTCCCGGCGTTCAACGCGCTGGCGGCCGGCGCGGCGCTGGGCGATTCGATCATCGAATCCGTTGGCCTCAAGCAGGCGCGCGCGCTCGATCGCGCCGCGAACGAATAATCCGAAATGACCACTCCAAAGATCCCAGCCATCGTGCTCGGCGGCACCGGTTATGTGTCCGGTGAGCTGCTGCGCCTCATTTCAGGCCATCCCAATTTCTCGCTCGCGGGCGTGATGTCCGACAGCTCGCCGGGCGAGCCCGCTGGCAAATCGTTTCCGCACCTCGCGGCGGTGCTCGGCGACACGAAGTTCAAATCGCAGACCGAGGTCGCGGGCATCCTTGCGAAAGAAGCGACGTCGGCCGTCTTCTGCGCCGCGCCGCATGGCGCAGCCGCCGCGTTGATCGACTCGCTGCTGAAAGCCGCGGAAGCCGCGGGCACGAAGCCGCGTTTCGTCGATATATCGGCGGACTTTCGCTACGCGTCGGCCGCCGCGTACGAGGCGGTGTACAAGCATCCGCACGGCGCGCCCGCGCGTCTCGCGCAGTTCACCTGCGCCGTGCCGGAGCATCTGAAAACCGCGCCGACGCCGCACGTCGCGCATCCGGGATGTTTCTCGACCGCGATCCTGCTCGCGAGCGTGCCGCTGCTCGCCTCGGGCTGGGTGGATCCCGGCCTGTTCGTGAGCGGCGTCACCGGCAGCACGGGCTCGGGCCGCAAGCCGGTCGAAGGCACGCACCATCCCACCCGGCACAGCGACCTGTATTCATACGGCGCGCTGGGCCATCGCCACACGCCGGAGATCTCCGCGCTGGCGAAAGCCGCCACCGGCATCGACGCGGACTTCTCGTTCGTTCCGCACTCGGGACCCTTCGCGCGCGGCATTTATGCCACGGTGCAGGCGCGCCTCAAGTCGGCGAAGGACGCCGCCGCCGTCGTCGGCATGCTGCGTGATTTCTACGGCAATGCGCCGTTCGTGCGCGTGCTCGACTCCGCGCCGCGCGTGAAAGACATCGTCGCGAGCAACTACGCGCACCTCTCGGCCGCATCGAACGGACGCACGGTCGCCGTGATGAGCGTGGTCGACAATCTCAACAAGGGCGCCGCGGGTGGCGCCGTCCAATGGATGAATCGCCTGCATGGTCTGCCGGAAACGGCCGGGCTCACCGCGCCCGCCGCCGGTTGGACCTGATCGCGGAAACGAACATGAACGCAGAACTCAAACAGAGCACCTCACCGGCCGACGGTCTCGCGCCGGTCTTCGCGCAATATCCGATCGAAGTGGTCGGCGCCGATGGCGTCTGGCTGCACACGCGCGATGGCCGCAAGGTGCTGGATCTCTATGGCGGCCACGCGGTGGCCTCGCTGGGCTACGGCCACAAGGGCTGGACCAAGGCGTTGTCGGACCAGGCCGCGCAGATGAATTTCCAGACGAACGCGGTCCCGATGGAAGTCCGCGCGCGCGCCTCGCGCAAGCTGCTCGAGTTTGCGAAGCTGCCGTTCGACAGCGTGTTCTGGATCAACTCCGGTGCGGAAGCGAACGAAAACGCCTTCAAGATGGCGTTCAAGATGCGGCCCGGCCGCACGCACGTCGCCGCGGTCGAGCAGAGCTTCCACGGCCGCACGGCCGCCTGCGCCTCCACGACCTGGGGCGCGCCGCAGAAATGGTTCTTCCTGCCGCGCGCGCCGTTCGACGTGAGCTGGATCAAGCGTCGCGACGTCGCGGATATCAGCAATCACGTCACCGAGAACACCGCGGCCGTGATCGTCGAGCCCGTGCAGGGTGTGGGCGGCGCGTTCGACATGGGCCAGGAATTCCTCGCGGCCCTGCGCAAGCGCTGCGACGAAACCGGCGCGCTGCTCATCTTCGACGAGGTGCAATGCGGTGTGGGCCGCAGCGGCACGCCGTTCGCGGCCAACTACTATGGCGTGATGCCGGACATGATCACGACCGCCAAGGCGCTGGGTAACGGCTTTCCGGTCTCCGCGCTGTTGCTGACGCCGCCGATCACGGGCTCGCTCAAGCTGGAGAATCTCGGCACGACGTTCGGCGGCGGGCCGATGGCCTGCGCCGTGGCCGAGGCCACGATCGACGCCATCGAAAACGAAGAGCTGCTCGCGAACGTGCGGCGCGTGTCGGCGTACCTGCGCGAAACCTGCAAGGTCGGTCCGGTCGTGGACTTCCAGGGACTGGGATTTCTCCAGGGACTGCGCCTCAACCGGCCGGCCAAGGACGTGCAGAAGGCGCTGCTCGCGCAAGACATCCTGGCGGGCACCGCGGGCGACCCGGCGATCCTGCGATTGCTGCCGGCGTTCATCCTCAAGGAAGAACACATCGACCGGCTGCGCGCTGTGCTGACGAACCTATGAATAACTTCCTCGACCTCGCGGATCTGTCACGTGAGCAGGTCGTCGAGCTGCTCGCGCTCGCGCAGCGGCTGCAGACGAATCCCGAACCTCGGGCGCTCGCCGGAAAAATCCTCGGGCTGCTGTTCTTCAATCCGAGCCTGCGAACGCTCGCGTCCTTCCAGGCGGCGATGGCGCGGCTGGGCGGAGACTCGTTCGTCATCTCCGCGGGACACGGCACCTGGCAGCTCGAGACTCGCCGTGGCGCGGTCATGAATGGCGCCGCGGCGGAACATATGCGAGAAGGAGTGCCGGTATTGTCACATTACTGTGACGCTCTGGGCATTCGGGCATTCGCCGGCGGCACCGACCTCGAGACGGATCTGGCCGAAACATCGTTCAAGGAAATGGCCGGGCTGGTCAGCAAGCCGGTCATCAACATGGAGTCGGCGGCGAACCATCCCTGTCAGGCGCTGGCCGACTGGAAGACGCTCGACGATCTCACCGTGCCACGCCGCGCGAAGTTCGTTTTGTCGTGGGTGAATCATCCGCGCGCGCTGCCGCTCGCGGTGCCCGCGGCCACCGTGCACATGGCCGCGATGCGTGGCATGGAAGTCGTGGTGCTGCGTCCCGAGGGCTTCGCGTTACCCGCGCCGGTCATGCAGAAGGCCGCCGCGGCCGCGGCCGCTTCCGGTGGCACCCTGCGCGAGACCGACGATCGCGACGACGCGCTGAATGGCGCGCATGTCGTCTACGCCAAGGAATGGGGCTCGACCGCGCACTACGGCAACGCCGAGGCGGACGCCCGGCTGCGCGCGAACCTCGTCGACTGGTGTGTGCGCGACACCTGGTTCTCGCGCGCCGCCGTCGACTGCAAACTCATGCACTGCCTGCCCGTGCGGCGTAACGTCGCCGTCGCCGACGAAGTGCTCGATGGCCGCCGCAGCGTCGTGCAGCGCGAAGCCTTCAACCGGATGGTGGTGCAGACCGCGGTACTGCATCGTCTGCTCGCAACACCGCAACACTAACCAATTGACCCGTAACGGTACCCGACAATGATCATGCATCGTCCCGATCCTTCCATCGCCATCCGCAGCCTGCGCAGCGCCGCGCCGTACATCCGCATGTACAAGGGCAAGACCTTCGTCGTGAAGGCCGGCGGTGGCGTGTTTGCCGATGCCGCCGCGGTGCGCGGCCTGATCGAGCAGATCGCGATCCTTCACTATTTCGGCGTGCGCGTCGTGTTCGTGCATGGCGGAGGCCCGCAGCTCACGGAGATCACCGAGGCGCTGGGCGTACCGACCCGCATGGTCCAGGGCCGCCGCATCACCGATCAGAAGGCGATCGACGCGACGTCCATGGTGCTCAACGGGCTCATCAACACCAAGCTGCTGGCCCTGTGCCGCGAGATGAACATCGACGCGGTGGGTGTCAGCGGCGTGGATGCGGGCCTGGTCCGCGCGCACAAGCGCGGGCCGGTCAAAGTCGATGGCGAGACCGTGGATTACGGCTTCGTCGGCGACATCGACGTGATCGATCCCAGCGTTCTCAACAAGCTGCTCGACAACGGCCTCATGCCGATCGTCAGTCCGTTGTCCGCCGACGAGAACGGCACCCTGCTCAACATCAACGGCGACACCGTGGCCGCGGCCATCGGCGCGTCGCTCGATGCCGAGAAGCTGATGCTGTGCACCGGAGCGCCGGGCATCCTCGCCGACGTCAACGATCCCTCGTCGATCATTTCGTACACCGATCTCGCGGGGCTCAAGAAGCTGCGCGAAGAGAAGAAGATCGTCGACGGCATGCTGCCGAAGGCGAAGGCGATCGAGGACGCGATCCGCGGCGGCGTCCGCCGCGTACACGTGATGTCGTACAAGTCGCCCGAGGGCATCCTCGCCGAGGTGTTCACGAACGAAGGCGCCGGCACGCTGATCGTCGCCGACATCAACGCGCTCACGGCCGCCGAGCAGCAGGTCGGGAAGTAAGAGGCGACCATGAGCCGTCTGTGGGACAAGGGCATCGAGCTCGACCAGCGCGTGCTTGCCTACACGGCTGGAGAGGACTATTCGCTCGATGAGCGCCTCGTGGCCTATGACGTGCGCGCCTCGATCGCGCATGCCGAAGGACTCAATGCCGCGAAACTGCTGAGCGACGCGGATCTCGCGGCGATCCGCGACGGGCTCACGGCGCTCGGCGCCGAACACGCCGCGGGACAGTGGCGCATCGAACTCGCCGACGAGGATGGGCAGACCGCGCTCGAGAAGCGCCTCACCGCGCGCATCGG
>JAEWLQ010000095.1 GCA_023457495.1 Pseudomonadota bacterium
CCCCCCCCCCCCCCCGCCGCCCTTTTTCCGGGCTAGAAGGTCCCCGACTGCGTTCGCGCCACACCGCCGGTGGTATACGCCACCGTCCAGGTGTCACCGGAGGTCGGATGAGCCGTACCCGTGCCACCGAGCTGCGCCGCGAAGGCCCGCGCGCTCGATGCGCTCAACGTCTGACCGGCCGTAAGCGTCCAGGTGTACGTCACGGTGGACGACGTGCTGGCATTGCTCTGCGTGATCTGTCCGCCGACGGTGTTGTACTGGCCGCTGTGGCTGACACCCGTCGTGCGCTGCACGACCACCGTCACCGTGAGCGCCGTGATGGGTGACGTGTTGGCGAGCCGCACCTGCAGCTCGTTGTACCAGGGGCTGGCGCTGGTCACGGCGCTCGTGGCCGTCACGCCGTCACCGCCGCTGGCCGAGGGTGTCGCGCTCACCTGCGTCGACACTCCGCTCTCACCGCTCGCGTTCAACGCCGTCACGACGTAGTAGTAAGTCGTTCCGTTGGTGAGACCCGTGTTGACGAAGCTGTTGGCGGACACGTTGGCGCCGACGTTGGTGTAAGGACCACCGTTGGTGGTGGAGCGCTTGACGTTGTAGCCGGTCGCGCCGGACACCGCGCTCCAGCCCAGGCTGACCTGCGCATTGCCGGGCGTCGCGCCGAGATTCGTCGGCGCCGACGGCACCGCGCCGGGCACGATCTGCAGGAACGCGCTCGCGAGGTTCGCCGCAGTCTGGGCGTAGACGCGGTTGGTCGTCGCATTCGCCTCGGGCACCACCTGGTTCTGCGAATTCAGCACGCCGATGCGCACCGCGCCGTTCAGCCCGTTCACCGCGTTGGCCAAGGTCACCGGCCACTGCGATGCGCCGGTGTTCGCGGACGTGATCGTGATGGGCGTCGTCGGCCAGAACGCGTCCTGGCCCGTGCTCGACACCGTGCGCACGTTCACGCGATCGCCCACGACCAGCGTGCGCGGATCGACCGTCAATGCGCCGAGATCGAACCAGGGGTTCGAGATCGCCGGCTGGTGCAGGATCGTCCGGGTTTCCGAATCCGACGCATTGCCGCTGGTCACGAGCAGATTGACTGTGACGTTGCCGGAGGCCTGCGGCGCGCCGAGGTTCAGCGTCGCCTGCGCGCTCGTCGGATTGGTGATCGAGTACAGCGACGGATTTTCCGAATCCACGCTCCAGGAATACGCGAGATTGCTGCCGACCGAGGTGCTGCCGTTGAGCGCGATCGAACCCGGACCGGTGAACGTCGTGACATTCGGGCTCAGCACGATGTTGGCCGTGACGGTCGGCGGCGGCGTGCCGGAGAACTGCGCATCGACGCAGCCGTGGAAGCGCTCATACGTGTAATGGTTGCGGCCCCATTCGCCGTAGATGACGTGACGCCCGCTGCGCGAGGGCACCGTGCAGCGCGTGGTGAACGTCTGGTTCGCCTTGTTGGGAGTCACGTCCGGGTTGGCGTTCGGATTCGCGTCGCTGTAGTTGAGCGAGCAGAACGGCGTGTCCTCGAAATCGCTGAAGGACAGCGCCTTGCCGGTCTGCCACACGAATCCGGGCTTCGTGATCCAGTACTTGAACTCCTGGGTGTCGTCGAAATGCGGACCCCAGGAGATGTTCCAGGTGAAGGTCCGTTGCCCGGACGTCATGGGCACGGTGGGCCAGTCGATGGGCTGATCCCACACGGTCGCGGCGCCGTTCCACGTTTCGGAGTTGAATCCGCAGACGTTGGCACGCGGGCCCACGCCGGCGCGGCCCGTGGTATGCGTGAGCACGCTCATGAAACTGTAACCGGCCTCGAACGGGACGCCCGGCGCGGTGAACGCATTGCCGCACACCGGGTACTGCGCGGTGCCGTTCGCGACCTGGTCCGGCTTGGTGATGGCGCCGCAAAACCAGTTGCGCGCGGGGGGATCCTGAATCAGTCCGTGCGAGAGCGCCGTCATGGGCAGGCCCGCCACGATGAATGCCAGCAAGCGAAGTGCGCCGATCCTCATAAATACTCCCTTGTGATCGAAGGATCGCGGTGCGAGGACGCGCGTCGCGCGTGCGGCCGGAATCGCCGCGTGGGTCCACCTGATCCCTGTGAGTCCCTTCGTCCTTTTCGCGCGCATGTTAGGCACGCGAAAAGCGCCAAATCACTCTCGGTTTTCCACCGGACAGCGTTGTCAGCGCCTTATCCGCCGCCGCGCGCGGCCGGCTGGCGCGATCGCCATCGACGCCGCCCGAAGGGCCGCGCGCGGGACACGCGCGGCGAATCGGGGACAACCGTTCCGGGACATGCGGGACAATGCACCGCAGCGCGCTTCCCCTAGCTACCTGGTCTAGAGCTCGATGTCGGTGGCGAGGACCATCACGCCGCGCGCGGGCATGCGGAAGAATTCGGCCGCCTGGGCGCTGCGGCGCTGCAGAAACGCGAACGCGCGCGACTTGAGGCCCGCGATGCCCGGGCGCGGCCGCGCGCGCACCAGGTGCCAGCCGAGGAAGAACGACGCATCCACGGCGAACACCTCGAGACCCTGGCGGCGGGCGGCCCGCAATGCCTCGCCGATGTCCGGAGTCTCCATGAAGCCGAACCGTGCGCGCATGTCGAACACACCCGGATGCAGCTCGCAGTAGCTCACGCGCGTCGCGGGATCGGCGCGCGGTATGCGCTGGAATTCGAGGTGCAGGATGACGATCTGCTCATGGCACACCTTGTTGTGCTCGAGATTGCGCAGCAGCGCGGTGGGCACGAAGCCCGAATGGCTGACGAGGAAGACCGCGGTCCCCGGAACGCGCGTCGTCGCCTTGGCCAGCAGCTCGGGCAACTTCGCGACCGGCACCGCGCGGCTCTCGAGCTCGGCCCGCAACGCGTGGCGGCCGTCGCGCCAGGTCACGAACATCGCGAACATCACCGCCGCGATCAGCAGCGGCACCCAGCCGCCGTCGTCGATCTTGGTGATGTTTCCCATCACCAACGTCAGGTCGACGATCAGCAGAAGGCCGAACAACGCGCCGATGCGCCGCCAGGACCACTTCCAGATCCCGCGCGCCACCAGCGCGCCCAACAACGTCGTGATGAACATCGTGCCGACCACCGAGGCGCCGTACGCCGCCGACAACGCGCTCGAACTGCCGAAGCCGATCACGAACATCACCACCGCGACGAACATGAAGAGATTCGCGGCCGGCACGTAGATCTGTCCGACCGTCGTCGCGCTGGTCTGCAACACGCGCACGCGCGGCAGGAGGTCGAGTTGCACCGCCTCGCGGGTAACGGAGAACGCGCCCGAGATGGTGGCCTGCGAGGCGATGACCGTCGCGACCGTCGCGAGCAGCACCAGCGCCGGCAGGAACCCCTGCGGCGCGAGCGCGTAGAAGGGATTCGTGATCGCCGCGCCCGACGAGAGGAGCAACGCACCCTGCCCGAAGTAGTTGATCACGAGCGCGGGCCATACCAGCACCAGCCACGCGACGCGCACCGGCCGCTTGCCGAAGTGACCCATGTCGGCGTACAGCGCTTCTGCGCCGGTCACCGCCAGGAACACCGCGCCGACGATCACCAGCGAGAGTCCCGGATGCGCCGCGAACAGCTTCAGCGCATACCAGGGATTCACGGCCGCGAGCACGCGTGGCGCCTCGGCGATCTCCATCACGCCGAGCACGGCCAGCGTCGCGAACCACAGGATCATCACCGGGCCGAACAACTTTCCGACGCGCTCGGTCCCGCGCCGCTGGATGGCGAACAACACGGCGATCACCGCCAGGGTCACCGGCAGCACGGCGTTGCCGAATTCCGGGTCGAGGATTTCGAGACCCTCGACCGCCGAGAGCACCGAGATCGCCGGGGTGATCAGCGCGTCGCAGTAGAAAAGTGCCGCGCCCAGCACGCCGAGCGCGACCACGCGCCGCACCCACGGCTCGGCGGTGCCGAAGTGCTGCTGGATCAGCGCGACCAGCGAGAGGATGCCGCCCTCCCCCTCATTGTCGGCCCGCATGATCACGGCGAGATATTTGACGCTAACGACGATGGCGAGCGTCCAGAAGATGAGCGACAACAGGCCTAACACCGTCGCGGCATCGCCCGGTTGATACCCGGCGGCGCCGAGCGATTCCTTGAACGCGTAGAGGGGACTGGTGCCGATGTCGCCGAAAACGACGCCGATGGCGCCGATGAACGCCGGTCCCAAAGCCTGCTGAGCCTTCATACGAAGGCGCGCATTTTAAGCGTGGGTGGGCGCGGTTTCGCGGCGCGTCATTGCGGCCACGCGTATGCCCCCGGATTCCCACGGAACTTAGCTAGTTCGACGCGCCAGGTGATTACGGCCTCTTGCTTTTTTCCATTTTCGCGAGATTCGACCCGCCCGCCGATCGCCCTGCAGCAATGCCGCACTTTTCGGTACTCTCGCGCCCATGCCCGAGGCCTTACACGACACACCGCTCATCGCGATGCTCGCCATCGCGTTCGTGCTCGCATTGCTCTTCGGCTTGATGGCGAGCGCGCTCAAGGTATCGCCGATCGTCGGCTATCTGCTCGCCGGCATCGCCGTCGGCCCCTTCACACCCGGCTTCGTGGCCGATCCGCGCATCGCCAGCCAGCTCGCGGAGATCGGCGTGATCCTGCTGATGTTCGGCGTCGGCCTGCATTTCTCGATCAAGGATCTCAAAGCCGTACGGTCGATCGCCTTGCCTGGCGCCGTCGCGCAGATCGTGACCGCCACGGCCATCGGCGCGGGCATCGCGCACCTGTGGGGCTGGACGCCCGGACAGGGACTGGTGTTCGGATTGTCGCTGTCGGTGGCGAGCACGGTGGTGCTACTGCGCGCGCTGGAAGAACGCAATGCGCTGCAGTCCTCGGAAGGCAAGATCGCCGTCGGCTGGCTCATCGTCGAAGACCTCGCAATGGTGCTGGCATTGGTCCTGCTGCCGGCGCTGGCCACCGCGCTCGGCGGCGATACCTCCGGAATCCGGGTACCGGTGACCGCCTCCTCCACCTGGCTCACCGTCGTGCTCACCTTGTTCAAGGTCACGGTGTTCGTGGCGCTCGCGCTCGTGGTCGGAACGCGGGTCGTGCCGTGGCTGCTGATGCGCGTCACGCACACCGGCTCGCGCGAGCTGTTCACGTTGTGCGTGCTCGCCATCGCGCTCGGTATCGCGTACGGCTCATCAGCCGCGTTCGGCGTGTCGTTCGCGCTGGGCGCGTTTTTCGCGGGCGTCATTCTTTCCGAATCGGAACTGTCCCACCAGGCCGGCAACGACTCGCTACCGCTCAAGGATGCGTTCGCCGTGTTGTTCTTCGTGTCGGTGGGCATGTTGTTCGATCCCGCCATCATGATCCGCGAACCGCTGGCGGTGCTCGCGGTGCTGGCGGTGATCATGGTCGGCAAATCGCTGGCCGCGTTCCTGATCGTGCTCGCGTTCCGGCACCCGTTGCGAACGGCGCTGACCGTTTCGGCGAGCCTGGCGCAGATCGGGGAGTTCTCCTTCATCCTCGTGGGACTCGGCACCCTGCTCGGGTTGTTGCCCGCCGAGGGACGCGATCTCGTTCTCGCCGGCGCGCTGCTCTCGATCGCGCTCAATCCCGTCACCTTCGCCGGCATCGCGCCGATGATGCGGTTCTTTCATTCTTATCCGCGGCTGCTCGGGCTGCTCGAAAGGAGCGGCGCCGAACGTCACCGCACGCCGGTGGCGACCGCGTTCGCACTGCGCGACCACGCAATCGTCGTCGGTTATGGACGTGTGGGCGGCGCCATCGGGCCCGTGCTGCACGAGCAGGGATTGCCGTTCGCGGTGATCGAGCGCGATCACATCATGCTGACCACGGCGCAATCGCAGAACGTCCCGACCGTCGAAGGCGACGCGTCGACGCCGGCGATCCTGCGCGCCGCGGGCATCGCCAACGCCCGTCTGCTGGTCGTCGCCACGCCCGACAGCTTCCAGGCGCGGCGCATCGTCGAGGTTGCGCGGACGCTGAATCCGACCATCGACGTGGTGGTACGCACACACAAGGAAAGCGAGTTCGAGCGGCTCGAACAACTCGGCGTCGGCCGCGTCGTGATGGGTGAACGCGAGCTCGCGCGCGGCATGCTGGAATATTCGCTGCGCAGTCTCGGCGTACCGCCCGAGCGGGCGCGTGCGGTCGCGGGCCGCGACGCGCAGGTCAATCCGGAAGGCACCTAGTTCAGCAAGGGGTTGTGAGGGCCGCGCCCTATCAGACGATATACTGCGCGCGATGCTGTCCTCCGCGGAAACCGAAGCCCTCACGCTGAGCCTGTCCGTCGCGGCGCGCAGCGTCGCCTTCAATCTGCCCTTTGCGGTGCTGGTCGCCTGGCTGCTGAGCCGCACGCGCTTCGCCGGCCGCACGTTGTTCGATGCGTTCGTCCACCTGCCGCTGGTCCTGCCGCCGGTGGTGGTTGGCTATCTACTGCTGGTGTTGTTCGGCGTGCGCGGACCGATCGGCGGCTGGTTGCACGAGAACTTCGGCATCCAGCTCGCCTTCACGGGAACCGGGGCGGCGCTCGCCACCGCCGTGATGTCTTTTCCGCTGGTCGTGCGCTCCATCCGCATCGCGCTCGACACCGTGGATCGCGGCCTCGAGGACGCGGCGCGCACGCTCGGCGCGGGGCCGGTCGACCGCTTCTTCTCCGTCACGCTGCCGCTGATCGCGCCCGGGATCCTCGGCGGCGCCATCATCGCGTTCGCCGCGGGCTTGGGAGAGTTCGGCGCGGTGATCACGTTCGCGTCCAACATTCCAGGAGAGACGCGTACGTTGCCGCTCGCGCTGTACACGGCATTGCAGACCCCGGATGGCGATGCGCTCGCGGCGCGGCTCGCGTTCATCTCCTTCTCGCTGGGACTCGCGGGTTTGCTCGCTTCCGAGTTCCTCGCGCGCCGGTTGCGCCGCCGGCTGGGACGCGCCTGATGCTCGAAGTCCGGCTCGCGAAGCGTCGCGGAGAATTCTCGCTCGACCTGGAGTTCAGCGCGGCGACTCCCGGGGTCACCGCCCTGTTCGGCCGCTCCGGTTGCGGCAAATCGACCGCGATCTCGTTGATCGCCGGATTGCTGCCGGCCGATGCGGGATACGTGCGGGTCGGCGATGACGTACTGCTCGACACGCGCGCGGGCGTGAACGTCGACGCGCGACATCGGCGCATTGGCGTCGTGTTCCAGGAAGCACGGCTGTTTCCGCACCTCGACGTGCGCGCCAATCTGGAATATGGCCTCAAGCGATTGCCGCGCACGGCGCCTCGCCCGATCCGCTTCGACGACGTGGTCCAGCTACTGGGCCTCGACACCCTGCTCGCGCGCCCTCCGCACGAACTATCCGGTGGCGAGAAGCAGCGGGTTTCGCTCGGCCGCGCGCTGCTGCGTCAGCCGCGGCTATTGCTGCTCGATGAGCCGCTGGCTTCGCTCGATGCCGCGCGGCGCGAAGAGGTTCTGCCATGGCTCGAACGGCTGCGTGACGGCTTCGCCATACCGATCGTCTACGTGAGCCATCAATTCGATGAGGTCCTCAGGCTCGCGACCCGCGTCGTGTTGCTCGAGGGCGGACGCGCGGTCGCGCAGGGTGACCTCGTGACCGTGAGCCGCGACCCGGCGCTGCGCGCCATCGTCGGGCCGGACGCGGTCGGCGCGGTGGTCTCCGGCGTCGTCGAGAAAATCAACGGCGGCGGCCTCGCGCAGATCCGCATCGGCGATGGACTGCTCAACGTGGAACACGAGGCGGCCGCCGCCGGTCAGCGGATCCAGATCCAGGTGCTCGCGCGCGACGTCATGCTCGCCACCGAGCCGCCGCGCGGACTGTCGGTGCGCAACGCGGTGGCCGCGCGCGTGGTGTCGATCACCGCGGACGTCGGCCGTGCCGTGCTGGTCGAGCTCGATATCGGCCGCGAGGCGACGCTGCTGGCGCGCATCACCGCGGGCGCGGCGCAGGAATTGTCGCTGGCCCCGGGAATGCAGGTCTGGGCGCTCATGAAGACTGTCTCGTTGCGCGGGCACGTGTTCAACGTGCCAGCGCATTGACGACGGGCAGGTATTCGAGGGTGGCCGCGAAGGCCGCCACGACCCCGAAGGCGGCCAGCGCGAAGCTGGCGTTTCTAACTACTTTCTCGATGCACATGTCGTTACTCCCGATGGGTGAAGTACATGTGCGCATGCTGCGCGCCGCCGCGCCAACCAACAAACGGCGCGCCTGAATCCGGCATCAAGAAATCTTAAGAACCCTTCACGCGGTCTTCTTCCCCTTGAGCGCGGGCGCCTTTCCTTCGAACAGCGAGTGCGGCTTGGGAAATGATTTCGCCATGTCGAAGATCCAGTCGCGGAACCGCCGCACCTTCGGCATGACGAGATAGGGCTCGGGGCACACGAAGAAGTAGGAGAAGCGGAACGGCAGCAGCGCATCGCCGGCAAGCACCACGCGCCCCTGCTCGAGCGACCGCTGCACCAGCGACCAGCGGGCGAGCGCGAATCCGATGCCCTCTTCCGCGGCCGCGATGACGCCGGCCGAATCGTCGATGATGGGCGCGCGCGCCAGCCAGCTGCCCTCCTGGCCCTTCTCTATCCAGGCCTGCCACGGCTCGTCCTCGCTGCCCAGCAACGGGAAATTCTGCAGATCCTGGCCGCGCGGCACCTGGCCGAAGCGGGCCAGCAAGGCCGGCGAGGCGATCGGAATCACCCACTCGTCGAGCAGCTTTTCCACGTGGAGCCCGGGCCAGCGGCCGAGGCCCATGCGAATGGCGACGTGCACTTCGGAACGGGAGAAGTCGACCGGTTCGCGGCCCGTGTGGAACCGCAATTCCACGCCCGTTTCCAGGGCATTGAAGCTGGCGATGCGGGGCAGCAACCAGCGCTGCAGGAATGATGACAACAAGGTGATCTGCAGCGGACCCTCGGCCCGGTGCTGCTTCAGGTGTTGCATGGAGGCCTCGAGCTCGTCGAGGCCGCGGCGCACCCCAGGCAGGAGCTGCTGCCCCTCGGGCGTGAGCTCGATGCGCCGGCCCGCGCGCTTGAACAGCTGGACCTGCAGATAGTCCTCGAGTGACTTGACCTGTTGGCTGACGGCGGCGGGCGTCACGTGCAGAGCCTCGGCCGCATCGGCAAACGACAGTCGCGAGGCGACCGCCTCGAAAACGCGCAGCGCGTTCAGCGGCAGCCGGGCATAAGCGGTGGTCACGTCAGATTTCCTTATGGGCGCTTCAGATTGCGCGTTTGTTCGCCCGGGCACTCTAGCTCAGATTGTCGCCATGGCAACTTTGTCGAAGGAGACGATCTCATGAGTACCCGCAACTGCATTCCCGGCACCGTCGAGGCCCGTCTCGGGGCACGCCTGTCGCCGTTTTCCGGCAACCCGGTACCCCTGGAGGACCTGGACGTGGAGGCGTCGCGGGCACTGTCCTCGAAGGAACCGGCATCGCCCGAAGGCGGGCGTCTGTCCCTGGTCAACGACCTCAAACTACTGTTCGCCGCCCTCGGCGCCGGTGGCAGGGCCATTCCCCTCGGCGACAACGGCCGCACCGCGCATCTGCTCGCAAACTACGCCGCGTCACTCAAGGATCGTTAGATGAGCAGTACCTGGCAACGCGCTTCTATGGGTATAACCACAAAATCGGGGTCGTAACCGCCGCGTCACCGGGGCGCGACTGACCCCGTTACCCCCGACTTTCTACGCTCTCCTGGCCTTGTGGCACACACGAACCAGGAGAACGAGAGTGAATATCAGACGAGCAGCGGCGCATGCCCCCTTGGCGGCAATCGCGGCGCTGCTGCCCTTAGCGGGAGTCGCGCAGGCGCAGACACCGGACGCCGCGGGCGCCGACAACGATCTGCGCCGCGAAATCGAAGAACAGAAGCAGCGCCTCTCGGTGCTCGAACGCAAACTCGAGCTCAGCGAAGAAGCGGCGAAGTCCGCGGCGAGCAGCGCGCCGAAGGTCACGGCCAACGCCAGCCGCTTCCAGATCGGCTCGGCCGACGGCGCCAACTTCGTGCGCATCCGCGGCACGCTGCACGCCGACTATCGCGCCTATGGTGGCGACTCGGTGCCGGAAACCGCCGACACCTTCCTGCTGCGCCGCGTGCGCCCGACCATCGAAGGCACGTTCGGCAATATCTACGACTATCGCTTCACGCCGGACTTTGGCGGCGGCAAGAGTGTCATCATCGACGCCTACGTCGCCGCGCGCTTCAACCCGGCCGCCGTCGTGACGGTGGGCAAGTTCAAGGCCCCCGTGGGACTCGAGCGCCTGCAGAGCGGCGCCGACCTCCGCTTCATCGAGCGCGGCCTGCCGACCAGCCTCGTCCCGAATCGCGACATCGGTGTGCAGCTTTCGGGCGACCTCGCCGGCAGCGTCTTCAGCTACCAGCTCGGCTACTTCAATGGCGTGACCGATGGCGGCAGCAGCGACAGCCTCCCGAGTCCGGACGTCGAATCCGATACGGGCGGCGACTTCGCCGCGCGCGTGTTCCTCCAGCCGTTCCTGGCCTCCGACAATTTCAACCTGCGCGGCCTCGGTTTCGGCGTCGGCGCGACCTGGCAGGATGTCGACGGCCTCCCCACCAGCACCTATCTATCCGCTTACCGCTCGCCCGGCCAGCAGAGCATCTTCAGTTATCGCGGCAACACCGCCACGGGCGCCACGCCCAACAACGCGACGTTCGCGAACGGCGAGCGGCTGCGCATTGCGCCGCAGCTGTACTACTCGCGCGGCCAGTTCGGCCTGCTGGGTGAATGGACCCAGGTGGAACAGGACGTGTCGCGCAACGTCGGCGGCGTGCTCCGCTCGGACTCGCTCACCAACACCGCCTGGCAGGCGCAGTTCGCGTGGTTCATCACCGGCGAAGACCAGGCCTTCCGCGGCTTCACGCCCGGCAGCACGTTCCGACCCGGCAAGGACGGCAGCGGCGCCTTCGAGCTGGTCGCCCGCTATCACGTGCTCGACGTCGACAACGACGCCTTCACCGGCGGCGCCGCATCGTTCGCGAATCCGCTGACGGCGGTCAGCAAGGCGACGGCCTACGGTGTCGGACTCAACTGGTATCCGTGGAACACCGTGAAGCTCTCGATCAACTACGAGCTGACGGAATTCGAAGGCGGCGCCGCGACCGGCAACCGCGCCGACGAGCAGGCGCTGCTCTCGCGCTTCGCGATCAACTTCTGAGCTTTGGAGACATGGACATGAATCAACCGAACTGGAATCGCCGACTCCTCCTCGCCATCGCGAGCGCGGTATTCATCGGCGGCGCGGGCACCGCGGCGC
>JAEWLQ010000096.1 GCA_023457495.1 Pseudomonadota bacterium
GCGCTAACTCAGTCTTTTCTCACCCGGCACCAACCTTCCGTACCAGCGGTAGAGGACGTAGCCGATCACGAGGGTCCAGGCGAACACCATCCAGCCGATGAAGCCGTCGTAGTCGCTCATCAGGAAGGCGACCGGGCCGGACTCGTTGCGCACCGAGGTCTCGCGCACGACGGCGATGATCGCGACCCAGCTCGCGTGCAGGCCGATGCAGGCCGCGATGTTCCCGGTGAAATGCCGCACGATGCCGAGGATCACGCCGACGGCGGTCAGGCACAGGAAGGCATCGAGTATGGCGAGCGGCTCGGCGAAGCTCCTCAGCAGTCCTGACAACATGACGAGCCCGGAACCGGCATCGACCTGATCGGCCGGAATGCGGGTCTTCGCGAAGAAATGCGATGCGGCATACACCAGCGACACCAGCACGATGGCCCACACGGGACCCGATTCGCGCGTGATCGCGGTCTGCATGACGCCGCGCATCGCCGTCTCCTCGAGCAACGCGACAACGAGCCCCGTGGCGATTGCCATGAGGATCAGCGATGCCCATCCCGACGCGTCCAGATCGATCGTCGGCTTGAGCGTGCGCATGCCGAGCGCCACCATGGTCAGCAGCACCGGCAACATCAGCGTCGCGCCGAGTACGAACGCCTTCGCGAGCTCGCGAAGGAAGTCGCGCGCGGGCAGCCCAAACCCCAGGCTTACGCGATCGGCCACGCGCAAGCGCCGCGCCACGAACAGGAAGCCCACGAAGAACGTCAGCATCGCGATGCGGCTCGCGACGCGGTGGAACTTGAAGTCGAAACCGAGCGACTGCGTGAGCTCCCAGGCGGGATAAGCAAACAGCGCGATACCCGCGAGCGCGAGGGCGATCAGGCCGAGGAAGATCGCGAAACTGCGCATGAGACCCGAGCGTGCGCGGCGCTTCAGCGCGCCGCGGCGGGCGGCGCGGGCAGCTGGCGCGCCTTGTGGCCCGCGCGCTTGAGCAGCGCGAGGAGGCCGTCGCGGCCGACGAAGTGCAGCGTGCCCACCACGACCAGGTAGTCCTGGTCGTCGTCGAGCAGGTCAACGATCTTCGGCAGCCACTTGCGATTGCGGGCGCCGAGCAACTCGTCGTAGAGACCGGGCGCTTGCTCTCGTTCCTTCTTGAATTCCCGCTCGAGTCCGCGCATGTCGCCGGTGCGCCACGCCGCGACCAGGCGCGCGAGATCGGCGTCGAGCGTCGACAAGTCGTCCACCGACGCGATCAGGAACCGCGTCTGCTCTTCCAGGCTGCGGTCATCGAAGATGCTCAGCTGGTCGATCACGGTTTCGAGGCCTTCGATCGGCTTGCCATCCGCACGCGCGCGGTCGACGAGCTGCATGTCGATGCCGAGTTGCGGATCGAACCCCGATTTCTGCAGGGCGAACTGCGTGAGCACCATCGCGGCGGCCCAGGGTTCCAGGCGATCGATCACGATCTCGGGCACGTCGAGCGACTGCGCCGTCTGGTTCACCCGCGAATATTGGTCGGCGCCCACCAGGTCGGCGAGGGACTGGTCCTGCGGCAAGGTGCCGCGCGAGGTGACGAACTGCATCGCCTCGAGCGGATCCATGTCGTCGAGGTCGACTTCCATGTACACGATCTTCGCCGCGGCGTAGGCCTGTTCGAGTTGCGGGGAGAACAGGGCATGTTCTTTCGGCAACGCATGCACCGATCCCGCGAGGTACACGGTGTTGCGTTCGCCCTTGACCGACCAAACCGCGGATTCCCCGCGCGCCTGCGCGACGCCGCAAACGCACTGGAACAGCAGCAGGCCCGCGAGCCCGAAGGACAGGCCCCGTCGCGTCGCCTGGAGGGATTTCATGCCGCGGATTCTGCGGCAGTCAGGAAATGCACGCCAGTATCGATCGCGCCGTTCGAATGCATCGTGAGCAGGCGGTACGCGGGCGGCAGGGAGTCGATGACGAACTGGTCCGAGCGCGGCTGGAATTGCGCGCAGGTCGAGGGTGTGGCGAGCAGGCGCACGCCGCGGCGCGCGCCTTCGAACGCCTGGTGCACGTGGCCCCAGACCACCGCCTTCACCTGCGGGTGACTGTCGATGACCGACCAGAATTCATTGGCATTGGCCAGCCCGACGCTGTCCAGCCAACGGCTCTGCATCGCGATCGGATGGTGATGCAGGCAGACCAGGGCATGCCGCTGGCGCGCCCGGCCGAGGTCCTCGTCGAGCTTGGTCAGCATCTCCATCGAGATGTGGCCACCGGCCTGCGCCGGAACGACGCTGTCGAGCAACACGATGCGCCACGCGCCGATATCCACCGGGCCATCGAGCTCGAAAGGCCGTCCGGTGAGCGCCTCGCGCATCTGCGGGACGAAATCATGATTGCCGGGAATGCACAGCACGGGCTTGCCGTAGCGCGCGAACAACCGGCGGAAATTGGCGTATCCCGTGGGGTCGTCCTGCACGAGGTCGCCCGTCACGAGGATCGCGTCGGCGATGGCCAGGTGCCCGGCGGCATCGGCCAGCGTGCGTTCGAGCGTCTCGAACGTGTTGACGCCACGCAGGGTCGCGGACGCTTCGCCGAAGAGGTGCGGATCGGTGAACTGGATGACTCGGATGGCGCTCATTCGATCGGACTCTACAAACATGCGGCGGCGCATCGGGTGATGCGCGTCACGCCGCGAAACCCCGCGGGTCGTGGTGGTGAACCAGGTCGCAAACTACCCCGGAAAAAACGTGAATCGGCGTCGTCATAACGCGACTCCGGGAGGCGTCTGACAAAAGATCGGGAGACACATTGGTAAATTGTTAAAGTGTCGTCCCAGATGAGACGACCCGGCAAGACCGATCCGAGCAGGCCGCGCAAAGACGGCTACGACTACAAGCGCGATTTCTATCGCAGCGAGTCGGTGGCCGACGACTACGATTTCCATCGCTTCAGTTCGCCCGAGCGCCAGAAGCGCAACGCGCGCAAGTGGGCGGCGATCCGCAAGGCGCTGGCGGCGACGACGGGCGTGCGCACGATTCTCGATCTGCCCTGTGGCACCGGCCGCTTCACCGGCGCGCTGGCCCGCGAAGGTTACGAGATCGTCGGCAGCGACATCTCGCTCGAGATGCTGCAGAAGGCGGCGCGGACTCCCCAGGCGCCGGGAGCCGATGGCAAACAACCCGTGATCCGCGGATACGTGCAGGCCAACGCGGAAGCGTTGCCGCTGCTCGGCGACTCGCTCGACTGCGTCGTGTGCATCCGCTTCATGATGCACGTCGATCCGGCCACGCGCGTGCGCATGCTGCGCGAGTTCGCGCGTGTCTCGCGCCGCTGGGTCATCGTCGACTATCGGCACAAGTACACGCTCCGTTACGTCGCCACACATACCGTCGGGAAGTTAGGCTTCGGCCGCACGCCGTTGTCCCGTGTGTCGACCGCCGAACTGCACGAGGAGTTCCGGCAGGCGGGTCTCGCGATCCGCCAGATCATCCGCGTGTCCGCGCCGCTGCTGTCGGACAAGTGGGTGGTGCTCTCCGAGCGGGCCTGAGGGGCGGCCGGCCCCGCGGCCACGCAGCGGCCGATGTCCCCGAGACATTGATATCCCGGATGTCGTGTTCCGGCATGGTGCGCCGGGGGACCCGGTCCGGCCGGGTGTTTTCGTGGATTTCGGGTTGCCCCCACCCCCCACGTAGCGGACAATGCGCGCCCTTTTATGGATACCACGAACCCCTCACTGAGCCGGCGAACGCTGGCCAATGCCATCCGTGCGCTTTCGATGGATGCCGTCCAGGCCGCGAACTCGGGACACCCGGGCGCGCCGATGGGCATGGCCGACATTGCCGAAGTGCTCTGGCGCGACGTGCTCAAGCACAACCCCGGCAACCCGAGATGGTGGAACCGCGATCGCTTCGTGCTTTCGAACGGCCACGGCTCGATGTTGCTCTACTCCCTGTTGCACCTGACCGGCTATCCAGTCGGCCTCGACGAGTTGCGCAATTTCCGCCAGCTCGGCGCGCGCACCGCGGGTCATCCCGAGCGCGACCTCGACATGGGCATCGAGACCACGACGGGTCCGCTCGGCCAGGGTTTCGCGAACGCGGTGGGCCTGGCGCTCGCCGAGAAGTTGTTAGCCGCGCAGTACAACCGCGACGGGCTGGCGCTGGTCGATCACCACACGTATTGCTTCCTCGGCGACGGTTGTCTCATGGAAGGCGTCTCGCACGAGGCCGCCTCGCTCGCCGGGCACCTCAAGCTCGGCAAGCTCATCTGCTTCTGGGATGACAACGGCATTTCGATCGACGGCAAGGTTGCCGGCTGGTTCACCGACGACACGCCGAAGCGCTTCGAGGCGTACGGCTGGCACGTCATCAAGAACGTGGATGGACACGACAGCGACGCGGTCGCCGCGGCCATCAAGAAGGCCCGCGCGCGCAAGGATCAGCCGACGCTGATCTGCACGAAGACCATCATCGGCTGGGGCGCGCCCAACAAGCAGGGCACCAAGTCCGCGCACGGCGAGGCGCTCGGTCCCGAGGAAGTCGCGAACGCGCGCAAGACCCTGGGCTGGGAATCTCCGCCCTTCGTCGTGCCCGACGACATCCGCGCCGCGTGGGATCGCAAGGAAGCGGGCGCCGCGGCCGAGAAGAAGTGGAACCGCATCTTCAAGCGCTACAAGCGCGAGTTCCCCGCCGAAGGCGCGGAATTCGAGCGTCGCATGAAAGGCGACCTGCCGGCGGACTGGAACGAGATCGTGCAGGCGGCTTTCGCCGCGGGCGCGGCCGTCACCGGTGCGCAGGCGACGCGTGCGTCCTCGCAGGTGTCGCTCAACGTGCTCGGCCCCAAACTACCCGAGATGCTCGGCGGTTCGGCGGACCTCACCGGTTCGGTGAACACCAAGCGCAAGGACTCGGTCGACCTCACCGTCGACAACTTCAAGGGCAACTACGTTTATTACGGCGTGCGCGAATTCGGCATGACCGCGATCATGAACGGCCTCACCGAACACGGCGGCTTCCGTCCGTACGGCGGCACGTTCCTGGTGTTCTCGGACTACGCGCGCAACGCGGTCCGGCTCGCGGCCCTGCAGCACCTGCCGGTGTCGCTGGTCTACACGCACGATTCCATCGGTCTCGGCGAAGACGGACCGACGCATCAGCCGATCGAGCACCTGGCCAGCCTGCGTGCGATGCCGAACTTGCACATCTGGCGTCCGTGTGACGCCGTCGAGTCGGCGGCCTCCTGGGTCGCGGCGCTCGAGCGCAAGAACGGTCCGACCGCGCTGATCTTCACGCGCCAGGGTCTGCCGCAGCAGGCGCGTACGCCTGAGCAACTGGTCGCGCTGCGCAAGGGCGGCTACGTGCTCATCGACAGCAACGGTCCGCCGGAAGCCATCGTCATCGCGACGGGCTCCGAGGTGGGCTTCGCCGCCGAGGCGGTGAAGGAACTGCAGGCCGCCGGCAAACGCGTGCGCCTGGTGTCGATGCCGTGTTGCGAAGCGTTCGACGCGCAGCCCGCGCCGTATCGCGAAAGCGTGCTGCCGGCCTCCGTCACGCGGCGTCTCGCCGTCGAAGCGGGCGCGACGCAGTCCTGGTGGCGCTATGTCGGCAGCGCCGGCCGCGTCATGGGAATCGACACGTTCGGCGCGTCGGGCAAGGGTCCCGACCTGTTCAAGCATTTCGGGCTGACCAGCGCCGAGGTCAAGGCGCAGGTCGAGCAGCTATTGTCCTCTTGATTCGAATTACGACGTAAAAAGGAACGGGAAAGATGGCGATCAAAGTAGGTATCAACGGTTACGGCCGCATCGGCCGCAACATCCTGCGCGCGCTCTACGAGTCGAAGCGCACGAATGAAATCCAGATCGTCGCGGTCAACGACCTCGGCGACGCGCAGACCAATGCGCACCTCACGCAGTACGACACCGCGCACGGCAAGTTCCCCGGCACGGTCGGCGTGGAAGGCGATTCGATCGTCGTGAACGGCGACAAGATCAAGGTGTTCGCGCAGCGTGACCCGTCGAAGATCGACTGGGCCTCCGTGGGCGCCGAATACGTGTACGAGTCGACCGGCTTCTTCACCACCAAGGCGGATGCGGGCAAGCACCTGGCCGGCGGCGCGAAGAAGGTCATCATTTCGGCTCCCGGCGGCAAGGACGTCGATGCCACCGTCGTCTACGGCGTGAACCACAACACGCTGAAGTCCTCGATGAGCGTCATCTCGAACGCGTCGTGCACGACCAACTGCCTCGCGCCGCTCGCGAAGGTGCTGAACGACAAGATCGGCATCGTCAGTGGTTTGATGACGACGATCCATGCGTACACGAACGATCAGCGTCTGACGGACGTGTATCACGAGGACATCCGCCGTGCGCGTTCGGCCACGCAGTCGATGATCCCGGCGAAGACGGGCGCGGCCGCGGCCGTGGGTCTCGTCCTGCCCGAGCTCAAGGGCAAGCTCGACGGCTTCGCCGTGCGCATCCCTACGATCAACGTGTCGCTGGTCGACCTGACGTTCGTCGCGAAGAAGGCCACGTCGGTCGAAGAGATCAACAAGGTCGTGCGCGAAGCGGCTGAAGGCTCGCTCAAGGGCGTGCTCGCGTACACCGAGAAGCAGCTCGTCTCGATCGACTACAACCACGACCCGGCTTCGTCCACCTACGACGCGACGATGACGCGCGTCAGCGAGGGCACGCTGGTCAAGGTGTGCTCGTGGTACGACAACGAGTGGGGCTTCTCCAACCGCATGCTGGACACCACGATCGCCTGGTCGAAAGCCTCGTAAGGACCGCGCCATGAACGTGTTGCGCATGGCGGACCAGGATCTCGCTGGCAAGCGAGTCCTGATCCGGCAGGATCTGAACGTTCCGGTCGAAGACGGCAAGGTCACGAGCGACGCGCGCATCCGCGCGTCGCTCCCGACCATCCAGCTCGCGCTGGCCAAGGGCGCGAAGGTGTTCCTGACCTCGCACCTGGGCCGCCCGGAAGAGGGCGTCTACAAGGACGAGTTCTCGCTGGCCCCCGTGGCCACGCGCATCTCCGAGTTGTTGGGCAAGCCGGTGCCGCTCAAGAAGGACTGGCTGGGCGGCGTCGACACGGCGCCGGGCTCGGCGGTGCTGCTCGAGAACGTGCGGTTCAACAAGGGCGAGAAGAAGGACAAGGAAGACCTCGCGAAGCAGATGGCCTCGCTGTGCGATGTGTTCGTGATGGACGCGTTCGGCACGGCGCATCGCGCCGAAGCCTCGACGCACGGCGTCGGCAAGTTCGCCAAGGTCGCCTGCGCGGGTCCGCTGCTGGTCGGTGAGCTCGAGGCACTCGAGCGCGCGCTGGCGAAGCCGGCGCGGCCGATGGTCGCGATCGTCGCCGGTAGCAAGGTCTCCACCAAGCTCACGGTGCTCGAGTCGCTGCTCGCCAAGGTCGACAAGCTCATCGTCGGCGGTGGCATCGCGAACACCTTCCTCGCGGCCACCGGCATCAACGTCGGCAAGTCGCTGCACGAAGCCGAGATGCTCGACATGGCGCGCAAGCTCCTGGCGCAGGCCAAGGAGCGCGGCGCGGAGATCCCGTTGCCGACGGACGTGGTGGTCGCGAAGGAATTCGCGGCGACCGCGCACGCGGACGTGCGTTCGATCCACGATGTGGGCCCCGACGAGATGATTCTCGACATCGGTCCGGATACGGCCGAGCGCTTCGGCGAGATGCTGCAGCGCGCGGGCACGATCATCTGGAACGGCCCGGTGGGCGTGTTCGAGTTCGACCAGTTCGGCGAGGGCACCAAGACGATTGCCCAGGCGATCGCCAAGTCGCCCGCGTTCTCGCTGGCCGGCGGCGGCGACACACTCGCGGCCATCGAGAAATACGGCGTCGAGGAAGGCATCTCGTACATCTCGACCGGCGGCGGCGCGTTCCTCGAGTTCGTCGAGGGGAAGACATTGCCCGCGGTGGCGATGCTCGAGTCCCGAGCGAAGCAATAGCTAGCCAATCTCTCTTCTCCCAGCCAATAGCGGCCGCCACTACTCCCGAAGTAGTGGCGGCCTTTTTTTTGCTACTGGCGCGTTCCTCGACGAGCCGAAACGTCAAGGGGCTCCGCCGCTGAAGGTCTTGCGCCCGAATGTCGAGCGGGGAGGAGTGAGCGGCCATGCGCCGCCGTAGTGAATCTCAGCGCCCCAATTTTTGCGGACGTGAAGGCGCATAGCGAACGACGACCGGACGCCAAAAAAGGAAATGTCCTCATTTCCTTTTTTGAAGCGCGCTCGACCTTGAGGGCGCAAGACCTTCAGCGGCGGAGTCCCTTGACGTCCCGCTACCTCGAGGTCCGTCCCCGTTTGCTAGGAAACGAGGAATGTCCCCATTATTTCAGCGGCGAGTAGTCGGTCGCGTCGACGAAGACGGAGTCGATCTTCTCGATGATCTTGCCGTCGATCTGCGAGTCGGCGGCGACCTTCTGCCATTCGGGGTCGGCGAGGAACGCGGCCCAGTTGGCCTTGGCCTGCTCGCGGCTCGCATGCGAGATCACGTAGATGAGCGTGTTGTCCTTCGCGGGACTGTCCTGCGGCACCCAGTAGCCGACGTTCGTCATGCCGTGTTTCTCGAAAATCCGCATCGTGTGTTCGCGGAAGCGCTTGTTCAGGGCCGGGAGGCGCCCGGGGAGCGTGTAGTACGTGCGGATCTCGAACACGCGGGTCGAAGGCGCGGCCGGCGCGTCGGCCGCAACCGTCGCCGCCGGAGCGGCACCTAAAACGAGCCCCGCAATCGCGAGCGCCAGGAATCGCTTGAACATAGGACCCTCCAGAGTGTGAAAAGCGGCCTGGATTATGCGCCACGCGCTGAAACGCATGGCAGAATGCGCGCCCTATGCAAGATCGTCAGATGCACTCGCGAACCAAGATCGTCGCGACCCTCGGCCCCTCCACCGATTCCATCGAAATCCTGACCGAAATGGTCCGCGTCGGCCTCGACGTGGCCCGCGTCAATTTCTCGCATGGCAAACACGAGGAGCACGGCCGCCGCATCGACATGGTGCACGAGGCCGCGCGTCGCGCCGGCCGGTACGTCGGCATCCTCGCGGATCTCGCCGGTCCGAAGATCCGCATCGAGAGCTTCACCAACAAGAAGGTCGACCTGAAGGACGGCCAGGCGTTCGCGCTCGACGTGGCCCACGACCCCAACGCGGGCAACGAACAGGTCGTTGGATGCGCCTACCAGGATCTGCCGAAGGACGTGAAGCCCGGCAACATCCTGCTGCTCAACGACGGCTTGATCGAGCTCGAGGTGACCAAGGTCACCGGCACGCGCATCGACACGACGGTCATCGCCGGGGGCGAGCTGTCCAACCGCAAGGGCGTGAACCTCAAGGGCGGCGGCATTTCCGCGCCGGCGCTCTCGGACAAGGACCGCGAAGACATCAAGTTCATCGCCAGCAAGGGCTGCGACTACATCGCGGTGTCGTTCGCGCGCGATGCTGCCGACATGAACCTCGCGCGCAAGCTTTTGCGCGATGCGGGCGGACACGGTCACGTGTGCGCGAAGATCGAGCGGCACGAAGCCATCCACAACCTCACCGAGATCATCGACGCGTCCGACGTCGTCATGGTCGCGCGTGGCGATCTCGGCGTCGAAATGGGCTACGCGGCCATCACCGGCCTGCAGAAAACCATCATTCACGAAGCGCGCACGCGCAACAAAGTCGTGATCACCGCGACGCAGATGATGGAATCGATGATCACGAGCCCGGTGCCGACGCGCGCCGAAGTCTCGGACGTCGCGAACGCCGTGATCGACGGCACCGATGCGGTGATGCTCTCGGCCGAGAGCGCCGTCGGCAAGCACCCCATCAAGGCCGTGCAGGCGATGGAAGAAGTCATCAACGGCGCGGAGAAATATCAGCTCACGCACCAGCGCATCCGCCATCGCGTCGATGGCATCGTCGACAAGTCGGAAGAAGCGATCGCGATGGCGGTGATGTACACCGCCAACCACATGAAGGTGCGGGCCATCGTCGCGCTGACCGAATCCGGCACCACGCCGCTGTGGATGGCGCGCTCGCGCGCCGACATTCCCATCTACGCGTTCACGCGCCACGAATCGACGCGCCGCCGCGTCACGCTGTATCGCGGCGTGTACCCGGTGCCCTTCGACATTCCCGAAGTGCGTACCACCGAGCTGTTCAAGGCGATCCTGACCATGCTGCTGCAGCTCGAGCTCGTGGAAAAGGGCGATCTCGTGATCGTCACGAAGGGCGAGCTCACGGGCATCACGGGTGGCACCAACGCGCTGACCATCCTGCGCGTTCCCAAAGACTGAACCGATGCGCTGGCTGCGATGGGGCTTGCTCGCCATCGTCGCCTTCGCGGTGCTGGCGTTCGCCGCGGGCTGGTGGACGCTGCGGCTTTCGCTGCCGCAGATCGATGGCGAGTTCGCGGTCGCCGCTGCCGATGCCGGCCTGACTCGCCCCGCGACGATCGAACGCGATGCCGCCGGCCGCCCTGTCATCACCGCTGAATCTCGAGCCGACCTGGCCTGGGCAACGGGGTTCGCGCACGGCCAGGATCGCTTCTTCCAGATGGATCTTTCGCGCCGACTCGCGGCGGGCGAGTTGTCCGAGCTCTTCGGCGAAATCGCGCTGACGCAGGACACGCGCGCGCGCCGTTTCGCGTTCCGCTCGGTCGCAAGACAGGTGATCGAGGCCGCGCCGGATGCCGAACGTTCAGTCATAGAGGCCTACGCGCGCGGCGTGAACGCGGGCCTGGCCTCCCTGGACGCGCGTCCCTGGGAGTACCTGCTGCTGCGCGCCGAGCCCCGGCCTTGGGCGGTGGAAGATTCGGTGCTCGTGGTCCATTCGATGTGGTGGCAGCTCCAGTACAACTCGCTGCGCGACGAGATCGAACGCCGCCGCCTCGAGCGCGCCGCGGCGGCCGGCGCCACGCCCGAGGCCGCGCACGAGCTCATCGCGTTTGTTCACGCGGGCCATTCGGAGTGGGACACCCCTAACTACACCGCCGACGCGCGTTGCGTCGAGGCGGCCTGCGCGCGGCGCGCGCCGGTGCTCACGCAACCGTTTCCGGCGCTGCTGCGCTTCGCCGCGCCGACATCGGCGTCGCCCGGGCCAGATGCTCCCCCGGCGCGCGAAGAGCCCGCGGCGCGCCAAGAGCCGGCCGCCCGCGAAGAGCCCGCGGCGGCGGGCAGCAACAGCTGGGCCGTAGCCGGCATCCACACCAAGTCCGGGGTCGCGCTCGTCGCCAACGACATGCACCTCGACGTAGGCGTTCCGGCCATCTGGTACCCGGCGCGCCTGCGCGTCAGTCGCGCGCCGACGCTCGACATCACCGGCGTGACATTGCCCGGTACGCCGGCCGTGGCCGCCGGTTCCAACGGCGGCATCGCCTGGGGATTCACGAACAGTTACGGCGATTTCGCCGACACGCGCTGGGCTGCGTGCGAATCGCCTGACTACTCCGTGCGCCGGGAGACCATCCACGTGCGCGGCGCGCCGGACGCGCAGGTGGAGTTCCGCGACGCCGCCGCCGCCGTCGTGCTGGACGGCGCCGAATACGCGGCGGATGTCGCGAGCGGGCAATGCCTGCAGGCGGCCTGGCTCGCCGCGCGGCCCGAGGCGACGAACTTCGCGCTGCTGGGACTCGAACGCGCGCGCACCATCGACGAGGCGCTGGCCCTGGCGCCACGGATCGGTATTCCCGGGCAGAACGCGGTGATCGGCGATGTCGGCGGACGCATCGCCTGGACCTTGCTGGGCCGCGTGCCGCGCGGGTCCGGCCCCGACCGCCTGTTCGGTCCCCTCGAGTTTCGCGACGTGATGGATCACCCGCGCATCGCGGATCCGCCGGTGGGCCGCCTGTGGACCGCGAATCAGCGCGTGGTCGACGGCCCTCTCGAAGTCGTGCTCGGTGACGACGAGGTCGACGTCGGCGCGGGCGGCTACGACATCGGGGCGCGTGCGCGACAGATTCGCGATGGCCTGCTCGGCCTCGCGCATCCGGCCACCGAGGCCGACATGCTCGCCGTGCAGCTCGACTCCCGCGCCTTGTTCCTCGCCCGATGGACGGAGCTGCTGCTCGCGCTGCTCGATGAACAGGCGCTGGCCGAAGCGCCCGCGCGACGCGAGTTCCGCGCGTTGTTGAGCGACTGGAAACCCGCGGCCAGTCCCGACTCCGTCGGTTACCGCCTGGTGCGCGAATATCGCGGCGAGACGCTGGAAGTCCTGTGGAACGCGCTGGTCGCGGCGTACCTGGGGCCCGAGGCGCACCTGCGGCGACCGGGTCAATTCGAAGCCGCGGCGTGGCGGCTGGTGACCGAGCGGCCCGGCGCCATCGCGCCGCCCGAGGGCGCGAACTGGCGCGCGTTCCTGCTCGCACGCGTGGATGCGACGATCGCAACGCTCGAGAACGAATGCGCGACGCTCGCAACCTGCACCTACGGCAAACGCAAGCCGGTCGCCGTGCGTCACCCGCTGTCGCGCGCGCTGCCGTTCTTGCCGCGCCTCGTCGACATGCCGACCCTCGAACTTCCGGGCGATCACCACATGCCGCGCGTGCAGGACGGCCCTTTCGGGGCGTCCGAGCGTTTCGCGGTGTCGCCGGGGCGCGAATCCTCGGGATATCTGCAACTACCGGGCGGCCCTTCGGGACATCCGCTGTCGCCGTTCTACCGCAGCGGCTTCGCGGACTGGGCGGAGGGCAAGCCGACGCCATTCCTGCCGGGGCCTGCGGCGCACACCCTGACGCTCAAACCCGCGGGACCCTGAGTGCGAACTCCCGAAGTTGCGCGCGCGCCTCTGGTAGTGCTACGGTGTGTAGCATTACTTGAGGTAGCGCTACGATGAAGCATCACATCACCGACCTGGGCGGACTGGAAGACGAGGTGCTGCGCCTCGTCTGGGAGCACGGCCCTTCCACGGCCGACTGGGTGCAGAAATCGCTGTCGCGTCCGCTCAAGGAATCCACGATTAGAACGGTGCTGAAGCGCCTCGAGGCGAAGGGCCACCTCACGCATACGGTCGACAACCGCACCTTCGTGTACGAGGCCGCCGATACCCGTGGGCGCGCCGCCGCGCGCGCCGTGAAGCGCATCGTCGACCGATTCTGCAGGGGTTCGGTCGAGGAAGTGCTCGCGGGGCTGGTCGACGCGCGCATCGTGGACAGCAAGGAACTGCAGCGACTCGCGGACAAGATTGCGCGCGCACAGTCCGCGAACGAGGGAGCGAGGAGGAAGAAGAAATGAGCCTCGAAATGCTGGTGAATGCCGCACTGCGGATGTTGCTGGTCGGTGCGGTGGCCTGGCTGGTCCTGCGCGCTTTTCGCACACGCAATCCGCAGGTCGAGGCGCTGATCTGGCGAATGACACTGCTCGCGAGCCTTGCGCTGCCGCTGCTCCTGTACTGGGGTATGGCGCCGCGCTTCGACGCATTCGATCTGCCGACCTCGGCCCTGATGATCGTGGCGGCCGGCACACCCACCGCGGATGCCGCGGCGACCGCCGCGTCGGTATTACCGTTGCCGCGACTGATGCTGGCCATCTACCTTGCCGTGGCGCTGATGCTGATCGCGCGACTGGCCGCGGGTCTCGCGCGCATGTGGCGCGTCAGTCGCGCGGCACGGCCGATGGCGGGCGATGACGTGCGCATCAGCGAACACGTGCGCGGCCCGGCGACTTTCGGCTCCGTCATCCTGCTGCCGGCGGACGCGCCCGAGTGGGACAGGGCGCGGCTCGATGTCGTGCTCACACACGAGCGGGCGCATGTCCGGTCACGCGACGGCTACTGGTCCTGGCTCGCGCAACTCCATGCGGCCATCTTCTGGTTCAGTCCGCTCGCGTGGTGGCTGCGCAAGCGGCTCGATGCGCTGGCCGAAACCATCAGCGACGACGCGGTCGTCTCCGCGCGTCACGATCCGGTGGCCTATGCCGCATTGCTGCTCGATTTCGCACGTCATCCCGATTCAAGGAGCGTTGCCATGTCCGTCGCAAAGTCGAACGTTTCCGGGCGCATCGAGCGCCTGCTCGCCCGTACGTCGCCCAGTGTCGCGCCGCCGAAGGTCGCGCGCTGGGCGGTATTCGCTTCGCTCGTTCCCATCGTCGTGCTCGCGGCCTCGACCCCGAACGCTGCACCCTCGCAGCCGGCGCGGGCATCCGCCGAATCGGACGCGCCACCGCCTTCCGCGCGGTCGGGCATTCTTCGTCGCGCGCCAAATCCCGATGACTACTATCCCGCGGTCGCCCGGCACGAGCGTGTCGCGGGCTTCGCTGTGGTCGAGGTGGACCTGGACGCGCTCGGACAATTGGTGGACGCGCGCATCGTGCAAGTGGATCCGGCCGAGCAGCGTTACGGTTTCGCCGACGCGGCACTGCAGGTCGCGCGCAATTCGCAATTCGGCGTTCTCGATCAGCAGCCGTCCACCTTTCGATTCAAAGTGAAATTCTCCCTGGATGAGTTGCACACCGGAGCCTGGACGCCGCGGCCCGGCGCAGCGTTGCAGGGCAGGATCGTTAATGCCCCGAACCCGGACAAATACTATCCAGCGGTGGCGTTGCAGGAGCAGCTGCCAGGCTCTGCGGTGGTCGAGGTCGACGTGGATGCGCTCGGAAAGCTGGTGAATTCCCGCGTGGTGAAGGTCGAGCCCGCCGATCCGCGGCTGGGTTTCGCCGACGCGGCGCTCCGGTTGGCTAAGGACACGGAATACGGCGCGCCGGATCGACGCCCCGCCACTTTTCAATACATGGTGAAGTTCGAGCTGAGTCAATGAGGCTCGCTCGACCCTGCCGGGTGGCCACGCCATCCAGCGGGGCATAAGCTCGCGGGCATGGCAGAGACTCGCTTTACCGGTACCGAACGATACGTCGCGACTCCCGATCTCATGATGGCGGTGAACGCCGCCGTGACCCTCGGGCGCCCGCTCCTCATCAAGGGCGAACCCGGCACGGGCAAGACACAGCTCGCGGAGGAAATCGCGCGTGCGCTGTCGCGTCCCCTGTACGAGTGGCACATCAAGTCGACCAGCAAGGCGCAGCAGGGCCTGTACGAATACGACGCGGTCTCGCGGCTGCGCGATTCGCAGCTCGGCGACGAACGCGTGCACGACATCCGCAACTACATCGTGCGCGGCAAACTCTGGGAGGCGTTCGAGTCGGACGTGCAGCCGGTGCTGCTCATCGACGAAATCGACAAGGCCGACATCGAATTCCCGAACGACCTGCTGCGCGAGCTCGATCGCATGGAGTTCTACGTGCACGAGACCCGCCAGCTGGTGCGCGCGCGGCACCGCCCGATCATCCTGATCACCAGCAACAACGAGAAGGAACTGCCGGACGCGTTCCTGCGCCGCTGCTTCTTCCACTACATCCGCTTTCCGGACGCGGAGACGATGGAGAAGATCGTGCGCGTGCACTTCCCGGGCCTGAAGTCGGCGCTGCTGAAGGAGGCGCTCACGGCGTTCTTCGAGGTGCGCGAGACGCCGGGGCTGCGCAAGAAGCCCTCGACCTCCGAGCTGCTCGACTGGATCAAACTACTGGTGGCCGAGGACATTCCGCCCGAGGCGCTGCGCTCGGACGATCCGAAGAAGACGATCCCGATCCTGCACGGCGCGCTGCTCAAGAACGAGCAGGACGTGCACCTGTTCGAGCAGCTCGTGTTCCTCAACCGGCGCACGGGGCGCTGAGACGGGCGGGCGGATCGCGCCATGCTCGTGCGCTTCTTCACCGAACTGCGCGCCGGCGGCATTCCGGTCACGCTGCCCGAGTTCCTCGCGCTGCTCGAGGCGCTCGAGGCGCGCGTCGCGCGATTTTCACCGGAGGAGTTCTACTACCTGGCGCGCATGGCGCTGGTGAAGGACGAGCGGCATTTCGATCGCTTCGACCGTGTGTTCGCAGAACACTTCGCGGGCGCGGAGCGGGCGTTCGACGAGCTGGTCGCCGGGATGCCGGCGGAGTGGCTGCGCGCCCTCACCGAGCGGCTGCTGAGCGAGGACGAGCGGCGCCAGGTCGAATCCCTCGGTGGGTGGGACAAGCTGCTCGAGACTTTGCGGCAGCGCCTCGCCGAGCAACGCGGCCGCCACGAAGGCGGCAACAAGTGGATAGGCACGGCCGGCACCTCGCCGTTCGGCAACCAGGGCTACAACCCGGAAGGCGTGCGCATCGGCCAGGAACATTCCCGTCACCGGCGCGCGGTGAAGGTCTGGGACGCGCGCGAGTACCGGAATCTCGACGACACGCGGGAGCTCAACACGCGCAATCTCAAGATGGCATTGCGGCGCCTGCGAAGGTTCGCGCGCGAAGGCGCGGCCGAGGAGCTCGACCTCGACGGCACGATCGACGCAACCGCGCGGAACGCCGGACTGCTGGACCTCAAGCTCGTGCCCGAGCGGCGCAACGCGGTCAAACTGCTGTTGCTGCTCGACGTCGGTGGCTCGATGGACGATCACGTGCGGATCTGCGAGGAACTGTTCTCGGCGGCGCGCGCGGAGTTCCGGCACCTCGAACATTTCTATTTCCACAACTTTCCGTACGAGCGGTTGTGGAAGGACAATCGCCGCCGCTTGAGCGCCGCGACCAGCACCTGGTCACTGCTACGCACCTTCAATCCCGACTACCGCGTCGTGTTCGTCGGCGACGCGACGATGAGTCCGTACGAAATCGAGCAGCCGGGCGGCAGCGTGGAGCACTGGAACGAGGAATCCGGCCGTGTCTGGATGAGCCGCATCGCCGCCCATTTCCCCCGGCTCGTATGGCTCAATCCGGAGCCCGAGGACCGCTGGAACTGGACTGCGTCTATCCAGATGACGACCGAACTAGTCGGCAACCGCATGTTTCCCCTCACTATCGCCGGACTCGACGGTGCGATGCGCGCGTTGCGCCACTCCGCCGTTCCGGGAAAGCCCGACTGACGCTTATACTGACGGGTAGTGAGATCCTCGCTCTTACTACCCGCGCTGCTGCTGCTGGCGGCACTCGAGCCACGCGCTTCGCATGCGCAGGATGCATCGTCGATTCACACGGCCGTGACGGAGTCGCAGCCGGCACGCAACGAGGGGCTCATACACGTTCCGGCGCTCACCCCGTTGCTGATCACGGTCGACGAGGAGATCACCTCCAATCGCCACAAGAGTGGTGACCGCTTCCGCATCGTCATCGCGGAAGACGTGCGCGTCGGAAACGCCGTCGTGATCCCGGCGGGTTCGGTCGGCGAGGGCGAGGTCGTGCACGCTGCGAAGTCCGGGGCCGGGGGCAAGGCGGGCGAGTTGATTCTCGCTGCGCGAGTCGTGCGCGTGGGTGACATCGAAATACGGCTGCGCTCGATGGTCATCGGTGGTACGGGACGCGATCGGGCCCAGACATCGCTCAACGTCAGCATCGCCGCGGGCGTGTTCGGAATGCTCGTGCGCGGCGGGTGATGATCGTTCCACCCGGAACGCTGGCGAGCGCCAAGACGGCCGTCGACATCGATTTACCCGCGACGGAGCCAGCCGTTCCGCCGGCGGAAGCACAGCCGGAAGAAACCACAAACGAGGGAGAAGAACATGTACCGCAGCCCATTTAAGACCGCGTTCGTCGCGGCGTTACTCACGCCATTCATCGCGCTCGCGCAGGAGACGGCGCCGTCTTCCGATACTGCGGCGTCGACCGACGTCGCCACGCCGGCCGCGGAGGCCGCCGGCGGCGGAACCGGTACGGTCGTCTTCTTCCGCGAGAAGAAATTCGCGGGCTCCGCCATCCGCTACAAGGTGCGTGAAAACGGCATCGAGCTCTGCAAGCTGCAGAGCGGAACGTATTGCAAGATCGACGTACCCGCCGGCAAACACGAATACGTCGTGCACTCCGAGGCGAAAGACGTGCTAACGCTCGAAGTGGAATCCGGAGAAACCTACTACGTGATCGGCGGCATCACCGTCGGCGTGTTCGCGGGTCATCCGAACCTGTCGCCTTCGGACAAGGCCACGTACGAGCGAATGTTGCCCAAGCTCAAGGACAACACGGGCCAGGATCTCGATCCGCCGGAAGCGGGCGAAAAGACCGCCGACAAGAAATAGCCGCGCGAATGAAAACGGCCGGCGGAAGACATTCCGCCGGCCGTTCTTCAGTCAGTACCGCGGTTCGAGCGATCCGGATCAGCCAGCCTTGGCCGGCGTATGCGCCTTGATCTCGGCGAGCACCATGTCCGAGTGGCCCTTGGGATCCACCTTCGCCCAGTGCTTCACGATCTTGCCGTCCGGTCCGATCAGAAACGTCGTGCGCGATGCGAGCTCGATGCCCGGCGCCGGGTTCCAGGACGCGCCATAGGCCTTCGTCACTTCCTTGGTCGTGTCCGCCAGGATGTCGAACGGCAGGCTGTGTTCCTTGGCGAACTTCTCGTGCGAGGCCACGTCATCGACGCTCACGCCGAGAATGACGGCGTCGGCCTTGCGGAACGCGAAGATGTTGTCGCGCAGTTCGCAGGCCTGCGTGGTGCAGCCGGGGGTGTTGTCCTTCGGGTAGAAATACAGCACCACCCACTTGCCCTTGTACTGTTCGAGCGTGTGCCACTTGCCGGCCTGGTCCTGTAGTTTGAAAGCGGGCGCGGCCGAGCCCTCGGCGGGGGCAGCGGCGGGAGATGCGGCGCTGACACTCGCGGTCACGGCGATGAGGGCGGTGACCAAAGTCTTTCGAAGTGCGAGCATGTTGTTCTCCGGGTAAAGAGATGGATGGGTCGTGGGGGAGGGGCATACTAACAGCACCAGTGGCGGGGTTTCCCGCACGGGCCTGATCCTGACGGGCGGCGGGGCCCGGGCCGCCTACCAGGTCGGTGTCCTCAAGGCCCTGGCGGAAATCCATCCGCGGCCCGAATGGCCGTTCCCGATCATCGTCGGCACCTCCGCGGGCGCCGTGGCCGCCAGCATCCTGGCGAGCAACGTGGTGCGCTGGCACCAGTCGGTGGCTGAGATCGAAGGCGTCTGGGCGAATTTCCGCGTGCACCACGTATTCCGCTCCGACGTCGGCGCGATGTTGCGGGCCGGCGCGCGCTGGATGGGATCTTTGCTGACCGGCGGCCGGGTGGGTCCTCCCAAATCGCTCCTGGACAACTCGCCGCTGCGTGAGCTGCTGTCGAAGGTCACGGATTTCGATGCCGTGCGCGCGAGCGTGGCGCGCGGCGAGCTGCGCGCCGTTGCCCTCAGCGCCACCAGTTACTACACCGCGCGTTCCGTATCCTTCTTCGAGGCGGATACCACGATCGGCGAATGGTCCCGCGCGCAGCGCCATGGCGAACGCGTGCCGCTGTCGCTCGATTACCTGATGGCCAGCCTCGCCATTCCGTTCCTGTTTCCACCGATCTGCCTGCACGGTGAATATTTCGGCGACGGTGCGATGCGCCAGACGGCGCCGTTGTCGCCGGCCATCCACCTGGGAGCGGACCGCCTGCTGGTCGTCGGCGTGCGGCCCACGCACCTCGATGCGATCCCCCGGTTCATCGCCTCGGACGCGCCGCCCACGCCGGGCCAGTTGTTCGGCTACATGCTGGACACGCTCTTCAGCGACCAGATCTCGGCGGATCTCGAGAACCTCGCGCGCATCAATCGTTTGTCGGAGGTCGCTGGCGGCGCGACCGGCACGCGGCAGATCCGCACCCTCATGATCGCGCCCAGCGTGGATCCATCCGAGATCGCCGTACGACACGCGAGCTCGCTGCCTTTGAGCCTGCGCGCGCTGATGTCCATCATCGGCGCACGCGGCGCGAGTGGCAGCCTGCTCGCGAGTTATCTCATGTTCGAGTCCGGCTACACGCGCGAGCTCATCGAGCTCGGTTATCGCGACGCGCTCGCGCGGCGCGACGATCTCGCGGGTTTTCTCGCGCCTTGAATCTCGCGCCTCACGAGATCCATGTCTGGCTCGCCTTCGACCGGACGCTCGACGATCCGGCATTGAACGCGGTTCACGCGGACCTGCTCTCCGCCGAGGAGAACGAGCGGCGCGCGAAACTCTACAGCGAAGAGCTCCGCCACCAGTTTCTCGTCACGCGCGCGCTCCAGCGCCGGGTGTTGTCGAGTTACGCGCCGCAGGTCGAGCCGCGCGAGTGGACATTCGTCACGGGCGAGCGTGGCAAACCGGCGCTGGCATCGCGTTTCGCGGGCCACGGGTTGTACTTCAATCTCGCGCATACGACGGGCCTGGTCGCGTGCGCCGTCAGCCGGCTGCCGGATATCGGGATCGACGTCGAGAATGCGCGCGCGCGCCGCGTGCCGCTGCACCTTGCGCCGCGTTATTTCACGGCGCGTGAGGCGGCGGCATTGTCGGCACTGCCGGAACGCGAACGTCCGGCGCGTTTCTATGCGCTGTGGACGCTCAAGGAGGCATGGCTCAAGGCAACGGGCGAGGGGCTCGCCGCCGGGCTCGGGAACATCTCATTCGATCTGGACGACGCGCACCGCGTCTGCGGCGTGGAGCTCCCGAAGGACGACGCCGCGCGATGGCGATTCTGGCAGCACTGTCCTTCAGAGGAGCACGCGTTGGCGGTGGCGTTACGCGCGGATCTTCCGCCCGCGGATGCGACGCTCAGGTTTCACACGTTCACGGGTGGCACGTTCATCGAGAAATAGTGCGCCTCGAGGCTCATGCCCTTGCGCAGGTAGAAGCGGTGGGCATCCGTGCGCCGGACGTTCGAGACGAGGCGCACCTGGCGGCACTCTCGGCGGGCCGCCTCCGCGACCAGCCAGTCGAACAGGGCGCCGCCATGGCCCCGGGAGCGCGCGCGCTCCGCGGTCACGAGGTCTTCGATTTCGAGATACCGGCCACCGGCCAGCCATTCCGAGACGCGGTAACCCGCCACCGCCTGGATGCCGTCATCGTCGAGATAGGCGAGCTGGAAGCCGGTCGTGGCGGCCAGGTGTTTCACGAGCCTCACGAAATCGTCCGCGGCGATCCGCGGCCGCAGCTGCGACATGACGGGAAAACAGGCGGCGATGTCGGCGTCGATGACGGCCAGGGCAATACGCGGCATCAGGCGATCACGTCAGGAAAAGCGCGCCCAGGCCTAACAAGGTGGCGAACCCGATGCAGTCCGTGAAGGTCGTCAGGATGACGCCCGCGGACAGCGCCGGATCGATGCGCATGCGCTTGAGCCCCAATGGCACGATCACGCCGACCGCGGCCGCGCACAGCAGGTTTATGAGCGTGGCGGCCGCGATGATGGCGGAGATTTTCCACGTGCCGTACCAGGCGATGGTCACCGAGCCCACGATCACCGCCCAGATGAGGCCATTGAGACCGCCAACCGCGATCTCCTTCCACAGCAGCCAGCGCGCGTTGACCCATTCGACCTGGCCCAGCGCGATGCCGCGGATGATCAGCGTGACGGTCTGGGTGCCGGCGATGCCGCCCATGCTGGCCACGATGGGCATCAGCGCGGCGAGCGCCGCAACCTTTTCGATGGTGCCCTCGAAACGGCTCACGACCGCCGCCGCGAGGAACGCCGTGACGAGATTGATGCCGAGCCAGAGGAGCCGGCGGCGCGTCGAGGGGAACACGCCGGCGAACACGTCTTCCTCGTCGCGCAGACCCGCGGCGGACATGACCTCGTGCGCCGCCTCTTCGCTTATGACGTCGACGACGTCGTCGACCGTGATGCGTCCGAGCAGCTTGCCGGAATGGTCGACCACCGCCGCGGACACGAGGTCGCGATCCTGGAACAGGCGCGTGACTTCGCTCGCGTTCGTTTCGGGCGCGATGCGCGGGGCTTCGGGATCGATGATCTCGCCCACGGGCTTGTCCGGGTCCTCGGTGAGGAGGCTGGTCAGCGCGATGGTGCCGAGATAACGGTCGTTGCGGTCGACCACGAACAGCCGGTCGGTCTTGTCGGGCAGCTCGCCGCGCATGCGCAGGTAGCGCAGCACCACTTCGACGGTGACGTCGGCGCGGACGCTCACCGTGTCCGTGTTCATGAGACCGCCGGCGGTGTCGGACTCGAACGAGAGGACGGTCTTCAGACGCTCGCGGTCCTGGGCGTCCATGGACTTCACGAGCTGCTGCATGACGGTTTCGGGCAGGTCGCCGACCAGGTCAGCGAGATCGTCGACCTCCATGCCTTCGGCCGCCGCGAGCAGGTCTTCCTCGTTCATGCCTTCGATGAACGACTGGCGCACCTCGTCGCTGAGCTCGACCAGTACGTCGCCTTCGACCTCGGGCTCGACGAAATTCCAGACGACTTCGCGCTGCGCCGGCGGCAGCGATTCGATCAGCAGCGCGATCTCCGCCGGGTGCATCGCGCCGATCATGCGCGCGGCGCCACGCCATGACCCCTCGAGCAGCGCGCCGCGCAGCGCGGCGAGCCGTCGTTCCTTCATGTTCGTGCGCCCGGTCTCTTGCATGACGGGCGCGAGTGTAAATGGGGACATTCCCCATTTCCTAGGAAATGGGGACAGGCCTCGTCAGCGAAACGGAGTTTCTTACGCGACCGAGGTGGTCTGCGTGCCGGCGAGGGTCGGAGCGCGCGTGATGGAGCGCTGTTCGCCGAGGGAATTGTGGCGGATGGAAACGACTGGATAGTTCTGCGAGAGGCGCTCGGCGATGCGTTCGGCCACGTAGACCGAGCGGTGGCGGCCGCCGGTGCAGCCGATGGCGATGGTGAGGTAGCGGCGATTCGCCGCCTGGTGCTCGGGAATACGCGCCGCGACGAACTGCAGGATGTCCTCGGTGAGGCGGTGCACGCCGCGCTGCGCTTCCAGGAAACGGATGACGTCGGCGTCGCGGCCCGTGAGCGCGCGCAGCGACGGGTCCCAGTACGGATTCGGCAGCGACCGGGCGTCGAACACGAAATCCGCGTCGCCGGGAATTCCGTTCTTGAACCCGAAGGACTCCACTAGCAGCGACAGACGGCCGGCGCTGCGTTTTTCGACCCGCTGGCTGATGAGCTCGCGCAGGTCGTGCACGCCCATGCGCGAAGTGTCGATGACCAGGTCCGCCGCGTTGAGGATCGGCTCGAGCAGCCGTCGCTCGATCGCGATCGCTTCCTTGAGCGAGACGTGGTCGGTGGTGATCGGGTGCTTGCGCCGCGTCTCGGCGAAGCGCCGCAGCAGTTCGTCGTCGTTCGCGAGCAGGAACACGATCTCGCAATGGATGCCGCTCTTCTTGAGCTCCTCGATGAGCGGCGGCACGGTTTCGATCTCGGCCGCGGCGTTGCGGGCGTCGACGCCCACCGCGGCGCGGCTGTACTGCGCGTCGTTGTCGCGCAGGGTGTGCGAGATGAAGGGCTTCAGCAGGGCCGCCGGGATGTTGTCCACGCAATAGAACCCGGCGTCTTCGAGCATGTGCAATGCCACGCTCTTGCCGGATCCCGACAGCCCGCTGACGAGGATTAGCCTCATGTGCCTATTGTGGCCCTATTGCGATTGCCTTACCGCTTTTCGTGCTGCGGCGGCGTGGTGATCGGATTTCCTTTCCTTATGTTTGATCACGCTGCGATCGAGCTTGTCGGCCAGCAGATCGATGGCGGCGTACATGTCTTCTTCGGTGGCGTCGGCGTGGATGGAATTGCCGCGAACATGCAGGGTGGCTTCGGCCTTCTGTCGAAGTTTCTCTACGGTCAGTACACAGTGAACGTCGATCACGTGGTCGAAGTGACGCGAAATGCGTTCGAGCTTCTTTTCCACGTATGACCGCATGGAGGGAGTGACTTCAACATGATGACCGGCTAGCGACAATTGCATGATCAGTCTCCTTTTTGCCTGACTCTATCTACTGAAAATTCTTACCTGGCGGCGGCCTTTGCCTTGCGTTCGTTGGAGGGGGCGAGCCCGAGGGCCTCACGATATTTGGCGACCGTGCGGCGCGCGACGGCGATGCCTTCGCCGGAGAGAAGCTCGGCGATCCGGCTGTCGGACAGCGGATTGCCCGGGTCTTCTTCCTTGATGAGCTTGCGGATCTTGGCGCGCACCGCGGTGGAGGAGGCGCCGCCGCCGTCGGCGGCCTCGACCTGGCTCGAGAAGAAGTACTTGAGCTCGAACACACCACGCGGCGTGTGCATGTACTTGCTCGAGGTGACGCGCGAGATGGTCGATTCGTGCATGTCGATGGCCTGGGCGATGTCCTTGAGGATCATCGGCCGCATGCTTTCCTCGCCATGTTCGAGGAAGGCGGTCTGCCGCTCGACGATGCTCCTTGCCACCTTCATGAGAGTCTCGTTGCGGATCTCAAGGCTCTTCAGCAGCCAGCGCGCCTCCTGCAACTGCGCGCGCATCGAGGAATGTCCCGCGCCGCGGCCGAGCATGTCGGCATAACTCTGGTTGAGGCGCACGCGCGGCAGCGTCGAGCTGTTGACCTCGACGGTCCAGCCGCGATCCGTGCGGCGCACGAAGACGTCCGGCACCACGTATTCCGCCTTGGCGGAGGACACCGTCGCGCCCGGGCGCGGATGCAGTCCGCGCACCAGCGCCACGGCCTGCGCGAGTTCGTCGTCCGAGGCGGACAACTCGCGGCGCAGCAGCGTGAGCTCGCGATCCGCGAGCTGGTCGAGATGTTTGTCGGCGATCGCCAGCGCGAGCTTCAGCCCCGGTGTCTCGGGGTGCAGCATGCGTAATTGCAGCGAGAGGCACTCGCTCAGGCTCCGCGCCGCGACGCCCGGAGGATCCAGTGTCTGCACGAGCTTGAGCACGCGCTCGACTTCGCCGTCCTGCGCGGTGACCTCCGGCAGGAGCGTCGCGGCGATGTCGTCGAATGAATCGGTCACGTAACCGTCGTCGTTGATGGCATCGACGATGGCGCGCGCGATGGCGAGATCACGCGGCGCGAGGTTCGCGTATTCGAGCTGGCCCAGCAGGTGATCCTGCAGCGAGAGCTGCGCGTCGTCGGCGACTTCCGCAGCGCGCTCGTCGTCGTCGCGCCAGGAATCGGAACCCGGGCTGCGTTCGCTCCAGGCGTCTTCGATGACTTCGGCTTCGACGGTGACTTCCGGAGCCGGCTGCGCGTCGACGCGCTGCTCGTCCGGCATGGGATGCGGCTCCAGCGCCTCGAACGTGCCGGTGCCCTCGTATTCGTCGACGGGCTCGAGCATCACGTTGCTCTCGAGCTGCTCGCGGATATGCGCCTGGAGCTCCAGAGCGGGCATTTGCAGAAGCCGGATAGCCTGCTGCAGCTGCGGGGTCATGGTGAGCTGTTGACCCAGCTTCAGCTGCAATGAGGGCTTCATCATCGACACTGGCGCGCGTGTCCCAACTATTTGAAAGTAGAAGATTTTTCCGCTGGCTCTGGAAACGCTACAGGCGGAATGACTGACCCAAGTACACCTCACGGACTTGGGGGTTGGCAAGGATTTCTTCGGAGGATCCGGATGCGATCACGGTGCCTCCGGAGACTATGTATGCCCGCCCACAGACGCCTAGGGTTTCTCTGACGTTATGGTCGGTAACGAGCACGCCGATGCCCTTGGCGGACAGCTCATTCATGATCCTCTGGATGTCGATGACCGAAAGCGGGTCAACGCCCGCAAACGGTTCATCGAGGAGCACGAAACGGGGCTCCGCCGCCAGCGCGCGCGCGATTTCGACGCGCCGGCGCTCACCGCCGGACAGCGCCATGCCCGGACTCTTGCGGACGTGGGCGATGCGCAACTCACCCAGGATCTGCTCGAGCCGCTCGTGGCGGGCCTGCTCGTCGAGGCTGTCGCGCGTCTCGAGGATCGACATCACGTTGTCCTCGACGCTCATCTTCCGGAACACGGAAGCTTCCTGCGGGAGGTAACCGATGCCGGCCTGCGCGCGCTGATGCATGGCGAGGTTGGTGATGTCGCGGTCGTCGATGGTCACCGTGCCGGCGTCGGCCGGCACCAGTCCCACGATCATGTAGAACGCGGTGGTCTTGCCGGCGCCGTTCGGTCCTAACAAGCCCACGATCTCTCCGCTCTGCACCTCGAGGGAGAGGTCGGTGATCACTTGGCGGCGTTTGTAACTCTTGGCGAGATGAGTGGCGCGCAGCACGCTCATGGGTTCTTTTCTTCTTTGGGCGGCGCCTTCTCGCCCGGATCTCGCGGCTGAATGACGATGCGGACGCGCTCGGGATCCTTGCCGTCGGCCGCCGGCCGCCCCTGATTCTGGATGCTCTGCGTGCGGATGTTGTACACGAGCTTCTGGGCGGTGATCTCGTTGCGCCCGTCAGGGGACAACCACGCATCGGTGATGAGGCTCACCGTGCCCTTGCCCGTCTCGTAGTCGATGGTATTGGCGCGGCCGCGTGCGGTGCTGCCGTCGTCGCGATGCTGTTCGAACTGCGCGGGCGTTCCGGTGATCGTGGCCTGCGAGATGAGATTGTCGCGGAACGAGACGACGGCCTTGTCGGAGTTGAGCTTGCCGCCTTCGGCCGTGATTCGTACATCGCCCGAGATCGTCCACTGGCTGTTCTCGAAATCGAGGCCACCCGTGACGCGCGCTTCGGCCGCCTGGATGCGCATGTCGCACTGGGTGATGACCACGTCGCGCAGCACCGCGTTGTTGTTGCGGTAGTCGACTTCCATCGGCTTGGCTTCGACGACGATTTCCTGGTTGGCGCAGGGCAGGGCCGCGCCCCAGGCATGCGTGCCTAACAACATCGCGAGCGCGATGCCGGGCGCGATTCTGGGCCTGTTTCGGGGCCTATTTCCGGGTAAATCTGCCATGCACGTCGGATTCTAGACGCAGAGTACCCGCCTTCAAGTCGGCCTGCATGCCCCTTGCGTTCAGCTCATGTCCCGACCAGCCGAGCGTGACCGGCTCATCCGTCTCGATGAACTCGGTCGGCGTGTTGATCCGCATGATTTCGGTGGTGAGTGTCAGCGGCTCACCACTGCCCGGTGCGTGGCCGGTGACCCGGACGTTGCCGGTGAGCTCCACGTCATCCCCGTTGGCGCGCACCTGACCGCGGTCCGACTCGAGGTGCCACACTTCCTTCGATTCCGTGGGGCCGGGGGTCGCTTCGCCGGCGATGCGGGGCTGCGCGCCGGGGTGATAGTCCATCTCGAGCTTTTCGAGTTCGATGACTCCGGCCTCGGACTGTTGGCGGATGGTCTCGGCCCGCAAGCGATAACGTTCCCGGCCGTCGTACCCGGTTTCGATGACCTCGGCGTTGCGCGCGGCGTACCCGGGGTCCGGGGGCAGGATCGCGCCCGTGGCGCCGTCATCCGGGCTGCGCCCGGCGCGTCCCAGGAAATACACGCCACCCACCAGGGCGACGAGCGCGAAGGTGCCAAGCGGCCGGGACCATCTTCGGGTGCTCATGGCCTGGCTTTCATGGGCGTGCGGTTCAGGGGGTGGCCAGGTGTGCGGCGACGAGCCAGTCGCAGACTTCGCGCACCGCGCCTCGTCCGCCGGGCAACGTGGTGGTCATTTGCGCGGCCGCGAGTGCATCCGCGTGAGCGTCGGCCACCGCGATGCCGAGCCCGGCGGCCGCGAGAATCGGGGCGTCCGGCGTGTCGTCGCCCACGCAGGCGCATTCGGCCAGCGTCAGATTGCGCGACTTCGCCAGTTTCTCGAGCGCGGCGAGTTTGTCGGCCACGCCCTGGAACACGTGTTTGATGCCGAGATCGCGCGCGCGTTTCACGACCATCTGCGATTTGCGGCCGGAGATGATGGCGACCGTGATGCCGGCCTTCGCCACCGCCTTGATGCCGTGGCCGTCGCGCACGTGGAAAACCTTCAGCGATTCGCCGCGCACGCCGTAGAACAGCCGTCCATCGGTGAGCACGCCGTCGACGTCGAGCACCAGGAGCTTTACGCGCCGCAGCTGGCGGTGGAATCGCTCGACCGCGGGCCCGACGTCTCTCACAACACCCCGGCGCGCAGCAGGTCGTGAACGTTGAACGCGCCGATGAGCGCGCCGTTGTCATCGAGGACCGGCAGCGCGGTGATGCGGTACTGCTCCATCAGGTGCGCGGCTTCCGCGGCGAGTTCGCCGGCGCGGATCGACTTGAAAGGGGAGGTCATGACTTCGCGCATCTTCGTGACGTGCACGTCGGCCTTGCGGTCGAGCGCGCGGCGCAGGTCACCGTCGGTGAACACGCCGATCGCGCGCCCGTTCCCGACGATCACGCACATGCCGAGGCCCTTCTTCGACATGACGACCAGGCCTTCCGCGAGCGTCAGGTCGTCGCTAACTACCGGGAGGTCGTCTCCCGTGCGCATGATGTCCGCGACGTGCAGCAGCAGCTTGCGGCCGAGCGTGCCGCCCGGGTGCGAGCGCGCGAAGTCCTGCGACGTGAAGCCGCGCGCCTCGAGCAGCGCGACCGCCAGCGCATCGCCGAGCGCGAGTGTCGCCGTGGTGCTCGCGGTGGGGGCGAGGTTGAGCGGGCAGGCCTCCTCGTCGACGCTCACGTCGAGGTGCACGGTGGCGGCGCGCGCCAGATTGGATTTGGCGTTCCCGGTCATGACGATGATCGGCACGCCGAGCCGCGACAGGTGCGGAATCAGCAACAGCACCTCGGGCGTCTCGCCGGAATTGGAGATGGCGAGCAGCACGTCGTCGCGCGTGATCATGCCGATGTCGCCGTGACTGGCCTCCGCGGCGTGCACGAAAAACGAGGGGGTGCCCGTGGATGCGAGGGTCGCGGCAATCTTGCCGGCGACGTGCCCGGACTTGCCCAGGCCCGTGACGATGACCCGGCCCCGGCAATCCAGGCAGATGCGGCAGGCGCGGGCGAACGTTTCGTCCAACCGGGGGGCGAGGGCCGATATGGCCCGCTGCTCGATGCCGAGCGCGCGCCTTCCCGCCGCGATCAGGGAGTCCGCATCGGTCTTGACCTCGGCGTTCATGCGGGAATCATAATCCAACGTGATCACTCCCGAACGCATCGCCGAACTCATTCGCGCCGGACTGCCCGGCGCGGACGTCGTTGTCGAATCCGACGACAACACCCACTTCGCCTCGCGCATCGTTGCGGCGCAATTCGCCGGTCTGCGGCCGATCGCGCGGCACCAGCTCGTCTACAAGACTCTGGGCGAACTGGTTGGACGCGAAATCCACGCCCTGTCCATCGAGGCGTTGACCCCGCAAGAGTCGGGGTCAGACCCCATTTCCTGAAAACGGTGCCAGAGCTCTGCGTCTGTCCGGACTAGTCAGGTGAGGTCCGGCACCGTTTCCTGAAAATGGGGTCTGACCCCATTACACTAGCGGCCCTTTTCCGGCGCCTGGCGAGACATTTCCGTGGACAAGCTGCAGATCAACGGTGGGATTCCCCTCGAAGGGGAGGTGCGCATCTCCGGCGCCAAGAACGCGGCGCTGCCCATCATCGCGGGGGCATTGCTCGCCGACGGCCCGGTCACCATCCGCAACGTCCCGCACCTGCAGGACGTCACCACCATGATCGAGTTGTTAGGGCGCATGGGCGTCTCGGTGACCATCGACGAGAAGATGCGCGTCGAGATCGACGGCTCGACCACGCGCGAATGTTTCGCGCCGTACGAGCTGGTCAAGACCATGCGCGCGTCGATCCTCGTGCTGGGCCCGCTGCTCGCGCGCTTCGGCAAGGCGGATGTTTCGCTGCCGGGCGGCTGCGCGATCGGCGCGCGACCGGTCAACATCCACGTCGCCGGACTGCAGGCGATGGGCGCGGACATCCAGATCGAAGGCGGTTACATCCGGGCGCGCGCCGGACGCCTCAAGGGTGCGCGGCTCAATCTCGAGACCGTCACGGTGACCGGCACCGAAAACCTCATGATGGCCGCGACGCTGGCGGACGGCGAGACGATCATCGAAAACGCGGCGCGCGAGCCCGAGGTGGTCGACCTCGCCAACTTCCTGATCGCGATGGGCGCGAAGATCCAGGGCGCGGGCACCGACAAGATGGTCATCCAGGGCGTCGAGAAGCTGCACGCGACCAGCTACGAGGTCCTGCCGGATCGCATCGAAGGCGGCACGTATCTCGTCGCCGGCGCGATCACCAGCGGCATCGTGCGCATCAAGAACACCAACCCCGGGCATCTCGACGCGGTGACCGCCAAGCTGATCGAAACGGGCGCGAAGGTCGGCATCGGTCCCAACTGGATCGAAGTGGACATGAAGGGCAAGCGGCCGAAGTCCGTCGACGTGCGCACCGCGCCGTACCCGGCGTTTCCGACCGACATGCAGGCGCAGTTCGCCGCGCTCAATACGATCGCGGATGGCGTCGGCACGATCGTCGAAACGATTTTCGAGAACCGCTTCATGCATATGCTCGAGATGCGCAGGCTCGGCGCCGAGATCCGTCTCGAGGGCAACACGGCCATCATCAAGGGCGTGCCCAAGCTCACCGCGGCGCCGGTCATGGCCACGGACCTGCGCGCGTCGGCGAGCCTGGTGCTCGCGGGGCTGGTTGCCGAAGGCCGCACGGAAATCGAGCGCATCTACCACATCGATCGTGGCTACGAAGCGCTCGAAGAGAAGCTGGCCCAGATCGGCGCCCAGATCCGCCGCGTCCCCAACTAATGGGGTCAGACCCCATTTGCTAGAAAACGGGGTCTGACCCCATTTTCGGGTGTCGCGGGCACCACTGCGGGACCACTCCTACAGCGGTATTTCCAGCCTCGCACCATTTGTGACCCAGGTCGCGATCCGGGCTTCCCTGGGTAATTTCGGTGCGCGCGTTGTGACTCAGTCCCGTTCGCCGGCAAAACACTAACTTAATACTGCCCCTCACTGTCGTTCCGCAGGTGTGGGGTCATGGATGAGACAGCCCTCACGGCGTGAACACGCCACCGTCGCAACTAGTTCGATGAGGTCGAGGGTCCATGCAAGCACGAGAATTCGGCGCCGCTGCGCAAGGTGACACCGCGGTCAAGGGCAATCCTGGCGCGGGCTCCTTCAAAACCAAAAAGCCGCTCGCGGTCATCGCGACGCCCGACCTCGACTTGTGGGCCCAGCTCGGCCCCATGCTCGAATCGAGTTGCATGCTCAGGCATGCCGACAGCCTCGGCTCGGCCGCCGCGATGCTCAAGCCCGGCTCGCGCACGATCCTCGTCGCCGACCTGCGCGGCCTGACCCACGACGATTTCTCGCCGATATCCGGCAGCCCGCACAATCCGGTGGTCATCGCGATCCGCGACGGCTCGTCCGCCGGCATGGTCGACGCGCTGATGCTCGAAGGCGCGATCCACGCGCTGGTCGACACGCCGGTCGAGTCCGCTCCGATGCTGCGCGCCGTCAGCGACGCGGCCCGAATCTCTTCGACCGCAGAAGCCCTGAGCGCGGTCACCGCCCCGAGCGCGAGCTCCGGTGGCCAGGAAGAAAAGTCCGGCAAGTCGCCGGTCATGATGATCGGAATCGTCGTCGCGGTGCTCGCCGCCGCCGGCGCCGGCTGGTTCTTCATGAAAGGCTCGCCGTCCGAGACCGCGGTCGCGGACGCTGCCCCGGCGCCCGCCGCCGCCGCGCCCGCCGCCGCTGCTGCCTCGAGCGAGATGCCGGTTGCGACGCTGGACGAAGTCCTCGAGAAGGCCCGCCTCGCGATGGACGAGCGCCGGTACATCGAGCCTGCCAAGAACAACGCTCTCGAACACTTCCGCCAGGTCCTGGTCATCGAGCCGGGCAACGCGGAGGCGACCGAAGGTCTCAAGCGCCTCGGCGGACTGCTGATCGCGCGTGCCCGTACCGCCCTCGAGGAGCGACGCTTCGACAACGCGCTCGCCGAGCTCGAAGCCGCGCGCAGCATCGATCCGAAGGATGCGCGTCTCGCGGAGGTCGACGCCCGTCTGGATTCGATGCGTGCGCAGACCGCGCTCGCGCAGATCCAGGCGACGCTTGCCGCGCAGAATTTCGATCGCGCGCAGGCGCTGCTCGATGGCGCGCAGAAGGATGCCCTGCTGCCGCCGGCGCAGATCGCGCAGCTTTCCAAGGACCTCGAGTCCCGGCGCCGTTCCGTGACGGTCTCGCGCCTGGTGGCGAGCGCCGAGTCGCGCATGGCGAACGGCCGGCTCGTGAGCCCGAACGACGACTCCGCGCGTGATGCGATCGCCGCCCTGCGTTCCGCGGGCGCGTCGAACGAACTGGTCTCGCGCCTCAATGGCGAGCTCAACCAGCGGCTGCTCGCCGCCGCGCGGGATGCCGCCGCCCGGGGCGACCAGGCCCAGGTGCAGGCGATGCTGACCGCCGCGCGCGAGAACGGTGTCTCCGCCGCGGCGCTCAATGCCGCCCAGCGCGACATCACCGCGGCCGCCCAGAAACAGCAGCGTACGAACGACGACATCGCCCGATTCGCGAAAGCCGCCCAGGAGCGCCTCGCGAGCGGCAACCTGCTGGCGCCGGCCAACGATTCCGCCGTTTCGAACGCGGAACGCCTGCGTCTGCTCGACGTGCGCAATCCGACGACGGTGCAGGTGGTGCGCGACGTGCGCACGCGCCTGATCGCCGAAGCACGCGCGCGCGTCGCCGCGAAACAGACCACCGAAGCCGCCGCGTTCCTCGATGCGGCCGAAAGCCTGGGGGGCGACACCGATCTCGGCGAGCTGCGCGCCGCGATCGCGAGCGCCCAGGCCGCCGCCGCGACCGCCGCTGCCGCGCCGAAGCTTCCGCCGTTGAAGATGACCCGCGCGCCGCGTCCCAAGTACCCGACTTCCGCGAAGGGAGTCGAAGGTTGGGTGCGCGTCGAGTTCTACGTGACACCCGGCGGACGCACCGAGCGCATGCGCGTGGTGTCGAGCGAGCCCGCTGGCCTGTTCGACGCGGCCGCGATCGATGCGATGGCATCTGCCCGGTTCGAAGAATTCGACTCGACCGAATCGCGTCTCGCGGTTCAGCGCATCGTCTTCAAGCCGGAATGATGAAGGGAGATATCCGTGACCAAGCCCGGTAAAAAAACGATTTCATCGCGCATGCAAGGCGCCCGCGCCGTATGGGTGGCGGTGGGTGTCCTCGCGCTGGCGTTCCTGGTTGGCGTTCTCGCGCCGGCCTGGTACTTCGCCGGCCGCCTCGTGGAAAACAACACGGCGGTCCGCGCCATCGGCGAACTGCAGCAGCAGCCTTCGCGCATGCAGACGTCCCTCAACTCGATCCAGGACCGCCTGCGCGCGCGCGGCTTCGTCCGTGACTCCATCGAGCAGTTGAAGCGCGCCACGGCGCAGTTCGAAACTTCGACCAGCGGTCTGCGCTCCGGCAGCGGTGTCCGCATCGGCGGCATCGGTGGCGATGACGACGTGCAGAAGACCATCGAGGAAATGAACGCGGCCTGGAAGAAGTACAAGCCGGCCCTCGATCCGGTGGCCAACTTCACCGCGATTCCGTACTCGGACAGCGAGCGTGAAGGCACGCAGCTCAACATGGACGGTCGCGAACTGCAGCGCTCGGTGACCGCCGCCGTCTCGCAGGCGCGCATCTACACGCCGCAGCTCGAAAAGAACCTCTCGCAGATCATTTCGGGTCTGCAAAGCTCGTCCGACGCACTGGCGACGGCGCTGCGTTCGGTCGTGCTCATCGGCGTGGGTCTGGCCGCCGCCCTCGCGGCGCTGGTCGGTTACCTCTCGCTGGCGCGCGGCAAGCAGGCCGCGGCCGCGCAGGCCGCCCGCCAGCAGACGGAAGACATCCTCTCGACCGTGCGCGAGGGTCTCTTCCTGCTCGACGCGGACCTCAAGATCGGTTCGATCCACTCGCAGGCGACGGCGCAGCTGTTCCAGCGCGAGTCGGTCGCCGGCATCACCTTCGAAGACCTGCTGCGCGAGCTCGTGACGCCGAAGACGCTCCAGATCGCCACCAAGTTCGTCAAGGTGCTGTGGAGCGAGCGCACCAAGGAAAACCTGATCCGCTCGATCAACCCGCTCAATGAAGTGGAGCTGCAGGTCGGCGAGAAGGGCAGCAAGGATTCGGAGACTCGCTACCTGGAGTTCAATTTCCACCGCGTGCGTCGCGATGGCGAGATCACCCACGTCCTCGTGTCGGTCGCCGACGTGACGGCGCGCGTGGCCCTGGCCGCGCAGCTCAAGGGCGCGCAGGACTCGGCGCAGACCCAGATGGACGCCTTCCTCTCGATCCTGCACGTCGATCCGACGCAGCTGTCGTCGTTCCTCGACGACTCGGACGTGGCGTTCAAGATGATCAACGCGACGCTGCGCGACCCCGCGCGTGACAGCGCGACGTTCCGTCGCAAGATCGACGGTCTGTTCCGCCAGATCCACAGCATCAAGGGCGAAGCCTCGGCCATCGGTCTCGGCTCGATGGAATCGCGCGCGCATGCGCTCGAGAACGATCTCGCCGCGCTGCGTGAGCGCAACGATCTCACCGGCGACGACTTCCTGCCGCTGCTCACGAAGTTCGACGATCTCGTCTCGCACTCGCAGTCGGTGCGCGACATGGTCACGAAGCTCGCGAGCTTCCGCGACAGCTTCGGCAAACAGGCGTCCGCCAGCCAGGCCGTTTCCCACTCGGGCGACAGCACCACGCGCGCGCCGCGGGTCACCGAGGACGCGGTCGCGGCGGAAGCCACGCTGCAGCGTTCGGCGCGCGAAGGCTTCGTCGCCTCGGCGCAGCAACTGGCCGATCGCATCGCGAACGACCACGGCAAGAAAGTCCTGGTGACCTGCCGCGGCCATGACCAGGTTCCCGAGGCCTATCGTCGCCCGGTCAAGGACGTGTTGATCCAGTTGATCCGCAACGCGGTCGTGCACGGCATCGAAACGCCGGCCGAGCGCGAGGCCACGGGCAAATCGCCCGAGGGCCACATCCGCATCCAGTTCGAGATGACCGAGGGTGGCCGCGCGTTCCGCATGCACTGCGAGGACGACGGTCGGGGCCTCACCCCGGAGAAGCTGCGCAAGACGGCGGTGACGAAGGGCATCATTTCCCAGGGCGACGCCGCGGCGCTGTCCGACCAGGAAGCGATGATGCTGGTGTTCCGCTCCGGCTTCTCCACGGCCAAGGACGTCACCCGTGACGCGGGCCGCGGCGTTGGCATGGACGTCATCGCGGAGATCGCGGCGCGACTCGGCGGACGCATTTCGCTGAACTCCGAGATCGGAAAGAACATGAAACTGTCGCTGTCCTTCCCGGCCCAGCAAAACGCGGCGGGCGCCGCTGCCGTTGCCTAAGGAGATCCTCGGACCATGAGTGCTGTGCCAAAGCCCCGCGAAAACCTGCGCATGATGATCGTGGACGATTCGAACGTGATGCGTCGTCGCATCGAGCGTTCACAGCAGAACGAGCGTCTCGAAGTGGTCGGCACCGCGGTGAACGGCCTGGATGCCGTCACCAAGTTCAAGCAGCTGATGCCGGACGTCATGACGCTCGACCTGACGATGCCGGAAATGGACGGCATCGAATGCGTCGAGCACGTCCTCAAAATCAAATCCGATGTGCTTATACTCGTGGTGTCGGCGCTCGCCGATAAGGCCACCGCGGTGGAAGCCATCGAGAAGGGCGCGAACGGATTTCTGTGCAAGCCTTTTACGGACGAGCAGCTCAATGAAGCGCTCGCCGAGTTGATTGGGGAGTAAGAGACATGCTGGACGCTGAAGAAGTCAGAACCTTCGTGAATGGTACGGTCCACTTCTTCGAGACCGCGACGGGTCATCCCGCGACGGTCGGTTCTCCCTACCTGTGCATCGACAAGTCGGCCGTGGTGCAGGATTACGCCGGCGTGATCGGCATTTCCGGCAACCGCGAAGGCAAGGTCTACTTCACCGCGCCGCGTGGAATGCTCTCCGTCATGCTGATGTGCATGAACGAAACCGACACGGGCGAGCAGAACGTGCGCGACCTCGTCGGTGAAGTCGCGAACACCATCTCCGGCAACGCGCGCCGCGACTTCGGCCGCAACTTCGTGATCAGCACCCCGACGATCTGCGATCGCACCAACGCCTCCACCGCCGCCGCGACCACCGGCCGCTCGTTCGTGATCCCGATCAACTGGCGCAGCTACGCCGCCAACGTCGTGGTTTGCCTCCAGTAAATTTCATGTACGACGGCGCTTCGCCGGCGTAGGAGTGGCGCGTGAGCGCCTGAAAATAGGCGCTTGCGCCCTAGGTTGCGCTCGCCCCCGTGTACGGCCGTTCGCGCACCTCCACCTCGCTCGAGAATTTCTCCCCGCGGCCGCGCAGGCCGGTGATCTTGATCTTGTCGCCCGGCTTCGCATTGGCGATGCGCGTGAGCGTGTCCTGCGCGCTCTGCACCTTGACGCCATTGACGGTGAGAATGATGTCGCGCGGTTCCATGCCGACCTCGGCCGCGGGACTGCCGATGACGAGCTTCGCAACCACGACGCCCGCCTGGGCCAGGTTGAAGCGCCGCGCTTCGGTGTCGTCGATGTCGGTGGGCAGGATCCCGATCCAGCCGCGCACCACGCGCCCCTTGGTGAGGATTTCGTTCATCACGCCGCGAACCAGGTTTACCGGGATCGCGAAACCGATGCCTTCCACACCGAGATTCTTGGCGAGCACCGCGGTGTTGATACCCACGAGTTCGCCGTTGGTGTTGATCAACGCGCCGCCGGAATTGCCGACGTTGATGGGCGCATCGGTCTGGATGAAATTCTCGAAGGTCGCGACGCCCAGTTGTCCGCGTCCCGTCGCGCTCACGATTCCCTGCGTGACGGTCTGGGACAAGCCGACGGGGTTGCCGATGGCGAGCACGATGTCACCAGGCCGCAGCCGGTCCGAGTGCCCGAGCGGCATGACGGGGATGTTGTCCTTGAGGTCGAGCTTGAGCACCGCGAGGTCGGTGTCGGGATCCCGGCCGACGATCTTCGCGTCGGCCACGCGCCCGTCCGAGAGCTGCGCGCGGATCAGGTCGGCGCTGGCGATCACGTGATGATTCGTCACGACATGGGCCGAGTTGTCGACGATGACGCCCGATCCGAGGCTGCGCTCCACGCGCTGCCGATATCGCGGGCGCGCGTCCCCAAACAATTCCTCGATGGCGTTGCGTGGAATGCGTTCGGTCACCAGGCGTGCCGTATAGATGTTGACCACCGCGGGCGCTGCGCGCTGGACCGCGTCCGCGTACGAGTTCACCGCGCGCGGCAGGTTGTCCGGGAGCGCCGAGACCGTGGTCGCGGGCGGCAGGGCCGGCTGCTCCGGGTCGGGTGCAGCCTGAGTAGGGGGATTCGGGGCGGGCGCTCGGCGCGCGATCAATTCCGGCCGCACTACCACGGCGACGAATGCCGCGGCGAGCCCCACGACCGTGGACAGTGCGACGAAAGTCAGAATCCGCAGAAGAGGTCGTGTTGCCATGAGTCAGCCTTAAGCCATGATCCGCATGTGTATAATGCGCCGCCTTCCGGGCTGGACGCAGCGGTGCATTTTGCGCCCTCGAGCGCCTGGGTGAGATTTCGGATTTGAGGTCAAGAATGAGCGATCACGTGGCCGGCGATGCCGTCCCTGAAGTCGATGAAAGTCGGCGCAAGTTTCTGATAGCCGCCACCGTAGGAACCGGCGCCGTCGGAGCGATCCTGACCGCAGTGCCCTTCGTGGCATCGTGGAAGCCCTCGGAGAGCGCCCGCGCGGCGGGTCTTCCGACCGAAGTCGATCTGACCAAGTTCGAGCCGGGTCAGATGGCCGTCTTCGTGTGGCGCAAGCAGCAGATTTATGTCGTGCGGCGCACGCCGGAGATGCTGACTTCGCTGAGCAACCATGACGGCGAGCTCAAGGATCCGAAGTCGGAGAGCTCCGAGCAGCCTGACTACGCCCGCAACGATTCCCGCGCGCTGCGTCCGGAAGTGTTCGTCGCCATCGGCACCTGCACCCATCTCGGCTGCCTGCCGAAGGCGCGGTTCACGCCGGGCGATGCCACGCTGGCCACGAACTGGCCCGGTGGCTTCTTCTGCCCCTGCCACGGATCCAAGTTCGACATGGCGGGTCGCGTGTTCGAAGGTTCGCCCGCGTCGGTCAACCTCAAGGTGCCGCCGTACTCCTTCACGAGCGATACGCAGCTCGTGATCGGCGTCGACGCGGCGGCTGAAAAAGGAGCCGCCTGATGTCGGCTGTCATGGAACCCAAGGGCGGTTTCCGCGCCTGGCTCAACAAGCGTCTGCCGGTCGACCAGTTCGTGGCCGACCAGCTCACGGGCTACTACGCGCCGAAGAACTTCAACGTCTGGTACTTCTTCGGTTCGCTGGCGCTGCTGGTGTTCGTCATGCAGATCGTGACGGGCATCTTCATCACCATGCACTACAAGCCGGGCGAGCTCACCGCGTTCAACTCGGTCGAGTACCTGCGCCGTGAAGTGCCGTATGGCTGGCTGCTGCAGTACATGCACGCGGTCGGCGCGTCGTTCTTCTTCGTCGTCGTGTATCTGCACATGGCCCGCGCCATGCTCTATGGCAGCTACAAGACGCCGCGCGAGCTGCTGTGGGTCATCGGCATGCTCATCTATCTCGCGCTGATGGCCGAGGCGTTCATGGGATACGTGCTGCCGTGGGGCAACATGTCGTACTGGGGCGCGCAGGTCATCATCAACCTGTTCGGCACGATTCCGGGCATCGGCCCCGATCTCGTCGAATGGATCCGCGGCGACTACGGCCTCGCGGATGCGACGCTCAACCGCTTCTTCTCGCTGCACGTCATCGCGCTGCCGTTCCTGATCGCGCTGTTGATCGCGCTGCACCTGGTCGCCCTGCGCCAGGTCGGTTCGAACAACCCGGACGGCATCGAGATCAAGGAGAAGCTCGGCAAGGACGGCAAGCCGCTCGACGGCATTCCGTTCCATCCGTATTACACGCTCAAGGACATCGTCGGCGTCGGCGTCTTCCTGACGTTGTTCGCCATCGTCGTGTTCTTCGTGCCGACCTTCGGCGGCCTGTTCCTCGAGGCGCCGAACTTCGAGCCGGCCAACCCGGTGTCGACGCCGGAGCACATCGCGCCGGTGTGGTACTTCACGCCTTACTACGCGATCCTGCGCGCGGTTCCGGACCAGAAGCTCGGCGCGCTGCTGATGGCGCTGTCGGTCGCGGCCTTCCTGTTCCTGCCGTGGCTCGACCGGGCGAAGAACAAGTCGATCCGCTACCGTGGACTCGCCTCGAAGCTCCTGCTCGGCGCGTTCTTCGTGGCGTTCGTGATGCTGATGTGGCTGGGCCTCAAGCCCGCGGACGGCATCTACGTGCTGCTCGCGCGCATCTTCACCGTCGTGTACTTCGGCTTCTTCATCCTGCTGCCGTTCGTGTCGAAGGCCGACGGCAACGGTCCGGTTCCTGATCGAGTGACTTACCATGCGCATTAAGAATGTCGCGCTGATCGCGCTGCTCTCGCTGATCGGGGGCACGGGCGCGGTTTCGGCCGCGGAGGGCGGGCACGCCAGCTGGCAACGTTCCGCCGACAACCAGATCACGAACCTGCCGTCGCTGCAGCGTGGCGCGCGCAACTTCCTGAGCTATTGCTCTGGTTGTCATTCGCTCAAGTACATCCGTTATTCGCGCATCGCCGAAGACCTGAAGATCTCCGACGAGCAGCGCGACGCGTATCTCGTGCGCCCGGGCGACAAGTTCTCGGACTACCTGCACACGTCGCTGCCGGAACATGATGCGGTCAACTGGTTCGGCAAGGCGCCGCCCGACCTTTCACTGGTCACGCGCTCGCGCGGCAGCGATTGGGTCTTCAATTTCCTGACCTCGTTCTACGCCGATCCGGCCAGCCACCAGACGGGCGTGAACAACCTGCAGCTGCCGGGCACCGCGATGCCGCACGTGCTGGCGAGCCTGCAGGGCGTGCAGAATCTCCAGACGAAGGACGTCGAGCGTCCGGGACCGGATGGCAAACCCATCACGGTGGCGGAATTCGAGAAGTTCGAGCCCGGAATCGTCGGCAGCCTCACGGCGGAGCAGTACGATGAGTTCGTGCGCGACACCGTGAATTTCCTGCAGTACGTCGGAGATCCTTCACAGGTCGAGCGGCAGAGTCTCGGAATCTGGGTCGTGTTGTTCCTGCTGATGTTCACGGCGATTGCGTGGATGCTGAAAGCGGAGTACTGGAAGGACGTCCGCTGAACGGTTCCTTGTGGCGGTGATCAGCCCCAGGAGGCTTTGAGTGTCGAGCCGACGCGCTACGATGACGCTGTTCTCGGCGCCCGATGACCCCTGGAGTCATCGCACGCGGATCGTGATCGCGGAGAAAGCGATCGAGATCGAAATAGTCGATGTGGCGCCCGGGAAGTATCCCGAGGACCTGCTCGACCTCAACCCGTATCACACCACGCCGACGCTGATCGACCGCGATCTCGTTCTCTACGACTCGCGGGTGATCATGGAATACCTCGATGAACGGTTTCCGCACCCGCCGCTGATGCCGGTGGACCCGGTGTCGCGCGCACGCGCGCGGCTCGCGCTGTACCAGATCGAGCACGACTGGTACGACCTCGCGCGCAAGATCGATTCCGGGCAGTCGAAGGACGTGGCGCAGTTGCGCAAGGAATTGCGCGACAACGTGCTCGGCAGCGCCGACCTGTTCAAGCTCAAGCCTTTCTTCCTGTCCGACGAATTTTCGATGGTCGACGCGACGATCGCGCCGATCCTGTGGCGCCTGCCGCGTTACGAGATCGACCTGCCGCCGCCCGCGCAGCCCCTCCTCAAGTACGCGAGCACCATCTTCTCGCGGCCGGCGTTCCGCGCGAGCCTTTCCGAGAACGAGCGGGAGATGCGGCTGGCATGAACGACCGCCCGCGGAACTCGAAGCGGCCCTACCTGATTCGCGCGATGCACGCCTGGATGATGGACAACGGTGAGACGCCGCACATCATCGTCGACGCGGAAAAACCCGGCGTCGAAGTGCCGCGCGCCTACGTGAAGGACGGCAAGGTCGTGCTCAACCTGTCGTCCACCGCGACCCAGAGGCTGGTCATCGGCAACGACTGGATCGAGTTCGAGGCGCGCTTCGCCGGGGTCGTGCACCACGTGCGGATTCCCGTGACGACCGTTCTCGGCATCTATGCCCGCGAGACCGGAGAGGGCATGGTGTTCTCCGAACAGGAACTGGGGCCCGAGCCGCCGACCAAGCCATCGCCCCCCGATGACGGCAGCCGCAGACCGCAACTGAAGGTCGTCAAGTAGCGGGCTTCTTCTCGTCCCGATCGGGTTCGAGATTCACGACGTTCAGCACGCGGTGCTTCGACTTCCAGATGTCGTCGAGCGCCGCATCCGTTTGTTCGCCCGCGAGCTGTACCACGCAGACGGGTGGCTCGTGACCGGGCAGCGCCATGAAGCTCGTGATGCGCATGGAGCGTCGCCGCGCGATGTCGGCCACCAGGGGCAGGACGTCTTCTCCCGCGCCCAGCGAAAACGTCACGCGGATCGCGCGATCCCGTGCTTCGAACACCTCGAGCAGGGCGCGAATGACGTCCGACTCGGTGATCAGCCCGACGAGTGAGTGATTGCTCACCACGGGCAGCGCGCCGATCTTGCGGTCGCGCATGAGGCGCGCGGCGGCTTCGAGCGGCGCATCCGGCGTCGTGGTGAGCGGCTCACGCGCCATCAGATCCGCCGCATAGACCCGCGGGCGCGCGCCGCTCATCTCGAGCGACGCGACCGCACCGGCGGCGTTGATCGCGAACGGGTTGATGTCGGGCGGAAACGCGTGCAGCACGTCGGAGTGCGACACGATCCCGAGCAGCTTCGGACCTTCCGGCGAGGGGCTGACGACGGGAAGACGGCGGATCTTGTGTCGGGCCATCGTCGCCGCGATGTGCGCGAGCGTGGCGGTAGGGTCCACCGTGATCAGCTCGCGCGTCATCCACATGCTGACGAACATGCGGGGTTACGACGCGGCCGCGGCGGGCTTCACTCGGGCGTCACGCCCATGAGCTTGGCAACCGCGGCGCGGTAGGTAGGCACGGTCTCGCGGTATTCCGACACGGTGGCGTTCAAGTCGCGCGCGAGTCCATCGGCGATGCCGTAGATCCAGCCGTGCACGCTCAGATCCTGCCCGCGGTCCCACGCGTCGCGCGCGATGGTCGTCTGGCAGACGTTCTGTACCTGCTCGATCACATTCAATTCGCACAGGCGGTTGTGCGCGGCGGTCTCGCTCGCGTAGTCGCGCAGGGAGCGTTCGTGTTTCTCGTGCACGTCCTGCACGTGGCGCAACCAATTGTCCGCGAGGCCCACGCGCTGCCGGCGCATCGCGGCCTGGACACCGCTGCAGCCATAGTGTCCGACCACGATGACGTGTTTGACCTTCAGGATGTCGACCGCGAACTGCATGACCGACAGGCAATTCAGGTCGGTGTGCACCACCATGTTGGCGATGTTGCGATGGACGAAGATGTCACCCGGCAGCAATCCGACGATCTGGTTAGCCGGAACACGGCTGTCGGCGCATCCGATCCACAGGTAGGTCGGCGACTGCTGGCGGGACAGCTTTGCGAAAAATTCCGGGTCCTGCCGATGGATCTTCTCGGACCATTCCCGGTTGTTCCTGAACAGTTCGTCGAGTGTTTTCATGCGGACGCGATCTTGACCGCCCCGCCTGCATTTGGCAAAGCATCCGACGCGCCCCTCTCTTGTCTTGTCACTAAACGGACGCCGCCGCTTCGGCGGCGTGAGAAGTGGCGTTTACGCCTGGAAACGGTTTACGCCTGGAAAGCATGGCGTATCCACTCGACCACCCCATCCCTGACCACCAGTACGTCGAATCGCACGCGGCATTTGCGCAGCTCGGGATACCTTTGCAGCAGCAGCGAGGTGGTCGCGATGATCCGGCGCTGTTTGCTCCATCCGATACTGGCGGCCGCGCCGCCGAACTGCTCGCTGCAACGGGTGCGAACTTCCGCGACGATCAGCAGATCGCCTGCGCGGGCTACGATGTCGAGTTCGCCCACGCGGCGCAGGAAATTGCGCGTGACGATGGAAAATCCCTGGGCTTCGAGAAAGGCCGCGGCGCTGTTCTCGGCCAGCGAACCGGTCTGACGGCGATCCATGCCATCCGCACCGCGCGACGGGCTTCGTTCAGGGGGAAGGTGAGGGCAACGGGGCCGACTCGGCCGTGGCGCCGAGCGTCACGGGCACCCCGTTTTCGATGCGCACCCATTCGAGCGCGCGGCGAATGCGACCGCGATCGTCCAGCGACAGAGTGCCCGTGAGACCTTGAGGATTCACCGGCGCGCCGCGCTGCAGTGAGCTCGCGATGCGGTAGGCGTCGTAACCGAAGGCGAAGAGGCGACCTCGGCGCGAGGCCGGATCTCCGAATGCCTGTCGGGCGGTCTCGCGAACCTCGGCGGAGAGGCCGGTTTCGCTCAGCATCCAGGGCATGTCCGGAAACATCATTCCGTCGATCTCGCGATTCGCCGTCGGGTGCGGCTCGAACGCATCGCCGAGCGTATACGTCGGGATGTCGCCCGCGAGATGGAAGCGCAGCTGCGGCCGCAGCAGGCGCGCCGCGCCCGGCTGGCTCGGCGCGAAGATGAACTGGATGTCGGCGCGCCGGCGCGGTTCGAACTCGAGTTTCTGGCCGATGGCCGACTGGATGCGCTGATAACGTGCGCGGCTGTCGTCGGTGCGCAGCACCTGCGTGATGCTGTCGCTGAAGTCGTTGCGGACTCCGCCGAAGCTCGATTGGCCGAGCGTGAATCCGCCCGCCGCGCGCAACTCTTCGTCGAAGGCGGCGGCGACACGATTACCCCAGTCTCCCTCCGGTGCGATCACCACGCCGCGACGCCGGCCGTTTGCGCTGACGTAACGCGCGACGGCCCGGGCATCGTCCTCCGGCGACAACGCGAACTGAAAGAACCGCTCGGGAGCCGGACGGTCGGTCGGCAGGAAGTTGAGCGCCAGGACCGGCGGACGGGTCGCCACGATTTCCGCGGCCGCGACCACCTCCTCGCGCGTGAGGGGGCCGACGATGAATTCCGCGCCCGCGGCAGCCGCGTTGGCCATGATTTCGGCGACCGCGCCGGAGGCGGTGTCGTACACGCGCAGGCGCGGGCGCGCGTTCGCGGGCGCCTGGTAGTAGGCGGTCATGAAGCCGTCGCGGATCTGCGCGGCGGGCGCCGAGGTGCGGCCCGTGAGCGGCAGCAGCAGCGCCACGTGCGGCGCCTTGTCGAGTGTGGCTGGCTGGTCTGGGCCACCGACGCTGGGTTCGTTCGCGAGCGCGGCCAGCGCGGGATGGGACGGGAAACGCGTGCGGAATGCCGCCAGCCGCGCAGCGCCGAGAGTCGGGTTGCGCGCATTGTCGGCGGCGATCGTGCCGGCCTCGATCCAGCCGCGCACCGTCGCATCGCTGCCCGGCGGCGCCGTGAGCGCGACGCCGCGATCGGCGGCCGCGCGCAGTTGCGCCAGCAGTTCCGTGC
>JAEWLQ010000097.1 GCA_023457495.1 Pseudomonadota bacterium
ACGCTGCTGTTCCTGCATCTCGGCGCTCGCTACTTCGAGCTTTCGCGGCTCAACAAGAGCGAGGCCACGCTCGATGCGAGCATCGAAGACGCGTTCCGCCAGGCGATGCCCGGACAGATGAACGCGGCCAACGCGCGCCGGCGCGTGGAGACCCGGCTCGCCGACGTGCGCGGAGGTGGCGGATCCGGCTCGATGCTGCCGGTCCTGGCCGCCGTGGCGAATGCGCGCGGCGCCGCGCCCAGCGCCGTGATCGAGGGCATGACGTTCCGCGACGGCAAGCTCGACCTGCGCATCCGGGCGCCGGACGCCTCGAGCGTCGATGCCATCGGCCAGCAGCTGCGCGCGGCGAACTGGCAGGCCAAGAACGAGGGTGGCAGCAACAACGGCGACAGCTACAGCGGTCGCCTGCAAGTCAGCAAGGCGGGTTCATGAACGCATTGCGCGCCTGGTACGCCAACCTCGCCGAGCGGGAGCGTCGCATCGTCAACATCGGCGCAGGCGTGGCCGCCGTGCTGGTGCTGCTCGGAATCATCCTGCCGCTCAACCGCAACATCTCGCAGGCCCGCCAGCGCGTCGCCACGAAGCAGGCGGACCTGGCGTTCATTCAGAGTGCGATGCCGGAGCTCGCCGCTTCGAGCCCGTCTGGAAACATGGCGACGGAAGAATCCCTCGTCGGGCTCGTTGACAGCTCCGCGCGCGAGAGCGGCCTCGGCAAATCGCTCGCGAGCAGCCAGCCCACGGGCGACAAGGGACTGCGCGTGCGGCTCGAGCGCGTGCCGTTCGACGGCATGGTCGCCTGGCTCGCGCGGCTCTCGCAGAGTCACGGCGTGCGCGTCGAATCCGCGGAAATCGAGGCGGCCGGGGAGCCCGGCCTGGTCAACGCCGGTCTCGTCCTCAAGGCCGGTTGATGCGGCGACGATCGCTCGGCCTGACCATCGCCGCGGGCGTCGCGGTATTCCTCGTGATCCTCGTGCTCTATCTACCCGCCTCGTGGTTTTCGGGCGCCCTGCCCGCCGGCGTGACCTGCCGCGAGCTGGGGGGTTCGATCTGGCAGGGGGAATGCCTGGGGCTGAAACACGGTGAGCTCGCGCTGGGCGACGCAACCTGGAATCTCGGCGCCGGCCGCGCGCTCACCGGACGCCTGGTCGGTGATGTCGATCTACGCGGCAGCGCCGTCAACGTGCGCGCCGACGTGGACTCGTCTTTCCGCGGCACCGGCGAGCTGCGCAATCTGCGCGGCAACCTCGATCTCGATCCGAACCTGCTTCCCCAACTCCCGCGGGACAAGCGCGGCGCGGTAACCGTCGATCTTTCCCGACTCGCCATGGCCAACGGGGCGCCCACGGCCATCGCCGGCACCGTCGAATTGCGCAACTTCCAGCAAACGGGCGCGCGGCCGCTCGAGCTCGGTTCCTACCGGGCGACCTTCGACGGTCAGTCACCGGCCGACGGACCTCTGGTTGGCAAATTGCGCGATCTCGGCGGTCCCTTCGCAGTCGAAGGGACGGTCGCCCTGGGTCCCGGCCGCGCCTACCTGGTGCAGGGACTCATCCAGGGAAGAACCGCGGATGCCGAACGTCTCGTGCGGCAAATCACGCTGGGTGCGCCGCCCGATGCCTCCGGACGCAGCCCGTTCTCGTTCGAGGGGTCCTGGTAGCTAGTCGACCGCGACTTCGCGCCACGCCCCCAGCAGCGGGAAATACAGGCCGGCGCGCACCGGCTGCGGACCGAGTTGCCGCGCGAGGTGCACGTAACGGGCGAGCTGCGCCGTGTAACGCACCACCTCCGAATCGAGGAACGCCTCGCGGTCGCCGCCTTCGTGCGGACTCGTCTTGAAATCGACCACCCAGCGGACGCCATCGGCGACGAAGGTCCGGTCGATCACCGCGTTGACGATGTCGGCGCCGCGCACGCCGGTGAGCGCGAGCTCGGATTGCGCCTCGCCATGCGCGGCATCGAACAGCCACCGGCCGCGCGCGTCCTCGAGCGTGGCCCGGAGCGCCGCGAGCGCGCGATCGGCGCCAGCGGACGCGGCGGGAGCCTCGACACCCAGCGCCTGCAGGCGTGATTCGAGCCAGGCGCGCATGCGCGGCAATTCGTCGACGCGCGGCGGTCCGGCGCGACCGAAACGCTCCAGCGCCTCGTGCACCACCGTTCCGATACGCCGCGCGGTCTGACGCACCCAGCTGAATTCGATTTCCTCCTCGTCCGCGCCAAGCGGCACGAGCTCGCCGCGCGCCAGCACGTCCGCGGGTGCTTCCATCGCGGCCGGACGCCGCGGCAGACGGCTGCGTCTCTGGCTCACCGCGGGCGCGATGTCGGCATTGTCGCCCGGATCCCCGATCGACTCGAACGTAGCGACGTCACCGCCGATCGCGGGCCACAACGTCCGCAGCATGGAGCCGGGGTCCGCTTCGAATTCGACGACACCGTCGACATCCCGCGCGCGCGGATGCACGTAAAGGTGCAGGGAACGCTTGGCGCGCGTCAGCGCCACATACGCCTGGCGGGCGCGTTCGGCCCGCTCCCGCTCCTTGTGCAGCAGACGCAGGTAGTTGTTGATGGCGTCGTCGCCCTCTTCGCTTTCTCCGCGCACGCGGATCGGCGCCATGATGAGGTGATCGTCGCCCTGCTCGCGCGGCACCTCGAGCCAGTTGAGCAGCCGTGGATCGTCGGGACGCCCGCGTCGGCCGACGCCGACCACGAAGACGTGATCGAATTCGAGACCTTTCGCGCCGTGTATCGTCATGAGCGACACGGCGCCGGCCTGCGCCGGATCCTGCGCGCGCAACCGGTCCAGCAGGCGCTCGAGATCGAGTGGCCGTCCCCGCAACCGCTTGCGGTCTTCCTCCGCGAGCGCGGCCAGGAAGCGCCGCGCATGCGCGATATCCGCGTCGTGGGCGCAGGCCGAGGCGCCGCCGAGCGTGAGCCAGACGCGTTCGACCAGGTGCGCGCGCGGCTCGCGCTCGCGCTCCTGCCAGGCCGGCAGCAACACGCCCTTGGCGCGCAACAGTCGCTCCGCGCCGTCCATCGACAATACGGGAATCGGGCCCAGCAAGGCGGAGTAGATAGTCCCGTCGCCCGCGGCCTCGCTCACCGCCGTGAGATCCGGCAGGGACAACCCGACGAATGGCGCCCGCAGCACCGCGAGCCAGGCGACGCGATCGAGCGGCGAATCGAGCGCGCGCGCCAGCGCTTCGAGATCGCGCACGGCCGCGACGTCCGCCAGCGGCTCGAGGTTCACCCCGATGAAAGGCAGGCCGCGCGCGGCGAGCTCCGCGCGCACCGCGCGCAGATGGGGACGTGCGCCCGCCAGCACGGCGACCGAATCATCCGGCCGCGTCTCGCGCAGTTTCGCGATCGTCTCGGCGACGGATTGCGCCTCGGCCTGCGTGCCGCACTTGCCCTCGACGCGGTACAGGCGCGGCTCGCCTTCGAGTTGCGTCCGCGCCGCGACGCTCGCCAGGTGCCGCACCGCGCTGCGGCGCACGTCATCGTGACGCGGGAATACGCGCACGAACACGTCATTGCACCAGTGCACGAGCGCCGGCGCGGAACGGAAGTTGCGCCGCAGTTCGAGTGGCTCCAGGCGCACGCCCGCGAGCCCGCCGTCGCGCACGGTCGAGAACCGTCCGACCTCGGCGTTCCGGAATCCGTAGATGGACTGCATCGGATCGCCGACCAGGAACAAGGTGCGTCCGTCACCGTTCGACCAGTCATAGGTCAGCGAGCGCAGCAGGTCGTACTGATCGCGCGAGGTGTCCTGGAATTCATCGACGAGGATGTGCATGAGCCGCGTGCCGAGACGCTCGGCGAGCGGTGTCGGGCTGCCGTTTTCCGACAACGCGCGGCGCGCGGCGCCGGCGATTTCCGTGTGATCGCATTCGCCGTGCGAGTCGAACAGGATCTTCAACTGCGCCGCGGCCAGCGAAAGCAGCTGCGCGAGCGAGTCGAGCGCCTCGCGGTCCCCCGCGGCGACTCGCGGGTCGGGCAGCACCGCGATGCTGCGCAGGGATTCCAGGTGCGCCGCGTCGATCATCACTAGCCGTTCCAGCCAACTGTCGCGCAGCGCCTTTCCGAGAGTATTGTCGGCGGGGATTCCCTCGTTCTTCGTCAGCTTCTTGCGCGCCGTTCCTTCCTTGGTGAGCGCGAGACTCGCGATTCCGCGCCAGCGTGGAAGGTCGCCGAGCACATCGGTCAGCGCGCCGGTCGCATGGCGCCAATGGAACATGTCGGGATGTTTCTCAGGCTCCATGTGTTGTGCCGCGAAGCGTGCGAGCGCGCTCGCCTGTTCGACGAAGCTGCCCGGCAGCGCCGCGACGGCCTTCACGAGCTCATCGGCGACGATGGCCTGCAGGCTGGCCTCGATCTTCGGAACCAGTTCCTCGCCCGAGAGCTGAGGCAGGCTCGGCAGCCACTCGGAGCGGCGCGGCAACATGCTTTCGATGAGCCGCTCGAGACGGGACCAGCTGTCGTCGAGCCGGCGCAGGATGCGTTCGAAGTGCGGGCGATACTCGGGATCGACTTCCGCGTGGCGCATCGTTTCCCGCGCGGCGCTCGCGTACAGATCGTCGGGGGAATCGGCGATACCGCGACCCAATGCGCTTTGCGAGGTGATCGGCAGCGAATTGGCCAGGTAACCGTTGAACGCATCGATGGTCTGGATGCGCAGGCGTGCCGCGCTCTCCTCGATTCCCCAGTTCCGCCGTGCGGCATGCGCTCGCGCGGCCGCCGCGAGGTCGCGCGTGAGCTCGTCGGCGGCGGAGCGGACCTCGAAATTGCCTTCGAGCGCCGTGCGCACACGCTCGCGCATTTCACCCGCCGCCTTGCGCGTGAAGGTGATCGCGAGGACCTGCTCGGGATCCTCCACCGTCGTCAGCAGGCGCAGATAACGCTGAGTGAGCACGGTCGTCTTGCCCGACCCCGCTGGCGCCTGGACGATGAACGACGTCCCGGGATCGAGCGCACGCAACCGGGCCAGCGCGTCGGCGTCGTCAGGCGTGCTCATGGTTTTCCACTTCCGCGCCGTCTTGCGCCGCGAGTTCGACCCGGCGGCACAGGACCGTGAGATGGCAATGCCGGCACACGTCCGAACCGGGCTCCACGGGGGCGCGGCCGGCGAGGTACTCGGCGGCCACCGACTCGACCGACCGGGTCCAGCGAGTCAGCTCCCGCAGCCACGCGGCGTCGATTTCCTCCGCCGGAACCTTGTTGGGAGACATGCCGGGCAAACCGTTGACGCCGGGCAGCAGTCCCTTGCGCGAGGCCCGGCCCGTGAACTTCGCGCGTCCCAAGGTCAGCGACACGTTCGCCATGGCCTGGACGTCGAGCTCGGGAGTCGCCAGTAGATAGGCAATGAGCTGTGGGTCGCGGATCTTCGCGTCATCCCATGCCAGCGAACGTGGTTCGCCGGTCTTGTAATCGAGGATGGCGTAGCCGCCGCCTTCGATCGAATCGATGCGATCGATGCGCAGATCGAACGAGCCGCCCGCGAGCTTCAGTTCCCGGCGCGCCTCGAGCATTTCGACGACGAAATTCGGGCGCTTCCGTTCCTCGTCGATGAGCTCGGCGATGAGGCGTTCGAGACGCAGCTTTTCCCGGTCGACCGAAAGCCGCAGTTCCTCGGGTACGAAGCCGCGGAATACAGAGACGACGGCCGCCTCGACCGAATCGCCGACCAGCGGCCGCAGCAGCGCGGTCTCGGTGTCCTTGATCTTGTAGTGCCCGTCCAGCTTGATCCAGACCAGCTCGAGCGCCTTGTGCAGCAGCATGCCGCGCTGGCGCGGGTCGAGACCGGGCGCGGGTTCCTCGAGCCGCGGCGCGTGCAGGCGCATCTCCGCGTAGGCATGGAAGCCGCACTCGGCCTGCAGCGTGAGGGGTTTGACGCCGCCCGCGACCGGCTGCCGCGTATCGACCTCGACGCCCTGCGCATCCTCGAACGGCTCGTGCTGCGGCCTGCGAACCGTCTGCGCCAGCGGTTGAACCCGATTCGCCGTCGCATACGGAACGAAATCGCCAAGCCGGGTGAGCAATGGACTCGCGGTCCGATGCGCATCGCCATCGAGGCGCGCCCAGGAGCACACGAGCCGGCCGGTGGCGGCGCGCCAGGCCGCGAGCGATGCGCGCGCCGCATTCGTCTGCCCCGCCGCGCTCGCCCAGGGAATTCCGGCCGCGCGTTGCAGGCCGAGCGGGATGAAAACGTCCGGCCGTGGCGCGGCTGGCCATTGCCCGGAGTCCAGTCCCGCCACCCAGATGCCGTCATATCTCGCGACGGGATCGTCGTGTGATTCGGTGATCGTCACCGGCGCCTCGGCGCTCGCCGGATCGAAGCGCCGTTCGGCCGCGAGCTCGGCGAGGATGGCAACGGCCTCTGCGCCATTCACGCGCGGCAACCAGGCGCTGAGCGCGGCGAACTCATCGAGCAGCGCATGCCAGCGATTGAGCGTCTGCTGCTCATCGCTGCGCAGCGCGCGGACGCCGGGCCAACCCAACTGCCGCAGTGCGCCGGCGATGCGCGGCGCCCACTCGGCCGGTGACTTGCGCTCGTCGGATAGTTGCGTGGCGGCGCGGCGCAAGCGCGCCGCGAGCCCGGCCGCGGCGGCGCCGGCGGATTCGCGTTCGAGAAATGCGCCGAGCTCCGTCACGCTGAACTCCAGCTTCCGGCCATCGCGCAGGGCGGCTTCGATCGCGACACCCGCCAGCACGTCGTTTCCGTCGAGAAACGGCTGACGCAGCCAGCGAACCACTTCGTCGAAGCGCAGGCGCCCGGTCAGCAATCGCAGCGTGAGCAATACGTGCGCGATCAGCGGAAATTCCGGAAACGCGCGTCCGCCTTCGATCGAATACGCGTTCGAGGCGGCGCGCGCGCCGGTACCAAACCACTCCGACGGCGTCAGCGACTGCGACAGCAGGCGTTCATACGCTTCGCGGCGCTGGCGCAATTTCGCGTCCACGACCAGCAGGCGCCGCCCCGGGTCTTCCTCGAGCTGGGTGCGGCACCAGGCCGCGATGAGATCGAGCTCGTGTTCATCGTCTTCCGCGGGAGCGATCGCCACCGGGAGATCCGCACCGTCGCCGCCGATCTGGCTAGCGCCGAGCCGCTGCAAGGCATTGCGCTGCGCGAGTGGCAGATCGTGGACGCCCGCGACGAGCAGGCGACCCGGCGGCGCCGCCAGCGTATCGAGCCACGCGCGCAGCGGCCGGCGCCCTTGTGCCTGCGACAGCTCCTCGAGCGCGCGCAGCGCGGACGCCAGCAGTTCGCCCTCGGGCGAGCCGGCGAGCATCTGCGGTGACACGCGGATCTGCCAGTCGTGCAGGGTACGTACGGATGTCAGCAGCGCGCGCGCTTCCGCCGCGCCGCCGCCCTCGCGCCGCAGCTCGCGCACGCAGGCCCATTCGGCGCCCGGAGGCAGTAGTTGGTCAGGTTCGCCGGCGGCCGCCCACGTATCGCCTAACAACTCGTCCGCGAACTGCGCAAAGGTGAGAACCCGCGGAGTGTTCCAAAGCGAACGGCCGGCCACGCGCTGGATCGCCGCCCACGCGGCGCGAATGGCGGCCTGGCGTTGCGCGCTCGGCACGATGACCGTGGCGCCGGCCTCGAGGCCCTCGATGAGAGGCTTGGAAAGTCGTTTTATATTCAATAGCTTGTGAAGGCTATTTGAAGCGCCCTTCCGCGTGCACGACACGCGCCTTTTCCTCGCCCGCGCGGCTCGCATAACTCGCGAGCAAGTCGTCGATGCGGGCGAACACCTTCTTGAGCAGCGCCGCCTCCGGCAGCAGCGTGGTCCGGAAATGATCCCGGTACGGCACGTTGAAGCTGGCGCCGGGCGCGAGCAACACGTGTTTCTGCTCGAGCAGGTCGAGCGCGAACTTCTGGTCGTCGAAATCGGGAAGCTCGTCGGTCTTCACGCGCACGAAGGCATACATGGAGCCCTGGGGCGCCTTGAGGTGCAGGTAGCGGCTCGCGCGCGTCGCGTCGACGATGGCGCGGCGCGATTCGTACAGCCGGCCGCCGGGAGCGAGCAGTTCCTTGATGCTCTGGTAGCCACCGAGCGCCGTCTGCACGGCCCACTGGGCCGGCACGTTCGCGCACAGTCGCAGGGATGACAGCAACTCCAGCGCCGACAGGTAGTCGGACGCACCTTGCAGGTTTCCGGAGAACGCCGCCCAGCCGACGCGGTATCCGCAGGCGCGATAGATCTTCGAGAGGCCGGACATCGTGCAACACACCGTGTCCCTGACGAGCGTCGCCATCGGCACGTGTTCGATGCCGTCGTAGGTCATCTGGTCGTAGATCTCATCGCAGAAGACGATGAGCTTGTTCGCCTCGGCGACGCGCGCGATGCGTTCGCAGATCTCGCGCGGATACACCGCGCCCGTGGGATTGTTGGGGTTGATGACGACGATGGCGCGCGTCTTGCGCGTCACGAGCGCCGCGATCTCGTCCGGATCGGGCACGAAATCGTTCTCCGGCCGGCACGGGTAATACACCGCCTTGCCGCCGTTCAAGGTGACGGCCGCCGACCACAGTGGATAGTCGGGGCTGGGGATCAGCACTTCGTCGCCGTCGTTGAGCAGCGCGCGCAGGCACAGGTCGATCAGCTCGCTCACGCCGTTGCCGATGAACACCTCTTCGGCGCTCATGCCGGACACGCCGCGCATCTGCTGCTGCATGACCACGGCTTCGCGCGCCGGGAAGATGCCCTTCTGATGGCAGTACCCTTCCGCCACCGGCATGTTCTCGATCATGGCCAGCCGCATCGTCTCGGGCGTGCGGAAACCGAAGGCGCCCGGATTGCCGATGTTCAGGGGCACGATCTCGTAACCCTGGCGCTCTAGCTCCTGCGCGCGACGGGCGAGCCGGCCGCGGATCTCGTACTTGACGTGGCGCAACCCCTCACTGGGGCGAATCTGGATTTCCTGGGTCATGCGGTTACCGGATCAAACTGCTGCCATGGAGGATAGCGCGATCCGGCCCGCGAATTCAGGGCTGGTTCACGAGTTCGCGCCACCGCAGGCAGGCCACCTTGCGCGCCTCGCCCGCATCCTCCGGCTCTGGACTGCGCGCCGCGCATGTGGGTAGAGCGGCCGGGCATCGCGAGCGGAACGCACATCCTTCGGGACGCTGGAAAGCCGACGGCATCTCATCGCGCGGCCCGAGGTTCGCGAGGCGGGCCCGCCCCGCCACCGGGTCCACCGACGGAACGGAATCCAGCAGCAGGCGCGTGTACGGATGGCGCGGTGCGCGGAACACGGCATCGGTCGCGCCGGATTCCACCTCACGACCGAGATACATCACGAGGATCCGCTCGCACAGCTGGCGCACCACGGCGAGATTGTGGCTGACGAAAATGATGCTGGTGCCCTGCTCCCGCTTGATCGACTCCAGCAACTCCAGGACCTGCGCCTGGATGGACACATCGAGCGCGCTCACGGCCTCGTCACACACGAGTAGTTTGGGCTCGAGGATCATCGCGCGCGCGATGGCGACGCGCTGACACTGGCCACCCGACAGCTCGCGGCTGCGGCGTCCGGCATATTCGGCGCCCAGCCCGACGCGCGCGAGCATCGCGGCGACCCGATCGGCTCGCTCTGACGTGCTCAGCTCCGGCCGCAAGGCGACCAGCGGCTCGGCGACGATGTCCGCGACCCGCATGCGTGGGTCGAGACTCGCGAACGGATCCTGGAACACGATCTGAAACCCGGCGCGCGCCTGGCGCAGTTCCTCGCCGCCGAGGTCCTGGATCGGGCGTCCCAGCCACACGATCTCGCCCCGCGCCACCGGCAACAGGCGCAGCAGCGCGCGCGTCAGCGTCGACTTGCCGCTGCCGGACTCGCCGACGATGCCGAGCGCCTCGCCCGCGGCGATCTCGAAGCCCACGCCATCGACGGCGGCGAGCGTGCCGCGCCTGCGGCGCCAGCCGCCGGAGCGAACCGCGTGATGCACGTGGACATCCCGTACGACGAGCGGCGTTTCGCCGCTCGGACTTTCCGTCGGCGCGCTCGCGCCCGGTGCATCGATGCGCGGCGTCGCGGCGAGCAAGCCGCGCGTGTATTCATGGTCCGGGGACTTCAGGATGTGCGCGACGCTCCCCCGCTCGACGATGCTGCCCGCCCGCATGACCAGCACGTCATCCGCCAGGGCGGCGATCACTCCCAAGTCGTGCGTGATCACGGCCAGCGCGGCGCCGCGCGCGTCGACGATCGAGCGCAGCAGCCCGAGAATCTGCGCCTGGACGGACACATCGAGCGCCGTCGTCGGCTCGTCGGCGATCAGCAGCGCCGGATCGCAGGCCAGCGCCATCGCGATCATCGCGCGCTGACGCATGCCGCCCGACAACTCGTGCGGATACTGCTCGAGTCGCCGCGGAACATCGGTCATGCGGACTTCCTCGAGCAGCCGCGCCGCCTGGCCGCGCGCATCGTCCCAGCTCATGCCGCGGTGCTGCACCAGCGGCTCGGCAACCTGGTCGCCGATCGACAGGTGCGGCGTGAGGGACGTCATCGGGTCCTGGAAGATCATCGCGACGTCACGGCCGCGCAGATTCGTGCCCTCCGGAGAGAGCAACGACACGCCGGCCAGCCGCGCCTCACCGGAAACCCGCGCCTTGCGCGGCAGCAGGCCCATCAACGCGAGGAAAGACTGCGACTTGCCGGCGCCGGATTCGCCGATCACACCGAGACAGCGGCCACGACCGAGCGCGAAGCTCACACCATCGACCGCGCCGCGGCCACCGTATTCGACGCGCAGATTCTCGACTTCGAGCAGCGCGCCCTCACTCATCGCGCGACTCGATCGCGGCGCGCAAACCATCACCGAGCAGGTTGAAGGCGAGCAGCAACGTCGTGAGTAAGGTCGCGGGGACGAGCAGCATCCACGGCGAGGATTCCATCTCCTGCGCGCCTTCGTTGATGAGTGTGCCGAGGCTGGCGAACGGCTCCTGCACGCCGAGTCCGAGAAAGCTCAGGAAACTCTCGAACAGGATGAGCTGCGGAATCGCGAGCGTCGCGTAGGCGATCACGGGACCTGCGACGTTCGGGATGATGTGGCGCCAGAGAATGCCGCGGGTGCGCACTCCGCTCGCGATCGCCGCATCCACGAACTCGCGGCGCCGCAAGGCCAGCGTCTGCCCGCGCACGATGCGCGCCATCGTGAGCCAGCCCACCGCGCCGATCGCGATGAACAGCGCCGCGATGCTTCCGCGCGGAAACAGCGTCGACAGGATGATCACGATGAACACGTACGGCAGCGCGTAAACGATGTCCACGAAACGCATCATCGCGGCATCGACACGGCCGCCGACGTAACCCGCGACGGCGCCCCACGCGACGCCGATGCAGACGCTGACCAGCGCCGCGAGCACGCCGATCAGCAGCGAGACGCGCAGCGCCTGCATGCTGCGCGCGAACAGGTCGCGGCCGAGCCGGTCGGTTCCCAGCCAATGCGCGGCCTCGAGCTGGGGCGATACCGCGAGGTTCTCCCAGTCGAGCGCGTCGTGGCTCCACGGCGTGAACAGCGGCGCGAGCAGCGCCGCGATGGCGAGCACGGCCAGTACGCCCGCGGCGATGCGGACGCGCGCCTTCATGCGGGCCGCACGCGCGGATCGAGCCAGCCGTACAGCAGGTCCGCCACGAGATTGCAGACGAGGGTCACGACGCCGTAGACGAGGATCATGCCCATGACGAGTGGATAGTCGCGATCGATCGCGCCCTGCACCAGGTAGCGGCCGGAGCCCGGCAGTCCGAAGACGGATTCGACCACGAGCGATCCGGTGATGATGAACGCCACCGCGGGTCCCAGGTAGCTGACGACCGGGATCAGCGCCGGGCGCAAGGCGTGGCGCGCGAGCACGATGCGCTCGGGCAATCCCTTCGCGCGCGCCGTGCGCACGTAGTTGGACGCCAGGACTTCCTGCATGCTGGTGTAGGTCAGGCGCGCGACATAGGCCATGACGGGCAGCGCCAGCGTCACGACCGGCAGCACGAGAAAACTCGGATCGCCCGGTTCGTAGCCCGCGACGCGGAAGATGGGCCAGTAGATGCCGAACACCAGCGCGAGCAGCGGCCCCACGACGAATCCCGGCAGGACGACGCCCAGCATCGAAAACCCGAGCAACGCCTGCGCGCCGAACGAACGGGCACGGGCCGCGCCGTAGACCCCCAGCGGCACCCCGACGAGCAGCGCCAGCAGCACCGCCGCGAGGCCAATAGTTAGGCTGAGCGGCAGCCCGGCGGCGATCAGCTCGCCGACACGAAAGTCGCGGTGGCGGAACGAGGGCCCGAGATCCCCGGCCGCGAGCCCCGCGAGGTAGCGGCCGTATTGCACGTATAGCGGCTGATCCAGGCCGTAGGCCGCGTCGAGATTCGCGCGGATCGCGGGCGGCATGGCCTGTTCGCCGTTGAACGGGCTGCCAGGCGCGAGGCGGATGATGAAGAAAGACAGCGTGACCAGTACGAACAGTGTCGGAACGAGTCCGACAATCCGCCGCAGCGCGTAATTCAGCACACCCGATTCTCGAACACGAACGACTCCGGCTAAACTGCGCGGATGGAAACCGCCGCGACCTCCCGCAGGATTCTCGTCGCAATCAAACGCGTCGTCGACTACAACGTGCGTGTGCGCGTGAAGCCGGACGGCTCGGGTGTGATGCTCGACGGCGTCAAGCTCAGCATCAATCCCTTCGACGCCATCGCCATCGAAGAGGCGCTGCGGGTGAAGGAGCGCGGCCAGGCCGACGAGGTCGTCATCGCGACCATCGGCCCGACGGACTGCCAGGCGACGCTGCGCAATGCGCTGTCGATGGGCGCCCAGCGCGCGCTGCACGTCGTGTCTGAGAAGCCGCTCGAACCGCTGGCGAATGCGCGCGTGCTGCTGAAGCTCGTCGAGCGCGAGCAGCCCTTCCTCGTCATCCTGGGCAAACAGGCGATCGACGACGACAACAACCAGACGGGTCAGATGCTCGCCGCACTGTGGAATCGGCCGCAGGCGACCTTCGCGTCCAAACTCGAGCTCGACGACAAGACCGCCCGCGTCACGCGCGAGGTCGATGCGGGCCTGGAAACCCTCGAAGTGGACCTGCCGGCCGTGATCACGACGGATCTGCGCCTCAACGAACCGCGCTTCGTCAAACTTCCCGAGATCATGAAGGCGAAGTCCAAGCCGCTCGCCACCCTGTCGCTGGCCGATCTCGGCCTTGCCGAGGCCGCCGGCGCCGCGCGCGTCAAGGTCACGCGCACCGAACCACCGCCCGGGCGTCAGCGCGGCATCCTGGTCAAGGATGCCGGCGAGTTGTTCGCCGAACTGCACAAGCGAGGCCTGGTATGAGCGCCGTGTTGATCGTCGCCGAACACGCGGGCGGCAAGCTCAACCCCGCGACCGCCAAGTGCGTGAAGGCGGCCTCGACGATGCCAGGAGCGGAAATCTGCGTCGCCGTGTTCAGCGCACCCGGCGCCGGCATCGCCGCGCAGGCCGCGCAACTGGCCGGCGTCGCACGCGTGATCGAAGTGACTCACGCGGCCAACGAACATGCGCTCGCGGCCACGCTCGCGCCCCAGGTCGCGGAAGTCGCGGCGCCCTTCACCCACGTGTTCGGCCCGTCGACGACCTTCGGCAAGGACCTGATGCCGCGCGTCGCCGCGCTGCTCGACGCGCCGCAGGTGTCGGACATCATGGCGATCGAAAGCCCGATACGTTTCAAGCGTCCCATCTATGCCGGCAATGCAATCACGACGGTCGAAGTCGACGCGGGAGTCCGGATCGTCGCTACGATTCGCACAGCCTCGTACGAAGCGGCGCCGGGCGGCGGCAATGCGAAGGTCGAAACGGTGCAGCCGAAAGCGGACCTGCCCGATCACACACGTTTCGTCGGGCTTGCGGCCGCGGGCGGCGATCGTCCTGACCTGCAGAGTGCCGCCAAGGTGATTTCCGGCGGTCGCGCGCTCGCCAGCAGCGACGCGTTCAAGATCATCTATTCCCTTGCCGACAAGATCGGCGCGGCGGTCGGCGCGTCGCGTGCGGCCGTCGATGCGGGTTACGTGCCGAACGACATGCAGGTGGGCAAGACGGGCAAGATCATCGCGCCCGAGCTGTACATCGCGATCGGCATCTCGGGCGCCATCCAGCACCTGACCGGCATCAAGGACGCGCGCACCATCGTCGCGATCAACAAGGATCCGGAAGCGCCGATCTTCGAGATCGCCGACATCGGCATCGTCGGCGACCTGTTCACCATCGTCCCGGAACTGGAAAAGCTGATCGACGCCAGCCGCGGTTGAGCGGCTGGCGCCGTCCGGCTCACAGCCGCGAGAGGATGTTCTCGGCGGTCGAGACCTTGAACTCCTTGGGCGCCTCGATCTGCACGTCCGAGGCGACTCCGTCTTTCACGACGACCGCAAACCGCTGTCCACGCGTACCCATGCCGAAGCCGCGGCCGTCCATCTCGAGGCCCAGCGCCTTGGCGTAGTCGCCGTTGCCGTCGGCCAGCATCAGCACGTTGTCGCCGACGTTGGAATGTTTGCCCCAGGCATTCATGACGAACACGTCGTTCACCGCCATGCAGGCGATCGTGTCGACGCCCTTGGCCTTGAGCGCACCCGCTTGCTGCACGAAGCCCGGCAGATGCTTGGCATCGCAGGTCGGGGTGAACGCACCCGGAACCGAGAAGAGTACGACGGTCTTGCCCTTGAACAATTGATCCGTGGAAAGGTCCTGCGGGCCGTCCTTGCCCCAGGTCTTGAACGTGCCCGCGGGCATCTTGTCGCCAGCTTTTATCGCCATTGCAATGTCTCCTTCTTGGTCAGTTCTGGCGCGTTGCGGCAGCCAGTTCGAGATCGTGGGTGAATCGGGTGTCGCCGGTTTGCGTGACGACATCGAGCGGCGTGCGGCCGCCTTCATCTTGCGCCGCGAGATTCGCGCCGCGGCGTACCAGGTACTTGGCGGTTTCCTGGCGCCGGTTCGCGACCGCGAGGTGCAGCGGCGTGGCGCCACCCTTCCCCTGCGCATCGAGCGCGAGTCCTCGATCGAGCAGCAGTCCGCAGATGCCGGTCATGCCGTTCGCCGCGGCATGATGGAGGAGCGTATTGCCGTCGGAATCGCGCACGCCGAGCTCGGCGCCGCCATCGATCAATGCCTGCGCGGAACTGCTCTGGCCTGATTTCACCGCCCGCAGCAGCGGGGTTTCGCCACCGGCCAGTCGTGCGTTGACGTCGGCGCCCTGCTCGAGCGCCTGACTGACCGCGCCGCGATCGTTCTTTTGCAACGCCTCTTCCATCGGCGCCTTGCCACAGGCCCACAGGATCGCCAGCGTCATCGCGCAGCCTGAGCGCAGCCACAGTGAATTCACGCATTCCCCCTGACGGCCTTCGAGGCATCGTCGGCGGGGAACGGACCGGCCTTCACCAACATGCCGGGCACCGGGTGTTGCAGCGTGCCCTGCAGCCAGCGGCTGGTCTCGAGCAGCGCGGCCAGGTCGATGCCGGTCTGGTAGCCCATCCGGTGCAGCATGTAGACGAGGTCGTCCGTCGGGATGTTGCCGGTCGCGGCCGGCGCGAAAGGACAACCGCCGATGCCGCCGCAGCTCGAGTCGAGCGTGCGCACGCCCGCCTCGACCGCGGCGTAGGCGTTCGCAAGCCCCGTGTTGCGGGTGTTGTGGAAGTGCGCGCGCCATCGTACCTGCGGGAGCGCGCGTCGCAGGGCATCGATCATCGCCGTCACCTGCGTCGGCACGGCGACCCCGATGGTGTCGGCGACGGCAATCTCCTCGGCATTGCCTGCCGCGATGCGTTCGGCGAGCTGCAAAACGCGCGAGAGGGGCACTTCGCCTTCGAACGGGCAGCCGAACGCGACGGAAATCGTGATCTGCGCGCGGATCCCCGCCTCGCGCGCGAGATGGGAAATCGCGAGCCACGACTCGATGCCCTCATCGACGCTGCAGCCCTGGTTGCGCTGGCTGAAACTTTCGGTCGCGGCGATGGCCATGCCGACCTCGCGACACCGCGCGGCACGAGCCCGCTCGAATCCTTTCTGGTTGAGGACCAGGCCGATGTACCCATCGCCGGGCGCCTCGGTCTCGAGCGCGGAGAGCACGGCTTCCGCATCCGCCATCTGGGGCACGCGTTTCGGATTGACGAAGCTCGCGACCTCGATCCGATCGAGGCCACTGGCGCGGAGCCGGCGCACGAACTCGACCTTGGTCGCGGTGGGCAACACCTGCGACTCGCTCTGCAGCCCGTCCCGCGGGCCGACTTCGACGATATCGATGCGTGACGACGTCATGGGGCGTGAATCTTAGTTGACCCCCTGACCGCCCGTCGGTAGAAACCGCACCGCCATGAGCAGTCAGCAGCCCGCGAACACCGGCCCCCTTTCCGACCTGCGCGTGCTGGAGCTCGGCACGCTGATCGCTGGGCCGTTTTGCGGCCAGTTGCTGGGTGATATGGGGGCCGAGGTCATCAAGATCGAAGCGCCCGGCCAGGGCGATCCCATGCGCCATTGGGGGCCCCAGGGCCGCGACCAGCCCTCCGTCTGGTGGCCGGTGATCGCGCGTAACAAGAAGGCCATAACCCTGGACCTGCGGCGCGAACCGGGGCAAAGAGTTTTCAAGGAGTTATGCGCCAAAGCTGACGTTGTCATCGAAAACTTCCGCCCCGGTACGCTGGAGAAATGGAACTGCGGCTGGGACGAGCTCTCCAGGGTGAATCCGCGCCTGGTGCTTGTACGCGTCTCGGGATACGGCCAGACCGGCCCGTATTCGCAGCGCGCTGGATATGGCGGCATCGGGGAAGCCATGGGTGGCCTGCGCTACATCGTCGGAGAGCCCGACCGCCCGCCGGCACGGGTGGGCATCAGCATCGGAGACTCCCTGGCGGCCGTGCACGCCTGCATGGGAACGCTGGCCGCGCTCCACCACCGGGAGCGCAGCGGCGTCGGCCAGGTCGTCGATGCGGCCATCTACGAGTCGGTGCTCAACATGATGGAGTCGCTGGTCACCGAGTACGACCAGCTCGGTCATGTGCGCGAACGCAGCGGCGCCATCCTTCCGCGGATCGCGCCTTCCAACGTTTATCCCACCCGCGACGGTATCGTGATGATCGGCGCCAACCAGGACACCGTGTTCGCCCGCCTGTGCGAGGCGATGCAGGCACCGGAGCTCGCGAAAGACGCGCGCTATCGGGATCACCAGGCGCGCGGCGCGCATCAGCGCGAGCTCGATGAGGAGATCGCGCGCTGGACGGCAACGCTCTCGACCCGGGATCTGCTCGCGGGGCTCGACCAGCATGGCGTGCCTTCGGGGCTTATCTACCGCACGGCCGACATGCTCGAAGATCCACACTTCGTCGCGCGGTCCGCCATCGTCAGCACGCCACATCCGCAATTCGGGACGCTGCGCATGCAGAACGTCGCGCCTCGCCTGTCGGCCACGCCCGGCTCCATCCGCTCACCGGCGCCCGAACTCGGGCAACACAACGACGAGATCTATCGCGGCCTGCTCGGCTACGACGACAAGACGCTGTCGGCGCATCGCGCGGACGGAATCATCTGAACAAACGAAAAGGCCGGACTTGCGCCCGGCCTTTCGTTGAATCGCCTGCGTGCGTCGCTCAGGTGTTGAGCAACCAGAGCTTCGCGATGCGCACCATGGTCGGATCGTTCTTCACCGCGCGGAACGCCTTCGCGGCTTCCGCCTTGTTGTTGTTGCGCAGTTGAGCGATGCCCAGGAGGATCGATGCTTCATCGATCCTCTGCTTCTCCTTCGGATCGCCCTTGGCAATGCCGCCCTTCGCGATTCCCTGGGAGAGCAAGGTGACGGCCTTCGCGTTGTCGCCGAAGGACAGGTGCTGCGCGCCCACATGCACGAGCGCATCGCCCGTGGCGGCAGACTTCGCCGCGGCTTCCTGAGCCGGAAGGGCAGCTTTTTCCTGGGCAGCCTGGGTTTCCGCGACCTTGAGCAGACGCTTGTTCACGTCGATGTCACGCTGTTCGACGAACACCTTCTTGGTGAAGGCCTGCTCGAGCACGGTCTTCGCATCGGCCGCCAGTCTCTCCTCGAGCGCCAGCTGCGCGAATTCCTTGAACTCGTCCGGCCGCTTCATGACGTTCACGTGCAATGCGAGACGCATGACGTTGAGTCGCTGCAGGTCGTCGAGGTCACTCTTGCGGAGCGCATCCATCAGGTTCGACCAGTACTCCGCCTTCGGATAATTGAGCACCAGCTTTTCGTAAACCTTGGCAACGCAGGAGTTGTCGCCGGCCTTCTGACAGGCGGACAGGACGAGCAGCAACTGCTGTTCCTTCGGTCGGCCGGTCGATTCCATCAACTCATTCATCACGCGCACGGCGTTCTTGTTGTCGCCGGACTGGTAGTAAGCCTGGGCCACTGCGACCTGGATGTCCGGATCACGGCCGATCTTCAGTGCACGGTTGCCGAAGTCGATCGCCTTCGCATAGTTGCGCAGGTTGGTATGCAGACCGACCAGGCTCTTGTAGCGATCGAGCCGCTGGGATTCCGGCATGCAAGGCGAGTTGAGCCCGGTCTCGAGCTCGCGCGCCGCATCGGCGTATTGCCGCAACTGGTGATACGCATAGCCGCGGAACTCTGCCATGTAGTAGAGATCCGTCTGCGTCTTGGCGCCGGGCGTCGCCTCGGCTTCGCGGACTCGCGAAAGCATGTCCTGCCAGCGACGCGCCTTCTGGGCCTCCTGCGCAGCGGCCATTGGCTTCGCGATCTGCTTGCTGATCTTGTTACCTCCGGTGCACGCACCCTGCGCAGCCGCAGACGAGCTCCAGCCCGCACCAAGGATTCCAACCGCCGACACCGCAACCAACAGTCCACTTCTAATAGACACGCGCACGCTCCGAGATCTCAGGTTTTATCGATGCTTTCAGGCACCCGCATTGCTTGCAAGGCACCAAATGACGCAAGCGCCGGAAATCGAGCCCGGCTACACATTCAGGTACTGAGCAGCCACAACTTCGCGATCTTCGCCATCGTGGGATCCTGCTTGACGGTCTCGAACGCCTTGGCGGCTTCGGCCTTGTTGTTGGTGCGCAAGTACGCGATTCCGAGCAGCAGGCCGGCTTCGTCGGGATTCTTGACCCCGCCCTTGCCCAGGCCCCGCTTGAACGCTTCGATAGCCTTGTCTGTTTCGCCGTAACTCAGATAGGCGGCACCCAGTTTGACGTCGGCATCGCCGGTCGTCTTGGCGCGCGCGGAGTCGTCCTGTTTGGCCATCGTCGACTTGTCGAGGTTCGCGGCCTGCTTGGCTTCCGCCAACAGGCGGTTCGCGCGTTCCTTTTCCTGCGGCGCCTTGAAGATTTCCTTCTGGAAGCCCTTCTCGATGGCGGACTGGGCTTCACCCGGCAGGCCCTGCGCCATTGCGAGCTGCGCGACCTCGAAGTATTGACCGGGGGTTTCGAGCACCTGCACGCCATCGGCGAGACGCAGGACGTTGAGGATCTGTTTGTCGCCCGAACTCTCCCGCAACAGGATGTTCGTGAGGTCCTTCCAGTACATCGGCTTCGGATAGTGTTTGACGAGCTTTTCGAACTGCTCGTTGACGCACTTGTCGTCCTTCAGATTGACGCAGGCGCCCTGGAGGATGCGGTAGGTCTGCTCATCCGGCGTGCCGCCCGCGTCTTCCTGTCGCGAGACGACTTCCGACATCACCTTGCGAGTGTTTTCGTAGTCGTTGCCAATGTAGTACGCGTTGCCCACGTAAACCGCGGTCTCGGCATCCCAGTTGGTTTCGAGGAGCTTGCTGCCGTAATCGATCGCCTTCGGGTAGTCCTTCTCCGCGTAGGCGAGCTGCATCAGCACCTTGGCGCGATGGCCCTTGTTTGCCTCGTCCATGCAGGGCGACTGGTACGCCGCCTCGAGCTGCTTGAGCGCCTCGGGATAGTTCTTCAGGTTGACGTGGGCGATACCCGCGAATTCGCTCAACCAGAACTTGTCGATCTCGGACTTCTCGACGGGATTCGCCTGGATTGCGGCCACCTTCGTCAGGACGTCATTCCATTGCTTGGCGTTATAGGCTTCCTGGGCGGCGGCCATTTCCTTGCCGATCTTCTTGGTGACTTTGCGTTCACCGCAGGCATCAGTTTGCGCAATCGCGGCGGAAGCCATTCCGAGACACACCACGAACGTGGCCATTCCGAGAGTCATCCGATTACGCACTTTCAACGCTCCTTACAAACGAGCCGCGGGCTTTACAGACCGCGGCTCTGGTTTTGCGATCCGCCGATCGGGACATCATGGCGAAATTGGATGAACGCCACGGCGGAAAGTTTCCTATTCCTTCAAAGGCTTGGGCCATCAATGGCTTGGACCTGAAGGAATGACCTGTCAGATGCCGCTAGTCGCGAAACTCCGCGGTGTTGACGAAGCCCATCTTCTCCATGCGATTCCGCTGCGCGGCTGCCATGACGAGCGCAGTCGTCTCGTAGCGCGAGCGGCGATCAGGCCGCAGGTGAATTTCCGGCTGCGGTCGGCCCGCTGCTTCGGCCGACTGTCTCGCGGATCGGAAATACGTCTCGAGCTGCTCGATGCCCTGCACCGGAGTGCTGTTCCAAACGATCGTTCCGTCGAAGTCGATATCGATCTGGATCACCTCGGGACGAACTGGCGGCGGCGGATTGTTGGTCTGCGGCATGTCCAGTTTCGTCGCGTGTGTCATGACCGGGATCGACATGATCAGCACGATGATGAGCACCAGCATCACGTCGATGAGCGGAGTCGTGTTGATCTCCATCATCGGCGCGCCTGCTTCGGCGCTGCCCACACTCATTGCCATGGAAAAATACCCCTACTCTGTCAGCGCGTGACGCGAATGCTGCCGCGATCCGGTTCGGTGATGAAACCGACCTTCACGATGCCACCGCGTTGCAGGTTGTAGATGACTCGACCGACGCCTTCCCACCGGGCGTTCCTGTCGCCGCGGATGTGGAATTCGGGCTGAGGCGACTTGCGCGCCTGCTCCACGATGAGCTGGAAGAAGCGATCCTTGTCTTCGACCAAGCCGGCGTTCCAGAAGATCCTGCCCTGGTTGTCGACCGAGATCGTGATGTTTTCCGGCTTCGTTTGAGTCGGAATGTTCACGGCCTTCGGAATCTCGACGTTCGCCATCTTCTGGATCACGGGAACCGTGATCAGGAAGATGATGAGCAGCACCAACATGATGTCGACGAGCGGCGTCGTGTTGATCTCAGAAATCGCAGCGGCTTCATCTTCGTCTGGTGAACCGACACTCATTGCCATGACGCGATACCTCTGTTGGCTGAAACGTAAGCCCGGGAGTTCCGGGGCTTACTTCTTCACGCCGGCAACAGGAGCGCCCTGCGAGACACGCGCGCCACCAACGAGGTAGGCATGCAGGTCCGCGGCGAAATTACGCAGGCTTTCGCTGATCGACTTGTTACGACGCAGCAGCCAGTTGTAACCCATGACCGCTGGCACCGCGACGAACAGACCGAGCGCGGTCATGATGAGCGCTTCACCGACGGGGCCGGCCACCTTGTCGATGGACGCCTGGCCGCTGACACCGATGCTCACCAGCGCCTTCAGAATGCCCCACACCGTGCCGAACAGACCGACGAACGGAGCCGTCGAACCCACGGTCGCGAGGAACGCGAGGCCGTTGCTCAGCTTGCTGTTCACGGAGTCGACCGAGCGCTGCAGCGACATCGTCACCCACTCGTGCAGGTCGATGCGGTCCGTCAGGCGGCCTTCGTGATGCGCCGAGGCGCGCAGACCGTCTTCGGCGACGGCACGGAAATCACTGTCTTTCGGAAGACGGTCGACCGCTTCCTTCAGGGAGCCCGAGCTCCAGAACTGCTTCTCGACGACCTTGGCACCCTGGCGCAGACGGCGCTGATCCCAAAGCTTCGTGAAGATGATGTACCAGGACACGGCGGACATGATGAGCAGAACAATGAGCGTGCCGCGACCGACAGGACCACCTTCGTTCCAGAGAGCCTCGATGCCGTACGGGTTTGATGCAGCAGCGTTTGCAGCGTTTTCCATGATTTCCTCGATGACAAAAATGCGAAGCGGTGTTCGTCACACCGCCCCACCGTAAATGACTAGTTGTTCTTCAGAACGAACTTGACCTTGAACTTGATGCAGGACTCGGGCAGCGCGGAGCCACCTTCAGTACCGGCCGCGTAGCGAGTCGCCTTGGCAACCTTGATCGCAGCCGCGTCGAGATCCGGGAATCCAGACGTATCGGTAATGACGGGATCGCGCAGCAGCCGACCATTCGGACCGACGCACGCCTGCACGACCGGCGAGCCTTGCTCTTCACGACGGATCGAGCCCGGCGGGTAATAGTCGTCCGGGTTCACCGGGCGCGTCATCTTCGCGGGGGTACCCGCGACACGAGGCGGCGGCGGCGGAGCCGGCGGCGGCGGACGATCCGTCACGTCCTGAATCGCGGTGGTGGTCGTTTCCATCGGAAGATCGATGGTCACTTCCGGAGGCGGAACCTCCACGGGCGGACGCTCCATTTCTGGCGGTGGCGGCGGAGGAGGCTCGTCCTCGTTCCTCACCTCATCGACGATTTCAGCTTCGATGGGTGGAGCCAGCACTTCGACGACCTTGTTCGCGAGGCCAGTGGCCAACGCCCAAAGCACGAAAAGGTGCAGCGCAATGATGATCGCGACAACAATGCCGCGGCGTGTAAAGAAACCCGAGTCTTGTGCGTAAGCGGCCATGTAATCCAGCGGTCGCGAGTGAAAAAAGTATCGGCGCGTCAAACGGGGTGGCGGAAAGTAACCATACTTACCGACCAGTGCAACCGTTCGTTCGTTCCGTCCCCCGGCCTGCCCCTCTTTGCGGGCATGGCCATGTGATCAATCGTAATAACGTTTTTAGCTTCGGCGCCGGTCCAAAGCCGCCGAACTGTAACCGCCCCACGCGGAGCTGACAACAGCCCCTTGAGCGGCGCTACACGCATTGTGAAAGCGGATTTCACTTTCAGTCGGTCACTGCGCCAAGCGACGCGCTCGACACACTGCGCGCGTACTTCGCCAGCACTCCCTTCGTTGCATAAGGCTTCGGCGCACGCCATTTCGCACGGCGTTTGCGCAGTTCTGTTGCACTGAGGTCGATCTCCAGCGTGCGCTTCACCGCATCGATGGCGATGCGGTCACCATCCTTAAGCAATCCGATGGGACCGCCGAGTGCTGCTTCTGGAGAGATATGTCCAACCACGAACCCATGACTCCCGCCAGAGAATCTTCCGTCAGTGATGAGAGCAACTTTGTCACCGAGACCGCGTCCCATGATCGCGCCGGTCGGGCTCAACATTTCCCTCATGCCAGGTCCGCCGCGCGGACCTTCGTAACGGATCACGACGACGTCACCGGGCTTCACCTTGCCGCCGAGGATCGCCGCGGTGGCGCGCTCCTCTCCATCGAACACCCGCGCGGTTCCGGTGAAGCGCAATCCTTCCTTGCCGGAGATCTTCGCGACCGCGCCCTCTGGCGCGAGGTTGCCGTACATCACCACGAGGTGACTGTCCTTCTTGATCGGATCGGAGAGCGGCCGGATGATGTCCTGGCCCAGTGGATAGTCGTCGACGTCGCGCAGATTCTCGGCGAGCGTGCGCCCCGTGACGGTGAGACACTCGCCGTGCAACAACCCCGCATCGAGCAGCCGTTTCATCAAGGGCTGAATTCCGCCGATGGCGACGAGCTCGGACATTAAATAACGGCCGCTCGGACGCACGTCGGCGAGCAACGGCACACGTTTTCCGATCCGCGTGAAGTCCTGTAGTCCCAGTCTGACCTTGGCGGCATGGGCGATCGCGAGCAGGTGCAACACCGCATTGGTGCTGCCACCGAGCGCGATGGTCACCGTGATCGCATTCTCGAATGCCTTCTTCGTGAGGATGTCCGCCGGCGTGATGCCGGCCTTGACCAGTTCGACCACCGCCGCGCCCGCGCGCCGGCAGTCATCGCGCTTCGCGCCGCTCACCGCTTCCTGCGCGGAACTGTTGGGCAGCGAAAGGCCGAGCGCTTCGATGGCCGACGCCATCGTGTTGGCGGTGTACATGCCGCCGCAGCTGCCCGGGCCGGGGATCGCCGTGCGCTCGACCTCGAGCAGCTCTTCGTCCGAGACGCGGCCCGCGGCATGGCCACCGACCGCTTCGAACACCGCCACGATGTCGCGTCGTTTCTCGCCGGGCCGGATCGTGCCACCGTAGACGAACACCGCGGGCCGATTCAGGCGCGCGATCGCCATCGCGCAGCCGGGCATGTTCTTGTCGCAGCCGCCGATCGCGACGAAGCCGTCGAAACCTTCCGCGCCCACCACGGTTTCGATCGAGTCGGCGATCACCTCGCGCGACACCAGCGAGTAGCGCATGCCGGGCGAACCCATGGAGATGCCATCGGACACGGTGATGGTGTTGAACAGCACGCCCTTGCCGCCGGCGCCGTCGGCGCCCGAGATGGCTTCCGAGGCGAGCTCGTTGATGTGCATGTTGCAGGGCGTGAGGCTCGCCCAGGTCGAAGCGACCCCGATCTGCGGCTTGTCGAAATCCGCATCCTGGAAACCCACGGCGCGCAACATCGCGCGCGAAGGCGTCTGCTTCGCACCGTCGACCACGAGTCGCGAATAGCGCCGCTGGTCCACCACCTTGCCCTTCTTGGTCGTCATCGATTCAACCCTCTGTCTTCACTGTTCTAACTATTCACTGGTGGCGGCGCGCATCGCGCGCCGCATGTGCGAGAAACCCGCGGCCCCGGCCGTGACGAACACGAGCGGCAGCGCGAGCGAATAAATTCCCGCTCCCGGTCGCAGGCTCTCGAGCCACTGGTAGATCAATATCCCGGCGGGAGGCGCGATCGCCCCGCGCACGCCGGTGAGCGTGACGTGCACGCCCATGTAGTGCTGCGCACGGCCGACCGCGGCGAAGTCATTGTGCCCGAGATTCCATCCGAGATTCGCGCCGGCATAGGCGAAGGCCAGCATCACCGCGCCGATCCACAGCAGCGCCACCCAGTGACCCCAGGTGCCGATCGTGATGACCAGCACCGCGGCGACCAGCGCCCAGCCCTGGCGCGAACGATATTCGACGACGTGACCCTCGTCGAACATGCGCGCCCAGAACGGCACGAACAAGGGCAACAGCGCGAGCGGCACGACCGACAGCAGCGCGATCTGCAGGCTCGCGGCCAGGTGCAGGTGCTCGCTGAATATGACCACCAGCTGCGAGGTCAGCATGAGATTGCCGCCGCCGAACACGCCCATCCAGAACATGTATTCGCGAAAGTGCGGGTCCTTGCCCAGGATCTCGAACAGCATGCCGAGGCTGAAGGGCTTGCTGCGGTCGGAGGCCGCGTTTTCCTGCTTGAGCAGCGTGAACTCGCGGCGCACGCGGGCCGCGCGGTACAGCCAGGCGGCCAGCAGCCCGGCCGCGGCGCCGGCGCCGAACAGCCATCGTGAATCGATGACGCCGTGATCGAGCGTCCAGGCGGCGAGCGCCGCGGCGCACGATACGGCGAGTGAGCTCACGATCACGATTCGCCCGGTGTAACGCGCCAGGGCGGCTCGTGGGTAGTTCGCGCTCCAGATCGCCGCGCGCACCGTGAGGATGCCGGTCCAGACGACGCGCGCCACCAGGATCGACAGGACCGCGAACGCCAGGCCGCCCACAACCCGCGGCGCAGCGCCCAGCAATCCCACCAGGATCGCGAAGGCCGCCTGCAGGGCGACGATCAGACGGATACGCGCGCGACCATGCGCGATATTCGCCCAGACGAAGCTCACCACGTTCGACAGCGCCGGCGCCCCGCTCACGAACGCGACCGCGAGATTCACCATCCACGGGTCCGCGGCGCTCGCGAACGTTTTCTTGATGAGCACCGCGGCGGTGGCGCCCTCGACGAGGCCGAGCGTGAGCCCGAGCAATGCCCACGGCGCGATCTCGCGCCGATACATCGCCTCGGCCGCCAGCGACTCCACCGGCTTGGCGCGCGGAAAGATCACCGGCCCGCTCCGATCAGCCGAAGCGCTGCCGGATCAGCCGGTACAGCGCGCGCACGGTGTGAGGATCGGCGCCGACGGGACGGCCCGGCCGTTCCTTGGCATTCCAGGCGTACACGTCGCCGTGCAGCCAGTTGCGCGTCCGGGTCACGAAACGCTTGAGAAACAGCGCGCCGATGATCGAGCCGGCGAACGGCGTCGGCGACACGTTGTTGAGGTCGGCGATGCGGCTGGAGAAATCATCCTCATAGCCGGGCCACAGGGGCATCGGCCACATCGGGTCGGCCTCCTGTTCGCCCACGTGCCGCAGCTGCATCGCGAGCTCGGCCGGATTCGAATAGATAGCCGGCAGGTCGGGTCCGAGCGCCACGCGCGCGGCGCCCGTGAGCGTCGCGAGGTCGATCAGCAACTGCGGTTCCTCGCGGTCGGCCTCCGCGAGCGCATCGGCGAGCACCAGGCGGCCTTCCGCGTCGGTATTGCCGATTTCGACGGTCAGTCCCTGGCGGGATTTGAGGATGTCGCCCGGTCTGAACGAGCGCCCGGAAACGCTGTTCTCCACCGCGGGAATCAGCAGCCGCAGTGCGATCGGCGCATCTGACTCCATCAGCATGCGGGCCAGCGCGAGCGTGAGCGCGGCGCCGCCCATGTCCTTCTTCATGAGCAACATGCCCGCCGAAGGTTTGATGTCGAGTCCGCCGGTATCGAAACAGACGCCCTTGCCCACCAGCGTGACCTGCGGCGCGCCGCGTTTGCCCCAGCGCATGTCGATGAGGCGTGGCTCGCGGGCGCTTCCCTTGCCCACCTCATAGATGAGTGGATAGTTCTGACGCAGCAGGTCCTCGCCCACGAGGATGCGGCACTCCGCCTCGTGTTGCAGCGCCAGTCGCTGGACAGCCTCGCCCAGCTCGGCGGGACCCAGATCGTTCGCGGGCGTGTTGATGAGATCGCGCGCTTCGGCGAGCGCTTCACTCGCGAGTCGCACGTATTCGAGGTCCGCGCCCGCCGGGGTGACCAGCGCGGCGATTTCGGCGGGGGGCTTGCGATACCGGGCAAATCGATAGGACCCGTACTCCCACCCGAGAGTCAGTTGGGTCGCCCCGGCGACACTGAAGCTGCCCGCGAACCGGTAACGTCCCGGCGGCAGCCGGTCCGGAAGCCCGGCCGAGGTCCAGATGGTGGGCTCACTGAGCTCGGGCGTGGGTCCCAGGCCCAGGACGGCGCCCGCGATGGACTCCCCCGTCGAGGTCGGGATCAGCAGCAGCTTCTGCCTTTCGGCCTGGAACCCGTGCGCCCGGATCCAGGCGCGGGTCGATGGGGGCTGCATTTCCAGCCAGTTGGACAATCCCTGCTCGCCCACCAGCCAGATGGGGCGCGCGCCGGCGCTTTCGGTCTCGTTGAGAAGGTGTGAACTCACGACAAAAGCTTAAGCCATTGGTTAGTCGCCGGGGGCATAACGCGCTCTTGCACAAGGCGTCCGTCGTTGACAATAGGTAAACACCTGTGGTGCTATCCCCCGCCTGTATGCAGGCCAAAATCATTCAGTTCGACCTGTCGTCGAGCGCCGCTTCGGGCGGCACGCTCTTCGATGTCGTACTGCTCTCCCTCCCCGTACTCCTTCTTCGGAGTCACCGGTGCGGGACGCCTGCCTGAAATCTTGAAAAGTCAGTAGACGAGCAAGCGAACACCAAACAACCCCGCACCGGCCAACGCGCCGATGCGGGGTTTTTCTTGTGGAACATCTGAAAAAGGTAATGGAGCCGACAATGACGAAGCTGTACTCGGGCAAAGACGTAGACAAGAAGGCGCTCAAAAAAGCCCGGATCGCCATCCTGGGCTACGGCAGCCAGGGCCGCGCACATGCGCTCAATCTGAAGGACAGCGGACATGACGTCGTTGTCGGCGTGCGAAAGAACGGCGCCAGCTGGAAGAAGGCGAAGAAGGACGGCCTGAAGGTCGCCGAGCCGGTCGAGGCCGTGAAGGGCGCCGCGCTGGTCGCGATGCTGGTTCCCGATCTCGCGCAGGCCGAGCTCTACACGCAGGTCGAGAAGGCGCTCGAGAAAGGCGCCACCCTGCTGTTCGCGCACGGCCTCAACGTCCACTTCAAGCTGATCAAGCCGCGCAAGGATCTCGACGTGGTGCTGATCGCGCCCAAGGGACCCGGCGACCTCGTCCGCCGGCAGTACCAGCAGGGCCGCGGCGTGCCCGCCCTCCTCGCCGTGTTCCAGAATGCGACCGGCAAGGCATTCGCCAAGGCGCTCGCCTATGGCCACGGCATCGGCGGCACGCGCGGTGGTGTGCTCGAGACCACGTTCGCGGAGGAGACCGAGACGGATCTCTTCGGCGAACAGGCCGTGCTCTGCGGCGGCACCTCCGACCTCATCCTCAAGGGCTTCGAGACGCTGGTGGAAGCCGGCTACCAGCCCGAGATCGCGTACTACGAAGTGCTCCATGAGCTGAAGCTCATCGTCGACCTGCTGCACGAAGGTGGCCTCTCGAAGATGCACAAGTTCGTTTCCGACACGGCGAAGTACGGCGACCTGACGCGCGGCCCGCGCGTGGTCAACGACAAGACCAAGAAGGAGATGGGCAAGATCCTCAAGGAGATCCAGCAGGGCAAGTTCGTCAAGCAGTGGATCGCGGAGAACGACAGCGGCCGCAAGGAATACAACCGCCTGATGAAGGCCGACCTGAATCACCAGATCGAGAAGGTCGGCGCCCAGCTGCGCGCCCGCATGCCGTGGCTGGAGCAAGGCCGCGGCTGATCGCAGCACCCCGCTTCGAGGTAATCCCCATGCCCCAGCGCGAACGAGTCATGATCTTCGACACGACGCTGCGTGACGGCGAGCAATCGCCGGGATGCAGCATGGCGCAGCCCGAAAAGCTTCGGGTCGCGCGCGCGCTTGCGGACCTGGGGGTGGATGTCATCGAAGCGGGTTTCCCCGCCGCCTCGCGCGGCGACTGGGAAAGTGTGAATGCGGTGGCGCGCGAGGTGCAGGGACCGATCATCTGCGGCCTCGCGCGCTGCAACCGCGACGACATCACGAAGGTGGCATCGGCGATCGCGCCCGCCGCCAACAAGCGCATCCACGTGTTCCTCGCGACCAGCGCGATCCACCGCCAGTTCAAGCTGAACATGGCGCAGGAAGAGATCATCCGCACCGCGGTGGAAGGCGTGAAGTTCGCGCGCGAGCACTGCGAGGACGTGGAGTTTTCGCCGGAAGACGCTTCGCGCACCGAACTCGATTTTCTCTGTCAGGTCGTCGAGGCGGTGATCGACGCCGGCGCGACCACGGTGAACATTCCCGACACCGTCGGCTACACGGTGCCGGATGAATTCGCGGAGCTGTTCCGCTACCTGCGCAAGAACGTGCGCGGCATCGACAAGATCCGGTTGTCCGTGCATTGCCACGACGATCTCGGCATGGCCGTCGCGAACAGCCTCACGGCGGTGGTCGCGGGCGCACGGCAGATCGAGTGCACCATCAACGGCATCGGCGAGCGCGCGGGCAACTGCTCACTCGAAGAAGTGGTGATGGCGATGAAGACGCGCGATGCGTTCTTCAATCTCGACACGCGCATCGACACCACCCGCCTCTACCCGACTTCGCGCATGCTGGCGAACATCGTCGGCGTGCCGATCCCGCGCAACAAGGCGATCGTCGGTGAGAACGCCTTTGCGCACGAATCGGGCATCCACCAGCACGGGATGCTCAAGCACCATTCGACCTACGAGATCATGCGGCCGCAGGACGTGGGGCTTTCGCGCTCCGCGCTCGTGCTGGGCAAACACAGCGGGCGCCATGCGCTGCGCGAGCGCGTCAAGGAGCTGGGCTTCGAGCTCGACGACGTCGAGTTCGCGCGCGTGTTCGAGGAATTCAAGGCGCTCGCGGACAAGAAGAAGGAGCTCTACGACGGCGACATCGAAGCGCTGGTGCTGCAGGCCGAGCACAGCGCCACGGGTCCTTGGTCGTTGAAGAGCCTGCGCACCGCCTCCGACAGCGCGTCCACGAATGGCCATGGCGCCGCCGAGGCCACCGTTCGACTCGGCCACAGCGATGGCCGGGAGATCGAAATGCGCGCGGCGGGGGATGGCCCGGTCGACGCCGCACTGAAAGCGATCGAACGCGCCACGGGCGTCGATGTCGTCCTGCGCAAGTTCGAGGTCCGCAGCGTATCCGCCGGCGAAGATGCACAGGGCGAAGCGCTGGTGTACGTGGAGTACAATCAGCGCACTTACCGGGGCTCGAGTGTGAGCACCAATATCGTCGAATCGGCAACCCAGGCGTTTCTCGAAGTGATCAATCGGATCGAGCTTGCGCAGGCACGCACGGGATCGCATCGCCTCCTCCAGAGCGCGATGTAGCCTAAGTCTTCGGAGTTTTCCTCATGCCCATACCCGCAACGAAGTACATCTGGTTCAACGGCAAACTCGTCCCCTGGGAAAAGGCGACGGTGCACGTGCTGTCGCACGCCCTGCACTATGGTTCTTCCGTATTCGAAGGCGTGCGTGCGTACGAGACGCCGCGCGGCCCCGCGATCTTCCGCCTGCGCGACCACACGAAGCGCCTGTTCGACTCGGCGAAGATCTACCGCATCAACATTCCGTTCACCGAAGAGCAGCTCAATCATGGCCAGCGCGAGGTCATCGCGCAGAACGGCCTGGCGCGCGGCGCGTACCTGCGTCCGGTCGCGTTCCGTGGCTATGGCGAAGCCGGTGTCGTGCCGAAGGTCGACCCGCCCATCGAGGTCGCGATCGCCGGCTGGGAATGGGGCAAGTATCTCGGCGCGGCCGAGGATGAAGGCGTCGACGTGTGCGTGTCCTCGTGGCAGCGCGTCGCGCCGAACACGATTCCCGCGATGGCCAAGGCCGGCGGCAATTACCTGTCGAGCCAGCTCATCGGCCTCGAGGCCAAGCGCCTCGGCTTCGTCGAAGGTATCGGCCTGTCGACCGACGGCACCGTGAGCGAAGGCGCGGGCGAGAATCTCTTCGTCGTGAAGGATGGCGTGGTGTACACGCCGGGCGTCGCGCATTCGCTGCTGAACGGCATCACGCGCCACACCGTGATGACGCTCGCGAAAGACCTCGGCATCGAGGTGCGCGAGATCGCGATCCCCCGCGAGATGCTCTATCTCGCCGACGAGTTGTTCTTCACCGGCACCGCGACCGAAGTCGCGCCGATCCGCTCCGTCGACGCCATCCAGATCGGCAACGGCAAGCGCGGCCCGATCACCGCGAAACTGCAGGCCGCCTACTTCGCCCTCGTCCACGGCCGCTCGCAAGACAAGTGGGGCTGGCTCGATCACGTCGACATGAACACCGCCAAGGCGGCGGTAGGAAGCTAGTTAGAACCGCCGGGGTCTGGCTCCATTTTGCGTCCCCGCAAAATGGTGCCTGACCCCATTTTGAAGAGTTAGATGAGCACCAACCCCAAAACCATGTTCGAGAAGGTCTGGGACGACCACGTCGTCGTTCCCGAGACCGCAGAGACTCCCGCCGTATTGTTCATCGACCTGCACCTCACGCACGAGGTCACGACTCCGCAGGCCTACACCGAGCTGCGAAATCGCGGGCTCAAACTGCGCAGGCCAGATCTCACGCTCGCGACGATGGATCACTCCACGCCCACGCGCACCGAGCAGGTGTTCGGCAACGTGCCGATCGCGGTCGATTCCGCCGCGAAGCAGGTCCAGCAGCTCGAGATCAACGCGAAGGAATTCGGCGTCGAGCTGTTCAACCTGCAGGACAGCCGCCGCGGCATCGTGCACATCATCGGACCCGAGCTCGGCATCACGCAGCCCGGCAAGACCATCGTCTGCGGCGACAGCCACACTTCGACGCACGGCGCGTTCGGCGCCCTCGCCTTCGGCATCGGCACGACGGAAGTCGGCCACGTGCTCGCGACGCAGTGCCTGCTGCAGCGCAAGCCGAAGACGTTCGCGATCAATGTGATCAATCGCCTGCCGCCGGGCGTCACGGCCAAGGACTTGATCCTCGCGATCATCGGCAAGATCGGCGTTTCGGGTGGCACCGGCTACGTGCTCGAATATCGCGGCGCCGCCATCGAGGCGATGTCGATGGACGAGCGCATGACCATCTGCAACATGTCCATCGAAGCCGGCGCGCGCGCCGGCATGATAGCGCCCGACGCGACCCCCTTCGAATATCTCAAGAACACGCCGCGCGCGCCCAAGGGCGCCGCGTGGGACGCAGCCGTCGCCCGCTGGTCCAGACTACCCACCGACGCCGGCGCGAAGTTCGACCGCAGCGTCGAGATCGACGCCGCCGCACTCGTGCCGATGGTCACCTACGGAACACATCCCGGCATGGTGGCCCCGGTCAACGGCACGGTCCCCGCGCAGGGCGACGCCGTGTTCGAGAAGTCGCTGAAGTACATGGGCCTGAAACCCGGCGAGCCGATCGGCAACGTCCCGGTGAACAATGTCTTCGTCGGCAGCTGCACCAACGGTCGCTTGTCCGACCTGCGCAATGCCGCACGCGTATTGCGCGGCCACAAGCTCGCGCAGGGCGTGAAGATGCTGGTCGTGCCGGGCTCGCAGGCCGTCAAGCGTGCGGCCGAAGCCGAAGGTCTCGACAAGGTCTTCCTGGAAGCCGGTGCCGAATGGCGCGAGAGCGGCTGCTCGATGTGCCTCGGCATGAACGGCGATCTCGTGCCCTCCGGCCACTACTCGATCAGCACCAGCAACCGCAATTTCGAAGGCCGCCAGGGAACCGGCGCGCGCACCCTGCTCGCCAGTCCCGAAACCGCCGCCGCCTCCGCGATCCGCGGCCGAGTCACCGATCCGCGAGAGTTTTCCTCTAACTAGTCGAACATGCCCGCCGTCACACAGATCCGCGCGCGCACCGTCGCGCTGCCCGTCACCAATATCGACACCGACCAGATCATTCCCGCGCGGTTCCTGACCGCGACGTCGAAGGCCGGGTTCGGCAAACATCTCTTCGCCGACTGGCGATACGACGCCACGGGAAATCCGAAGCCGGACTTCGTGCTCAACAAGCCCGAGGCAAAAGGCGCGGCGATCCTGGTCGCCGGCCGCAACATCGGCTGCGGGTCCTCGCGCGAACACGCACCGTGGGCGCTGCAGGACTTCGGTTTCCAGGCCATCGTCAGCACCGAGTTCGCCGACATCTTCCGCACCAACTGCCTCAAGAACGGCCTGGTGCCCGTGCTCATCGACGAACAGACCCATGCCTGGCTGCTCGCGAATCCGGGCGTCGAAATCGACATCGACATCGCAAGCTCAACGCTTACGCTGCCCGACGGCAAGAAGGTTTCGTTCCCGATGGAAGGCTTCGCGCGGTATTGCCTCATGAACGGCGTCGATGAGCTCGGCTTCCTGCTTTCCCAGGGCGACGCCATCAGCACCTACGAGGCCGCGCACCGATGAAGGCCAGAATCGCGGTCATCGCCGGCGATGGCATCGGCCCTGAAGTCGTCGCCGAAGGCACGCGCGTGCTCGAGCGCGTCGCGCGCAAGTTCAATCACGAATTCACGATGAACGCGGCGCCCTTCGGCGGCGCGGCCATCGATCTCACCGGCGATCCGCTGCCGAAGGCGACGCTCGACGAATGTCTCGCGGCCGATGGCGTGTTGCTCGGCGCCATCGGCGGACCCAAGTGGGGCCCGTCCGCGAAGGTGCGTCCGGAACAGGGCCTGCTGCGCATCCGCCGCGAGCTCGGCGTCTACGCCAACCTGCGTCCCATCAAACTACACCCCGCCCTGCGCGACTCCTCCGTGCTCAAGCCGGAGATCCTCGACGGTGTGGACCTGGTGTTCGTGCGCGAACTGACCGGCGGCATCTATTTCGGCGAAAAGACGCGCACCGCGACGCTCGCCACCGACCTGTGCAGCTATTCCGTCGCCGAAGTCGAGCGCATCACGCGCGTCGCCGGCCGGCTGGCGCAGGCTCGACGCAAGGAGATCGTGTCGATCGACAAGTCGAACGTGCTGGAGACCTCGCGCCTGTGGCGTGAAGTCGCCGAGCGCGTCGTCAAGGCCGAATTCCCCGACGTCACTCTCGAGCACATGCTGGTCGATTCGGCCGCGATGCACCTCATCAAGCGTCCGCGCGATTTCGACGTGCTGCTCACCGAAAACATGTTCGGCGACATCCTCACGGACGAAGGCGCGATGCTCGCGAGCTCGCTCGGTGTGCTGCCGTCCGCGTCCGTGGGCGACGGCCGCCGCGGCCTCTACGAACCGATTCACGGCTCGGCGCCCGACATCGCGGGCAAGGGCATCGCCAATCCCATCGGCACGATCCTGAGCGTGGCGCTGCTGCTGAAACACTCGCTCGGGCTCGAAGCGGAGGCCGCGGCAGTCGAAGCCGCCGTGAGCCGCGCGATCGAGGACGGCGCGCGCACGGCGGATATCGCGGAGAAAGGCCGGACGGTCCTGACCACCTCGCAAATGGGTGACGCCGTGCTCGCCGCACTCGGCTGAGGCCCGCAACCGGTCATTGACGGCCTACGTACCGGCCGGTATGGTGTTCCATACCAACCGGTATGGAGTGTCATGGCCCGTTCAACCGATAATTCCCGGACCCGACTGCTCGGCGCGACCATCGACCTGGTCCGCTCGCAGGGCTACGCCGCCACCCGCGTCGAAGACGTGTGCGCCGCCGCGGGCGTCACCAAGGGCAGCTTCTTCCATCACTTCGCCAGCAAGGAAGACCTGGCCATCGCCGCCGCGGGGCTGTGGGACGAACGGGCCAGCGCCCTGTTCTCTCCGGAGTTGCCGTATCGAGCGGCCGAAAGCGCCGTGGACAGGTTGCTGGGCTACATCGCGTACCGCCGCGAGCTCCTCGCGGGCGAACTGTGGGAGTGGAGCTGCTACGCCGGCACCGCCATCCAGGAAGTTCACGAGACGCATCCCCGGATCCGGAACGCCTGCGCGCAGAGCATCGAAAACCACCTGGCCGGGCTGCGCGCGCTCGTGGATGACGCGCTCACGGAGCGTCCCGTGGCCGGACTGGACTCCGCGTCACTTGCGATCCATTTCCAGGCGGTCATCCAGGGCGCCTTCGTCCTGGCCAAGGCCCGCCAGGCCCGCCAGGCCGCCGTCGATGCGCTCGATCATTTGCATCGCTATGTCGAAATGCTCTTCACCCATTCGACCACTCGAAAGAACTCCAGGAGGCTCCCATGAATCGTGTCGTCTCGCGTGATCAATGGCTGGCCGAACGCCGGCAACTGCTGGTCGAGGAAAAGGAGTTCACCCGCCGCCGCGACGCGCTCGCCGAAAAGCGCCAAGCCCTGCCCTGGGTAAAACTCGACAAGCGTTACGAATTCGACTCCGCCGAAGGCCGCGTGACGCTCGCGGATCTGTTCCGGGGCCGCAGCCAGCTTTTCGTGCAACACGTGATGCAGGGTCCCGACCAGCCGCTGCAATGCGTCGGCTGCGCGCTGGGCATCGATGGCATGGAAGGTCTGCTGCCGCACCTCGAGAATCACGACGTATCAGTCGTCGCCATCGCGCGCGCGACGATGCCCGAGCTCAACGCGCTGCGCGAACGCATGGGCTGGCGCATCCCCTTCTACTCATCGTTCGGTTCGGACTTCAACTACGACTTCGGCGTGTCCTTCCTGCCCGAGGAATTGGCCGCGGGCCGCGCGTTCTACAACTTCACGTACTGCGATCCGGGCATCGAGGACATCTCCGGCAACAGCGTGTTCTACCGCGACGACGCCGGCGACATCTTCCACACGTATTCGAACTACTCGCGCGGCGGCGAGGATTTCATGGCCATCTACCGCATCCTCGAAGTGCTGCCGAAGGGCCGCAACGAAAACGGCCCCTACTTCTCACTCACCGACTGGGTCCGCCCTCACAACATGTATGGCAAGGGCGGCGAAGTGGCCGCCAGTGGCCGCTTCACCCCACCTGTCTCCTGCTGCATGTGAGCGTCGACATGGAAGCGACCTCCAGGCGCGGATTCCTCGCGGCCGGTGCGGCGGCCATGGCTCCGTTCTCGGTCCAGGGCGCCAACGCGAAGATGCCCGCGCCTCGCGGCGGATTGCTGGAGGGCAAGGTGGCCGTGGTGTACGGCGCCGCTGGCTCCATGGGCAGCGCAATCTCGCGAGCCTTCGCGCGGGAAGGCGCGCGGGTAATGCTGGCTGGTCGAACCCTTGCGACGCTTAAGACACTGGAAGACGAGCTGAAGCAGGCCGGCGCCTCGGCAACCGCCGCGGTCATCGACGCCATGGACACCACGGCCGTCGAGAAACACCTCGAGGCGATCGTCGCCGACGCTGGGCGAATCGATATCTCGTTCAATCTCATCGGCATCGGCGGCAACCAGGGCCAGCCACTCACCGCCATGACGCTGCCGGATTTCCAGGAGCCGATCTTCAACGCCATGCGCACGCAGTTCATCACCGCCACCGCGGCCGCGCGCCACATGGAAAAGAACAACGGTGGGTCGATACTCGCGCTGACCGCGCAGGTCGCTCGCAAACCCTATGTGGCCAGCGGCGGCTTCAGCGTTGCGTGCGCGGCCATCGAAGGCCTGTGGCGCCAGCTCGCGGTCGAGCTCGGGCCCAAGGGCGTCAGGCTCGTCACGCTGCGATCGGCCGGATCATCCGATGCCCCCGGCGTCTCCGCCGCAATCGCTGAACATGCCAAGGCCGCGGGCGTGACGCGCGATGAATTCGAAGCGCGTATCGCCGAGAAGACGATGCTGCGGCGGATGCCGAAGATGGCCGAGATCGCCGAGGCCGCGGTATTCGCGGCGTCGGATCGCGCCAGCGCACTGACGGCTGCCGTGCTCAATCTCACCTGCGGGGAGATCGCCGATTGAAACCGCCGCGGAGGCTCGCGTGGTGGACCGCCTTCGCGCCGCTCGCGGCCTTCGCGATCCCTCGGCCAGTCGAGCTGCCACCGCTGCTTCCCGAGGCGGAGGAAGTCCGCATGGCGCTCGAAGCGGCGCCCGCGCACCTGCGCGACGAAGCCGGCGTCTACGCACTCGAAGCCTCGGGCTATCGATTGCTGCGCGCCAGCCGCAACGGATTCCACTGTCTCATCGAGCGCGAAACCGCCGATGCGTTCGAACCACGCTGCTTCGACGATGAAGGCAGCGCGACCGTGCTCCCGGTGGCGCTGTTTCGCGCCGAGCAGCGCGCCCGTGGCGTGGCGCAGTCGGTCATCGACCGGGAAGTCGCGGACCGTTTCCGCCGCGGACAATTCATCGCGCCGCGACGCGTCGGCATTTGCTACATGCTGTCGACCCACAACGTCGTGGTCGTCGACCGCGGCGCGGACCGGGTACAACGCGTCGGTCCGCGACTGCTGTTTTATGCGCCGCACCTCAGCAACGCGGCCGTGGGCGCGACGCCGGACCTCGAATCGCGACTGCTGGTCATCGACGAACAGAGCGCGACCGCGATGATCGTCGTGCCGGTGGTGTCGGCCAAACGCACACGGTCGAACTACTTCTCGCCGGGAAGCACCAGCCCATTGTCGCGCTCACGGTCAGCCACGCTGCCGGACGCGGCGCCGCGCCACGCGCTCGTCGAGTGAGGAGCGATCAGCGCAGCGACTTCACGCCGTTCGACAGGTCGCGCAGCAGGTCCTCGGTGGCTTCGATGCCGATCGACAGGCGCAGCAATCCATCCACGAGTCCGGCCGCGGCCCGCGCCTCGGGCGCCATGGCCGCGTGGGTCATGGTGGCGGGGTGAGCGACGAGACTCTCGACGCCGCCCAGCGATTCGGCGAGGGAAAACAGCTCGAGCGCCTCTGAGAAACGGCGCGCGCCCTCGACGCCGCCTTCGACTTCCAGCGTGACGATGGCGCCGAAGCCCGACTGCTGTCGCTTGGCGACCTCATGTCCGGGATGTGATTCGAGCCCCGGGTAATACACCTTCTTCACCAACGGCTGCTTCGCCAGGAACTCGGCCACGGCCTGTGCGTTCTTGCCGTGCTCGCGCAGCCGCACGTGCAATGTGCGCAGACCGCGCAGCGTGAGGAAGCTGTCGAAGGGCGAGCCCGTGAGTCCGAGGCAATTGCCCCACCACGCGAGCTGCTCGGCGACTTCAGGCTTGGCCGCGATGACCGCGCCGCCGACCACGTCACTGTGGCCGTTGATGTACTTCGTGGTCGAATGCACGACGATGTCCGCGCCGAGCGCGAGGGGCCGCTGCCAGCCGGGCGACAGGAAAGTGTTGTCCGCGACCACGAGCGCGCCGATCGCATGCCCGCGGCGCGCGATGTCCGCGATGTCAGTGATGCGCAGCAGCGGATTGCTGGGCGTCTCGATCCACACCAGCGATGCCGGCTTCGACAGCGCCGCATCGACGGCGGCGGGATTGCCGAAGTCGACGAAGTCCACCTTGAGCTCGCCGCGCTTGTTCCACGCGGTGAACAAGCGGAACGTGCCGCCGTAGCAATCGTGCGGCACGACGATGCGCGAGCCGACCGGCAGCAGGTGACCGACCAGCGTGATCGCGCCCATGCCTGAACCCGTGATGACGGCCCCCACCCCACCCTCGAGATCGGCCAACGCCTCGCCCAGCAGGTCTCGCGTCGGATTGCCCGAGCGGCTGTAGTCGTACTTGCGCTTGTCGCCGAAGCCGCGAAACGCGTAGGTGGACGAAAGATGCAGCGGCGGCACCACCGCGCCGGTCACGTCACAGTTTTCGAGGCCCGCGCGCACGGCGCGGGTGTCCTGGGTCAGCGAGGTCGTCATCGTCAATTCCCTGGGGGTTGAGCGTTAGTTTGGCGAGAGAACGTTTGCGAAGATCGGCGCGAGGCGCCGGTTCTCCTTGAGAAAGGCATCGTGTCCGTACACCGAGGAGATCTCGTGCAGCTCGGCGTTCGGCAGGCGCGCGACCATCGCGCGCATGTCGGCGAGCGGCACGAGCTGGTCCTCGCGCACGGCGACCGCGGTCACCGGCGCGAAGATGCGCGTGGCATCGACGCGATGCAGGTCGATCGATTCGGACAGGCAGACGAAGGAGTCGGGGCGGTAGCGCTGCGCGTACTCCGCGCCGCGCGCGAACAGGTATGCCTCGACCGGCAGTTCGAAGTGGTCGTCGACGCGGCGCGCGGCGCCGGCGAACCGCGCCGCGAACTCCTCGGGGCTGCGGTAGGTGGCCATCGCGAGAGCGCGCGCGAGTTCGAGCCCCTCCGCCGGCTTGCCCGACTCGATGGCGAACTTGACGATGCGTCGCTGCACCACCCGCCACGCACTCGCCATCGGGTGAGCGCGGTCGGCGGCGCTGATCACGATGAGGCGCGCGACCCGATCCGGATAACGCTCGCCGAACGCGAGTGCGACCATGCCGCCGTACGAAGCGCCCGCGATGGTCCGCAGCGACGCGATGCCGAGATGGTTGATGAGCCGCAGCAGTAGTTCGGCCTGGTCGTAGGCCGAGATGCTGGGGAACGGCGCGCCATCCCGCGGGCCGGTGGAATCGGCGCTGGCGCCGAGATAGTCGAAGCTCAGGACGCGGAAATGTTGCGGGTCGAGAGCGAGGCCCGGGCCCACCACCTCGTGCCACCAGCCGCCGCGCGGCTCGTCAGGAATCCAGACGCGGCGCGACGCGGAGATGCCGCCCAGCGCCACCACCACCGGCGCGCCCGCGGGACCCGCGATGCGCCAGGCGATCGACGCGGATTCGAGGCTGCCGCCGAAATGCAGTTTGAGCTCACCGGGAATCGCCAGGATGCCTTCGCGGATCTGCACGCCGGATCCCGGGCCGGAATCCCCGCCAGGGTCCGTCGCACCGTCGCTGACTTGCTTGTTGTCGTTGCTCACCGAATGCTCCAACCATCATCGGGCACTCGCAGAGCCGCCGCGCGGGATGCGCGACACCTCGACCCCGGGGTCCCGGAGCTCGAAGCTGCTCATCTGCCGGATAAAGCGCGCCCTCGTGGACGCCCTCGTTTCCGCAGGAGTTGGCACCTTTCCGCGTTGGCGGCGGTTGCCCCGGCGTCTTCGGGCCCAATCCCTCAGCCGGTCTCGATGAGTGGCGCGAATTCTACGGGTGGCCATGTCAGGGGTGCAAGATCCGCACTTGCTTTCGTGCGCCGGGTCGTGTCCAATGCGCCACCGTATTAACGCGTTAATACATTAATTCGTTGGCAATCGACCCGATGGAACTGGCTTGAAGCAGCACCGCAACATCACCGCCCGGCAGGAAGCGCTCTCCGAACGCAACCTGTTCGCCGCCATGCTCACCCTGAAGTCCGTGGACGAGTGCCGCGCCTTCTTCCGGGACCTGTGCACGCCCGCCGAGCTGCAGGCCCTGGCGGACCGCTGGGCGGTCGTGGAATGGCTGCAGAAAGGCCTGCCCTACCGCGAGATTCACCGCCTTACGGGCGTGAGCGTCACGACCATCGGCCGGGTGGCCCGCTGCCTGCAGGACGGCAACGGCGGCTATTCCCTTGCCGCGACGCGCCAGCATCGCCACGCCTGACATCTCTTCCGGGCCCGCCCGGACGCATCCCTTTTCGCAACGCCCTGAATCCGGACTCATGACACCCTCACTCAACGACCCTTCACTCAAAGACGCCGGCCAGCGCCTCAAGCTCGCCATCCAGAAATCGGGACGCCTCACCGACCCGTCGCTGGAGCTGCTCAAGAACTGCGGTCTCAAACTGTCGCGCGGCCGCGATCAGCTCATGGGCTTCGGCGAGAACATGCCGCTCGACGTGCTGTTCGTGCGCGACGACGACATCCCCGACCTGGTCCAGGAAGACGTCTGCGATCTCGGCCTCGTCGGCCGCAACGTACTCGAGGAGAAACGCCTCGAGCTCCAGGCGCGCGGCCATGCGGCCAATTTCACCGAGGTGCGCACGCTCGAATACGGCCGCTGCCGCCTGTCGCTGGCCATTCCGGACGGCTTCACCTACGAGGGACCGCGCTCGCTGCAGGGCAAGCGCATCGCGACTACCTACCCGTTCACGCTCGAGCGCTACCTGCGCGAGCGTAACGTCACCGCGGACATCGTCACGCTCTCCGGCGCGGTCGAGATCGCGCCGCGGCTCGGCCGCGCCGACGTGATCTGCGATCTCGTGTCCACCGGTTCGACGCTGCAGGCCAACCACCTGCGCGAAGTGGAAACCGTGCTCGAAAGCCAGGCGCTGCTGATCCGCACGCCGATCGCGCTGTCGCCCGAGAAGCAGGAGTGGGTCGATCGCCTGCTGCTGCGCATCGACGGCGTGCAACAGGTGAGAGAGAGCAAATACATCATGCTGCACGCCCCGCGCTCGGCGCTGCCCGAGATCCGGCGGCTGCTGCCCGGCAGTGAGTCGCCCACGATCATTCCGCTCGAGGGATCGCAGGACAAGGTCGCCATCCACGCGGTCTGCCGCGAAAACGTTTTCTGGGAAACTCTGGAGAGCCTGAAGAAGGCCGGCGCGAGCGCCCTGCTCGTCCTGCCGGTGGAAAAGATGCTGGCCTGAATGCAACTCATCGAATGGACAACCGCCTCCGCTGACCAGCGCCGCGCCGCACTCGCGCGCCCGGCCACGGAAACGCGCGCGGACGTGCAACGCGATGTCGCCGAGATCGTCGCCGCGGTGCGCGCCGGAGGCGACGCCGCGCTGCTGCGTTACATGGAAAAGTTCAACGGCACGAAACTCGACGAGTTGCGCGTGACGCCGGCCGAATTCAGCGAAGCGCGCCAACGGCTGACCGATGCGCAGATCGCCGCGCTCGAACGCGCGGTGGCGAACGTCACGCGCTTTCACGAAGCCCAGCGGCCGCAGCCACTGTCGGTCGAGACCATGCCGGGCGTCGTCTGCGAGCGGATCGTGCGGCCCATTCGCAGTGTCGGACTGTACGTGCCGGCGGGTTCCGCTCCGCTTCCTTCGACGGCGATCATGCTCGCCGCGCCGGCGCGCGTGGCCGGATGCCCGATCCGCGCGATCGCGAGCTCGCCCGATCCGCAAGGCAAGGTGCACGCCGCGGTGCTCGTCGCCGCCGAGCTGTGCGGCGTCGAGACGGTCTACAAGATGGGCGGCGCGCAGGCGATCGCCGCCTTCGCCTTCGGTACGGAGTCGGTGAAGAAGGTCGACAAGATCTTCGGCCCCGGCAGCGCCTGGGTGACCACCGCCAAGCAACTCGTGGCCGCGGATCCGGCCGGCGCAGCCATCGATCTGCCGGCCGGCCCCTCCGAGGTGCTGGTCATCGCGGACGAGTCGGCGAAACCGAACTTCGTCGCCGCCGATCTGCTGGCGCAGGCCGAACACGACACCATCGCGCAGGTCATCCTCGTCACGACGTCGGCAGCGCTCGCGCGCGCCGTCATCCTGGAAGCCGCGACGCAGGCCCGCGCGCTGCGCCGCAATCACATCATCAATGAATCGATGGGGCACAGCCGCGTCATCGTCGTCCCCGATCTCGACACCGCCCTGGCGGTGTCCAACGATTACGCGCCCGAGCACCTCATCCTCCAGACGCGCGATGCGCGCGCGCTGCTGCCGCGCGTCGAGAGCGCCGGTTCCGTGTTCGTCGGCGAATGGTCGCCGGAATCCATGGGCGACTACTGCTCGGGCACCAACCACGTGCTGCCGACCTACGGTTACGCGCGCAGCTACAGCGGCGTGTCGCTCGCGGATTTCCAGAAGCGCATCACCGTGCAGGAATTGACCGCGGCGGGATTACGCGACCTCGGCCCCACGGCCATCGCGATCTCCGCGCTCGAAGGACTCGATGCGCACGGCAACGCCGTGCGAGTGCGACTCGACGCCTTGTCCGGGAAGTCGTCATGAGCGACATCCTCGCGCTCGCGCGTCCCGACATCGTCGCGTTGAAGGCGTATTCGCACGCGAGCTGGGATCCGGCTTTCGATCGGCTGCACGCCAACGAACTACCCTGGCGTGCGGAGACGGATCGCACGCAGGCCGGACTCAACCGTTACCCGGAACCGCACCCGCACGAGCTTGCCGCGAGGCTGGCCGAACTGTACGGCGTGCCGGCCGCGAACCTGCTGCCCGGCCGCGGCAGCGACGAATCGATCGACCTGCTGGTGCGCGGGTTCTGCCGCGCGGGCATCGACAACGTCGTCATCTGTCCGCCGACCTTCGGCATGTACGCGGTGGCGGCGCGCATCCAGGGCGCGGCCGTGCGCGAAGTGCCCCTGGTACGTGAGCGGGGGTTCGCGCTCGACACCGAAGGCGTGCTGTCGGCCTGCGACGCGAACACGAAGATCGTGTTCCTGTGTTCACCCAACAACCCGACCGGCAACGCCATGGACCCGGCGGCCATCGAGCGGGTGCTGACCGCGCTCGCGGGCCGCGCGCTCGTCGCGGTGGACGAGGCCTACATCGAGTTCTCGGGCGACACCTCGCTCACGACCCAGCTCACTCGTTTCCCGAATCTCGTCGTGTTGCGCACTTTGTCCAAGGCTTTCGGATTGGCGGGCGCGCGTGTCGGCTCGCTGATCGCCGCGGAGTCCATCGTCGCCCTGCTCGGCAAAGTGATACCGCCCTATTCCATTCCGCAGCTCACCATCGAAGCCGTGCTCGCGACGCTGAGCCCACCGCAACTCGCCATCCAGCGCGAACGCGTCGCGCAGGTGCGCGCCGAGCGCGACCGGGTCGCCGCCGCACTGACCGACTCGCGCGCCGTGCGCAGGGTCTGGCCAAGCGTCGCGAACTTCCTGCTGGTGGACTTCGCCGACGCGGAAGGCGCGCTCGCCGCGGCGCGCGCCGCGAAGCTGCTGATTCGCGACATGCGCGGCGTGTCCCCGCAATCCCTGCGCATCTCGGTCGGCACGCCCGAGCAGAACGATCGTCTGATCCGGAGTTTCACGTGAGCAAGTCGAAGGTATTGTTCGTGGATCGCGATGGCACGCTCATCGAAGAGCCACCGGACGAACAGGTCGACGCGATCGCCAAGATCCGCTTCATGCCGGGTGTGTTCGCGGCGTTACGCGCCGCGCAGGCCGCGGGCTACAAGCTCGCGATGGTGACCAACCAGGACGGGCTCGGCACCGCGAGCTTCCCGCAGGCCAACTTCGACGCCCCACACGAATTCATGATGAACGCGTTCAGCTCGCAGGGCATCGAGTTCGATGCCGTGTTCGTCTGCCCGCACCGCAAGGGCGACGGCTGCGAATGCCGCAAGCCGAAGATCCAACTAGTTGAAGACTACGTGCGCAACGTCGATCTCGCGGCGAGCGCCATGATCGGCGACCGCGCCACGGACCTGGAGTTCGCACAGAACCTCGGCGTGCGCGGACTTGCCGTGCAACGTCACGGCAGCGCCGCGGAGACCTGGCCCGCGATCATCCGCACGCTCACGGAGCGCAAGGCCATGATCGAGCGCAAAACGAAGGAAACCGACATCCGCGTCGCGGTCAATCTCGACGCGACCGGGCCGGTGAAAATCGTCACCGGCATCGGCTTCTTCGACCATATGCTCGAGCAGATCGCCAAACACGGCGGCTTCGCGCTCGAGCTCGAGTGCAAGGGCGATCTCGACATCGACGAGCACCACACGGTCGAGGACTGCGCGCTGGCGCTGGGCGAAGCGCTGCGCACCGCGCTCGGCGCGAAGCTCGGCCTCACCCGCTACGGATTCGTGCTGCCGATGGACGAAGCGCAGGTCCGCGTGGCCATCGATCTGTCCGGCCGCGCCTACGGTGTGTTCGAAGGAAAATTCTCCCGCGAAGCGGTGGGCGGCCTGCCGACCGAGCTCGTGCCGCACTTCTTCCGTTCGCTCGCGGAGAGTCTCAGGGCCGCGGTTCATGTCACCATCACCGGCGAGAACACGCATCACATGATCGAAGCCTGTTTCAAGGGCGTCGGCCGCGCCCTGCGCCAGGCGTTTCGCCGCGAGGGCGATGAATTGCCCTCCACCAAAGGTTTGTTATGACGCCAGCCACTCTCTACGCGAGCCGCTCGTGAGCGCCGTCGCGATCATCGACAGCGGCGGCGCCAACATCGCCTCCCTGCGCGCGGCGCTCGCGCGCCTGGGCGCGGACTCCGTCGTCACGACGGATCACGATGTCATCAAGCGGGCCACGCGGGTTCTGCTGCCGGGCGTGGGCAACGCGCACAGTGCGATGAACAAGCTGCGCGGCGTCGGGCTCGACCAGCTCATCCCGACCCTCGAGCAACCCTTGCTGGGCATCTGTCTCGGCATGCAGATCCTGTTCGATCATTCCGAGGAAGGCCCCGCGAACGGGCTCGGCGTGATCCCGGGCCGCGTCGAGAAGCTTTCCGCCGCGCCGGGCCTGCCCGTGCCGCACATGGGCTGGAACCAGCTCGCGCAATCGAAGCCCGATCCGCTCCTCGATGGCGTGAGCTCACTCGACTACGTGTACTTCGTGCATGGCTACGCCGTGCCCGCCGGAGAATGGACCGTCGCGACGACGCAATACGGCGGCGATTTCACGGCCGTCGCGCGCCGCGGCAACTTCTGCGGCACGCAATTCCACCCGGAAAGATCCGGCGTCGTCGGTGCGCGCATCCTCGCCAACTTCCTGAAAGACGGTACCTGAGAGCTTCATGATCCTGATTCCCTCCATCGATCTGCGTAACGGCCGCTGCGTGCGCCTGCTCAAGGGCGACTTCGACCGCGAGACGCGTTACGACCTCGAGCCGCATGAGTTGCTGCAACGTTATCGCGCGCTCGGCGCCACCTGGCTGCACGTCGTCGATCTCGACGGCGCCAAAGACGGCCAGCTCGCGAACCGCAGCGTCATCGTCCGCCTCGCCTCGCAGAAAGCGCTCAACATCCAGGTGGGCGGCGGCGTGCGCTCGACCGCTGTCGTGGACGACCTGCTGCGCAATGGGGTCGATCGGGTCATCGTCGGCAGCGCCGCGGTGGAGAATCCCGCGGAAGTGCAAGGCTGGTTCAAGAAGTACGGCGCCGAGAAGATTGGTCTCGCCTTCGACATCCGGCACGACGCCGCGGGCATGCCCCGGGTGCTGACGCGCGGCTGGACGAAGGAATCGAAGATCACGCTGTGGGAGGCCGTCGAGTCCTATCTACCTTCCGGCCTCCAGCACGTGTTGTGCACGGACGTGGAGCTCGACGGGGCTCTGCAGGGCCCGGCGGTGGCGCTGTACGCCGAAGCCGTCAGGCGTTACCCCCAGATCGCCTGGCAGGCGTCGGGCGGCGTGCGCAGTGCCGCGGATCTCGCGGCCCTGGCCGCCACCGGCAGCGCCGCGGCGATCAGCGGCAAGGCGCTGCTGGAAGAACTGATCAAACCTTCGGAGTTAGCCCCATTCTTGCCAAACGCATAATCCCCTGCCTGGACGTCCGCGACGGCCAGGTCGTCAAGGGCATCCGTTTCCGCGATCACCAGATCGTGGGCGACATCCTCGCGCTCGCCGAGCGTTACCGGAACGAAGGCGCCGACGAGGTCGTGTTCTACGACATCACGGCGAGCCCGGAAGGCCGCAGCGTGGATCGCACGTGGGTGCGCCGCGTCGCGCAGGTGCTCGACATCCCGTTCTGCGTGGCGGGCGGCATCCGTTCGGTCGAAGACGCCGAGGCCGTGCTCAACGAGGGCGCCGAGAAGATCTCGATCAACTCGCCGGCCCTGTCGAATCCCGGACTCATCGAAGAGCTCGCGGCGCGTTTCGGCTCGCAATGCGTCGTGATCGGCATCGACAGCGCGAACTTCACCGAGGGGTATCGCGTGTTCCAGTTCACCGGCGATCCGAACCGTACGAAAAATACCGGCCGTGACACGTTGTCCTGGGTCAGGGAAGTCCAGGACCGCGGCGCCGGCGAGATCGTGCTCAATTGCATGAGCAGCGACGGCGTGCGGCGCGGCTACGACGTTGCGCAGCTCAAGGCCGTGCGCGAGATCTGCGACGTCCCGCTGGTCGCATCCGGGGGCGCGGGTGCACCCGAACACTTCAGGGACGTCTTCGAGAAGGCGCAGGTCGATGCGGCGCTGGCCGCCAGCGTCTTTCACTCCGGCGCCATCGCCATTCCCGATCTCAAGACGACGCTTGCGGCCGCCGGCGTCGAGGTGCGTTTGTGAGCCTCGATATTTCCAAGGTCGACTTCGAGAAGATCCAGGGTCTCGTGCCCGCGATCGTGCAGGACGCCGACACCGGCGCCGTGCTCATGCTCGCCTACATGAATCGCGAGGCGCTGGAGCAGACGCTGGCGCGCAAGCGCGCCGTGTTCTTCAGCCGCAGCAAGCAACGGCTGTGGGAGAAAGGCGAGACGACCGGCCACACGCTCGATGTCGTCGACGTTGCGCTCGATTGCGACAACGACACGTTGCTGGTCACGGCGCGGCCGCGCGGCCCGGCGTGCCACAACGGCACCGTCACCTGCTTTGGCAACGAGCCGCGGAGTGCCGTCGGCTCGATCGCGTTCCTCGCAAAGCTCGAGTCCGTGATCGCACAACGCGCGAACGACAAACCCGAGGCCAGTTACACCGCACGCCTGCTGGAAAAGGGGCTTTCTCGCATCGCGCAGAAAGTCGGCGAAGAAGGCGTGGAAACCGCCCTTGCGGCGGTCGGCGACCAGAACGAGAAGGTCGTCGACGAATCCGCCGACCTCCTCTTCCATCTACTCGTCCTGCTGCGTGCGCGCGGGATCGCGCTGGCGGACGTCGTCCGTGCCCTGGAGGCCCGGCATCGCTGACGCGTAGATC